>JBOGVZ010000076.1:0-45757 GCA_050692985.1 Actinomycetota bacterium
TAGGCCATCGGCTGCCTCCATAAGGGCTCGGGAGCGAACTACACCGATGTCATTGTCCCCGCAGGGAGACTTGCTGGCGAGCACATCCGCGACCGTTTACCGAGGGTTTACGCGACAGCCTCTGAGGGGGCGGCTACTCCACCGTCCAGGTGTCGCCGGAGCCGAGCAGGGCGCCCAGGTCCCCTTCGCCGAGCTTGTCCACCGCCTGGTCGAGCTGGGCCTCCATGGCCTCGCCGTAGACCGGCCTGGACACGTCCCGGAACACCCCGATCGGCGTGGGGCCGGTGGGCCGCTCGGACAGGTGGGCCAGGGCGAAGGCCAGCGAGGGCTCCCTGCGGTGGGCGTCGTGGACCAGCAGGTGCTCCTCCCCCACCGCCTCCACGTCCACGATCTCCAGGCTGCCGTCGGGGCGCTGGACCACGCCCCTCTCCCCCTGCGCCCCGAACCGGATCGGCTGCCCGTGCTCCAGGCGGATCTGGTTCTCCCGGGCCCCGTGCTGCTTGTCCCGCACCGCGGCGAAAGCCCCGTCGTTGAACACGTTGCAGTTCTGGTAGATCTCCACGAACGCCGCGCCCCTGTGGGCCGCCGCCGCCCGCAGCACCGCGGTGAAGTGCTGGCGGTCGTTGTCCAGCGTCCGGGCCACGAACGTGCCCTCGGCCCCGATGGCCAGGGCCACCGGGTTGAAGGGGTGGTCCACGGAGCCGAACGGCGTGGACTTGGTGACCTTGCCCTCCTCGGAGGTGGGAGAGTACTGGCCCTTGGTCAGGCCGTAGATCTGGTTGTTGAACAGCAGGATCTTGATGTCGACGTTTCGCCGCAGCGCGTGGATCAGGTGGTTGCCCCCGATCGACAACGAGTCGCCGTCCCCGGTGGCCACCCACACCGACAGGTCCGGGCGGGCCGTGGCGATCCCCGTGGCCAGGGCGGGTGCCCGGCCGTGGATGCCGTGGACCCCGTAGGTGTCCACGTAGTAGGTGAACCGTCCCGCGCAGCCGATCCCGGCCACCCACACCATCTTGTGGGGCGGGACCTCCAGCTCCGGGAGGAAGGCCTGCACCGTGGACAGGATGGCGTAGTCGCCGCAGCCGGGGCACCACCGGGGCTCCTGGTCGCTGGTGAAATCCTTCTTGGTCAGGGTCAGGGGGACCTCCTGGCCGTTGCCCTGCCCGTTCCCGCCGGTCATCCCAGCCTCCGGTCGACCTCGGCCTCGATCTCCTCGGAGAAGATCGGCTGGCCCTGGACCTTGTTGTAGCCCTCGGCCGGGACCAGGAACTCGGCCCGGACGATCTTCAGGAGCTGGCCGGTGTTCATCTCCGGGACCAGCACCTGGCGGTACCGGCGCAGGACCTCGCCGGTGTTCCGCGGCAGCGGGTTGAGGTGGTACAGGTGGGCCCGGGCCACATTGCGACCCCGCTCCCGGGCCCGGTCGCAGGCCACCCGGATGGCCCCGTACGTGGACCCCCAGCCCAGGATCAGCAGCTCGGCGTCCCCACCGGGGTCGTCCACCGCCAGCTCGGGGATGTCGTCGGCGATCGCCAGGATCTTGGCCGCCCGGAGCTGGGTGGCCCACTCGTGGTTGTCGGGGTCGTAGGAGATGTTGCCGGTGCTGTCGGCCTCCTTCTCCAGCCCGCCCACCCGGTGCTCCAGGCCCGGCGTCCCCGGCACCGCCCACGGGCGGGCCAGGTTCTCGTCCCGGAGGTACGGCCAGAACTCCTCCCCGTGGTTCGGCTCGGTGGCGAACCCGGGGTCGATCAGCGGGAGCGAGTCCACCTCGGGCACCTTCCACGGCTCCGAGGAGTTGGCCAGGAACGTGTCGGTCAGCAGGATCACCGGGGTCCGGTACCTGACAGCGATGCGGGACGCCTCCAGGGCGGCGTCGAAGCAGTTCGAGGAGGTGTAGGCGGCCACGATCGGCATCGGGGCCTCGCCGTGGCGGCCGTACATGGCCATCAGCAGGTCCGCCGCCTCCGACTTGGTCGGCATCCCGGTGGACGGACCGGCCCGCTGGACGTCCACGATCACCATCGGCAGCTCCAGGGTCACCGCCAGGCCCAGGGTCTCTGCCTTGAGGTCCATGCCCGGACCGCTGGTCCCGGTCACCCCCAGGTGGCCGGCGAACGCGGCCCCCAGAGCCATGTTGGCCGCGGCGATCTCGTCCTCCGACTGGAACGTGCGGACACCGAAGTTCTTGTTCCTCGACAGGATGTGGAGCAGCTCCGAGGCCGGCGTGATCGGGTAGCTGGCGTAGAACAGCGGCAGCCCGCTGCGCACGCTGGCGGCCACCAGACCCAGGGAGGTGGCCAGGGCGCCGCTGACGTTCCGGTACGTCCCCGGCGCCGCCGGTGCCGGCTTGACCTCGTAGTGGACGGCGAAGACCTCGGTGGTCTCGCCGAAGTTCCACCCGGCCCGGAACGCCGACAGGTTCGCGTCCCGGACGTTCTCGTCCTTGGCGAACTTCTTGTTGATCCACCGCTCGGTGACCTCGGTGGGCCGCCCGTACATCCACGACACCAGCCCCAGGGAGAAGAAGTTCTTCGACCGCTCGGCCTCCTTCTTGGTGATGCCGGAGATCCCCTCCAGGGCCCGGACGGTCATCGTGGTCATCGGCACCGTGTACACCTGGTAGCCCTCCAGCGAGCCGTCCTCCAGAGGGTTGGCCCCGTAGCCGGCCTTCTCCAGGTTGCGGTCGGTGAAGCCGTCCTCGTTGGCGATGAGGATGCCGCCCTTCTCCAGGTCGCCGAGGTTCGTCTTCAGCGCAGCCGGGTTCATGGCCACCAGCACGTTCGGCCGGTTACCGGGGGTCAGGATGTCCCGGGCGGCGAAGTGGATCTGGAAGGCGGAGACCCCGTGCAGCGTCCCCGCGGGGGCCCGGATCTCGGCCGGGAAGTCCGGCAAGGTGGCCAGGTCGTTGCCCACCATGGCGGTGGCGTTCGTGAACCGTGTCCCGGTGAGCTGCATGCCGTCACCGGAGTCCCCGGCGAAGCGCACCACCACCTGCTCGCGCTGCTCGACCGCCTTCGTGGCCACAGATGCGCCGGCCGGGCCTCGGCCCGGCCTCCTCCCTCCTGAGATCAACAGTACCTGCTGCTCAGATGGTACTCCGTCTCGGGCCGGTTGAAGGGGGTCCGGGAGGGTAGCTCCCCCCGAGCGAGGCGGCCGCCGCCCAGATGGGGAGCGGACCCCCCAGTGGGAGGGGGTCCGGGGGGTAGCGGCTACAGGCCGAGGTCCTTGCGGGCCAGCTCGACCCCGGCCACCATGCTGTCGAGCTTGCGGTAGGCCACGTCCCATGACCGGGTGCGCAGCCCGCAGTCGGGGATCACGTGGATCCGTTCGGGGTCGCCGAACACCCCCACCGCGTACAGGACCCGGTCGCGGACCAGCTCGGGGGGCTCCACGAAGTCCGTGTGGATGTCCAGCACGCCCACCCCCAGGGCCGGGCGGTAGGGCAGGTCGCGGAACTTCCTGATGACCCGGTACCCGGGGCGGTCGTCATCGGAGGTCCCCAGGTCACGGCGGTCGTAGTTGGCGAAGCCCACGGCGTACTGCCGGCACTCGCTCATGCCTTCGATGCTCGGGAAGAACAGGTCGTAGTCCGAGAAGCACAGGTGGGTGGAGAACGTGCCCTCCAGCCCCGCCACGCTCTCGTTGAAGCTCTCCACGAACAGGTCGAGCTCGTCGGGGTCGGTGGAACCGCCGGGCTCGTCGATCTGGAGCCATCCCGCCCCCAGGCCGATCAGCGCCTCCAGGTTCGGCCGGATGAGGTTCCGGGCCACGTCCAGGATGAACTCCCGCCGGGCCCCATGGCACCGGGCCTGCCGGGCGGCGGCCGGGCCGGTCAGGTCCGTGTCGGTGAGGTAGCGCTCGTCGAAGGACCAGTCGGCGATCGTGTAGGCCCCGGTGATAGGCACCTTGAGGTCCGCCCCCGCCACCGAGCGAACGAATGCGAACTCCTCGTTGTGGTACGGCTCGGACAGCGAGATCGGCCCCGTCACCGCGGCCTTCGAGTAGTACTTGTTGTCGAAGGCCCGCACGCTCCCCCGCCACGCGAAGCCCTTCGCGTGGGCGATGGCCCAGGCGTACATCTCCGAGCGCTGCTGCTCCCCGTCGTACACCACGTCGAGCCCCACGGACTCCAGGAACCGGACCCCGTACCGGCTCGACCATCGCTTGACCTCGGCCTTCTGATCGGGGTCGAGCGGGGCCTGCCGCAGGAGCTCCACCAGGTCCTCGTGGTCCGGCACGGCCAGCCGCCGCCCCCACGCGCGGGCCTCCTCCAGGTCGCGGTCGGTCAGCGACCGGCCGGAGATGGCCTTGACCCGCCAGTTCGGCTTGGCCAGCGACCCCAGCTCGTGGGTCAGCAGCGGCTTGGTGAATCCGGTCACCGGAGCGACTCCTTCACCAGGGTGGCAACCTCGCCCAGCAGCCTGATCTTCCCCTCGGCCACGTCGCGGGGCAGCAGCTCCACCTCGCTGTTCGAGGACACGTACAGCGCGGTCGGCTCCAGACGCTCGGCCGCCTGCTCCACGAACTTGGCCGCCACGTCGGGCGTCTCCAGCACGGAGCGGCGGCCGTCGACGCACCCCACCAGCAGGCCCGTCTCCCACGGAGCCGGCAGGGCGTCGACGTCCGTCTCCACGAAGTCGATGCCCACCGCATCCACCGGGAGCCGGCGGAGGCGATCGGCGTGGGGGGCGGCGTCCCCGTAGTAGGTGTGCAGCACCACCGGCGCTCCCCCGGCGGCGTCACGGATGGCCCGGAGACCCCGGGCGAGCGGGTCCCAGGAACGCTCGTCGATGCCGAAGAACGTCAGCCACGGCTCCTCCAGGTGGATCAGGCGGTAGCCCCGCCCGGCCAGGCCTTCGGCCACGGGGGCCAGCACCTCGGCGGCCAGCCGCTCGAGCAGCTCGTCGCGATCGCCGTCGGCCTGGGCC
This sequence comes from Actinomycetota bacterium, assembly GCA_050692985.1. Taxonomy (GTDB): domain Bacteria; phylum Actinomycetota; class UBA4738; order UBA4738; family CALAEC01; genus JBOGVZ01. The sequence continues at coordinate 4,932 of JBOGVZ010000076.1, forward strand.
GCCCGGGAGAACAGGTACGGGGAGGGCAGCGTGGCCACCGCGGGCTCGGGCGGCCCCTCGAAGACCCGTGGAAGGGCCACCGGGCCCAGGGGGCGGGTCACCCGGGGGGCCCGGAAGAACGAGTTGTTGTCGAACCACCGCACCAGCGTCTCGGCGTCCAGGCCCGGGGTGGCCTCCACCAGCGGCCGGAAGATGTCCTGCCACCGCAGCAGCCCGTCCGAGAGCAGGTCCAGCCCGGCCTCCCGCTGGACCGAGATGAGCCCCTCCCGCTCCCGGCGGAAGAGCTCCTCCACGGCGTCGGGCGTGGTCCGGCCTCGCTCCAGGTCGCGGGTGGCCGCCACCAACGCCTCGGAGCGAGGGCAGATGCCGTGCTGGTAGGCGGCGATATCGGGCATGGTGACGCAGGATGCTACCGGAGGGTAACCTCCCGCGCCAACGCTTCCGCGAGGTTAGTGGAACGAGTGGCCGCAGGCGCAGGTGCCCTGGGCCACCGGGTTGTCGATCGTGAACCCGCTGGCCTCCAGGGTGTCCACGAAGTCGATCGTGGCCTGCTTGAGGTACGGGGCGCTCATGCGGTCCATGGCCAGGCGGACCCCGTGCTGCTCCGCGGTGACGTCGGCCTCGCCGACCTTGTCGTCGAGGTACATGGCGTAGCGCAGGCCCGAGCACCCCCCCGGCTGCACCGCGACGCGAAGCACCACGTCGGACTGGCCCTCCTGCTCCAGGAGCTCCTTGACCTTGCCCGCGGCGGCCTCGGTCAGGGTGATGGTCTCGGTTCCCTGCTCGGTCCTGGCAGTGGCTTCCATGCCCCGATTATATCCGGCCCGGGCCCTGCGAACCGGATCCCTCCCTGAAGTCGGCCGGGTGGGCACCGGTGGCCCGGAGCAGCTCCTCGGGTGTGAGGGGGAACACCGCCCGGGGGGTCCCGGCGGCGGCCCACAGCTCCCGGAAGGCGAGGAGGTCCCGGTCCACGAAGATCGTGAGCGCTCGAGGATACCCGAACGGCGGCGTCCCCCCGATCGAGTAGCCGGTGACCTCCCGGGCCTCGTCCGGGGTGGCCCGGCGGACCGGGCGGCCGCCCATCAGCTCCGACAGCCGGTCGGTGTCGGCCCGGTTGGGCCCGGAGGTGAGCGCCAGGAACGGCTCGGACCCGGCCACGAACACCAGCGACTTCACGATCTGTCCCACCTCGCACCCCACCGCCCTGGCGGCATCCACCGCGGTCTTCGTGCCTTCGGGGAACTCCCGGACGTCCACCTCCAGGCCCAGGGCGCCGCCGCCTGCCGCACCCGGTCGACCGCCCTCGTCCTGGCCACCGCTACGCCTCCGTCTCCGCCAGGAGCGTCTCGGCGGCCTCCCGGGCCGCGTCGCGCACCAGGTCGCCGGGCCGCGCCAGGGCCGCCTCCGTCCCCGCCCGCTCCGCCAGCGAGTACACCAGGTCGGCCGGAGGGTCACCGCCGGGGTCCACCTGGCCCGCGATCAGGACCGTGCGGCACCCCGCCTCCACCGCCAGCCCGAGGAGGCCGCTCGGGGCCTTGCCCCGCTCAGTCTGCCGGTCGTACCGGCCTTCGCCGGTCACGGCCACGTCCGCGCCCTCCAGCCGCCGCCGAAGGTCGAGCAGGCCGGCCACCACGTCGAACCCAGGGCGGAGCCTGGCCCCCAGGAAGGCCAGGAGCCCCGCGCCCAGGCCCCCCGCCGCACCGGTGCGGGGGATGTGACGAAGGTCGATGCCCAGGTCTCGATTGGCCACCGCGGCGAAGTGGGCCAAGGCCTCGTCCAGGTCGGCCACGTCCCGCGGGTTGGCCCCCTTCTGCGGCCCGTACACGGCCGAGGCCCCCACCGGGCCGACCAGCGGGTTGTCCACGTCGCAGATCACCACCACCTCGGCATCCCGAACCGCAGGGTGCAGCCCCCGAACGTCGATGCGGGCCAGTCTCCGCAGCGCGGCCCCGCCGGGGGGGAGGTCGCGGCCGGCCTCGTCGAGGAGCCGGACCCCCAGCGCCTGGGCCATGCCCGCCCCGGCGTCGTTCGTGGCGCTGCCGCCCACGCCGACCATCACCCGGTCCGGACGGTGGCGGCAGGCCTCCAGGATCAGATCGCCGGTGCCGCGGGTGGTGGCCCGCAGGGGGTCCCGGCGCCGCTCGGAGACCAGCCGCAGGCCGGAGGCCTGGGCCATCTCCACGATGGCCACCAGTCCCTCCGGCGTGCGGGCCACGCCGTAGGAAGCATCCACCGGGTCGCCCAGGGGGCCGGTCACCCGAACGCGGTAGCGGTCCCCTCCCAGGGCGGCCAGCAGGGCGTCGAGGGTGCCCTCCCCCCCGTCGGCCACGGGGACCTCGTCCACCTCGGCCCGGGGGTCGGCGTCCCGCCACCCGGCGGCCACGGCCCGGGCGGCCTCGGGAGCCGACAGGGTTCCCTTGAACTTGTCCGGAGCGGCCACCACGCGCACGGTAAGATTCTGGCCGTTCGGCCGGAAGGAGACATGCTCGAACGCACCTGGCTGCTGGGAGTGGCCCGTCACGAGCGCGACGCGCTGGGACGGGTGATCCAGTACACGCCCCCCGACCGGTGGGAGGCCGACAGCCCCTGCCAGGGGTGGAGGGTCAAGAACGTGCTGGCCCACCTGGCCGCCTCCGAGGTGGCCGCCGCCGCGGTCCTGGGAGGGGAGCCCCCCTCCGAGCTCGACGAGTACCGCAAGTCGCTGGAGGGGGAACCGTTCACCGCCGACGGGTGGAACGACTGGTCGGTGGCCCGCCGGGCGGACACCCCCCATCTGTCGCTGGCCCTGGAGTGGGGCCGGGCCGCCGACCTGCTGCTGGCCCGGGCCTCCAAGGTCACCGACGAGGACTGGCGGGACCGCGAGCTGCCGTGGACCGTGGACGACGTGCGGACCGGCTACCTCATGCAGATACGGGTGGCCGAGTGGTGGGTCCACGGAGAGGACCTCCTGGAGGGCGGGGGCCAGCCGCCCCGGCTGGAGCACCGCCCGATCTTCTGCGTGAACGACCTGGCGATCCGCCTGCTCCCCTATTCGCTGGACCGCGACGGTCTGTCATTCCCCGGGGCCAGCGTCCAGGTGGAGCTGGAAGGGGTCGGCGAGGGGACCTGGCACCAGGGGCTGGAGGCGGGCTACGAACCCCCCGAGGGCAGCCGCCCGGACGCCGTCATCACCGGGCGCGGCTACGCGTTCGCCTCGGTGGCCGGCCGGCGGGCCGACGCCGACGTGGTGCTGTACGAGGGCATGCTCCAGATCGGCGGGAGGGTGGACATCTGCGAGGCCGTCCTCCGCTCCCTCCGCTCGTTCCCGTGATGGCCCACCTGCCGACGGGTGGAGCGGGTTCCGTGGCCACGAAGGAAGACCTGGGCTTGGTGAAGGAAGAACTGCGGGCCGAGATCCATCGGGTCGCCCGATCGCAGCTGCTCGTGTTCATCACGGCGATGACGCTACTGAACGGCGTCCTGTTCGCCGCCTTCCGCTTCAGCTGAGCCGCTCAGCGGCGTTCCAGGCGGGCGGAGCCGGGGGTGGGGATCAGGCGGCGTTCGATCTCGGTGGTCTCCCGGACCGACACCTGCCGGAACCCCAGGCGCTCGTACAGGGCGATGGCGCCCTCGTTCTCCAGGCCCACGTCCAGGCACACGCCCATCCCCAGCCGCTCGGCGCCGGCGACGGCCCGCTCGAGCAGCGCGGTGGCCACACCGCGGCGGCGCTGCTCCGCCGACACGGACAGGACGCTGACGTACAGCGCGTCCCCCGGGGGCGCCGGCATCAGCCGGTCCAGGATCCGCCCCCGCCGCACCAGGTCCGGCAGGTGCCGGGCCCCGGCGACCCGGGCCAGGACCACCCCGGTCCCCAGCTTGAGCGAGCCGAACAACCGTCCGGGGAAGGCGATGGCGATGCCCTGGACCCCTTCGTCCTCGGCCACCAGCCCGAACCGGTGCGAGAGCTCGGTGCGATCGGCCCGGTAGGTCGCTTCGATGGCCCGCAAGGCCGCGTCGCGGTCCCCGTAGATGGGCTCCAGGCTCGACGCCGCATCCAGGATCAATGGCGCCACGGCAGGCGCGTCCCAGGGCGCGGCCCGGCGGAGCCTAGGCGTCGCCGGTTGGGGTGCCCGGCGACGAGCCACCGGTGAGGGCCTCCTGGAGAACGTCCCACGCCAGCACGGCGCACTTGATCCGGACCGGGTACTTGGTCACGCCGTGGAGGGCCACCAGGTCCCCGAACGCGTCCTCGTCCGGGTCCACGGACCCCTCCATCATCCCCCGGAACCCCGACGCCACCTCCGTGGCCTCGGCGATCGACCTGCCCTTCACCGATTCGGTGAGCATCGACGCCGAGGCCTGGGAGATCGAGCATCCCCGTCCCTCGAAGGCGATGTCCGCCACGGCTCCGTCCTCCAGGTGGGCGTGGACGGTGATGTCGTCACCGCACAGGGGGTTGTTCTTGCTGCGCGACACGGTGGCGCCGGCGAGGTGCCGCTTGTTCCGCGGGTTCTTGTAGTGGTCGAGGATGACCTCCTTGTAGAGATCGTCCAGCGACACCTACCCGAACACCTCCTGGGCCCGGCGGAGCCCCTCCACCAACCGGTCGACGTCCACGGTGGTGTTGTACACGTAGAACGAGGCCCGCGCGGTGGCGGGCACGCCCAGCCGGCGCATCAGCGGCTGCGCGCAGTGATGGCCAGCCCGGATGGCCACCCCCTCCTGGTCCAGCACGGTGGCCAGGTCGTGGGGGTGAACGTCCTTGAACCAGAACGACACCGCGCCGCCGCGCTCGTCGGGATCCTGCGAGCCGAACACCCTGGCCCCCGACTCCGCCAGCCGCTCCAGGGCGTAGGCGGTGAGCTCCCGCTCGTGCTCCCGCACGGCCTTCATCCCCAGGTCGGACAGGTAGTCGATGGCCGCTCCCAGGCCGACCGCCTGGCCGAACGCCGGGGTCCCGGCCTCGAACCGCCACGGGGCTTCCTTGTACGTGGAGTGTTCGGCGTGGACCTCCTGGATCATCTCGCCCCCGCCCAGGAACGGGTCCATGTCGTTCAGCAGGTGGCGCTTGCCGTACAGGCCGCCCGAGCCCGTGGGCCCCAGCATCTTGTGCCCGGAGAACGCCAGGAAGTCCGCGTCCAGGGCCTCCACCTCCACCGGCATGTGGGAGGCCATCTGTGCCGCGTCCACCAGCACCAGGGCCCCGGCGTCGTGGGCCGCCTCGGCGATGTGCCGGATGGGGGGGATGGTCCCCAGCACGTTCGACATCCCCGTGATGGCCACCAGCCGGGCCCGGGGCGACAGGACCTCGCGGACGGAATCCAGCTCGATCCGGCCATCGTCACCCACCCCCACGTACCGCAGCACGGCCCCGGTGTCCCGGGCCGCCATCTGCCACGGCACGATGTTCGAGTGGTGCTCCAGGTCGGTGAGCACCACCTCGTCGCCCTCCCGGAGGAACTTCCGGCCCCACCCGTGGGCCACCAGGTTGATGGCCTCGGTGGTCCCCCGGGTGAACACGATCGTGTGGGGGTCCGAGGCCCCCAGGAACGCGGCGGCCTTCTCCCGGGCGCCCTCGTACAGGGCCGTGGACTCCTCGGCGAGCTCGTACACGCCCCGGTGGACGTTGGCGTTGTGCCGCTCCCAGAACCCGGTGAGGGCCTCGATCACCTGTCGGGGCTTCTGCGAGGTGGCCGCGCTGTCGAGGTACGCCAGCGGCTTGCCCCGCATCTCCCGCTCGAAGACCGGGAAGTCCTTCCGCACCCGAGCCGCATCGAAGCCGTCCGCCACCTTGGCCATCGTACCCTCCCTCAGCTCGTGGTCGGCGCCGGCTCGGCCTCGTCGGTGATGCCCAGCTCGGCCCGCAGGCCCTCGTAGCCCTTCTCCTCGAGCTCGTGGGCCAGCTCCGGGCCGCCCGAGCGGACGACGCGGCCGGCCATGAGCACGTGGACGTGGTCCGGGGTGATGTAGTTGAGGATCCGCTGGTAGTGGGTGATCAGCAGCACGCCCAGGTCCGGCCCGGCCAGCTGGGAGATCCCCCCGGCCACGGCCTTGAGGGCGTCGATGTCCAGGCCGGAGTCGGTCTCGTCCAGGATGGCCACCTCCGGCTCCAGCACCGCGAGCTGGAGGGTCTCCATGCGCTTCTTCTCGCCGCCGGAGAACCCCTGGTTCACGTACCGGCGGACCATGTCGTCGTCCACGCCGACCAGGCCCATCTTCTCCTTGAGGAGCTTGCGGAACCCCAGGGCGGAGACGTTCTTGTCGTCGTCGCCGGTGGGGTTCTTCAGAGCGTTGTACGCCGAGCGCAGGAAGTTCACCACCGACACGCCGGGGACCTCGACCGGGTACTGGAAGGCCAGGAACAACCCCCGGCGGGCCCGGTCGTCCGGGGTCAGCTTCAGGATGCTCTCTCCCCCCCACAGCACGTCCCCTCCGGTGACCTGGTAGCCCGGCCGGCCCATGATCACCCCGGCCAGCGTGGACTTCCCCGATCCGTTCGGGCCCATCAGCGCGTGGACCTCTCCCTGGCGCACCGTCAGGTCCACGCCGCGGAGGATCTCCTTGCCCTCCACCGAGACCCGCAGGCCCTTCACCTCCAGCGTCGCCGCGTCGTTGTCGGTCATTCGATCTCCACCTTCACCTCGTCGCCGTCGATCTCCACCGGGTACACGGGCACCGGCGCGGTGGCCGGCAGGCTCGTAGGCTTCCCGGACCCCAGGTCGAACGTGGACCCGTGCCTGGGGCACTCGATCTCGTCGAACTCCGCGTCCACCTCTCCCTCGTGCAGGTACGCCTGGGCGTGCGAGCACACGTCGCCGATGGCCCGGAAGCGCCCGTCGCCCAGGTTGACCACGGCGATCTCGTGGCCGTCCACCTCGAAGCGCCGCGCCTCCCCCTCGGGGATGTCCCCGGTGCGAGCCACGGTCACCCCGGCCATCACCCGGCCCCCCGGAGCTCATCGATGATGGCCGCCTCCAGGCCGGAGCGGACCTCGGCGAGCTGGACCCGGTCCAGCACCTCCTGGAAGAACCCCGTCACCACCAGGCGCTCGGCCTCCGCCCGGGGGATGCCCCGGGTCTCCAGGTAGAACAGCACGTCCTCGTCCACGGGACCCACGCTGGCCGCGTGCGAGCACCGGACGTCGTTGGCCTCGATCTCCAGGTTCGGGATGGAGTCGGCCTTGGCCGCGTCCGACAGCACGATGTTCCGGTTCGTCTGGAAGGCGTCGGTCTTGTGGGCGCCGGGATGCACCCGGATCAGCCCGGAGTACACGGCCCGGGAGGCGTCCTTGAGCGCTCCCTTGTACAGCAGGTCGCTGGTGCAGTTCGGGGCGGCGTGGTCCTGGAGCGACCGGTGGTCGAAGTGCTGCTCGCCGTCGGTGAAGTACAGCCCCAGCATCTCGCTGTGGGCCCCGGGCTCGGCCAGCACCGCTTCCACCTCGGTCCTGGACAGGTCGGCGCCGAACGACACGGCCAGGGACCGGAGCTCGGCGTCCCGGGCCACCGTGGCCCGCTGCACCGCCAGGTGGGTCACCCCCGCGCCCCAGTCCTGGAGCGAGACGTACCGCACTCGGGCCCCCGGCCCCGCGAAGATCTCGGTCACCGCCACGGACAGGGCCCGCTCGAGAGGCGGCGACATCAGCCGGTCGATGACCGTGACCTCGGCCAGCTCGTCCGCCACCACGACGGTGTGGGGGAACACCGCGGCGCCGTCCGAGTCGAGGTACGTCAGCGACTGGAGGGGCAGCTCCACCGCCACCCCCCGGGGCACGTGCAGGAACGTCCCCCCGGTGCGGAAGGCGGCGTGCAGGGCGGCGAACTTGGTCCGGTCCACCGGGACCAGGGAGTGGAGCCGGTCCCGGAGGAGCTCGCCGTGATCGGCCAGGGCCCTGTCCAGCCCGGAGAACACCACCCCCTCGCCGGCGGCCTTCGGATCGAGGTGGACGGTCGAGGTCTCGGAGTTGTGCTGGATCAGCAGCCCGGCCCGCTCCCCGATGTCCCCCACCGCCGCCTGCACCCCGTCGGCCACGCCGTCGAGGTTCTCCGCCACCTTCCCCGGGGCGCGCGGGGAGAAGCCGCCGATGCCGAGCTGCGACAGGTCCGTGTACCGCCACTCCTCGGTCTCCTGGGAGGGCACCGGAAGGGCCTCGAACGCCGCCAGCCCCTGCCGGCGGAGGTCGCCGGCGAACCCCGGCTCGCCCTCCGGCACGGGCAGATGGGCCTCGGCGAACCCCGTCTCGGTCAGCGTGTCTGCCATCGGTCTCCGTTCGGCGGGCGCGTGCGTTCCAGGCTCGCCTCCAGTGTATCGGGGCGAATCCCGACCGTCGAGGTCGGATTTAGCGCTCCGGGCGCCCCTCAGGCGTCGGCGACCACCGCGTAGAGCGGCACCGCCTCGAGGAGCGAGAGCGCCCTGGGCGGGACGAGCCGGCGGGCCCATTCCACGTCGTGCAACCGCTCGATCCGGACCGCCCGCCACCCGGCCCGGCGAACCGCCGCCACCAGCGGCGCGGGAGAGGGCGCGCCGAGCAGCGGCAGGGCCCGGACGACGTCGGGCTCGTAGTGGTCGTGGTGATCGTGCGGGATGGCCAGCAGGCGCCGCAGCAGCTCGGAGAGGCCGTCGCGGAGCCGGCGCGCCGGCCCCGGTCCGTGGATCCCCTCCATGACCACCAGGCGCCCGCCCCCCTCGGTCACCCGTCGCCACGCCGCGAGCGTCCCGGCGGGGTCGGGGTTGGTCCACAGCGAGTTCCGCTCCACTACCGCGTCGAACGGCCCCGGCGGAGGATCGTCGGCGGGACCGACCACGAACCCGACCTCCGCGGAGGCCGCCTCGGCCTTCTCCCGGGCCCGGGCCAGCATGGCCTCGGACAGGTCGAGGGCCGTCACCCGGTACCCCAGGTCGGCCAGGAGCATCGTCACCGCGCCCGTCCCCGCGCCGGCATCCAGCACGTGCGCCGGGGGCGGCGGGAGGTGGCGGCGGAGCACAGCCCGCCACGCCGCCGCCTCCACCGGGTCGCTCAGCGCATGCGCGGGGCTCCGGTCGTAGGTCTCCGCGTCCCGGTCCCAGTACTCCCGGATCCGATCCCGGATGTCGGCCATCGCTTCATGCTAACCGCCGACGGACCGTCTCCCGCTCCTCGATCTGCTTCCTCAACCGGTCGACGAACCGGGCAGGTGGATGACTGATCAGGACCGAACCAGTAGGAAGCGATCCTCGATCCGGTCAGGATCCCTCGAGGACCGCCAGGACCTCCCGGCCGTAGCGCTCCAGCTTCGCGGGGCCCACACCGGAGACGGCACGCAGGTCTGCCAGGGTCCGAGGGCGGCGAGAGGCGATCTCGGCCAGCGTGGAGTCGTGGAAGACCACGTATGCGGGGAGGCCGTCTCGCCCGGCCCGGTCGCGGCGCCACCGCTTCAGGGCGTCGAACAGCGGGTCCCCGACCGGGGCCTGGGCCTTCTCGCGGACCGGGGCGTCACGTCCACCCTCGGCTCGGGCCCGCCGCTCGCCTATGGGCTGGCCGGTGAGCTCGTCGACGAACGGGCTGCGGCCTCCCCTGCCGTCGGTGGGCCAGGTCAGGTGGAGGAACCGCTTCGCCCGGGTGATCCCCACGTAGAGCAACCGCCGCTCCTCGTCGACGGGGGCCCGGTTCCGTCCCGAGCGGAACGGCAGCTCGCCGTCCAGCAGCCGGGGCAGGAACACCGCCTCGAACTCAAGCCCCTTGGCCCGGTGGTAGGTCATCAGGTTGACGCCGCGTCCCGACCGCTCGGCCGAGAACCGCCGCGCCAGCTCCTCGAGGAAGCCCGGGACGTTCCCTTCCGGGCGCGCCTCCGTGAACTCCCGGGCCAGGGCCCGCAGCCGGGCCAGGTCGGACTGGCGGGTGGCTTCCTCCTCCGAGTCGGGTTCGGCTTCGGGGTCGAACCCCAGGGCCGCCGTCGCTCGCTCCACCGCTTCCCCGACCGGTGCGCCGGCGGCGCCCTCCCGCCGCAGCCGGGCCAGCGCCGCCCGGGGGCCGGGGCGCCGGAGGAACGCGCCGTCGCGAACCTGGAAGGGGATCCCCGCGTCCGCCAGCGCCTCCTCGAACCGTTCCGAGCGCGCGTTGATGCGGTACAGGACGGTCATCTCCTCGTAGGGAACGGCCTCGGACGCGTGCAGCCGGCGGACCTGGTCCACGACGAGGTCGGCCTCCGAGGCTTCCCCGGGGACCGCACGGACCACCGGCGCTGGGCCCGAGGGGCGGGTGGCCCGCAGGACCTTGTCGTACCCGCCCAGCCGGTCGCTCAGGTGGTTCGCCACTGCCAGCACCTCCGGCGTGGAGCGATAGTTCTCCTCCAGCCGAACGATCCGGGCCGCGGGGAAGCGGTCCCGGAACGCCAGCAGGTACGAGGGGCTGGCGCCGGTGAACCCATAGATGGTCTGGTAGTCGTCCCCCACCACGCACAGCTCGTCCCGGTCCGCCAGCCACCGGTCCAGCAGTGCGTGCTGGAGGGGATTGACGTCTTGGTACTCGTCCACGGTGAAGGCGTGGTAGCGGGCGCGGACCTCCCGGGCAGCGGACTCGTGCTCATCGAACAGCCGCACGGCCAAGCCGAGCATGTCCTCGAAGTCCAGCCGACCCATGGCCCGCTTTCGACGCTCGTATCCGGCGTACACGCGTTCCATCAGCGCCACGGGGATCGGCGGCGTATGCCCGGTGGCCACCAGCTCGTCGGGGTAGCGCTCCGGCGGGACCATCCGGTTCTTGGCCCACTCGATCTCGGTGGCCAGGTCCCGGCGGGGCACGAACCTGTGGGGCTTTGGGAGCGCATTGGCGAACGAGGCGATCAGCGGCGCCTTTGACTCCAGGACGTCCCCCACCGGGGTGCCCGCGTGCCGCGGCCACAGCCGGTGGAGCTGCGCCAAGGCGGCCGCGTGGAAGGTCCTGGCCTCCACTCCCTCCACTCCCAGCCGGGACAACCGGGCCTTCAACTCCCCCGCCGCCTTCTCCGTGAACGTGACGGCCAGGATCTGCCCGGGCCCGAACGCCCCACTGGCCACCTGATAGGCGATCCGGTGCGTGATCGTCGCGGTCTTCCCCGTCCCCGCCCCTGCCAGGATCGCCACCGCCCCCCGCACCGCGGTCACCGCCTGGCGCTGCGCATCGTTCAACGGTGCCAGGATCGCGTCCGTCCGTTCGTTTCCCACGCATGCGATGGTACCGACCAACTCCGACGTGGACCTCCCGGAGGACGAACTCCGCTGCATCTACGCCGGGGGCACGCTCGGCCTGGGCGGCACGGTGCTCGTGGACCGGCCTGGGGCCCGACGGACCCTCGCCGACGTGCGGTGGATCCGTATGTCAGACCCCCTTTGTAGAATCTGGGAGGCGGACCGAGCGGGCTCCGCCGTAGGGGGCGTGGCGGCCGCCACGGCTACACTTGCCATCGTGGAACTGCGGAACATCACCATGGACGACATGCCGCTGTACGAGGGCATGCTCACGGACCCGGAGGTGATGGCCGAGCTGGGCGGTCCCCTTTCCCCGGAGGGGCTGGGGGCCAAACTCCGGGGCATCGTCCAGGACGTGGAGGCGGAGAAGGTCTGGTACAGCGTGATCGTCGAGGATGGCGCAGACGCGGGCACCGTGTGCATCTGGAGCTACGAGCAGGACGGTCAGACGGTCAACGAGATCGGGTGGATGCTGCGCCCCGAGTTCCAGGGAAGGGGCCTGGGGACCGGGGCCACCCGGGCCCTCCTGGACCGGGCCCGGGCCGAGGGACGGTGGGGCGTGATCCACGCCCACCCGGGGGTCACGAACGGCGCCTCTAACGCGATCTGCCGGAAGCTGGGGTTCACCAAGGTTCGTGAGGTCGAGGTCGAGTACATGGGCCGCCCGCTTCAGACCAACGACTGGGTGATCGACCTTCGGGCTTCGAGCTAGCCGACCGAGCCTTCCATCTGGAGCTCGATCAGGCGGTTCAGCTCAACCGCGTACTCCATCGGCAGCTCGCGGGTGACGGGCTCGATGAACCCGTTGACGATCATGGCCATGGCGTCGGCCTCGGACAGGCCGCGGCTCTGGAGGTAGAACAGCTGGTCCTCGCCCACCCGTGACACGGTGGCCTCGTGGCCGATGGCCGCGGTCTCGTCCTCGATCTCGATGTACGGGTAGGTGTCGGACCGGGAGGTCTCGTCGAGGATCAGGGCGTCGCACCGCACGTTGGACTTGGCGTGGTGAGCCTCGGGCTCCACCCGCACCAGGCCGCGGTATCCGGTCCGCCCGCCGTCCTTCGACACGGACTTCGAGGTGATGATCGAGGTGGTGTGGGGAGCCGCGTGGATGGCCTTGCCGCCGGCGTCGGTGTGCATGCCGTCGCCCGCGTAGGCCACCGACAGCACCTCGCCCCGGGCGCCCTTGCCAAGCAGGTAGATGCTCGGGTACTTCATCGTCACCTTGGAACCGATGTTCCCGTCGATCCACTCCACCACGGAGTCCTCGTACGCCGCCGCCCGCTTCGTCACCAGGTTGTAGACGTTCGTGGACCAGTTCTGGATCGTGGTGTAGCGGATACGGGCCCCGGGCTTGGCGATCAGCTCCACCACCGCGGAGTGCAGGCTGTCGGTGGTGTAGATGGGGGCCGAGCACCCCTCCACGTAGTGCACGTACGAGCCGGGCTCGGCGATGATCAGGGTCCGCTCGAACTGGCCCATGTTCTCGGCGTTGATCCGGAAGTAGGCCTGGAGTGGGATCTCCACGTGCACGCCCTCGGGCACGTACACGAACGAGCCGCCCGACCACACCGCCGAGTTCAGCGCGGCGAACTTGTTGTCGTTCGGCGGGATGAGCGTCCCGAAGTGCTCCCTGACGAGGTCCGGGTGCTCGCGGAGCCCCGAGTCCATGTCGGTGAAGATCACCCCGATCTTGTCGAGCTCGTCCTTGATCTTGTGGTAGACGACCTCGCTCTCGTACTGGGCGCTGACGCCGCCCAGGAACTTCTTCTCGGCCTCGGGGATCCCCAGCTTGTCCCACGTCCCCCGGATGTCTTCGGGGAGGTCCTCCCAGGAGTTGGCCTGCTTCTCCGTGGACCGGATGAAGTAGTAGATGTCGTCGAAGTCGATCTCCGAGAGGTCGGCGCCCCACCACGGCATCGGGCGGGCCTGGAAGTGCTTGAGGGCCTTCAGCCGGAACTTCCGCATCCACTCCGGCTCGTCCTTGAGGGAGGAGATCTCCTCCACCACTTCCCTCGACAGGCCCTTCTTGGGCTTGAACACGGAGTGATCGGGGTCGCTCCAGCCGAAGCGGTACCCCTGCTCGAGCTCCTTGAGGTCAGGCTTCGTGGTAGCCATCACCCCCAGTATACCCAGGGGGTCCGGGAAAACCCATCCCGGAGGTCGGATTCGGTCCTCAGAACATCCCCAGGGCGGCCTTGGCCTCCTCGGACATCTTCTCGGGGGTCCACGGTGGCGTCAGCACCATCTCCGCGTCCACGTTGTCCACGCCCTCGATCGGGTCCAGCAGCTGCTTGATCTGGGCCTCGATCATCGGCCCGATCGGGCAGCCCATCGTGGTCAGCGTGTACGTGATGTGGACCGTGTCGCCCTCGATCCCCACGTCGTAGACCAGCCCCAGGTCCACGATGTTGATGCCCAGTTCCGGGTCGTTGACCTGGCGGAGGGCATCCATGACCTTCCCGCGGAGGTCGTCGGCCCCGCCATCGGGGCCCGCCGCTCCGCCCGATTCACCCGAAATCTCCTGTGATCGCCTCTCGTTGTGCTCAACTTCCATAGCGCTCCCTCGATTGAGGATATCCTACCCGGAGCATGGCGTTGCCTACCGAGAGCGAGGCGATCTCCGTCCTGGTGGTCGACGACCATCCGGTCACCCGAGACGGGCTCAAGACCGCCCTGGACCTCACCGCCGAGCTCCGGGTGGTCGGTGAGGCCGCCTCCGGAGAGGAAGCCATCGAGGTCGTCGAGCAGGCCCAGCCCGACATCGTGTTCATGGACGTCCGCATGCCGGGGATGACCGGCATCGAGGCCACCCGCAGCATCCGGGAGCGCCACCCGAACACCAAGGTAATCCTGTTCACCGTGGACGAGTCCCGGGCCAGCATCGCCGAGGCCATCCAGGCCGGGGTCTCCGGGTACCTCCTGAAGGACGTCGGGGTGCCCGAGCTGGTGAACGCCGCCCGGCTGGCCATGCAGGGCAAGGCCGTGATCCACCCCACCCTGACCCAGGCCTTCATCGAGGAGGTCCAGTTGGTGGACCGCAAGCCCGAGGCGCCCCTGTCGCCCCGGGAGGTGGAGATCCTCCAGCTGGTGGCCTACGGGGCCACCACGAAGGAGGTGGCCGACCAGCTGGGGATCTCGTTCCACACGGTCAAGACCCACCTGGAGCGCATCTTCGAGAAGCTGGGCGCCAACGACCGGGCCCAGGCGGTGGCCATCGCCATCCGCCAGGGGATGGTCGAGTAGCTACACCGCGGCGAAGATCTCCTCGTACGACCGCACCACCTCGGCGCGAACGGTCAGCGCCTCCCACAGCCGGGTGGCCTCACCGCCGGTGAAGTCACGCTCCCGGGGCGGCACCTGTTCGAGCACGATCACCCGGACCCCCTCGTCCGCCGCCCGCAGCGCGCACACCAGGTTGGGAAGGTTCCCCGGGCCGTACGGGGCGTCGCACACCACGACCAGGGCCGCGGTCCGCATCAGCGCCAGCGCTTCCTCGGCGGCGCCGTCATCGATCTCGGAGAACGGCGGCACCGAGACCCGGGGGAGGTTCAGCCGTTCGGCCACAATCGCGTCGGTATCGGACGCGTGGAGCACTCCGGCCGTGACCTCGTAGCCCCGCTCGGCCAGGGCCCGCATCACCGGGGCCCCCCGCCCGGCCCCGCCCACCACGTGGGCCCGGGGCAGGCCCCCGGGCCGGGCCGGCAGGAGCGGGGGGCCCAGCAGCACGGTGGGCCGCCCCGTGGCGAAGTGCGGGGTCACCTCCGCCTCGACCCCGTACACCTCGTGGATGAACCCCCTGGTCAGGACCTCCTGGGGAGGCCCCTCGGCCACGACCGCGCCGGCCCGGAGCGCCACCAGGCGGTCGCAGGACGCCGAGGCCAGGTTCAGGTCGTGGAACACCGCCAGCACCGCCCGGCCGCGGTCCCTGGCCAGGGCCCTGACCGTGCCCAGGATGCCGACCACGTGGCCCGGGTCGAGGTGGGTGGTGGGCTCGTCCAGGAGCAGGACCGGGGCATCCTGGGCCAGGGCCTGGGCCAGGACCACGCGCTGCTTCTCCCCGCCGGACAGCTCGTCGATCGGTCGGTCGGCCAGGTGGTGGACCCCGGCGACCTCCATCGCCTCCCGTGCTCGGCGGTAGTCCTCGGCTCCCCCGCCTCCCCACGGGGACAGGTAGGGGGAGCGGCCCATCAGCACCACCTCCAGGGCGGTGAACGAGAACGTGGGCCCCACCTCCTGGGGGACCACGGCCACCATCCGGGCGGCCTCCCGCGAGGAGATCGCGAACGGGTCGCGCCCGGCGATCCGAACGGCGCCGGTGGTGGGCCGCAGGGCCCGGGAGGCCACCCGGACCAGCGTCGTCTTGCCCGAGCCGTTCGGCCCGATTAGCCCCACGACCTGGCCGGCCGCCACCGACAGCGAGAGGTCGCGGATGGCCGGGCGCCCGCCGTACCCGGCGGTCACACCGGCGGCCTCGAGGGCGTCAGGCCCGGGCACCGGCCGAGACCCGCTCCCGCCGGAGCAGGTACAGGAAGAAGGGGCCGCCCAGCAGGGCCGTCACGGCTCCCACGGGGATCTCCTCGGGGGCCAGCACCGTGCGGGCGGCCAGGTCCGCCAGGACCATCAGCGTGGCCCCACCGAGGACCGTGGCGGGCAGCAGCCGCCGGTGGTCCGCTCCCAGCAGGAGCCGAAGGATGTGCGGCGTCATGAGCCCCACGAACCCGATCACGCCGGCCACCGACACAGCGGCCGCCGCCAACAGGGCCCCGGTGGCCAGCGTGACGCGCTTGAACCGCTCTACCTCGACCCCGAGTTGGGCCGCCCGCTCCTCTCCCAGGGCCACCACGTTCAGGTCTCGCACCGTGGCCAGGGCCACCACGATCCCCACGGCCACGAGCGGGGAGGAAGCCGTCACCGCCTGCCAGCCGCGGGCCTGGAGCCCTCCCAGGAGCCAGAAGTAGATCGAGCGGATCTGCTGGCCGGAGAACGCCATGACCAGGGAGATCACCGCGGAGATCACCGCGGCCACGGCGATCCCCGCCAGCAGCAGGGTGGCCACCTGGACCGCCGGCCCGATCCGGGCCAGCCGGTACACCAGGAACGCCACGGCCGTCGCCCCCGCGAACGCCGCCCCGGCCACCAGGACGCCCCCGGCCATGCCGGTGACCAGGATCACCGCGATCGCCCCCAGGGCCGCGCCGGAGGACACCCCGATGATGGCGGGGTCGGCCATCGGGTTGCGGAACATGGCCTGGAAGAGCGTCCCGGAGACGGCCAGGGCCGCCCCGACCACCATCCCCAGCACCACCCGGGGGATGCGGAGGTCGAACAGGATCACCGCCGCCGCCGCCGGCACGCCCTGGGGAGGCCCGGCCAGCCCGAGCTTCCATCCCACCAGCCGGACCGTGGTCGCCGGGGAGATCCACACGGTCCCCAGCCCCACCGCCAGGAGGACGGAGGCCCCCAACGCCAGGGCCAGGGCCACGGTGACGGCGCGGCGCTTCACCCGTGCAGGGCCTCGGCCAGGGCCTCCAGGCCCTCGACCAGGCGCGGCCCCGGCCGGGAGATCAGGTCCCCGTCGACCAGGTACACCCGGCCCTCCTCCACCGCCGTGAGATCTCGGATCCCGGGACGGTCGGTCACGGCCTCCAGGGACTGCCCGAACTCCGAGGCCAGGTAGACGTCGGGATCGTCCTCCACCAGCTGCTCCACCGACCACTGGGGGTAGGGGTCGCCGGCCGAAGCGGTCACGGGATCGCACCCCGCCCGCTGGAGGAGGTCGAACTCCAGCGCCCCGGGCCCCACCGTGAACAGGTCCGAGAGCTCCAGGAAGCAGGTCACCGTGGGCTCGGCGTCGGCCCGGTCCTCCACGGCCCGGGCCCGGGCCCGGATGTTGCGGGCCAGCGCCTCGGCTTCCTCCTCCGCGCCGGTCAGGCGTCCCACGGTCACCAGGTCGGCCACGGCGTCCTCGAAGTCCTCGGCCAGCGCCGTGAAGACCGGGACCTGGAGCTCGCGCAGCCGATCCTTCCACTCCCCGCCGATGAACGCGGTCAGCACGAGCTGCGGCTCGAGCGAGACGACCTCCTCGATGTTGGGTTCGGTGCTTCCCCGGCCGGCCACCCGGGGGATGTCCCGGGCCGCCGGCGGGAAGTCGTCGAACGGACCGGACACGCCCAGGATCCGCTCACCCAGGCCCAGGGCGAACAGGGTCTCGGTCATCGAGGGGGCGAACGTTACGATCCGGCGGGGCGGCTGGTGGATCGTCACCTCCACGCCCTCGTCGTCCGTGACGGTGAGGGGGAACCGCTGCCTCGGTCCCTCCGTGGGTGCGGGGCCCTCCGGGGCCGGTGTGCCCCGGCAGGCGGCCAGCAGGACCGCGGCGGCCACCGCCGCCATCAGGCGTCTCGACATCGAATGCTCCTTCCCGGCCGAACGCGCGGCCTTCCGGCCGTCCCCCGGGAAAGAGCCTCCGGGCCCGCCCTTGGCGCGAGGGACGGCACCACCCGTCCCCCAGGCAGGTCTCCTGGCTCCCGGATCATCGCTCCCCCGAGCCTTCCCGGGGCCATTCAGTCCCCAGTGGCATCTCTCGGGGTCGCTCCCCGGTCACAGTGGCGCGACCGCGCCGGACTCTCACCGGCTTCCCTCTCCCGAGCCCGTTCGGTCCCGGGGGCTCGCTCGCCGAGCGTCCTTCCTTCCGCTTCCTCCTGGCGAGCTACCCCCCAGGCCCCCGGGCTCGGTACGGCCGAACGGGGATGCCCTCCCCGCTCGGCCACCTGGGGGAGCTGTTCCGTTGTTGGGGTGGATTCTCGCCGCCCCGGGGCGAGCGAGCAACCCGCGGCGGCCTCGCCTACACTGCGGCAGAGGTTTCCGCGTGAGACGGGCGCGCTTCGTCGTGGCAGCCATCCTGGCCCTGTCGATGATGGCCGCCCCCGCGGGCCCGACGATCTTCGGTCCGATGCGAGCGGTGGCCGCGGAGGGCGTCTCCGCGTTCGTCCCCCAGCGCTGGGGGTTCCGGCCGATCCCCTCGAGTTCGGAGACGTTCCGGGGCATCCAGGCTTCCCGGAACCTCGACCGGTGGGACGGCGTCCGCCGCCCCCGGGCCGCCCTCGAGGCGTACTGGATCGACGCCACCACCGTGCAGGTTCCCTCGGACTACTACTACCTGGCCGCTCGCGGCCCGGCCATGGACGCCCTCCCGGCCGAGGACCGGTGCACGACCGAGCAACACGTGTGGGCGGGGCGAGGACATCGCTTCGAGCCGCCGCCGAAGTGGCCGGCGGAGTTCGTGGCCACCGCCACCGGGTCGTGCGGGCCGAGGCGGTGGGCGGCGTTCGTGGCGGCGCCGGGGTTCGGCCAGACCCGGGCCATCGGCATCCGTGAGTCCGGGATGTACTTCGTGTTCGTGTCGGTCCACGACAGCCCGGACGCGGACCGCAGGGTCACGCGCCTGCTCTCGGGGGTGTCGTTCGGGGGCACGTCGGTGGGCGAGTTCCTCGACGCTGTGGGGGCCAGCGGCCAGCTCGAGTAGGCCCTTCACCCCCCTCACTTCGGGCTCGAGGGGACGAACGGGAGCTTGACGACCTCGGCCTCTCCCCGCCGGCCCCGGACGTCGACCTCCACCCGCTCACCGGGTCCCAGGCGGTCGGCGGGCCACAGGTAGGCCAGGGCGATCCCCACTCGCAGCGTGGGGGAGAAGGTGCCGCTGGTGGTCTCCCCCACCTGCTCGTCCCCGCCGAACACCGGGTAGTGCGCCCGGGGGATGAGCTTCCCGGTCATCCGCAGGCCCCGCAGGCGCGCGGGGACGCCCCGCTCCTTCTGGCGGAGGAGCGCATCCCTGCCGCGGAAGTGGCCCTTGTCGGTTGCCGCCGCCCATGACAGGCCGGCCTCGAGCGGTGTGTGATCCTCGGAGATGTCGTTGCCGTGGAGCGGATAGCCCATCTCCAGGCGCAGCGTGTCCCGTGCCCCCAGGCCACAGGGCTTGAGGCCCCGAGGCCGCCCCACCTCGAGGAGCTCACGCCACATGCCCGCGGCCTCCGCCTCCGGTACGAAGAGCTCGTAGCCGCGCTCGCCCGTGTACCCCGACCGGGCCACCACCACGGCCGCGCCCCGGTAGGAAGCCTCGGTGCACCGCATGTAGTCGAGCCCGGCGGCCTCGGGGAACGGCCCGGACACCATCTCCACGGACAGCGGGCCCTGGACGGCCACCGTGCACAGGTCGGGCCGATGCGTCACCACCGCGTCGGGTGTGGCCTCCTCTTCCAGCACGGCGAGCACCTTGCCGGTGTTCGACGCGTTCGGCACCACCAGGTACCGGTCCTCCCCCACCCGGTACACGATGAGGTCGTCGATGATGCCGCCCCCCTCGGTGAGGACCAGGTTGTACTGGGCCCCACCGACCCCGACGGCCGACACGTCGTTCGTCACCGTTCGCTGGAGGAGCGCCGGGGCGCCGGGTCCCTCGACGTCCACCTTGCCCAGGTGGGTCAGGTCGAACAGGCCCACGGCCTCGCGCACCGCCCGGTGCTCGGCCAGCACACCTTCGTACTCGATCGGCATGGACCACCCGGCGAACTCGCCCATCTTGGCGCCCAGGGAGCGATGCTCGTCCTCCAGCGGCGTGCGGTTCAGATCGACGTCCTCCTGGCTCAGGCGGTGGCGGTAGTATGACTGCGGACCCGGGCGGGGACAGCCGCCCTCGCCGGAAAGGAACTCGGCATGCCGGATGATTCGTTCGATGTCGTCGTGGTCGGGGCCGGCACCGGCGGATACTCCTGCGCCCTACGAGCCGCGGAGCTCGACAAGCGCGTCGCGCTGATCGAGAAGGACGCCCGCCTGGGGGGGACGTGCCTGTTGCGGGGCTGCATCCCCTCCAAGGCCCTGCTGGAGTCCGCCGCGGTCATGGACCGCATCAACCGCTCCGAGGAATGGGGCATCACCGCCTCCGGCGAGGCCGACTGGGACAGGGTCCTGGAGTCCGAGCGGAGCATCGTCGACAAGAAGGTCAAGGGCCTGACCGGGCTGATCAAGGCCCGCAAGATCGAGGTGATCGAGGGACCGGCGAAGCTCACGGCGGGCCCGGCGGTGGAGGTTGACGGGCGGCGCATCGACGCCGCGGACGTGGTGGTGGCCACGGGCTCGGTTCCCCGGCTGCTGCCCGGCGTGGAGGTCGGCCAGCGGATCATCACCAGCGACCAGGCCCTGGTCCTCGACCGCATCCCGGCCTCGGTGGTCATCATCGGCGCCGGGGCCATCGGCCTCGAGTTCGCCACCGTGTACCGGTCGTTCGGGGCCGAGGTCACGGTCCTGGAGGCCCTTCCCCGGGTGGCCCCCCTGGAGGACGAGGACATCTCCCGGGAGGCCGCCAAGGCGCTCAAGCAGCGGGGGATCACCGCGAATCCCGGGGTCACGGTGCAGGAGGTCAGGGACGGCGGGGACCACGTCGAGGTGGCGTACGAGCCCGAGGACGGCAAGCGCCACACCGTCACCGCGGAGATCTGCCTGGTGGCCATCGGCCGCGCGCCCGTCACCGAGGGGCTGGGCCTGGAGGAGGCCGGGGTCGAGATGGACCGCGGCTTCATCAAGGTGGACGGCCAGCTCCAGACCTCGGTGCCCCACGTACGGGCCGTGGGCGACGTGGCGGCCACGCCGCTCCAGCTCGCCCACTCGTCGTTCCTGGAGGGGATCGCGGTCGCCGAACGGATCGCCGGCCTGGACGTTCCCGAGATCGACTACGCGGGCATCCCTCGGGTGACGTTCTCCCAGCCGGAGATCTCCTCGGTGGGGCTGACCGAGGCCCAGGCCAAGGAGCGTGGCCACGACGTGGAGACGAAGAAGTTCAACTTCGCCGCCCTGGCCAAGTCGAACATCGTCGGCGAGGGCGGCATCGTGAAGGTCGTGGCCGAGAAGGGCGGCGCGGTCCTGGGGATCCACCTGATCGGTCCCCACGTGACCGAGCTGATCTCCGAGGCCATGCTGATCACGAACTGGGAGGCCCTCCCGGCGGACGTGGCCTCGCTGATCCACCCCCACCCCACCCTGTCGGAGGCGATCGGCGAGGTCCACCTGGCCCTGGCGGGCAAGCCGCTCCACACGATGTAGGGATGCGCATGGATCGCCGTGGAGCGGCTGTCGAAGTGGTGAGGACCCCGGAGCGAGGAGGTCGATGACGTGGCGACGCCCGTGACCATGCCCCAGCTCGGCGAGACCGTGGTGGAAGGGACGATCGTCAAGTGGCTCAAGGGCGAGGGCGACAACGTCGATCGGGACGAGCCGCTGTTCGAGATCTCCACCGACAAGGTCGACACCGAGGTGCCCTCGCCGATCGGTGGCACGATCAAGGAGATCAAGGTCCAGGAGGGTGAGACCGTCGAGGTCGGCACGGAGCTCGCCGTGATCGAGGAGGAGGGCGGCGGCGACGGCCAGGCGGCCGAGCCCCAGCCGGTGGCCGAGCCCGAGGCGGCCCGGGAGGAGGCCCCCGAGCCCGAGGCCGAGGAGAAGGAGGCGGCCGAACCGGCGACCAAGGAGCCCGAGCGCAAGCCGAAGGACGAGCCGCAGCCGGCCCGAGCCGAGGGCGACGGTGGCGCCGCCCCCAGGGGAGACGGCCCCCGCAGCCGGATCCTGTCCCCGCTGGTCCGCCGGCTGGCCGACAAGCACGGGGTGGACCTGTCACAGGTCCGCGGAACCGGAACCGGCGGCCGGATCACCAAGAAGGACATCCTGGCCTTCGTCGAGTCCGGCCCCCCGCAGCCCGAGCTCAAGGCGGTTCCCGAGCCCGAGGCCCAGCCCACCCCGCCGGCCCCGGCCCGGGCGGAGGGCGAGCGGGAGGAGGTCGTCAAGATCTCCCACATCCGCAAGCGGATCGCCGAGAACATGACGACCGTCCTCAACACCACGGCCCGGGCCTGGAACGTGGTCGACGTCAACATGGAGAACATCGTTGGCCTGCGGAGCCGGGCCAAGGATCGGTTCAAGGAGCAGGAGGGCATCTCGCTCACCTACATGCCGTTCCTGGCTCGGGCCGTGTGCGACGCGCTGATGACCTACCCGGACGTGAACGCCCACCTCGACCTGGAAGCCGGGACCGCGACGTACCGGCGGTACGTCAACCTGGGGGTGGCGGTGTCCTACGAGGCGGGTCTGATCGTGCCGGTCATCCGGGGAGCCGAGGAGATGAACCTGGTAGGACTGGCCCGGGCCATCAACGACGTGGCCACCAGGGCCCGGTCGAAGAAGCTCAAGCCCGACGAGGTCCACGGCGGCACGTTCACGATCACCAACCCCGGCCCGTTCGGCTCGATCATCTCGGTCCCGATCATGAACCCCGGCGAGACGGCCATCCTGGCCTTCGACGCGGTGGAGAAGCGCCCCGTGGTGATCGACGACGCCATCGCCATCCGCCACATGGTGTACCTGTCGATGTCGTGGGATCACCGCATGATCGACGGGGCCGTGGCCGCCCAGTTCCTGGGCCGCCTCAAGGCCAACCTGGAGGGGTGGGACTTCACCCCGGAGGTGCAGACCTACCTTGGCTGAGACCTCGAGGCCGTCGGAGCCGCCGTCCCGTTCGGCGTGGCTGGTCACTCCGGGGCTGGTGCCGTACGGGAAGGCGTACCGGGCGATGCACGAGCTGGCGGAGCGCCGGAGCGCGGGGGACATCCCAGACACGCTGATCCTGCTCGAGCACCCTCCGGTGTACACGGCCGGACGGCGCACCGACGCGGCTCACCTGCTCCTCGATGAGGACGAGGTCGCCCGGGCCGGCGCGGAGCTGCACGTGGTGGATCGGGGCGGCAGCGTCACCTTCCACGGTCCGGGACAACTGGTGGGCTACCCGATCCTGCACCTCGGCCCCGCCCCGGACGTGATCCGCTACCTGCGGCGGATCGAGGAGGCCATCATCATGGCCTGCGCCGACCTCGGCGTCCCGGTGGGTCGCTCCGAGGGCCACACGGGGGTGTGGGCCGGCGAACGGAAGGTGTGCGCGATCGGCGTGAAGGTCAGCCGCGGGGTGACGTTGCACGGGTTCGCCCTCAACTGCGCGACGGACCTGGCCTGGTTCGGCGGCATCGTGCCGTGCGGGCTGCCCGACCGGGGAGTCACCACCCTGTCGGAGCTCGCCGGCCGGACGATCACCGTGGACGACGCGCTCCCGGTGGTGGCCGGGCGGTTCGCCGACGTCTTCGGACGCGAGCTGGTCCCGGCACCGGAGTGGGTCACCGGGAGCCTCCCTCCCGCCCGGCCTCGAACGGCGCCGGCTCCCGCGTAGACGGGCCCGCCGAGGCTCCGCCCGATCCCGTCTGGTGCCGTTCCCCATCCGGTGGCCCGGGCCCCCGGACTCGGCCATGATTGTTCCGCTGGAGCGTGGGAAAGAGAGGGACCGAGCGGAGAAAGGAGCGACGAATGCCAGTGCACTCGCACGGCGACGTCTCGCACGATCACCTGGAAGCGGAGCCCGGGCACACGCACGACACTGACACCCCTCCCGTGGCCACCCAGCCTCCCGTGGCCACCGAGCCCGTGACGGCGGCCGGGGCCGGTGCGCTCGCGGGCGGCATGATCGCCCGCATCCTTTTCACGATCCTGGGGGCCGCGGGTTTGATCGTGGGGGCCTTCATGAACTGGATCGGGGAGGGGGGGTTCACGGCGGTCGGCACGGAGATCGAAGCGAGCGTGTTCTTCTCCACCCAGGTGGACCAAGTGGGGTTCTTCGCCTCGGCCGGGTTCGTGGTCATCGTCCTGGGAGCGCTGGCCCTGCTGGGGCTGGCCCCGGCGACGGGGTGGCTGACCCGGCTGGCCGGGGCCCTGGGGATCATCGCCTTCGTGCTGGTCCTGATCTCCCTGTACCGGGCCGACGGTGACATCAGCAACATCGAGATCGGCCTGTGGCTCGTGCTCGCCGGGGGGATCGTGGCGGTGATCGGGGGCTTCTTCGGCCCCCGCGTGACCACCGCCGTCGTGGAACCGTGACCCACCCGAGGGACAAGGAGGAGTGAGGATGCCGATCCATTCCCATGGCAGCTCGTCCCACGACCACCCGGACGCGCCCGTCGGCCATACCCACCCGCCGGATCCGGGGAGCCGCCGCACCGTAGTCGAACCCGGACCGACGCTGGGGGGCCTGACCTGGCGGGTGTCGCTGACCATCCTGGGGGCCGCGGGGATGATCGTCGGGGCGTTCCTGTCGTGGCTCCGGCTCGCCGTGGAGGACCTGCCCCAAGGCTTCGGCAGCACGGCCGGCACCAGGATCGACCTCACGATCTTCATCTCCACCACCGGATGGCGGTCCAGGGGTCCGGCCGGGTTCTTCGAGTCGGCGGGGCTCGTGGCCATCGTCCTCGGCCTCGTGGCCCTGCTGGGGTTCGCCTTCCGGCGCGGGTGGCTGACCAGCCTGGCCGGTCTGGGAGGCATCGCCGTCTTCGCCCTGGTGCTGATCACCCTGTACCGCGCTCCCCCCGTTCTGGGGGTCTCCCACGTGGGCGTGGGGCTGTGGCTCGTGCTGGTGGGCGGGCTCCTGGCGCTGATCGGGGGATTCTTCGCCTCCCGGGCGGAGCACAGCCGAAGATAGCCCTACGAGCGAAGCAGGCTCTCGACCTCGGCCCGGAGGGTCTCGGTGGCCTTCCGGGCCCGCTCCAGGCGTCGCCGGGGATCGCGCTCTCGCCCCAGGGCCATCGGCCGGCCGAAGGCCACCGTGACCCGGCTGCGCCGTGGGGTGGCCGAGCCCCGGGGCATGGCCTCGGCCGTGCCGCGGACCGCCACCGGCACCAGGGGCGCCCCGGTGACCAGGGCCATCCACGCCGCCCCGGGGAGGAACGGCAGGAAGTCGTGGCTGCGGGTGTCCTCCGGGAACATGCCCAGGGCCATGCCGGCGTCGATCACCGCCAGCGCGGCGCGGACCGCCGCCAGGTCGGCCTGGCCCCGGCGCACCGGGAACCCTCCGAGCGCGTGGAAGAACCACGAGGAGAACGGCCGCCGGTACAGCTCGTGCTTGGCCATGAACCACACCCGCCGCGGAGCGGCCATCGCCAGGAAGGGGATGTCGAGCAGGCTGTCGTGGTTCGACGCCAGCACCACCGGGCCTTCCCGCGGGACGCGGTCCCGGCCCCGCACCCGGAAGCGGTAGGCCCGGTCCAGGACCGGCCGCAGGGCGGCCTCGGACAGCCACTGGAGGTGCCCGATGCCCGGTCGCAGGGCCGGCGGGGAGGAGCGCGGGGTGCCCATGGCGGCGGACACGGCCAGGGCGGCCTCGTGGGGGGTCCGCAGGGGCGTGTCGTCCGGCAGCCGCACGTCCAGGACGTCCTCGAGGGCCAGGGCCAGCTCCGCCTGGCCCAGCGAGTCCAGGTCCAGGACCGTGTCGGGGCCGTCCACCGGGCGGCCGGCCACCTCCCCGGCGATCCGGGCCACGGTCCGGGCAAGCTCGTCCCGGTGCCGCTCCACGGCCCGTACTGTACCCATCGGGCCCGATGCTAGAATCGGGCGGCTCGGCCGGCATACCGCTCACGAGGAGGTAGCAGGTGTCGCAGCGAGTCAAGTCGAAGGCCGACCGGCACTCTCCCCTCGGGCTCACCGAGGACGACCTTCTCCAGATGTACCGGACCATGGTCACGTCGCGACTGTGCGACGAGGCCCAGTTCCGGCTCAACCGTCAGGGGAAGGCACCGTTCGTCGTGCCGGTCTCGGGCCATGAAGGATGCCAGGTGGCCACGGCGTGGCCCCTCAGCCGGGGCAAGGACGTCTTCGTTCCGTACTACCGGGACATGGCGGTGTGCCTGGTGGCGGGGATGACGCCGAAGGACGTGTTCCTGGGTGTCTTCGGTAAGGAGGACGACCCCTCCTCCGGGGGCCGGCAGATGCCGGCCCACTGGGGCTCCCGGCGGCTGGGCATCATCACCGGGTCCTCCCCCATCGCCACCCAGATCCCTCACGCCAGCGGCGTGGCCTACGCCATGAAGTACCGCGGCGAGGACGCCGTGGTGGCCTCGTGGTTCGGCGACGGCGCCACCAGCGAGGGCGACTGGCACGAGGCCCTGAACTTCGCCGGCATCCACGAGCTGCCGGTGGTGTTCGTGTGCGAGAACAACCTGTACGCGATCTCCGTGCCGCTATCGAAGCAGATGGCCATCACCGACGTGTCGGTCCGGGCCGAGGGCTACGGGTTCCCCGGGACCTCCGTCGACGGCAACGACGTGCTCGCCTGCTACGAGGCCATGAAGACCGCGGTGGACCGGGCCCGGGCCGGCCAGGGCCCCACGCTCATCGAGTGCCGCACCTACCGCTTCCACCCTCACACCTCCGACGACGACGACCGGACCTACCGGACCCGCGAGGAGGTCGAGGCGGCCAAGAAGAAGGACCCCCTGGTGACCTTCGCCGCCTACCTGAAGCGCATCGGGCTCATGGACGACGACATGGCGGAAGCGCTGCGCGTCGAGCTGAAGGCCGAGGTGGACGCCGCCGTCGACGAGGCCTGGAACGCGCCCGACCCCGAGCCGGGGTCGGCGCTCCGCCACGTGTTCGCCGAGGAGTCCTGACATGGCCGAGAAGAACCTGGTGAACACGATCCACGACGCGCTATGGGAGGAGATGAAGTCCGACGACCGTGTCCTGATCCTGGGCGAGGACGTGGGCGCCCGGGGCGGGGTGTTCCGGGTCACGGCCGGGTTCCTGGACGAGTTCGGAGAACAGCGGGTCATCGACACCCCGCTGGCGGAGTCCTCGATCGTGGGCGTGGCCATCGGGATGGCCCTGCACGGGCTGCTGCCGGTGGCCGAGATCCAGTTCGCCGACTTCATCCACCCGGCCTTCGACCAGCTCGTGTCCGAGGCCTCCCGGATCCGGTACCGCTCGGGCGGCGACTTCGGCGTGCCGATGGTGGTGCGAGCCCCCTGGGGGGGCGGCGTCCACGGGGCCCTGTACCACTCCCAGTCGATCGAGGCTTTCTACGGCCACGTGCCGGGGCTGAAGGTGGTTCTTCCGGCCACGCCCCACGACGCCAAGGGGATGCTGCGGGCGGCGATCCGGGACCCCGACCCCGTGCTGTTCCTGGAGCACAAGAAGACGTACCGGCTCGTCAAGGGCGAGGTTCCCGACGAGCGTTACGAGGTTCCCATCGGCAAGGCTGACGTCAAGCGGGAGGGCGACGACCTCACCTGCGTGGCCTACGGGCTCATGCTGCACTACTGCCTGGAAGCCGCGGCCAGGCTCCAGGAGGAGGACGGCGTGTCGGTGGAGGTCGTCGACCTGCGCACGATCGCCCCCCTCGACAGGGAGACGATCCTGGGCTCGGTGCGCAAGACCGGGAAGGCCATGGTCGTCTACGAGGACAACCGGACGTACGGGGCCGGGGCGGAGGTCATCGCCACGATCGCCGAGGAGGCCATGTTCGACCTGGACGGGCCGCTGGTGCGGGTGGCCGGGCCGGACATCCCGGCGATGCCGTTCTCCGGTCCCCTGGAGCACTTCTACATGCCCGACGCCGAGGGCATCCACGAGGCCATGAAGGAGCTGGCCGACTTCTAGCGCTCCTCGTCGAACGAGCGGCGCTGCCACCACAGGATCCACCCGTCGCCGGACACCTGCCCGGTGGCGAAGGGTCGTTCGTCGAGCGGGGTCGGCTCCCGGCCCAGGGTCCGGACGGTCCCGTCGCTGAGGACGACCGCCACCACCTCCCGGGCGGGGGCCGGGCCGGCCGCTCCGTCCTCCCCGACCGGGAACGGGATGATCCGGGCGTTCTCGGTCCGTCGGGGCCGTTCGCTGGCGCGGACTGCCATCGCTGCCTCCTTCTCTGACTGACCGTCGGTCATTATACTGACTCCTGGTCAGTATTCCCAGCCCCCCGGTCCCCAAACCCCCCAGGGCCTCCTCCCCCTGCCCTGGTCGAGCGGGCATGGCCTAGACTGGGAGCCGATGGCCGGCCGGGACAAGAACCCCCACAAGCGGCGCCTGCACCTGCCGATCGTGAGCACGAACGGGAACGGCGAGCACGTGGCGGACACCCACGTGGCCCACTCGGTGGGATGCGCCCAGACCGCCAGACCGGTGGGCCGCCGCCCCGAGTGGCTGAAGGTCAGGGCCTCATTCGGCCCCAACTACACCGAGCTCAAGCGGCTCATGCGCACGCGGTCGCTGCACACCGTGTGCGAGGAGGCCGGGTGCCCGAACATCTACGAGTGCTGGGAGGACCGTGAGGCCACGTTCCTGGTCCTGGGAGACCGGTGCACCCGCCGGTGCGGGTTCTGCGACGTGGAGACGGCCCGTCCCGCCGCCGTGGACGAGGGCGAGCCGGAGCGCATCGCCGAGGCCACCGCAGCCATGGGGTTGCGCTACGTGGTCCTCACCGGCGTGGCCCGCGACGACCTCCCGGATGGCGGGGCCCGGATGTGGGCCCGGTGCGTCGGCGCGGTGCGCCGGGCCGTCCCCGGGTGCGGCGTGGAGCTGCTCCCGCCCGACTTCAAGGGCGACCCGGAGGCGATCGCCACGGTGATCGAGGCCGAGCCCGAGGTCTTCGCCCACAACCTGGAGACGGTCCGGCGGCTGCACCGGCGGATCCGCCCGGGCTTCGACTACGACCGCTCGCTGGAGGTCCTGCGCATGGCCAAGGAGCTGCGGCCGGGCCAGGTCACGAAGTCGAACCTCATCCTGGGGATGGGCGAGCGTCCCCAGGAGGTCACCGAGGCGCTCCGGGATCTGCGGGCCGTGGACGTCGACCTGATGACGCTGGGGCAGTACCTCCAGCCCACGAAGTACCACCTCCCCGTGGACCGGTGGGTCACGCCGGAGGAGTTCGCCGAGCACGCCGAGACCGCCCGGGCCATGGGGTTCGCCGACGTGGAGTCGGGGCCGCTGGTGCGCTCCTCCTACCACGCCGGACGGCAGTACCAGCGCGCCGCCTCCCGGCTGGCGTCGTCCTAGGCGGCCGCGAGCCCCGCTCGGTCCTCCGGCAGGGGTGCGAGGAGCCGGCCTGTAAGCCGGATTCTGTCCCGCGTGCGCGGGGGCGGCCATCTCTCTGGGAGCCGCGTCGCCGCGACCCTCGTGCAGCCGACCCGGGAGCTCGGGCGGGCCGCCCTCGAACGCTCCCTGCTTGGCCTTGCTCCGGGTGGGGTTTGCCGAGCCGCGCCGGTCACCCGGCGCGCTGGTGAGCTCTTACCTCACCGTTTCACCCTTGCCTCCCGAGGGAGGCGGTCTGCTCTCTGTGGCACTTTCCGCGGGTCGCCCCGCCTGGGTGTTACCCAGCACCCTGCCCTGCGGAGTCCGGACTTTCCTCGGTCCCAGGGGACCGCGGCCGCCCGGCCGGCTCCTCGCCCCCAGTATACGGGCCCCCGGACCCCGCCCCGGTCGACCATTTCTCGCCCCGAGCGGTACGATGCCCGGGCCCGACCCGAGGGAGTGATCGCCATGACACGACGCCCGGCCGCCGTGGTGACGATGGTCGCCGCCGTCCTCCTGCTTCCTTCCGGAAGCGCCGGCGCCCCCGACGCCGCCGTGGACGTGCAGGACAACGTCTTCGTGCCCGCCGAGGTGACGATCGCCCCCGGCGACACGGTGACGTGGACGCAGACGGGGTCGAACCCTCATTCGGTCACCGCCGACGACGGCTCCTTCGACTCCCATCCCGATTGCCCGGACACCTGCATGGCCCAGGGAGACACCTTCCAGCACACGTTCGAGGAAGCCGGCACGTTCGCGTACTACTGCAAGATCCACGGCGGGCCCGGCGGCGCGGGGATGTCCGGCGTGGTGGAGGTGGAGGGGCCGACCCCGACGGGCGTGGCCGTCGACCTGGAGCCGGCCGAGCTGCCAGACGACCTCGCCGAGACGGGAGGGTCGCCACTGCCCTTCCTGCTGGGGGGTGCCGCCCTGGCGGCGGCGGCCCTGGGCCTGGCCTGGGCCTCCCGGCGGGGGCGCTCCGGGGCCTAGTCGTCCCCGTCGTCGAACAGGTCCGGAGGCGGCCCGGGCGCCCGGTACCCGGCACCCTGGCCGGCCAGCCACTCGTCCACCCCCCGGTTCGCCAGCCGGTCGGCGTCGGTGTTCTGCTCCCTGGGCACGTGCTCGAACACCACCGCCCGGAAGCCCCCTGCTAGGCGGCGAGCTTCCTCGTGGAGTCGCTGGAGGGTGGGGTGCTTGACCCGGAACCGGCCGGAGAGCTGCTCGACCAGCAGGCGGCTGTCGGAGCGGACCAGCACGGACCCGGCCCCCTGTTCGGCGGCCAGTCGCAAGGCCTCGACCACGGCCCGGTACTCGGCCACGTTGTTCGTGGCGGGACCGATCCCCTCCCCCACCTCGGCCAGGACCCGCCCGCCCTCGTCGGTCAGGACCACGCCGATGCCGGCCGGGCCCGGGTTGCCCCGGGCCGCCCCGTCGCAGGAGGCGATCACTCGAGGACCAGGATCCGCCGGCAGTACTCGCACCTCCGGATGCCCTCGGTCTTCTTGATGCGGTCCAGCTCCAGGGCCGAGAGCTTCTGGTGGCAGCCCTGGCACACGCCGTCGCGAAGGGCCGCGGCGCCCACGCCCTTCTTCTGGGGCCGAAGGTCCTCGTACAGCTCCAGGAGCTCGTCGTCGAGTTCGGCGGTGAGCGCCACTCGCTCCGCCCGGAGGGACGTCAGGGACGCGTCGATCTCCGTCATCTCCCGCTCGGCGGACGCCTCCACCTCGGCCAGGCGTTCCCGGACCGCCACCAGCTCCCCCTCCAGGGCGGGGAGCCGCCCGTCCATCTCCTCGCGGCGCTCCATCCTGGCCAGGACCTCGTCCTCCACCCGCGACTTGCGGTTCCGCAGGCTGGCCACCTCTGCCTGGAGCGCCTCCAGCTCCTTGGGATGGGCCACGCTGCCGTCGTACATCCGCCGCTCCTCGGCGGAGATCTTGGCCTCCAGCGAGGCCACCTCGGCCTCCAGGCGGGTCTCCTCGCGGGTCACGCCGTCGAGCTCCAGCCGCAACGATCCCACCCGTCCCTCGACCTCCTCCATCCGCTGCCGTGCCTCCCGGGCCTCCCGGCCGCCCTCCAGGTCGCGGCGCCGGGCGTTCAGGCGGTCCACCTTCAGGTCGAGCTCCTGGAGCTCGAGGATCCGGTCCATCCCCTTCATGGCGAGGGGAACGGGGCGGTTTCCACCTCGGAGACCAGGACGTGGCCCGGCGCGGCCGCGGCCAGTCGCTCGGCCAGCCGCGGCACGAACGGCCACTCGGTGCCGTGGTGGCCGGCGTCCACCACGGTGATCCCGCCGGCCACCGCGTCGAGGGCCTGGTGGTGCTTCACGTCGCCGGTCACGAACGCGTCCACACCGGCACCGATGGCGTCGGGAACGAGGGAACCACCGGACCCCCCGCACACCGCCACCGTGCCCACCGCCCGCTCGGGATCCCCGGCCACGCGGACCTCGGACCGGAGCAGCTCGCGGCACCGCCCCGCCAGGGCGGCCGCGGGGAGCGGCTCGGCGAGCCGGCCGATCCGACCCAGCCCCAGCCCGGCCGGCCCGTCCAACGGGTACAGGTCGTAGGCCACCTCCTCGTAGGGGTGCGCGTCGAGGAGCGCTCCCACCGCCGCCCGGACCCGTTCACGTGGCACCACGACCTCCAGCCGGTCTTCCTCGACCTCGTTCAGCTCCCCCCGGCGCCCGAGCACGGGGTTGGCCCGCTCCGATGGCAGGAACGTCCCCGACCCGCGCACCCGGAAGGAGCAGTGGGTGTACTCCCCGATCACCCCCCCGCCGGCCGCGGCCACGGCATCGAGGACCTTGGCGGTGGCCTCGGGGGGGCAGAACGTCACCAGCTTGACCCGGTCGCCCGCCGCCGTGGGACGGAGGACGCCGGTGACCTCGACACCGAGGGTGTCGGCCAGCACGTCCGACACCCCGGGGGTGGCCACGTCGGCGTTCGTGTGGCACGCCACCACGGCGATCCGTGCCGCGATGGCCTGGGCCAGGGCCGCACCGTCCGGCCGGTCAACGTCGAGGCGCTCCAGCGGCCGGAACAGCAATGGATGGTGGGTCACCAGCAGCCCGCACCCGCGCTCGGCCGCGTCCGCCACGACCTCCCCCGTGGGGTCGAGGGCCACCAGGGCCCGGTCGGCCGGCCACCCGCGCGAGCCCACCTGGAGCCCGGTGCTGTCCCACTCCTCGGCCCATGACTGGGGGTACAGCTCGTCCAGCAGCCGCAGCCAGTCTCCGACCAGGGGCCCGCTCATCGGTCGCCTAGCATAGCGCCCGGGCAGGAGCCCGCCGGGCGCCTCGTCAGCGTCCGCGGGGGCGGAGACCGAACTCCACGACCTGCTGGAACGTGGGCCGGTTCTGCCAGTCCATGGCCCGCTGGCCCTGGATCCCCACGGTGGCGAAGACGATCGAGTCGGCGGCCTCGTCGGCGTCCCACCCCGCGGGGTCACCGCCGAACCGAGCTTCCAGCGCGGCCACCGCGTCGTCCAGGGTGGCCACCAGGTCCGCCCGGCACGATGCCAGGTCGCCGTGGCCGCAGTAGCCACGGGAGAACGACCCCGCCACCGGAAGGCCGAGGACCGCGCGGAGGTCCTTCTGCACCTGGCCGTAGAAGCCGTCGTTCCACGAGCTGCCGTTGCGCTCGTCGGCCGGGTGGTCGTCGAGCTCGGCGGGGACGGCGTCCCATGCCTCCCCCAGCACGGGGCGGAACACGGCCGGCATGACCCGGGGCCACCACTCGTCCATGAGGGCCACGGCGGCCTGATGCTCGTACTGCCCGTCCCCGTCCAGGTCCCGGCGGTGGGCCCCCGCCCCGACCCACTCCGCCAGCACGTCCACGACCGTGGCCAGCCGGTTGTCCCCCGGCCGACCGACCACCTGGAGCAGGTACGGGAGCACGGCGCTGCCGCGGAGGTCGGCCGTGGCCGCATCGCCCGTGATGTTGACCGCATCGGCCAGGTCGATGGGGCCGTCCACCCGCGCGGCGGCGATCCGCTCGTCCAGGAGTTGAACGCGGTCGACGGGCCCGTACGACCAGCTGGAGTCCGCCGCCCCGAAGCCCGGGGCCTGCTTGTTGTTCCAGCTGGTGATGTACCCCTTGGCCGGGCTCACCGAGAACGGCTTGCCCCGCTGCGGCACCATGCGCCGCCATGCCCACCGCCGCTTCGCCCACACCGGGAGGTCCGGATCCACGCCCGCCGCACGCTGGGGGATGGCCCCGGTGAACTGGAACGCCACGTCCCGCCCATCGGCGTAGAACCAGTTGAACGTGTAGTTGAACCGGGAGAAGGCTCGCCGGAAGTCTTCGGCCCCCTGGATCCGATCGGGATCCAGGATCTCAACGAACGTGAGCGCGGAGTCCACCTCGGCCCCGTACGTCGACCGGAGGCGGACGAACGCCACCGGCTTCCCGTCCGCGTGCCCCCGGGCCTGGATGATCCCCGTGCGGAACCCTCGCTCGGCGGGAACGTCGGCCCGGTGGGTGGTAATCTCCACCACCACGGCGTCCTGGGGGTTGCCCGGATCCGGGCTGGGCAGGCCCCCGGCCGACGGCTTTGCCAGCCAGGTGTCCGTCCGTTCGTAGATCGGCACGCATTCCCGGCCCCGCAGGTAGTGGTCGCTCGAGGTGCTCGGCTCTCCCCCATCCGGCTCGCACAGCTCGACGGCGTAGATGTCGATGAGGTCCCCGCCGGCCGAGGTGGCGCTCCACGCATAGTCGCGGCCCCGCCCCAGCAAGACGTACATGGAGATCCCCGGGAACCCCACCCCGCGGGCGTCGATCCCCGGCCCGTGCAGGTCGACCTCGTTGAGGATCTCGGGTGACCAGTAGCCCGTCTGGGGACCGAACACGGCCAGGGGCCGGCCGCTCTCGGACAGCCCCGCGCCGACCAGCAGCGCGCTGCTCATCCCCGAGGGGAAGGACAGCGGGATCGGGCCGAACGGTCCGTCCACCACGGCCGGTGGCTCGGCCGCGGCCGCCTGCCGGGCCGCGGCGGCCGCGTCGCCGGGCACGGCCACGGCATCGCCATCCACGGGCCCCAGGTCGGTCATGAAGGGGAACGGCTCGTCGGTGTGGACCCAGGCCTCGGGATCGTCGGGGAAGTGGAGGTCGTCCATGATCCGGCGGGCCTCCTCGGCACCGTAGCCCTCCTGTCGAAGCGCCGACAGGAAGGCCGCGTTCGCCAGCTCGGTGCCGCCCCCGCCGCCGAACCGACCGCCGATGAGCGTGGCCACCGCCACCGTGTCGGTCACCCTCCACGGCCGGGGGACGACCTGGAGCGCCGGGTACTCGGCCGGCAGCTTCGTGGGGTCGAGCGTCGCCTCCTCGATGTAGGCGTTGACGCCGTCGGCGAAGTCCTGGACGTCCTCGAGGACCGTGGCCCCGAGCTTCGGGTGCAGGTCGAGGAGCCGCTCCCCCATCGCCTGGAGCTCGGCCTCGGTGTAGTCCACGGTGCGGTAGGTCGACCGGTCCATGGCCAGGTTGGCCGGGGTTGCCCCCAGCAGCTCGGACAACCGCCCCCGGCCGGCGTGGCGGAGGACGTCCATCATGAACAGGCGGTCCTCGGCGGTGACGTATCCCGCCCCGAACATCACGTCGCTGCGGGTGGACCCGTAGACGTGGGGCACGCCGTAGGAGCGGTCGCGGACCACGGTGAGCCCGTCTCGAGGTGAGTACGTCCGCTCCACGTCATCGGGCCGAACCCCGAACGACGCGTCCTTGAAGAACCCGGCAATGTCGGTGATGTGGGGCGCGGCCTGGATCATCGACTCGTACAGATCGAGCTGGTCGGTGTTGTGGGGGGGCTGCTGGCCCGTGGCCTGCGCCTGGAGCAGCTCCAGGGCGTTGAGGTAGCGGCCCTGGCCCGGCGGCAGGATGTTCAGCGCGGTCACGCTGTGGTCGTGGGCCCGGTAGGGGGCCGCGCCGTCCACGGCGCCGGCCGCGGGCGGCACCGCCGAGGCGGCCCCCACGGCCAGGCAGGCCACCCCCGCCAGGACGCGACGCGACGTTCTCACGCGCTCACCTCTCGAATCGGGCCGGTGGGGATCCCCACCGGGGACTGCCTGATGACTTCGACGCCGGGCCCGGGATTCCTTCCGCATGGTTCGCTCCCGGCGGCCGCTCAAGTCCCGGACCCTGGTCGACGATGCCCAGGAAGTGCGACAATGCCGAGCGCACCGAAGGCTTCCGGATCCGGACGTCCCGCGCCGTGATCCCCGACTGGAGGAATGGATCATGCGCAGACGTCTGACCATCACGCTCATCGCGGTTTCGGCGCTCCTGGCCGGATCCCTGGCCGCCCCCCCGTCGGCATCCGCGGACCATGACGGCGGATCGCCGGCGCGGTCCACCCCGCAACTGATCGACGCGGCGGTCGGCCGGGGAGACATCAGCCGGGCACGGGGCGACCTGTTCCTGGCCTACGCCTTGGGTGACCACCGCAAGCTTCCGGCCGCCTACCGAAGCGACGCTCCCTGGCACGGGACCGTCCCGCTCCTCCAGCTGCGGCGCCGGGTGCGGACCATGCCGGAGGGCCCGGAGCGGACCCGGATCGAGCGCGAGCTCGAGGCGGAGGCCCTGGCCTCCTGCGGCGGCGTGGTGGGCGGGGCCAGCACCCTGGATAGCACGTACTTCCACATCGAGTACACGGCCGGCACGATCGGCGGGGGGCTGACGATCAACGACTACGGCACGTCCCTGGACACGGCGTGGGCCACCCACGTCAGCACGTTCGGGTGGGCGGCCCCGCCCCTGAACACCGCCAAGTACCTGGTGGTGGTGGGCAACCTGGGGGCCGGCCTGTACGGCTTCGTCACCAGCACCGGCACCGCCGGCGACAACCCCAACACGTCCTGGAACGAGGGGGACGCCAGGTACTCGTGCATGGCCCTCAACCGGAACTACAACGGCTTCCCGTCCCCACCGCAGGCGTCGCTCGACGCCACCACCGCCCACGAGTTCAACCACTCGATCCAGTTCGGGTACGGGGCCCTGAACGGCTCGAACGTGCCCGACGACAACTTCATCGAGGGCGGGGCCACGTGGATGGAGGACGAGGTCTTCGACGGCTCGAACGACAACTACAACTACCTGTGGCCGGCATTCAACGACAGCATGGGCCAGTACAACCAGTCGCCGTACCCGTACTGGATCACGTTCCGGGGCCTGACCGAGCGGTACGGCACCGGCGTGGGCGGGGGCGGCGAGCAGGTCATGCAGGACTTCTGGGAGGAGACCAGCAAGAACACCGGGAACAACCTCACCGCCATGCAGACCGCCATGGCCAATCGAGGGACCACGCTGGCGGAGGCCTTCCACGCTCACGCCGTGGCCGCCAAGTTCATGAAGGGGTGCTCGGGCGGGTACGCCCTCCCGTACTGCTTCGAGGAAGGGCCGGGCTACGTGGCCAAGAAGGGCCTTCCCGGGGTGCACGCCACGATCTCCAGCGTGGGTGGGGGCCTGTCGACCAGCATCGAGGACAACTACACGATCAACTGGGTGGCCATCCCCGCCGACGCCGGCACGTACGAGCTGACCCTGGCCAACACCTCCTCCGGTGGCACGCTGCGGGGCAGCGCCGTGTGCGACACGGGCACCACCCTGGCCATCAGCCCCTTCCCGTCCGTGGTGGGGGGGACCCAGTCCTCTACGCTCCAGGGGTTCAACTCGGCCGGCTGCCTCAGCGCCGTGGCCGTGCTGACGAACGAGACCCAGGTCGCGCCCAACCCGTCCTCGAACACCACCAAGAGCTACCAGCTGAGCACGGCGCCCGGCACCAGCACCCCGTCGCTGTCGATCTCCGACGCCCAGGTGGTCGAGGGGCCCGCCCAGACCTCGACGAAGGCCACGTTCACGGTGTCCCTCTCGGCCGCCTCCGCCGAGACCGTCACCGTGGACTTCGCCACCCAGCCCGTCACCGCCACCGAGGGCGTGGACTACCGGGGAACCAGCGGCACCAAGACCTTCTCGGCCGGGACCACCACCCAGACCATCGACGTGCAGGTCAGGGGGGACAACATCGTGGAGCCCGACGAGCAGTTCAACGTGGTGCTGTCGAACGCCGTCGGAGCGACCATCGCCGACGGGACCGGGGTGGGAACCATCATCAACGACGACGGGGGCGGCGAAGGGCCGGCGCTGTCGATCTCCGACGCCCAGGTCTTCGAGGGCAACAGCGGGACCACGATCATGACGTTCACGGTCACCCTCTCCCCGTCCAGCACCGGTCCGGTGTCCGTGCGGTTCACCACCGTGGACGGCACGGCCGTGGCCGGATCGGACTACGCGCAGACGAGAGGGAAGCTGTCGTTCAGCGCCGGGGAAACCGAGAAGACGGTCAGCGTGTCGGTGAGCGGAGACACCACGCCCGAGCCGGACGAGACGTTCTTCGTCGAGCTGTCCGGCGCCTCCGGCGCCACCATCGCCGACGGCCAGGGAGTGGGGACCATCCTCAACGACGACTGAGTCCCGTCGCTCCACGACGGGACCGTCACCACCTCCGGAGGCCGGGCCTGGCGGTCGCCCGCCGGCCGCGGACTTAGGATGGCCGGGCCAAGGAGGAACGGATGGAACGGCTCCGCCGGGCCCTGAGGATCCGGCCCGGAGAGGGGGGAGTGGCCCTGCGGCTGCTCTCCCTCATGCTGGTCGCCTGGACGGGTTTCGCCCTGGGTGGCAACGCCGTCGAATCGCTCTTCTTCGCCCGCTTCGGTCCCCGGAACCTCCCCACGATGTACATCGCCCTGGGGCTGATCACCTTCCCGGTCACGCTGGGGGTCTCCGCTCTGCTGGGCCGGGGCGACCGCCGACGGATCCTGGTGCTCCTCCCGCTCGCGCTGGCCGTGCTGGTGGCGGCCATGCGAGCCCTGTTGCTGGCCCCGGGCCGATGGATCTACCCCGCCCTGTGGCTGTCCATGATGGTGGCCTGGATCGTGCTGGGGATCGTGGTGTGGGCCCTGGCCGGCGCGGTGCACGACTCCCGGCAGGCCAAGCGGCTGTTTCCCCTCTATGGGGCCGGCTTCATCCTCGGTGGATCGGTTGGGGGCCTGGCCACCGCCCCCCTGGCGGCCTGGCTGGGGGCCGCGAACCTGCTGTTCCTGTGGGCCGCCTCCCTGGTGGCGACGTCCTGGATGGCCGCCTCGGTCGTGGGGGTCCCGCGCCGGCGGGGAGGGCGCGCCGCCCGTCCCTCCCGGGGATCTCTCCTCGACTCGATGCGGGAGGGCTACCGGTCGGTCCGCCGCTCGCCGCTGCTGCGGTGGATGGCCGTGGCCATGGTGCTGTTCGGTCTCCTGTACTTCTCGCTGTCGCTGCCGTTCGCCAAGGCGGCCACCGGGCGGTTCCCCGACGCCGATCGCCTGGCGGGGTTCCTGGGGACGTTCACCGGTGCCATGAACGCCGCGGCCCTGGCCGTTTCGCTCCTGGTGGCCAACCGGCTGTTCGCCCGGTTCGGCGTGGCGGCCATGGTAGTGACGTTCCCCGTCATCTACCTGGTGGGGTTCGCGGCCCTGGCGCTCACCGGCACCTTCGAGGCCCTGGTGTCGTTCCGCTTCGTCCAGCTGGTGTGGATGTATGGCGTGTGGACCAGCGCCTGGCAGGCCCTGTGGGGCGTGGTGCCCCCGGAGCACCGGGACCAGGCCCGGACGTTCATGGACGGGGGCCCGATGCAGGCGGGGATCGTGCTGGCGGGGGTCCTGCTGCTGCTGGGGCAGGACGCGCTCACGCCCCCCCAGCTCTTCGCGGTGGCGGCGGTCCTGGCCGCGGGTGCCGTCCTGGCCGCCCTCCTGGCCCGGCGTGCCTACGCCGGGGCGGTCGTGGAGGCCCTTCGATCGGGCTGGCCGAAGGTGTTCGTTCCGGAGGAGGAGCCCTTCGGAGGGATCCCGTGGGACCGAGCGGCCCTGTCCGCGCTCCAGGACGGCGCCCGAGACGAGGACCCCGGCGTCCGGCGGATCGCCGTGTCGATCCTGGCCGGCCTGCCGCAGGCGGAGGCGCGGGAGGTGTGCGAGACGGCGACCGCGGACCCGGACCCGGGGGTCCGGGCCATCGCCCTGCGAGGCCTCCACTCGGATGAGGAAGCGGAGGTGCTCCCCCACCTGCTCCGCCTCCTGCGGGACCCCGACCCGGGGGTACGTGCGGCTGCCACGGACACGGTGGCCCGGCTCTCGCTCGGAGCCACCGAGGACCTCCGGGCGCTCCTGGTGGACCCCGACCCGCACGTGGGGATCCGAGCCGCCGCCGCCCTGCTGCGCCGGGGCGAGGCCCCTGAGGCCGACGCGCTCCTGGGATCGTTGGCCGTGTCCGCCGACCCGGCCCTGAGGACCGGGGCCCTGGCAGCGCTGGGGGAGCTCCGCAGGCAGCCGGCCCGGCTCGTGTCGGGGCTGGCCGACCCGGACCCATCCGTGCGGCGAGCGGCCGCCGGGGCGCTGGCCAGGGTCGAGGACCCGGAGGTCCAGGATGCCCTGCTGGCCGCCCTGGGTGACGAGGAGCCCACGGTGGGAGCTACGGCCGCGGAGGCGCTGGCGGCCCGGGGCCCGTCGGTGGCCGGCCGCCTCACCGAGGCGTTGGAGGACGACGACCGCGCCGACGCCGCCCTGGTGGGGCTGGCTCGGCTTCCCGTCACCGACCCCCGGCCGATCCGCGGCTACGCGCATCGAGAGCGGGCCCGGGCCCTCCACGACCACGGCCTGTGGGGATCGCTCCGGGTCGACGGGGACGAGCGCATGGGCTTCCTCGCCTATGCCCTCCGCGCCAGGGCCGTCCGCCACGCCATCCGCTCGCTGCGGGCCAGGGCTGCCCTGGGCGACCGAGCGGCGGTGGAGATGGCCATCGAGAACCTCGACGGCCGCGATGCGGTCCAGCGGGCCAACGCCCTGGAGACCCTGGAGGCCCTGGGGGACCCGGAGATGGTTCGGCCGCTCCTGGCCGTGTGGGACCCCGAACCGCGGGCCCGACCGGACCCGGCCGGGGCGCTCCGGGTCCTGCTCCAGGACCAGGACCCGTGGATCCGGGCCTCGGCGGTCCTGGCCGCCACGGCCGTGGAGGGCTCCGCCCTGGGCGACCACCTGGCCCGGCTGGCCGAGACCGATCCCGATGAGACCGTTCGTGAAACGGCCCGCAACACCATGAAGGGAGTCGCCGTGGAGACGCTGTCGACGCTGCCGCTGATGGAACGGATGCTGGCGCTGCGGCGGGTGCCGCTGTTCCGGGAGCTGTCTCCCGGGGACCTGAAGCACGTGGCCGAGGCGGCCACCGAGAACCTGTACCCGGACGGCGCCCTGGTCGCCGCCCAGGGTGACCCCGGCGACGCCATGCACATCGTCGTCACGGGTGACGTCCAGGTGCTGGTGGCGGGGGACGACCACCGCGTCGACGAGGTGGCTCGCCGGGGGCCCGGATATCTCGTCGGGGAGATGGCGATCCTCAGCGACGAGCCGCGGATGGCTTCGCTGGTCGCCGTGGGCGACGTCCGCACGCTGTCGCTCGACCGCAAGCGGTTCCAGCGGATCGTCAGGGAGCGACCGGAGGCGGCCGTGGCGGTCATGCGCGAGCTCTGCCACCGCCTCCGCGAGGCCCACGCCCGCCCGGTCGACCTTGAGGCCCGACCCGGTCCCCAGTAGCGTCCGTCAATAGGCAGTAGGCACTCCCTGCTCTCCATGGCCTCCCCGGTCTTCCGAGGATGGCGAACAAGCCCTCACCTTGAGGGCCGGAGAGCCTGGTGGTTCTCGGTCAGCCGAT
>JBOGVZ010000077.1:0-155455 GCA_050692985.1 Actinomycetota bacterium
TTTCATCGTTCTGTTGGGCAGTCGGCGGATCGGGCTCGCCGGGATCATTGAGCGCCTCGTCGCTACGAAACGTCCTCCGAAGTAAGTCTTCTGTCCGCGTCAACCCATAGGAGGCTCACCTGGGTACCCTCAGTAGGAGGTTGTGACCGCCCGCCTGATGTCGGACCTGAAGCGATCGCTCGCTTCAGCTTCGGATAGAATTCGGATAGAAATCGGATAGATGGTCCGTTCATCGACGCGCCCAGGCGGAGCGCGGAACTTCAAAGCTGCCGGCTATCACCAATCGTCGGCGCGAAACCGCAGGTCGTCCCTGCACAGATGTAGGGAGTGCCTTGCCGGGGGTTCAAACCTGCGCACCACGCCATACTGTCGCGCTGGACTTGTTGGATTTCGGCCGCGTTGGATTTTGTTGGATTTCCTCTCGGCGTCGACCTTCGACCGACCACAAAATCACTTCGCATGTTGGATTTTTGTTGGATTTCGCGCCGCGTTGAACGTATGTTCGCATCCGAAGAGACATCGAAAACGTGCGTTGACCTGCGACTTTGTTGTGTGGGCGGTGACGGGTTCGAACCGCCGACCCCTGCGTTGTAAGCGCAGTGCTCTCCCGCTGAGCTAACCGCCCAAAATGCCTGGTCAGAGCCACATTATCGTCGCGAACAGTCTCCCGCGATGAACGTGCGTCCAAACGAGCGCAGTGCTCCCCGAGATCGAGTGAGGGCAAAACTCCTGGTCAGGGCACCCGAATGCAGTTGAGTCAAACGGAGCACTTCGCATCGACGCAGTACTCCATCGCACTGACCAAACGTTCGCCTTCGTGAAATCCCTGGTGAGGGACCAGATCATGTCGGCAACCCGCGCTCTAATGCGTCCATTCTGCGTCCATCGCGTGCGAGGGACGATCCCACGCCGCACACGCTAGTAATTCACGTGCTGCAGGAGATTCGACTTAGCCATGACTGAGGAAGCCCGCTGCTTGAGAATCTTCGATGCGGAGATCCATCCGCGGATGCTTTGGGACGAGCTGCCGACCGGGTTCCTCTGCTTGCCTGTTTCAGTCGTTCAGAGCGTACGGAAAGTGCCGTGCCGCTGACTCGTACGTGCGCCCGCGCATCAAGCCACCGCGGTCTCGTGACGACTTGATACTCTCAGCCATTAACGCCTCCGACAGATCATCGAATGAAAGTGAAGGCCTACTGCACGCCGGTCCTGAGCGTGTCAGGTGACAGGCGGAAGGCCACTGCATAGCCCATAGCAGGAGCAGCCTGTCGCCTAGGCCCCTCGTGAGGGCCACCGACGCATCGAAACCGCGTCCAAGCCTTCAGCATCGGCGAGCTTGATTGCGGAACCTACGTGTTCGATGTCGGAAAGCGTGGAGCCTTGCGACGCAAGGGATCAAGTGCGCGCCGCTGTAACGAAAACAACATGGCTCCCACGCCTACAAACGCAATCGGTGCTTCGGCCGCGAGCATCAAGAGGACCACAATCGCAGCCGCGAGAGCCGCGTTCAGAGTCGCAACGATCGTCGCAGT
Source organism: Actinomycetota bacterium (assembly GCA_050692985.1). Classification (GTDB taxonomy): domain Bacteria; phylum Actinomycetota; class UBA4738; order UBA4738; family CALAEC01; genus JBOGVZ01. Next base: position 1,533 of record JBOGVZ010000077.1, read on the forward strand.
CGCCTGGAAGTACTGCGCCCACGGCCGCAAGCCGGCCGAGCCGAGCAGATAGCTGGCCGAGAGACGCCTCTCGTCATCGTGGTGGCCGGTAGTGAAGTAAGGCTCGAGACCCGGAGCCATCTTCAAATAGGCGTTCCGCAACCGGTTCATTGCGAGCATCGTCTTCACCTCTTCGCCATTGATCGCAACCAGTCGGAGGTGAGTCGCGACGCCGAGAAAGAGCACGACGGGCAGGAGGACCAAAGCGAAGGTATTGGTTCGACGGCCGAACCCGGTTGCATCGGCCAGCAATGCCAGAGCGATGATCGCCGCCGACAGAACGCTCAGGAACACGGTCGTGCGGCTCATCGCTTCGTTCCAAATCAAGGCACGTGAGCCGAGCAAACTCCAATGCTCGGTGGCAAGAATCGCGGCCGCGTCCGGGCCGAACGGACGGGATTCGGCCCCGTCGAACCTCCCCGTGGTCGCTCCCTTGTCTCGCGCAGCCTGGCCCGCGTCCTCAGTCTGATCCATTCCACTGCCTCCTCATCCCGACTCGTGATCGATCGCCGCAATAATCGCGATAATCGGGCACGGCCCTCCGCACGCGTCACGCGCTGTCGTACTCGTCGTGTCGACGGAACCAGATGAGGGGGGCGTCGTGGGTACGCGTCTCGTTTCGCCCTCGCGGTGCCCGGTCGAGCCACTGGTACATGCCCCAGAGAGCGTCCACCCCGCGCGCGTAGCCCGAGTAGGTGTGGTAGACGACGCCGTCCTCGAGCGCGAACGCGCTCATGCCGGGAGCTTCCCGCGTGTACGTCGCCCAGTCCGTGCCGGTACTGGCCGCCCACTAGGCGAGCGGTCCCTCCTTGCCAGCCTCCAGCGACGGCCGCACGTCCATCGCGCGGAAATTGTACTCGACGACTCCCGACTGCTGCTGTTCCTGGGTGTACGCCGCCTGGAAGTCGTAGTTGAAGTCGCTCCCGAACGAAGACGCCCAGGAAAAGCTCCAACCCATCCGCCGCTTGTACGCCTGCAGCTTCTCGAGCGGCGCCCGCGACACCGCGGCGAGCATGACGTCGTGATTCGCGAGGTGGACGGCGAAGCCATTGAAGCCGTCCGCGATCGCCGAGCAGGCGGGACACCCCGCCGTGTACTCGGGCCCGAACATGAAGTGATAGACGAGGAGCTGCGAGCGTCCTCTGAAGAGATCGGCGAGGGACGCCGTGCCCTCGTCGGTCTCGAAGCTGTACTCCTTGTCGATTCGCACCCAGGCAGCTCCTGCCGCCACCGCGCCAGCTCGTCGCCGCGCCGCGTGAGCTCTTTCTCCGCCTCGAGCAGCTCCAGCCGGGCCGCAAGCCACTCTTCACGTGCTCCGATCTTGTGGTCAGTCATTGTTGCTCCCTCTTGTCGTCACAACCGCTTGCGCCTGGCCGTGCGACCGATGACGTCTCACATCGGTGGCGTGAGTCCAGGAACCGACGAGGGCGCGAGGACGATCAGGATTCCAAGTCCTACGATCGCTAGCGCCAGCGACACATCGATGGCTGCCTTCGCGGGCAGGAGTTTCTGGGCGAGGACGAGGACGGCGATCACGGACATCCAGGTGAGGCTCATGACGCCCAGCGCCACCAGCATGAGCATCAGCCCGATGCTCGAGCCGACACAGTAGCGGCCGAACTGGAATCCAGAGCGGACGCTCTCGCGGCACCTGCGGCGGCAATGATGCTTGAGTGGTGTGAACTCGTAGACACCTGCCGCGATCGCAACCGCCCCGGCGGCGAAAGACTCGTGCGGCCGGTACAACGCATACACCACGAAGCCGACGAGTGTCCAAACGGCAAGGTAGGACCCGACGAAGAGCGGCACGGCGCGCGCACGACCACTGGCATGAGCGTGTCTCAGGACTGCCGGAGTGGCGCCGGGCAGCATCATCGCCGCCATCATCGACACCCACAGGGCGACAAAGAATCCGAACGAGCCGAGCTCGGTTGCAGCGCCCATGTCCATCCCGTTCATCTGTTGGACCACGACTACCCAGGATGCGCCCGCGAGCCCGAGGGTCGCCGCCAGCGCGGCTGCCGTCGCGGCTGTCCTAGCGCTCGTCATGGCTGGAGTCCGAATGCCCGCTCGCTCAGGACGGGTACTCGTCTTTGCGCCAGGCACGCGGCTCCTCCGGTTGTGGCTTCGGCGTCCGCTCCAGCAGCATGTTGAAGTGGGGGGCGACGAACGGATCGGGCGCCATCACCGTGTAGGTGTGGTAGATGGTCCCATTCTCACGGGCGAACGCGATATATCCCGGGCCTTCGCGGAGGCCGTCCTTGAGCTCTGCGCCAACCTGCGCCGACCATTCCTGGAGCCAGTCCGGCGGGTTGGCGATCATCTCTTGGACCTCAGGGATCTGCTGTGCCTGCTCTTCGGTCAACGCTAGCTCGAAGTCCCATGGGAAGTCGGTCTCGTAGGTCGACACGTAAGGGAACTGCCAGCCCATCCGCTTCTTATAGTCGGTCAGGCGGTCGATCGGCGCCCGCGAGAAGCAGAGGAACGTGACGTCCCGCTTGTTCAGATGGATCAACTGGCCGTCGAATCCATCCGCGAGGCTCGTGCAGCCGGGGCATGCCCCGACCTCGTAATTCGGCCCGTACATGATGTTGTAGGCGAGGAGCTGCGAGCGGCCATCGAACAGCTCGGCGAGGGTCTTCTTCCCGTCGTCGGTGTCGAACTCGTACTCTTTCGCGACCGGGACCCAGGGGAGCTCGAGCCGCTTCCTCTTGATCTCCTCGTTTCGCTCGGCGTGTTCCGCCTCGAGCTTCGCCAGCTCGTCGCGTGCCGCCTGCCATTCTTCGCGCGTTCCGATCTTGTGCTCGGCCATCTCGTCCTCCCTCCTGTGAGCTCGGCCGTTCCGACCGATTCGATGTACCGGCCGCAAAACTACTCCGACACCAACTACGACTCCAGATCGCTCGCAAACTCATCGCGAAGGCGGCGGACACGCCCGGTTCCGGTGTCAGGCGTCGGCGGGACACAACCGCCCCTTGGTGCGGCAGGCGGAGATGTGTTGTGGGACGCCCTCACGGCGCAGGGCCTCCGACGCTCCGCCGAGATTTCGGCTTCATCCGGGGTGTCTGCCCGTCGCCGAGGACAGGCTATACGGCCTGGTAACGATCTTGCCCACGGTAGGCCCCTAAGGCGTGTCGTCCGACCGTGGCCCGACGAGGAACCAGGTGTCCGTCGGTCCCTTGCCCTTGACCTCGATCGTTCCCCGCGGCGTGCACACGAACTCGTCCTTCAGCAGCTCGTACGTGGCGCGGGTGATCTGGATCTCACCGGGCGTGCCGTTGGTCTCCATCCGGCTCGCCAGGTTCACGGCGTCGCCCCAGAGATCGTAGAGGAAACGTTTCGTGCCGATCACCCCCGCGATGACCGGCCCGGAGTTGATCCCGATCCTCAGCGTGAGACCCGGCCGGCCGGCGATCGCCGAAGTCGCGATCGCGTCCTGCATCTCGAGCGCCACGAGCGCGGCCTTGCGCGCGTGATGGGGACTCGGATCGGGCACACCCGATGCGGCCATGTAGCAGTCTCCGATCGTCTTGATCTTCTCCATCCCGTGCCGCTCGACGAGCGTGTCGAAATGGGAGAACAGCTGATCGAGGATGCCGACGACCTCTGCCGGCGCGAGGCGGCGCGAGAGGGGCGTGAAATCCACGACGTCGGCGAACAGGATAGAGGCCGACTCGAAGTGGTCAGCGATCGATTGGGTCGCGCTCTTCAGGCGCTCCGCGATCGAGTTCGGCAGGACGTTCACCAGGAGTGCTTCGGCTTTCTCCTGCTCGGCGCGGAGTGCCTGCAGCGCCGCATCGCGCTGGTTCGCGAACAGGGCAAGGAGCGTGAAGGCGACCGAGCCGGCACCGGCGATGTTCAAGGCCAGCATCGTGCTGGTGAACCAGATGGGAAGGTCCGCGTCGGCAAAGAGCACCTCGCCCAGGATCCCTGTGAGCAGGAAGACGAACAGGAAGGCGGCGAACCAGCGGATGGCTCGACGCACATCGAGGAAGACGAGGGCTCCCAGCGGGGCCAGGATGCCCCAGAGCCCGACCCCGCCGGACGGAAGGAACCCGCCCACGAGCATCAGACCGCCGGCCGTCGGCGCGATGAGGATGTCGAGGAGTTGCACCAGGAGGAGGAACCGGAAGCTCTTGGTCCGCGCGAACACCACCAGGGACGCGACCGAAATCGCCAGGTAGGCGAAGGGAGCGACGCCCACCGGCGAGCCGAGGGCAAGGTAAAGGATGCCCCACAAGGCAGACACGGGTGCGATCAGGACGGCGAGGAGGACGAGGAGCGACTTCTTCTGTCGTAGATCCTCGTCGTCCTGGGGATCTGCGCCGATCCTGGAAAGCCGTGCCGCCAACGTGGCGCGCCAACCGAGAGATGGTTGGCCGCGCGACTCGGTCGGGGTTGTGGTCTCGGATACCTTCATAGCGCGCATCTTCACTCGTTGCCACAAGACACGATAACGCTTGGAGTCCACGACGCACCTGCAGCGAGTGGTGGTGATGCCTGGTCCTGACCAGATCGCTGCTTGTCGCGAATAGATCACTGCATGAACCGGTGCATTCCGTGGGCTGTGCCGTGGATCCAGACGGGCGCGGGACAGATGCGCGACCACCGCGGGACACACATATGCTCCGAGTCACAGGAAACCCCTGCTAACACGCCGCTGATCTGCGGTCTTGTTCGTGGGGCGGGCTGGACTCGAACCAGCGACCGACGAATGAGTCCCCGATCTGGGAATGCGCTGACCTGCAGGAATTCTTGAACCTGCTGGTCAGGAGCATCCCGTGAGCATCGGCGTTCCTACGATCGCCCGCGTCGCGGTACCTTCAGGGCTTGATGTTCTGGTTCAGGCGAAACATGTTGTCTGGGTCGTACTTCCGCTTCACCTCGACCAAGCGATCGTAGTTGCCCTTGTAGTTGCTCCTGATCCGGTCCTGGTCGTCCCCCGCCATGAAGTTGATGTAGCCGCCCTCCTCTGAGAGCGGCGCGATGGCCTCGTAGTAGTCCCGCACCCACTTGATGTTGTCCTCGTTCTGCGCTGGGTCCGGCCACATCCCGGCGACCACCGTGGCGAAGTTCGCGTCGCGGAAGGCGAAGGCCGTGGCATCGGGCGCCACGCGGTGGCAGGCGCCGTTGACGGGATAGATGTGGACCGTCGACTGAAGGACGGGAACCTGTGACCCGTGGACGATGTGGGCGTCGATCGCCTCGTCGGTCAGCTCGGTCACGAAGTTCCCCTTCCAGTAGTGCTGGAGCCCGGGCGGGTAGAGCGCGTCGAACGCGCTGTTGAGGGCAGGGTACGGCATGGGCCCCACGTGTTCCGCGACGACCGGCGCCACCTCGCGGAGCGGGGCGAGCGCCCGTTCGCCCTGGTCGATCGGCCCGGCCCAGCACGCCACGAAGATGGCGAACTTCTCCCCGTGTCGGTCTTCGGGAATGAACGGGAGCGGCGGGGCGATCTGGAAGGCAGGGAACCCGCCCATCTCTTCGGGAGCGTCCTTGATGAAGTCGCGGTAGAACTCCAAGAGGTTTCGGGCCTGATCGAGCTCGAAGAACATCGGGCCGCCGTAGATCGCCCGGATCGGGTGGAGACGGTATTCGAACGAGGTCACCACACCGAAGTTGCCGCCGCCGCCGCGGATGGCCCAGAAGATGTCATCGTTCTCCTGGTCGCTCGCCGTGATCGACCGGCCATCCGCCGTAACCACCTCGGCCGAGATGAGGTTGTCGCAGGAGAGGCCGACGCCGCGAGCCAGGTACCCGATGCCCCCGCCGAGGGTGAGACCACCGATGCCGGTGGTGGACACGATGCCCCCGGTGGTGGCCAGGCCGTGAGCGTGGGTCGAGTCGTTGAAGATGCCCCACGTGGCTCCGCCCTCGGCGCGAGCCGTCCGGCGCTCAGGATCTACGGTGACATCCTGCATGCCCGACAGGTCGACCACCACCGCGTCGTCCCCGGTGCCGAACCCGGGGACGCTGTGTGCGCCCCCGCGCACCGCCACGGCGAGCTCGTTCTCGCGGGCGAAATCCACGGCGGCAGCGACGTCGGCGGTCCCCGTGCACCGCACGACCACGCGAGGACGGCGGTCGATCATCGCGTTGTGGACCTTGCGGGCCTCCTCGTAGCCCTCGTCCTCGGGGACGATCACGCCCCCCTGTGTCCGGTCGCGGAGCTCCTCGATCGTTCCCCCAGCCATGGCTCCCTCCTCACGAGCGCGTGAGGCATTCGTACCATGGATCCACCCTGCCCGGGGCCCGACGGGCCCGCCGGAGCGTCCGACGGCCGTCCGAGACGGGACACAGACGGGACACATCTCCGCGCGACTGGGGCGACTCTAGGAGAAAAAAGGCTCCTGACCTGTGGTTTCCCTCGTGGGGCGGGGAGGACTCGAACCTCCGACCGACGGATTATGAGTTTGATCCCGGGAGGCGTCTAGCCTGCTAGATCGAGCACCACATGCCGCTTGACCAGGGATTTCCTTCCGCAATACGGTCCGGCCTTTCGCAACGTTTCGCAGTCCATCGCGGGGCCAATGCGGGGCACATGAGCCCCCGCTTCTGCTACATAAGATTCAGAATCCGGGTGGCCGAAGTTTCCGGACGCGTTGGGCCTCCATACTCCCGGGCGGGGGATTCGAGGGGACCCGTGGACTCCTGCTTCCCGCTTCTCGAGCAACCGCTTCAGGCCGGACCAGATCGGGGCCACCCGAAGCGCGAATGCCACCTGATGAGTCCTGCGACATTCTCGCTCAGCCCTGAAGGCGACGCTGTATCTCCCGAATCAGCTCTTGGGGCTCGACGTACATGAGGCCGCCGTTCTCCGGCGCCCCGTAATCCTGGATCCACGCCACCCGGCCATCCCGATCGACTAGGACGAAGGTGTGGCCAGGCTCCCCAGTCGGCATGCCCCACCGCATCACCCCGTAGGCAGTGGCCACCCGGTTATCGGCGTCGGAGACGACCGGGGTCTCCACGCCGTACGCGTCCACCCATTCAGCCCAGGACTCCAGGGAATCCGGCGAGATGCTCAGCAGCTCCGTGCCCAGAGACCGGAACCGAGCGCTCTCGTGCAGATCCACGATCTGCTGAATGCACGGCGTTCACCCGGGGCCCATGCTGAAGTAAAGGAGTACGGGTCGGCGCCCCCGATAGTCCTCGAGAGATACGGATTCGTTGTCCGCCGAAGGTAGCGTGAACGGGGGAGCCTCCGCTCCCACCCTCGCCGACCGCGCTCCGCGCGCCGCGCTCTCTCCCCCGCCGTTCCCGCATGAGGTTCCGAGAACGGCCACGAGGGTGATGGTGGCGGCGACCAGGATGCGGCTTCTCACCTGGGGTCAGCATATTCTTCCGGGGCCTCGATGAACCGCTGGTAGCAGCCCCGTGAGCAGAAGTAGTATCTGTTCCCTGCGTGTTCTGCGGTCGCCGCCGCGCCTTCGGGGTCGATGTCCATCCCGCACACCGGATCCCGCACCGTCGCCATCACTTCCTCCGCCTCGTGCTCTGCACCCACCTCCACCTGGACCGTGACCTCACGCTGCCGCTCCTCAGGCTTCGGCAGAACCGGAGGACGGAAGGTCCGGAGGCGGTTGGCGTTCGTCACCACGGACAGGGAGCTGAGGGCCATGGCCGCCGCGGCTACCATCGGACTCAGCAGCACTCCGATCACCGCATAGAGCACCCCGGCAGCGATGGGGATCCCCGCCACGTTGTAGACGAAGGCGAAGCCCAGGTTCTGCCGGATGTTGCGCATCGTGGCCCGGCTGAGGTCCACTGCGGTGGCCACCCCGCGGAGCTCCCCGGAGATGAGCGTGACGTCGGCGGCCTCGATCGCCACGTCGGTCCCCGTTCCGATGGCGATGCCCACGTCGGCCTGGGCCAGGGCGGGGGCGTCGTTGATCCCGTCACCCACCATGGCCACGACCTTGCCCTCGGCCTGGAGGCGGCGGATCTCGGCGGCTTTGTCTTGGGGCAGCACCTCGGCTAGCACCCGGCCAATCCCTACTTGGCGGGCGATGGCCTCGCCGGTCCGGCCGTTGTCGCCGGTGATCATGACCACCTCCAGCCCTCTGCCCTGCAGCGCGCGCACGGCCGCGGCGGCATCCTCCTTGGGGGTGTCGGCCACCGCCAGCACCCCGGCGGGCCGACCATCGAGGGCGGCGTAGATCGCCGTCTTTCCTTCCTGCTCGAGTCGCCCGGCTGCATCCTCCAGGGGGCCCACGTCTATACCGGTCTCCCGGAGGAAGCGACGGCTGCCGACGAGGACCGTCCGGCTGTCAACGGAGGCCCGGACTCCTCTGCCAGTCACGGAGTCGAAGTCCTGTGGGTCGGCGAGCCTCGCGCCCCGGTCGGCCGCCCCTCGAACCACGGCCTCCCCCAACGGATGCTCCGATACCCGCTCGGCCGACGCGGCGAGCCGCAGGAGTTCTTCCTCACTCAGGTTCCCAACCGGGATGACGTCAGTCAGGGCGGGTTCGCCTCGGGTCACCGTCCCGGTTTTGTCGAGGACCACCGTTCCGACCCGGTGGGCGGTCTCAAGGGCCTCCGCGGAGCGGACCAGCACCGCCGCCTGCGCCCCCTTCCCCGTGCCCACCATGATCGACAGGGGCGTGGCCAGCCCCAGGGCGCAAGGGCAGGCGATGATTAGCACGGCCACCAGGCTCACCAGCCCCAGGGTAAGGGCCGGTTGAGGTCCCACGTCGAACCAGACCACGAACGTGGCGATAGCCACGAACATCACCGCGGGTACGAAGTAGCTGGCCACCTTGTCCGCTAGGCGCTGGATGGGGGCCTTGGAGGCCTGGGCCTCCCGGACCAGCCCGATGATCTGAGCCAGCAAGGTTTCAGACCCTACCGCCGTGGCCCGGTACCGGAAGGACCCGGTCTGGTTCACGGTCCCCCCGACCACCGGGTCGCCGGGGCCCTTGTCCAGGGGGATCGACTCCCCGGTGACCATGGACTCGTCGATGGTGGAGCGGCCGTCCACGATCTCCCCGTCGACGGCGACCTTCTCTCCCGGGCGGACCACGATCTCGTCGCCCACCTGCACCAGCTCGACAGCGAGCTCCTGCTCTCCCCCTTCACGCACCACCCGGGCGGTCCGGGGGCGGAGCCCGATCAGCGCGCGGATGGCCTCTCCCGTTCCGGCCTTAGCCTTGGCCTCGAGCAGTCGCCCGAGGAGGATGAGGGTGAGGATCACCCCCACGGCCTCGAAGTAGACGTCCCGGACCTCCGCCGGGAGCAGGCCGGGGGCCACCGTGACCAGCACGCTGTAGGCGTAGGCCGCCGTGGTCCCCACGGTGATGAGGGTGTTCATCTCGGCGGTTCGATGGGCGAGGGTGCGCCACCCCACGGTGTGGATGGGCCAGCCCGTGTAGAACATCACCGGGGTGATCAGGGCCAGCTGGACCCACCGGTCCATGAGCCACTCCGGCACCCAGGTCGCACCGAACAGGTCCGCCGCCATCACGGCCACCAGGACGGGAGCGGTGAGCGCGGCTCCCACCAGGACGCGCCGGGAGAGGTCCCGGATCTCCCGTCGGCGCTCGGCGGCCTCCTCGTCCTCGCCCTCCTGGGACTCCGGCGCCGACCCCCCCTCCACCCGGTAGCCAGCCCGGGCGACGGCGGCCTGAAGGTCGGCCACGGAGACCCGGCCGGGCTCGTACCGGACGGTCAGCCGCTCCGAGGCCACGTCGGTATCCACCCGAGCCACCCCGGGCACGGGCTCGAGGACGCGCTCGATCGTCTGAAGGCAGGTGGGGCAGGCCGTTACGCCTCCGCGCACGGCGAGCGTCACGCGCCCGTCCCCCGCGGAAGGATCCTCTTCCACGGCGACGCTCCGGACCGCCTCATGGGTGTGGCCTTCCGTGACGACCTCCGCCGGAGCGAGCCCGGATTTCGGGACCCGTTCTCCTGCGGTTTCCGTTCCGTCCCCCCAGCCGGTCACACCGTCCGCTGGCTCCACCACGAGCGTCCCGTGGACCATGTTCATGCCGCAGGCGAACCCGAACTCCCCGCTCCGCCCCGGCACCACTTCCACGGTCGTCCTGGCGAAAGCCGGGAGAGTCCTGCGCACCCGAAAGTCGGGGAACACGACCTCGGAGGTGCACTCCCCGCTCTCCTGGCGGTCGAAGATCAGCCTGAGGGGGACACCTTGGCGCACCTTGATCTGGGCCGGTGAGTACCCGCCCCGGACGGTCACCTCGACCTCCTGGACACCGCCCCGGAGCTCGGCTCGGCCGGATTCCTTGGGACCGAAGAAGAACCATCCCAGGGCGGTGATCAGCAGAAGGCCGCCGGCGGTGACGACGATCTCGGCGAGACCCACTAGCGCGTCACCTGCTCCTCGCTGCCGCCCGGCCGTTGCTCCTTCGCTCCCCCGTGGCACCACCGGCCACGCGGGCCTTGGGTCCGGTGAGGGCCGCCGTGAACTTCACCGCATCGACCAGCTCAGCTGTCCCCGCACCGTCTTCAGGCGGTTGAGGATGGCGCGCTTGTTCTCCGGAAGCATGGGCGGCTCCTTACTCGGCCACTCGGCCAATCTTCGGAATCCACCCCACCCGGGGTGGGGTCTGGACCGAGCATAGCATTCCAGCGGCGAAACGCGGGAGGGGATCAAACGAACCCATGCAGTAGAGTGAGGCTCGGCATGAAGGTGGCCCTGGTCATCCTGCTGGTGTTTCTCGTCCTTCTCCTTGGCTTCCCCCTTGCCATGGGGATGACCGGGCCAGGGTTCTGCCCCGATTGCCAATCCCACGGGCCGCCGTGTCCACCCGGCGCCTGCTCGGCGGTTCTGGTCCTCTTCGCCCTTGTCGCGGTCGGCCTTGCTGGGACCTTCCAGCTCAGCGCCCCGCGCCTTCGCCCTCTGCTCCTAGCTCTCTCGCTCGACAGGCCTCCGCAGGTCGCCTAACCGCGCGCGACCGGCGCGGACCCTTCCACCTCACGCAGTCCAGAGCGCGAAAGGAGTTCGAGCGATGAGCGAGGCCATCCATGGCTAAGGCCAAGACCGCCCGAAAGAGGACCAGGTCCAAGGCGCCTCGCCCGGCGATTGGACCTCGGCCCAAACCCCAGGGAACCGCACGCCGGCCCAGACCCAAGCGCAGAAGGGCGGGGTCCTCGGCGTGGATTGGGATCGCCGCCGCGGGGGCCGTGGCCCTTGCCGCCTTCCTCCTGATCCGTGGAGGTGGGGAGTCCTCCCCCACCCGCCCCTTCGTGGGCGGGGACCTACACTCTCTGGTGGTCAACCCCGTCAATCCGACCCGCCTGTTCGTCGGCGGTCACCACGGGGTGGCCTCCTCCACCAACGGAGGGAAGACCTGGCGTCCCGTGGACACCCTCGAGGGCGCCGACGCCATGGGGTGGGCTTTCTCAGGCGAGCGGGTCCTGGTCGGCGGGCATCCCGGGTTATTCGTCTCCGAGGACGGAGGGAGGAGCTTCGAGCGACGCAACGAGGGCCTCCCCGCCACCGACATCCACGCCCTCGGCGCGGCGGATGGGGTGATCTATGCGGCCTCGCCCCAGCTCGGCGTGTTCGCCTCCCTCGACGGGGGTCGGACCTGGGAGGTGAGGACGCAGGAGGTGGGGCACTCGTTCATGGGTGGGATCCTGGTCGACCCCGAGGACTCGGACCACGTGGTGGCGCCGGACATGTCCGCCGGGGCGGTGGAGAGCACCGACGGGGGCAGGACCTGGCGGGCGCTAGGGGGCGCACCCGGGGCCATGTGGGTGAGCTGGGAGCCGGAGGACACCCGCCACATCGTGGTTTCCGCGATGGACCAGGCCGCCGTGACCACGGACGGGGGTGCCACGTGGCAGCCCATCGACGTCCCGGACGGCGCCTCCCTGGTGGAGATGAGTCCCGACAACCCCCGCACGCTCTACGCGGCCGTGCACGAGGGTGACGCCGCCGTGGTCTGGGTGAGTCGCGACGGAGGGGGGACGTGGACCCGGTCCTGACCGAGGCCCGCCGGGAACGGGAGGAAGCGAAGCGGCGGAGGGACCAGCGCCGGGGGATGGTCCTGCTGGCCCTGGTGGGCGCCTCGGCTGCCCTGATCGCCTACACGGCCTTCCGGCAACTGGAGGCCGGGGGGGCCACGCCCTTCTCCATCGCCGATTACCAGGCCGAGGCGCAGCGGGACCGCCGGCCGGTCCCCCAGTTCCGCGAGCCGGGTCTTGGCGCAGGGACCATCGACTGGCGCGACTACCGGGGCAAGGTCGTGGTGGTGAACTTCTGGGCGTCGTGGTGCGGACCGTGCCGCCGGGAGGCCCCGGCCCTCCAGCTCCTGTGGGAGGAGTACCGCGACCGGGGCGTGCAGTTCCTCGGGGTGAACTTCAATGACGACCCCGCCGCGGCCCGGGCCTACGAAGAGGAGTTCGGGATCACCTACCCGAGCGTCTCCGACCCGAGCGGCAAGGTGGCCCACCTGTTCCAGGTGCTCGCCTTACCTACCACGTACGTCGTCGGGCGGGACGGGTGGATCGCGTACCACTTCACCGGCGTCATCACCGAAGCCCTGCTCCGCGACTCCCTCGAGGACGTCATGGGAGGAACCTCACAGTGACCGTCCTGGGACCGGTTGCCCTCGCCCTGGTGGCCGGGGTGATCTCGTTCACCTCCCCCTGCTGTCTCCCCCTCATGCCCGGCTACGTGGCCTATGTCTCGGGGGTGGCCGCCGAGGAGGCTGGATCGGTGGCCGTGAGGCGACGGGTCCTCGGCGCCGCCGCGCTGTTCGTCCTGGGATTCGCCGCCGTGTTCACCATCCTGGGGGCGAGCGCGTCCCTCGCCGGCGGGTTCCTCCTTCGCAACCGGCCCGTGGTCGAGAAGGTGGGCGGGGCCTTCGTCATCGGCATGGGCCTGGTCACCATGGGGATCCTCAGGGTTCCTCTCCTCTACCGGGAGGCCCGGTTCGACCTCGGCCGGGTTCGGAGGGGCCCCCTGGGCGCGGTCCCCCTGGGGATGGCCTTCGCCATCGGGTGGACCCCCTGCGTCGGCCCCGTCCTGGCGGGGATCCTTACCGCCGCGGCCACCACCGGCACGGCCTGGGTCGGGGCGGGGCTGCTGTTCGTGTACTCGTTGGGGCTGGGAATCCCGTTCCTCCTCCTGGCCTTAGGCCAGGCCCGCGCGGCGGGGGCGTTCTCCTGGCTCCGCCGCCACGGGCGGGGCATCGAGCGGGTCGGCGGCTCGGTGCTCGTGCTCATGGGGGTCCTCATGATCGCCGGGCAGTGGACCCGGCTGTTCATCCCATTGCTGCGGTGGTTCGCCAGGACCGGGTGGCCCCCGATCTGAGGTGGAGGTGAGGACATTGAGGCGGACGCTCGCCGTGACCGCCGCCCTGGCCGTGGTCCTCGTGGCCTGCGCCCGCAGCCCGGCCGCTCCGGCGAGGGACGAAGCCCCGCGAGCGTCCTTGCTCCCCGAGAACCGACTGGAGCTTCCCGAGTTCGACCTCCTGAAGTTCCAGGCCCTCCTCAGGGAGCTTCGCGGGACGCCGGTGGTGGTGAACATCTGGGGCTCCTGGTGCGCTCCGTGCCGGGTGGAGGCACCGGACCTGGCCGAGGTCTCCCGGGAGTTCGAGGAGCGGGTCCAGTTCGTGGGGGTGGACATCCTCGACGACCGGGAGGCGGCCCGGCAGTTCATCCTGGAGTTCGACTGGCCCTACCCCAGCGTGTTCGACCCCGACGGCGAGATCCGCGACCGCCTGGGCTACATCGGCCAGCCGGTGACCATCGTTTACGACCGGGACGGCAACAAGTCGTTCGAGTGGGTCGGCGCCCTGAACGCGGAGATCCTCCGCCGGGAGATCAGGAAGGTTCTTTGGGCCAGGGGATGATCGCGTCAAACCTAAGCAGATGCAGCAACGCCGCCCGCCGGGTCCTCCTAGCACTCGCCGCGGCCCTGCTCGTCTTGGCGCTCCCGAAATCGGCACACGCTCATGCCGCCTTCGTGTCCTCCGATCCCCCACCGGGCGCCGAGCTCTCCAGCGCTCCCGGCGTGGTGGTGCTCCGGTTCACCGAACCGCTCATCGCCCGGCTCTCAGGAGCGGTGGTGACAGACCCTGAGGGGCAAACGTTCGAGGGTCAGGTCACGGGAGAGCGCCAGATGGCGGTGCCCCTGTCCACCAACGCCCCGGGCGTATACGAGGTGGCGTGGACCACCGTGAGCCCGGTCGACGGCCACACCCTGCGGGGGGCGTTCCGGTTCGGGGTGGGAGTCGCCCCCGGCGAGGGGGCGGAGGGTGCCACGGGCACCGAGCCTACCCGGGAGGACCTGTTCCTCGCGGTGGCCCGGGCCCTCGAGTACGCGGCGCTGCTGATTGCGGTGGGGATGATCCTCATCCGCCGACTGGCCCGCCGCCCTCCTCCGCTCGGCTGGGCCAACCCCCGCCTCGCCTGGCCTCTTGCCCTTGCGCTGGGAAGCGGGCTCGCCGTAGTCCTGGGGGAAGCCCTGGTCGCCGCGGGGTCTCCATCCCCCGGGCAGGTCGCCGCGTACTTCACCTCCGGGGTGGCCGGCGTCGCGAGGCTGGCCAGGGTGGGCCTCGAGGCGCTCGCCGTGGCCGCCGTGATGCAGCGGCGGAGCCCGGCCCCTTCCCTGGTGGGAGCGCTCGTCGCTTTGGCGGCGGCGGGCCACGCCGCCGCGGTGACCCCCAGGTGGTGGGGGGTCGGCGTCGACGCGCTCCACTTATTGGCCGCCGGGATGTGGGCCGGAGGGATCATGGCCCTGGCCACGGTCCGGCCCTCTGGGGGGTGGCGCGGCCCGGCTGCCCGGGTCCTTCTCGACCGCTTCTCTCCCATCGCCCTGGCTGCCTTCGTGGCCACCGTGGGGTTCGGGGTCCTCCGGGGGACGCAGGAGCTCTCCGCCCTCCCCGATCTGCTCACCACCTCCTACGGGCGGGTCCTCGGCCTCAAGGTCCTCGGGGTCTTGATCATGGTCCCCCTCTCCACCCTGCTGTGGCTGAGGCTCCGCGGGTCGCCCCGGGTGGAGGCCGCAGTGGCCGGACTCGTCATCGCCCTGGCCGCCCTGCTGGCCGCCTATCCCCTTCCTCCCGCCCGGCTGGGCGAAGCCGAGGCCGCCGAGCAGCCGATCGCCGGGGCGGCCGCCCTTCCCCGAAAGGGAGATCTGACCCTCGGCGGGGACGCCGGAGAGGTGCTCGTGGGCCTCACCATTCGCCCCGGCGAGCCGGGAGCCAACGACCTGCTCCTCTACGTGCTTCCCCTGGAGGGCGAGGAAGCGGCGGCCGGGCTGCGGGTCGGGGTCTCGGCGGGGGGTCCCGTAGCGGAGACCGAAGCGTGCGGGCTCACCTGTCGACGGGCCCAGCTCAGTCTGCGAGGCGGCGAACGGGTCGAGGTGCAGGTCGGTGGAAAGGCCGGGGGCACGGCGATCTTCGACGTCCCTCCCCTGCCGCCGACCGACGGGACCGCGCTGTACGAGCGGATGCAGGAGCGCATGCACGCATTGCGAACCTACCGGCTGGAGGAGTCGCTTTCCTCCGGCCGCGCGGTGGTCCGAGCGGACTACGCCTTCCAGGCCCCCGACCGGATGCGCATCCGGGTCGACTCGGGATCGGAGCGGGTCATCGTCGGGGACCGGGAGTGGCGCCGGGAGGGACCGGGCGGCCGGTGGCGGGCCGATCAGGCCATCTCTCCAGAGGTGCCCAAGTTCATCTGGGACTTCGGGGGAGATCCGGTGGGCCTGCGGATCCTTGGGCAGGAGAACATGGACGGGATCGCCACGACCGTCCTCGCATTCTTCGGGGGGAGCGGGAACACTCCGATCTGGTACCGGCTGTGGGTGGACTCCGAGGGCCTGGTGCGGCGGGCCGAGATGCGGGCCCAGGGTCACTTCATGGACCACCGCTACTTCGACTTCGACGCTCCGTTCCAGGTACAGCCACCGAACACCGGTTGAGCAGCGAGAAGAGAGGAGGACCGGATGACGCACATGGACTGGATGATGGGACCGGGGATGTGGTTTGCGATGTGGATCTTCCCCCTGCTCTTCTTCGGCGTCCTCATCGCCTTCGGGGTCTGGGCCGTCCGCCGATTCACCGAGCGCGGCCCGCGAAGTTCGGCACGGCAGATCCTCGAGGAGCGGTTCGCCCGCGGAGAGATCGACACCGAGGAGTTTGAGCGGCGCGTGCGTGCCCTCGAGAGGTGAGGTTTACCCCGAGCCGGGTGCAGCCAGAGGGTTCACTCTTGGCAGAACGCGCGCATGGGGTTGCTAGCGTCATTGGCTATGGATGAGCCTGCCGGGCACGGGACCGAGAGACGGAGCGCGTGCGCCGCATCTGGGCCAAGCTCGCTCCCAAGTACGACCGGGTCATCCGGCTGCCAGAGCGCCTGCTCTTTGAGGGAGGGCGCGCGTGGGTCTGCTCGCAGGCACAGGGCGAGGTCCTGGAGATCGCCATCGGCACGGGACTCAATCTCCCCTACTACCCTCAGGAGGCACGGCTCACCGGGATCGACTTCAGCCCGGAGATGCTCGAGCTTGCACACCAGCGCGCCCGCGAGCTCGACAGGGACGTGGACCTGCGCGTCGGCGACGCCCAACAGATGGAGTTCGCCGATTCGTCCTTCGACACCGTGGTGTGCACGCTGTCGCTGTGCAGCATCCCCGACGACGAGAAGGCGGTAGCCGAGATCGGGAGGATCCTCCGTCCCGGAGGCCGCGTGCTGCTCCTCGAGCACGTTCGGAGCCCCAACTCCTTGGTTCGAAGCTTCCAGCGCCTGCTGGATCCGATCACCGTTCGCTTTCAGGGCGACCACATGCTGCGCGAGCCGCTCGATCACCTCATCGCCGGGGGATTCCAGATCGAGCGGGTTGAGCGGTCGAGGTGGGGCATTGTCGAACGAGTCGCGGCGTTGAAGCCGGCTCTTATGGAGCGCTGAAGAGCGACCCGGTTTCGTGGCCGGGAGGAAGACAACTCAGCGCGGGCCTTCAACGTTGGCACTGGGTTGGCAATACTCCCGTCTCCCCTGTTCCTGAGCGGAACAACGGATGCGGAATCCGCAGGCCCATGGCTTCCCTGTCTCCAGCCCTTTCTTCAGATGGCGCGGCAAGGAGGCACTCATGAGGGGACATGTCCGGAAGCGGAGTACCTGGGAGTTCATCGTCGACATCGGCCACCACCCCGTCACAGGGAGGAGGCGCCAGAAGAGCCAGAGCGGCTTCGCCACCCGAAGGGAGGCGGACAGCGCCCTCCGCGAGTTCATCCGCCGCGTGGAAGGGGGTGGCAACCCCTGTCCTGAGCCGGTCGCCTTGGCCGACCACCTGAGCCGCTGGGTCGAGTACCAGGGTGCGCGAGGAATCCGCCCGCGCACCCTGGAAGGATACAGGGGCTACATCCACCGGGAGATCCTTCCCCTCATCGGCGGAGTCGAGCTCTCTAAGCTCAGGCCCGACCACGTCCGCGCCGTCCTCACCCGGATGCAGCAGCGGGGACTGTCAACCGCCACCATTGCCCAGGTCCGTTGGGTGCTCGGCTCTGCCCTCCGCCAGGCGGTGGAGGACGGTCTTATCACCGTGAACCCGGTCACTGCGGTCAAGCGCCCGAGGGTCAAGCGGGCGGAGCTGCACTGGCCGACTCCGACGCAGCTAGTGGCCCTGGTGGAAGCCTCCCGGGGCACTGTCTGGGAGGTACCGATCCTACTGGCTGCGGTGACCGGAGCGCGCCGCTCGGAGATTCTGGGTATCTCCTGGGAAGACGTCGACCTGAGAGTCGGCACGATCTTCATCCGCCGCGGCGTGCAGCCGGCCCGTCATCATCCGGGCAACGATCCCGTCACGTTCACACCCCTCAAGACGAAGCGGTCACATCGGTGCGTTCAGCTGCCTTCCTTCGCCCTGGAGCTGATCCGCCGGCACCGACGAGACCAGCTCGAAAGCCGCACGGCACTCGGACAGGCATGGCACGATCCCCTCGATGAGCTTGGCCAGCCAGTGGCGCTGGTCTGTGATCGAGGGGACGGCTTTTTCCTGTACCCGGACTCCTTCACTCATGCGTTCAAGCGGATCGCCCGTCAGGCGGGGATCCATCCCTCGACCCGCCTACACGACATCCGGCACGCCGTGGCTACCGAACTCGGCCGCCGAGGGGTGCACCCCGTGATCGTCTCGGCCGTGCTGGGACATGCCTCTCCAGCCTTCACCGTGGCGGTCTATCAGCACGCGTGGCCGGAAGGGCCCGCCGAGGCCGCTGCGGCGCTCGAGGCTGTGCTCCGATCCCAGGCTCCCGATGTTGGCAATCCGTTGGCAGGCGACCGATTTGAGCCGTTCGAAGAATCGGCACCAGCCGCAAAATAGCAGGTCAGCGAGGTGGGGCGGGGAGGACTCGAACCTCCGACCGACGGATTATGAGTCCGCTGCTCTGACCAACTGAGCTACCGCCCCTTCCGATCATGATAAGCGGGGAGACGTTTGCCCATATCGCCCATCCGAAAGGAATCGGCAATACCCGCGGTCGTACGATCCGCCCGTCCCTCGAAGGCCGACGACGGCAAGGGAGGATCCGATGCGCTTCACTCGCACCCTCGGGCCGGCAGCCGCGATCATGGCGCTCTCGATCGCCGCCCTTCCGGCTGCCGCCCAAACCTCCTGGGAAGTCGTCCCGAGCCCGAATCCCGGAACGGTGGGTCCCTTCGCGAACGAGCTCCATGCCGTCGACGGCGTGTCCGCCGACGATGTGTGGGCGGTGGGCGCGATCGACCCTGGGCCCAACTACAACTCGCGGGCCACCCTGGCCATGCGATTCGATGGGTCCTCCTGGACCGTCCTCCCCACCCCCAACCCGGACGGCTCCGAAACGGGCGTCGACGTGGACCAGGCCGGGCTCTCCGACGTCGAGGCCCTGAGCGCCACCGATGTCTGGGCGGTGGGGACCGCAGGCAGCATCGACAATCTCGGCGCTCAGCCGGTGATGCTTCATTGGGACGGGACGGCCTGGTCGCCCGTCCCAGTGCCGCGCCTGGGGACCGCGACCGATCACAACGGCCTGAGCGGCATCGCGGCCGTCTCATCCACCGACGTCTGGGCGGTGGGCCCCTACACCCTGTACGGGGAGGGCTCCAACACCGAGTACGGGACGCTCATCCTCCACTGGAATGGCTCCACGTGGAGCCTGGTCCCCAATCCGTGCAACGCCACCGAGGACGTGGTGGCGATCTCGTCCACCGACGTGTGGGCGGTCGGCGACGACACCTGCCACTGGGACGGCTCGGCCTGGACGGCGATCCCGAACGCTCCGACCGACAACCCGGGCAGCTACGCCCGCCTGCGCTCGGTGAGCGCTACATCCTCGGGCGATGTGTGGGCGGTGGGGTTCAGGGCCATCCCCTACTTCGAGGGATATCTCTACTCAAGTCGCATCGAGCGATGGGATGGCTCCCAGTGGACGGCCCTGCCCATCCAGCCCGGCGACCATCTCGACGGGGTCCTGGCGCTGTCCGCCGGCGATGCGTGGGCCGTGGGCTCGGACTTCGGCCTCAACCTCGTCATGCACTGGGACGGATCGGAGTGGAGCACGCAGGAGGTACCCTCCCTGGGCGACGGGAGCTATCTCAACGCCGTGGGCGCTGCCGGCGCGGACCTGTGGGCCGCGGGGATCTACTTCGTCGACGGCATGGGTCGAACCGCCACGCTCCGGCGTTCGGGGAGCACCGGCGGGAGCGTCGCCATCCTGAAGGGTGCCGTTCGGTCGACCAGCGGCCAGACGATCCCGGGGGCCAAGGTCTCGTGGAGGGGCCCCCAGACGGGGTCCACCACGACGAACGCCAGGGGCGGATATCAGATGACGTCCGCGTCCGGGGGAAGCTACTCGATCACCGCATCGGCCTCGGGCTGCCAGTCGCGGAAAGCTCTCGGTGATGTTGAGCGTGGGCCAGACGGTCATCCGCAACTTCCGTCTCCAGTGCGACTGAGGTAGCCGGCCCAGCCGCTCCGGGCCTGGTTGCGCTCGCGGCCCGCCACCGGGACACTCCGTGGGATGGCCCATCGGCTGGACGACCGGGCCCCCCCGGCGAGGCGGCGCTTGCTTGCCGCGGTGGCGGCCGCCCTCGCCGTGGCCACGGTGCTGGGCATGGTGGCGCTGCGCCCCACCGGCGAGGACCGCCCCGACCTGACCGGGTTGGGATTCGTCGCCGAGGTCTTCTCGGCGCGCGTCGTCACCAGCTCGGAGGAGCCGTGTCCCGGCGAGACCCAGGAAGGGGTGGCCTGCCGCACGGTCAGCTTCGAGCTCGACGAGGGGCCCGACTCGGGGCGGATCGTCAGCCAGCAGTTCGTCGGCGCTCAGGGGATCCCCGCGCTAGACCCGGGGGATGAGGTCATCCTGGCCTTCGACGCCACGGCCGAGGAGGGGTTCCGGTACCGGTTCGTTGACCGGCAGCGAACCTCGACGCTGCTGTGGCTGGCGCTGGTGTTCGCCGGGGCGGTGGTCGTCCTGGGGCGGCTCCGGGGCCTGGCCGCGCTGGCCGGCCTGGCGGCCAGCCTGCTCGTGCTGGTGTGGTTCGTGCTTCCGGCGATCCTCGACGGCCGCAGCGCGGTGCTGGTGGCCGTGGTGGGGGCGGCGGCCATCGCCTACCTGGCCCTGTACCTGGCGCACGGGTTCACCCTGATGACCACGGTGGCCCTGCTGGGAACGCTGGCCGCCCTGGCCCTGACGGTGGTCCTGGCCACCGTGTTCGTCGGCGTGGCCGAGCTCACCGGGTTCGCCAGCGAGGAGGCCACGGCCGTGCAGGTCGGGGCGGCGCGGATCGACCTGGCCGGCATCCTCCTGGGCGGCGTGGTGATCGGGGCCCTGGGCGCCATCGACGACATGACGGTGACCCAGGCGTCCGCCGTGTGGGAGCTCCGGGCGGTCAGCCCCCTGATGAGCCAGCGGGCCCTGATCCGCTCGGGCCTGCGGATCGGCCGCGACCACGTGGCCTCCACGGTGAACACCCTGGCCCTGGCCTATGCGGGCGCCTCCCTGCCGGTGCTCCTCCTCCTGGTGCTGTCCCGGCAGTCGGTGGCCACGGTGCTGAGCGGCGAGGTGCTGGCCACGGAGATCGTGCGGACCCTGGTGGGGAGCATCGGGCTGGTGGCCGCTGTGCCGGTCACCACGTGGCTCGCGGCGATGGTGGCCCCGTCCGGGTCCGAGCCCGACCGAGGCCCCCGGCTCCCCGCGGAGGAGGCCGGGGCCTGAGCGAGCCGCGTCAGCGGCCCACGGCCAGCCGCTCCGCCAGCACGTCGGGCAGCCCGGCGTCGCGGATCTTCCGCTGCGCCTCCTCCACCGGGTACGCCACCCGGTGCCACACGGCCCGCCGCGCTTCGGTGTCGAAGATCAGGAACGACGCTCGGGGGTCCCCGTCCCGAGGCTGGCCCACGCTCCCCGGGTTCACCAGGTAGCGATGCCCCCCGTCGAGCTCGACCACGGCGTCGGGTTCGGGGACCCGGCCCTCCACCCGACCCCCGGCATCCTGGACGAACAGGACCGGAAGGTGGGTGTGGCCGAAGAAGCACAGCTCGAACCGCTCGTGGCCGAAGCTGGCGGCCGCCCTCTCCTCGTCGAGCAGGTACTCCGCGGCGGGGTCCACCACGGAGCCGTGTACGAGGAGCGCGGTGGAGCCCTCGCTCCGAGGGTCCAGCCGCTCCAGCAGCCCCCGCCCCGAAGGGGACAGCACCGTCCGGGTCCACCGCAGCGCGGTGGCTGCCACGCGGTTGAACCATTCGAGGTCGAACCGCCCCACCGCGGCCAGGTCGTGGTTGCCGGCCACCATGCGGACCCCGTGGAGCTCGGCCACCCGGTCGATCACCTCCTGTGGCTCGGCGCCATAGCCCACGATGTCACCGGTGACGAACGTGGGGCCGATGCCCTCCTCGCGGCAGCGCCCCAGCACCGCGTCCAGGGCGTCGAGGTTCCCGTGGATGTCGGACAGGACCGCGATGCGCATCCGCGGTCAGCCCCCGTCGGTAAGCGCCTCCGGAGCCTCCTGGAGGGGCTCCCAGTCGCGAAGGGCCTCGGCCAGCTTCACAACGATGGCCGCTCCCCCCACGATCCCCAGGACCCTCCCCACCCGGGAAGCCTTGAACCGCCCGAACCGGAACAGCAGCGGCGCGCTGATGATCAACACCTGCGCCACCCGGCGACGGAGCTGCTGGCCCTCGGGCGAGGCCAGGTAGGCGCGGACCTCCTCCGCTCCGCGGCTGACCCGCCGCTGGAGCTCGTCGACCATCCCGCCCATTCCCCTCTCGGACACGCTCACGCCCTCACTGTATCGCGAGCGAGGCAAACGTCGTGGAGAACCGACCTGGAGGGGCGAAGGAGTCGCTCCGGGGGCGAGACTCGAACTCGCAACCTACCGGTTAACAGCCGGCCGCTCTACCGATTGAGCTACCCCGGAATGAGGGGGACCGAAGGTTCCCGGGTCAGTGTAGCAGCAGGCTCCCCGGGCACCGCGGGAAGGGGAGAGGCCGGCCCCCGGCCGGCCTCTCCTCCTTCGCTCCCGTGCGCCTAGCCGCCCAGGAGCCACTCGATCGAGCGGCCCATCACCTCAGCTCGCTTCGTCTCATCGGTGATCCCCTCGAACCCGAACCCGAAGTACAGGGTGCGGAACGCGGCGTCGGGCGGGTCCATGGCCACCACGGCGCCCTCCTCGAAGCCCACCGACATCGTGCGCTCCCAGTCGTTGGGGTTGGGGTCGCTGCCCTCCGGCGAGCCCGGGACCGTCCATCCGTCCATCGGGTCGCTGTCCTCCTCGAAGGACGTCGAGCCCTCGCCGGTGGACACGGTGATGTCGTCAACGAACGCTCCCAGCCCCTGGATGGCCCAGTCGCTGGCGTAGCTGATGGCCACCTCCACCTCGCTCCCGGCATACTGCGACAGGTCGACCTTCCACTCCTCCCAGCCCTGGGACCGGCCGGAATTCGCCCACCACTCGCCGGTCCCTGTGCCGGAGCAGTCGGAACCCTGGTAGCGCTCCAGCCACGGGTGCAGCTCGTGCCACCCCGCGGGACAGCTCTGGCCCGTGCTCTGGCTGGTGTGGCCGTTCACATCGGGCAGGGTGGTCCAGTCGTCCTGGCCCACCGTGTGGGCCTCCACGAACACGAAGTCCCACTCCGGCTCCGTGTCGTAGGAGAAGAAGAACGACAGGTCGGCCGTGGTGGCCCCGGTGAGGTCGATGGTCCGCGACAGCCGCTTGAAGCTGATGTCCGCCCGGTTCGAGTACATGTAGAAATCGCCCGAGTGGGGCTCGAACTGGCTGCCGCCGCCGATGTCCCACTCCGCCGGCGCGTGGCTGTCGAACTGGGGATACTCCTGCGGATCCAGGATACTGCTGGTCGTCAGGAACCCGGCGCTGTGGATCTGGTTGTCGCCGCTGTCCGGGCCGTTGAACCCCCACGACGTCCCCTCGTACGGCTCCTGGGTGCCGACGACGTCGAGGATGCTGCCGTCCTCGGCCGTGCCGGCCTCGTCCTGGTACAGGAACGCCCCCAGGTAGTACTGGAGGAAGTCGTCCGACAGCGGGTCGCACCGGTCCCCCGTCGCGTCGGGGTTGCACGGATCGTTGTCCTCGGGGTCGAACTCGTAGCCGAACGCGTACTGGAGGCCGGCCCACTGGCCGTTGTAGAGCACGTTGCCGCCCTCGTTCAGGTACGAACGGAACTCCAGCACCATGTCGTTGGCCAGGCGCGACGCCGTTCCGGGCCGCATGCCCGGGTCCCGGGTGATCAGGTCGTTGGCCGTGTACCAGATGGCCGCGTCGAAGTGCCCCAGCACCCCCAGGTGGTCCGGCGCGGTGCGCCCGTGGCCGTCCACGTCGTACACCTCGTAGTCGATGCCGTTCGCCGCCAGGGCGTCCTGGAAGTACGACAGGTAGTTCGGCTGGCTGCTGCTCTGGTACGGGGGCGAGTTCGTGATGCCCGTGTAGTCCTCCGCGGCAACGATCACCACCGGTGCATCGGACTCCTCCGCCACCGCATAGGTGAACGAGTCGCTCTGCTCGCCGCCGCCGGTGAACCACACCTCGACCTCGTCCCCCGGCTCGGTCCCGGTGACCTCACCGCGGACGATGTGGTAGTAGACGTCGTAGTCGGTCCCGAAGCGGTCGGCGTCCTCCCACTCGGCCGTCGGCGCGGTCTGGGCAGGGCCGCCGTTGACGCTGTAGTTCAGCGTGACCTCGCCCAGGGAGCGCTTCGCCAGCACCTGGACCGGCTGGGGATCCCCGAAGGATGCCCGGAACGTGAAGTCCGACATGGGGTTGTGGGCCTTCTCCGGGTCGATCGTCGAGACGTCCAGGTAGAACGGCTCGGTCTGGGTTCCCAGGTGGGACGTGGGGTCATCGGGATCGGCCGCCGACCGGGCGGCGTCCCTGGAGAACGGCAGGATCCGCCGGAACTCCCGCTCCACGAGCGCCTCGTCGTCGGGGAAGACGAAGCCGGCCCCGGGGGCGCCCTCGCTCAGCTCGGGCGTCCACGCCAGGATCCCGTGGGTCGCGTGGGCGTAGTCCGTGGTCTCCCCGTTGGTGATGTACAGCTCGGCTCCCACGCCGGGGTCGAAGCGCTTCACGGCCGGCCGGAGGTCGGTCCCCGTCATAGCCACGTAGATGGGGTCGTCGGCCGACGGCGTCTGCACCTGCCAGCCCTGCGGGTACAGCAGGAGCTGCCCGAAGGAGTGGTAGTTGACCTGGAAGGCGAACGGGACGTCCTCCATGAGCCCGACCATGGCCTGGGTCTCCGGCTCGGACATCGGCGCCGTGCCCCGGTACGTCTCGCTGGAGAACTGGCCGGAAGAACCCTGCTCGTCGTAGTTCCAGTGCTCGGGGAAGTTCCGGTTGGGGTCCACGCCGTCCGCGTTCGTGATCTCCCCGTCGCCGTCGTTATCCCGCAGGTTCTTCCGCCACAGGCGGTCGACCTCGAACGTGTACTGGTAGCCATCCGGGTTGGCCACCACGATGAACCACAGCTCGTTGTCCTCCAGGAGCTGCGTCCGGCCGGCCCGGTACCGGTCGATGAACCAATGCAGCAGGCGCCGGTTCACCTCGACGCTGATCCACTCCCGTGCGTGCTGGAGGGATGAGTACAGGACCGCGGGCCGGGTCCCGTCGGGGACGGTGTTCGCGTCCTCCGTCACCTTGAGGCCGATGATCTCCCGTCCGTGGATGGAGTGGCCCAGGACCTCGAGCTTCACTAGGTCGGGATTGTCCGCCGCCACCTGATACAGCTCGTCACGGATCCCCCCGGGCTCGTCCCAGGAGCGCCACACGGTGAACCCGTTCTCGGCCTGGGCGGCCGCTCGCTGCTGGGCGGTCCGACCCTGGGAGTCACGGGCCAGCCGGAGCCGGAAGCCCTGGGCCCGGAGCCGGGCCGCGTGGGTCGGAGTGAGCACCGTGGTGACCTCGATGCCCCGTCGCACCGTGTCCGCGTCGACGAAGTGGACGCCCTGGCGCCGGAGCTCCTGGATGTCCCCCCGCTCGATCACGGCCTCGTACATCTGCAGCCGCTCGCGGCCACCCGGGGAGGGCGCCCCGGGGGCCGGGGCCGATGTGGCCAGCACGGCCACGAACGAGAACAGCGCGACGAGGCGGACGGGTCTGGGGATCCTCATGGGCTCTCCTTCCTTGGAGGGCTCCGACCGGCGGGCGGTGTCGGACTAGGGGTCGTCTGCAACAAGGATAAGGTCCCGCGCTCGAGGACCGCAATCCACCCGAGAGGACCGCTGTGTGACGACCCGACCTTGGCGGGAGCGGGCCGGGTGGCTCGTCAGGGTCGATCCGCGCCCGACGCCACGGCGCCGCGGTCGAGCGGCCGGGGGGAGCGGCGCCCACGCAGCACCCGGACCAGCGACCGCACGCTGACCAGCCCCCACACCGCGTTGAGGACCACGAACGCCCACAGGCCCTCCAGGGTCGCGGCCACGCCCAGGCACGCCGACCCGACCACGTTGAACGTCAGGTACGCCGTCCCGAACGGCTGGGCTCGCTTGAGCTGGAGCGCCGCGAACGCCCCCAGCACCATGGCCGCCCCGGCGATCGAGACGAGCTGGCTGGTCTCCACGACCGGCTACTGCTCGAGGTAGTCGCGGAGCTTCTGGGAGCGGGAGGGATGACGCAGCTTCGACAGCGTCTTGGACTCGATCTGCCGGATCCGCTCCCGGGTGACCCCGAACTCGCGGCCGACCTCCTCCAGCGTGCGGGGATGGCCGTCCATGAGCCCGAACCGGAGCTGGATGACCTTCTTCTCCCGCTCGGACAGCGTGTGCAGCACCGACTCCAGCTGCTCCTGGAGCAGGATGAAGCTGGCCGCATCGATGGGGACCACGGCCTCGGAGTCCTCGATGAAGTCCCCCAGGTGGGAGTCCTCTTCCTCCCCGATGGGGGTCTCCAGCGACACCGGCTCCTGGGAGACCTTGAGGATCTCCCGCACCTTCTCCGCATGGATGCCCATCTGATGGCCGATCTCCTCCGGCAGGGGCTCCCGGCCCAGGTCCTGGAGGAGCTGGCGCTGGATGCGCACCAGCTTGTTGATCGTCTCCACCATGTGCACCGGGATGCGGATCGTGCGGGCCTGGTCGGCGATGGCCCGGGTGATGGCCTGGCGGATCCACCAGGTGGCGTACGTGGAGAACTTGTAGCCCTTCGAGTAGTCGAACTTCTCCACGGCCCGGATCAGGCCGAGGTTGCCTTCCTGGATCAGGTCCAGGAACAGCATGCCCCGGCCCACGTACCGCTTGGCGATCGACACGACCAGCCGCAGGTTGGCCTCGATGAGCTTCTTCTTGGCGAGCTGGCCGTCCCGCTCGACCTTGCGGAGGAAGCCCTCCAGGGCCTCACCCTTCGGCTTGAAGGACCTGGAGATCCGCTCCCGGCCGATGCCCTCGACCTTGCCGAACTTGTCCACCTGGTGCTCGCGGATGCGCACCACCGACTCCACCACGTGGCGGAGCTGCTTCTGGTCCACCTGCCCGCGCGAATCCATCCACCGGCGGAGCTCGGTGGCGAACTCGCCCGCCTCGATCCGCATGGCGAAGTCCACCTCCTGGGGCGCGGTGAGCAGGGGGACCTTCCCGATCTCCTTGAGGTACATCCGGACCGGGTCGTTGGTGGGAGCCTTGAGGAGGTCGTCGTCCCGCGACACGGTGGGGGCGGCTTCGAGCTCCTCACCGGGGACCTCGATGACCTCGATCCCCTGCTCGCGCAGGTGCTCTTCGATCTGGGTCAGGAAGTCCTCGACCTGTTCCGGGGTAAGGTCCTCCACCGGGAGGCCCTCCAGCAGGTCCTCCGACGTCACGAAGCCCCGCTCGCGGCCGCGGGCCACGATGATCTCCTTGGCCTCGTCGAGACCGGGCTCCCGGGTCATCTCTGCCACGTCATGCTCCCTCTCCGGCCCGGACCCGCACCGCTCGCCACCGACTCGTCAGGTCGGCCAACTCCTTGAACAAGGGGTCGAAGGTGTCGGCGTCGGTGACGGGATTCAGGCGCTCCAGGCGCTTTCTCATTGTATCGATTCGACGCTTCAGCCCCATTTCCTGAAGCCGAAAGAATACGCGTTCCGCGTAGTCCTGACGGGGCTCGCCCTTGAGCGGCTCGACGGTCACCTCCGCGATCAGCTCGCCCAGACCCATCTCCTGGGCCCGGCCCGCGAGGTCGGCCGGGGTCCCGATGTGGGAACGGAGGAAGGCGAAGGCCTTGCGGTAGCGCTCCGTGGTGAACAGGTCCTCCTCGAGGTCGTGCCGCAGCTCCTCGGTCATGTCGGGATGCTGGGCCACGAGCTTGAGGGCTTCCTTCTCGACCTCCCGGGCCGGGGTCCGAGCCTCCACGACCCGACGGGGTCGATCCGGCTCCTGCCCTACGGCGGCCCGCTGCCGCGGCCGGGCGGCCTCCGCCGGCCGCCGCTCCAGCTCGAGCAGCACGGCCGAGGGACTGACCCCGGCCAGGTCGGCCAGCAGGCCGGCGTACTGGCTGCGCCGGACCGAGTCCTGGAGACCGGCCACGATCGGCAGGGCCTCCTGCACGGCCCGGGCCTGGCCGTCGGGGCCGGTGAGATCGCGGTCCTGGAGCGTGCGCCGCAGCATGAACTCCACGAGCGGGATGGCCTGGTCCGCCAGGGTGGCGAAGGCCTCCGGGCCCCGCTCCTTGACGAGATCGGCCGGGTCCAGCCCCTCGGGGAGCACCAGCACCAGGGCCTCCACGGGGTACCGCTCGTGGAAGTCGTAGGCCCTGGCCGCGGCCCGGGCCCCGGCCTCGTCGGAGTCGAAGGCCAGCACGGCCTGGCGGGCGAACCGCCGCAGGACCTCGAAGTGGCTCTCTCCGAGCGCCGTCCCGCAGGTGGCCACCCCGGTGGGGATGCCCGCCTGGTCGAGGGCGATGACGTCGGTGTACCCCTCGACCACGTAGGCCCGTGCGGTCTTCGACATCTCCCCCTTGGCCCGGTGGAGGTTGTACAGCAGGTGGCTCTTGCGGTACACGGGCGTCTCCGGCGAGTTCAGGTACTTGGGGCCGTCGCCCTCGAGCAGGCGGGCCCCGAACCCGACGGCCTGACCGGACAGGTCGTGGATGGGGAACATGATCCGGGCCCGGAACCGGTCCCTGGTGCCGCCCCGGGGGTCCGTCATCGCCAGGCCGGCCTCCACGAGGATCTCCGGCGAGTGCTCCCGGGCCATGCGGCGCAGGAGGAAGTCCGGGTACCCCGGCGCGTACCCGATCGAGAACCGCTCCACGGCCTCCCGCGAGATGCCCCGGGATGCCAGGTACGCGCGGGCTGCCTCCGCCTCCCGCCCGTCGACCAGCATGCGGTGGTAGAGCTCGCCGGCGCGAGCGTTGGCCTTGTGCAGGGCCTGCTTCCTCGACCGGGCCCGGCGCTCCCCCGGCGACACGCCCTCGTAGCGCAGGGTGATGCCCGCCTGGCGGGCCAGCCGCTCCACGGCCTCGGGGAACGGCACGTTCTCCACCTGCTCGACGAACCGGAAGGCGTTGCCCCCCGCCCCGCACCCGAAGCAGTAGTAGACCTGCTTGGCCGGGTCCACGCTGAACGAGGGCGTCTTCTCCGTGTGGAAGGGGCACAGGCCGGAGTACGCTCGGCCGGCCTTCTTCAGCGCGACGTACTGCTGGATCAGCCGGACGATGTCCGTGCGCTCACGGACGGCATCGACGTCGTCCTGCCGGATGCGGGCCATCCGTTACAAGAGCCATCCCTGGGGGAGGAAGAGCTGCTCGTAGATCCGCAGGGCGAAACGGTCGGTCATCCCCGCGATGTAGTCGGCCACCTGCGTGGTGAGGTCGCCCGGCGCGGTGCGGTACTCCGGCGGGATCTCCTCGGGATGGTCCAGGTAATGGGAGAACAGCGCGCGGATCAGGGCCACGGCCTTCTCCTGCTCCGCGGCGGCCTCCTTCCGGAGGTACACCCGCTGGAACATGAAGTCCCGAAGCACGTTGAGCGCCGCGAACACCGGGTCGGACATCCGCACCTCGGACCCGTCGGCGGTCGTCTCAACCATGTCGTTCACCAGGGTCTCGATGCGCTGGCCGTGCGAGGTGCCCAGGACCCGAGTGGCCTCGGGGGGGAGCTCGTCCTCGGACAGCAGGCCGGCCCGGATGGCGTCGTCGATGTCGTGGTTCACGTAGGCCAGCCGGTCGGCGAACCGCACCACCTGGGCCTCGGTGGTGGCCGGCATCGGCATCAGCCAGGTGTGGTTGACGATGCCGTCGCGGACCTCCCAGGTGAGGTTCAGGCCCCGCCCGTCCCGCTCCAGGTGGTCCACGACCCGCAGGCTCTGCTCGCTGTGGCGGAACGGCCGGCCCAGGAACGGGCTGAGGGCCTGCTCGCCGAGGTGCCCGAACGGGGTGTGGCCCAGGTCGTGCCCCAGGGCGATGGCCTCGGTCAGGTCCTCGTTGAGGCGCAGGGCCCGGGCGACGGTCCTGGCGATCTGGGATACCTCGAGCGTGTGGGTCAGCCGGACCCGGTAGTGGTCACCCTCGGGGGCGATGAACACCTGGGTCTTGTGCTTCAGACGGCGGAAGGCCTTGCAGTGGACCAGGCGGTCCCGGTCTCGCTGGAAGGCCGTGCGCATCGCGTGGGGGGCCTCCTCCCGTTCCCGGCCCTTGGAGGCGGAGGACAGGGTGGCATGCGGGGAGAGCGTCCCCTCCTCGAGTTCCTCCTGACGTTCCCTGATCCCGCCCACGCCGCTCACGCTCCGGCGTAGGGTAGCACGCGCTTCCGACGGCTCCTCCGGACCGGGCTCAGCGCCCCACGATGCGGTAGTAGAGGTAGGCGAACGTCTCCCGCAGATAGCCCTGGAGCCGCGTCGACTGGCTGCGGGCCGCCGAGTGCCAGGTCGCGGACACGTGCCCCTCGATGCCCAGGTCGCGGGCCATGCGGCGGATGCGGAGGTTGTGCCAGGGGTCCGACACCAGGAACGCGCTGGCCAGGCCGTTCTGCTCCATGAGCGCCACCGCGGCCCGGAGGCTCTCGAAGGTGGTGTTCCCCTCCGGTGAGGTCATCACCGCGTCCGGGGGGATGCCCGAGGCCACCAGGTAGTTCGCTCCGGCCTGCGCCTCGGTCGTCTCGTCCCCGGGCTGGCCGGCGCCCACGACCATGATGCGCTCGCTGAAGCCTTGCCGGAAGAGCAGGGCCCCGTGGTCCAGCCGCCCCCGGAAGATCGGCGACGGGTCGCCCCCGTACTGGGCGGCCCCGAACACGATGACCGCGTCCGCGTGGTCGAGCCGGCTGGCCTCGTCGGTGTGTGCGGCCCGCCATACGGCGACCGCGCTGGCCACCACGGGGGAGACGAGCAGCGCCACGACGAGCAGCGCCACCAGGAGGCGGGAGCGCCCGCTCACGCCCCAACTGTATACATGGCGCCGGGTCGCTCCGGCGCCGCGTGGCGCTCAGCCCCCGCAGAGGAGCTCGAGGCGGCCCTGGAAGGTCGGCTCCATGCCGGCCCGGGCCACGGCCGCGCGCAGCTCCGGCCGCGTCGGGCGTCTCGACCCACCTCCACGGCAGCGATCACCCGGCCAGGAACTGCTCCCCCTGCCAGGTTCCGGACCTTCCGGCGCCGGAGCTTCCGAACGATCAGCGCCTGTTGAGCGCCCTCACGCCGGGGCGGTCGGAGCATGCGGTCTCCAGGGGGTCCTCCTCCAGCACGCTCCAGGAGGCTCCCTCCTCGATCCTTCCCTGGGCCCCCACCCGAAGGAGCTGCTGGTATTCGCGTCCGCCCTGTTCGTAGACCACGAGGTGCCCATCGATCCGGAACGGTCCCGGGGTGACGGCGCGGAGCCACACCAGGACCCGGGCCTCTTGGTCGCGACCCAGCAGGTACCCGGAGAGGGGGTGCAGCTCCTGCACGTGGCAGGGCTCCCCCCGCTCCTTGACCGTCGGCGGGTACGTCACGTACAGGCCGCCCGGCACCACGCCCAGGTTCCGCTCGTAGGGGGGATGCCGAGCGTGCGTGCCCGGCAGCCGGGCGATCTCCATCCGAACGACCGTGACCGAGCTCGAGAAGGCGCCGGTCAGCGAGACGCGGGCCAGCCGGATCGGCTCGGAGCTCGTGTTCCACAAGAACGCCGACATGAGGATCCACTGGTAGCCCGGAGGCATGGCCCCCATCACCCACCGATCCTGGGCCGCGGTGGGCCGGAGCGCGGTCCCGCTCGGGACCCCTCCGGTCCCGCCACCCCCACCGCACGCCCCCGCCAGCAGCCCGGCGGAGACCACGATCGCCAGGACCGGCCTCACTCGCATCTGGCGAAGATGATCTTGGCGACCGCGGGGTCCGCCGCCGCGCCGAACAACCACCTGGCCTTCGGGCACCCCGCGATCTTCTTCCACGTGAGCTGGGTGATCGCGGAGTACCCGGCCTGGGAGGAGAGGGAGAGACCCGCGATGTGCACTCCCATCCCGAACGTGACGTTCTGCCCGCTGTCCCTGGTGTACGTGCCGACAAGCTTCTCGCTGTACTGCGGGTCGCGGTCCGGCTGGCTCGCCACCCAGTCGCTCCGGGCGATCCCGCCCGTCCAGTGCTTCGGCTTCCAGTGGTACGCGTCGTAGCAGATCGCGGTCCACTCGTTGCAGAATACGTAGTGGTACTTGACGTATCGGTAGCGGGCCAGCCATACCCGATGGAACGGACCCTCCTTCGTCGCTTCATGGCTGTCCGACCGCTTCTTCAGCTCGGTCACCCACCCCCCGACGTACCAGTCACCGCCCCCCACCTTGGCGGCGATCTCGGTCTGCGTCTCCCGTCCCTTCAGGTAGGAGAACGTTCCCTTCATCCCCTTCGACAGATGGTGCTGGGTCACCTTCACCCACCGGCGCTTGCTTGCCACGGCATGATCGAGCGCACACGCGGCGTCCGCCGTCACCTGGGTGCAGGCATCGGAGTCCGGTTCCTCCACCACCACCTCCGACTCCGAGGGATCGCCGTCGTCGGGATCGGTGTCCTCCTCCTCCCGCACGGTCGGTGCCCCCACCCACTCCTCGTCGGACGGGGCCACCTGGGGGAACGCATCGGAGACCCGGATCATCGCGGGCACCGTCTCCGTGGCCGGCCCCGAGGTGGGGAGGACCAACGTCCAGTCGACCAGCCAGCGGCGCTGGGGGTCCATGGCTCGCACCAGGGCGTTGATGTGGTGCTCCGCGACACTGCTCTGGATGCTGTCCGGGACCTCGAACGAGAACCTGCCCGCCGCATCGGTGCGTCCGGATGCCAGGAGGTTCGGCACGTACTCCTCCGGCGGCTCGAAGGGCTCCATGTAGACCGCCACCAGCGAGTTGGCCAGTGCCGTCTGATTCGGCCGTATCAGGTTCAGCGTGATCGGGCCCGAGGTGGAAGCCGGCGCCGGCACCTCCGCCAGCATGAGGGAGAGGGCCGTCACGGACACAAGGAACCCAGCCACCCGGCGGGCTCGGCGAGGCCGGGCAGCCCGTCTGGTTCGCCTCACCACCTCCGCGCCGAGCGTCGCTCCGACCGGACCCTGCCAGCACCCCTGCTCTCCGATCGCCACCGTCTCCTCCTCCTCCCTTCCGAGCCCGGCGGAGGAGGAGGCCGGTTCCAGTCTGAAGGAGGATACGCCGGGAGACCGGCGGGGCGAATCCCCCATCCGGGGGATTTCCGCTACTTGGAGGCTTCCTCGCGCTCGCCCAAGGCGGCGTGGGCCGCGGCCAGCCGGGCGATCGGGACCCGGTAGGGCGAGCACGACACGTAGTCGAGCCCGGCCCGATGGAAGAACGCCACCGAAACGGGGTCGCCACCGTGCTCGCCGCAGATCCCCAGCTTCAGGTCGTCGCGGGTCTTGCGCCCGCGCTCGCAGGCGGTCGTGACCAGCTCGCCGACGCCGGCATCGTCCAGAGTCTCGAACGGGTTCGTGGGCAGGATCTTCTCCTCGAGGTACCGGGCCATGAACTTGCCCTCGACGTCGTCGCGGGAGAACCCGAACGCGGTCTGCGTCAGGTCGTTCGTGCCGAACGAGAAGAACTCGGCCTCCTCGGCGATCTCGTCGGCGGCCATGGCGGCCCGGGGCAGCTCGATCATCGTCCCCACCTGGTAGTCGAGCTCCACCCCGCGTCGCTCCAGGACCTCCTCGGCCACCTCTCGGACGTGCACCGCCACCGAGGCCAGCTCCTCCCTGGTGGCCACGAGCGGCACCATGATCTCCACGTGGGGATCGCCGCCCCGCCCCTTCACGTTGCCGGCGGCCTCGATGATCGCCTGGACCTGTGCCCGGTAGATGTCGGGGTACAGGATCCCCAGGCGGCACCCCCGAAGGCCCAGCATCGGGTTGTTCTCCTCCAGGGCCACGACCTCTCGCAGGACCTCCTCGGTCCGGCGCTTGCCGCCGAATTCCTTGAACACGTCACGCGAGGCCTTGAGGTTCGGGGTGGCCAGGGCCAGCTCGAGCTCCTTGGAGGAGGGCAGGAACTCGTGCAGCGGCGGGTCCAGCAGGCGGATCGTCACCGGGAGGCCGTCCATGGCCTTGAAGATGGCCTCGAAGTCCTTGCGCTGGCCGGACAGGAGCTTCTTGAGCCCGTCGAAGTACGGCTTCACCTCCGCCGACTTGAGGGCCGCCTTGGCGTCCTTGACCCGCTGTTCGGCCTCCTTGCGCACCTTGCCGCGGGCGTCCGCGGCCTCCCGCTCGAGCTCATCGAGCCGGAGCTGGGCGGCCCGGGCCACGGGGGCGGCGAGGATGACCTGGCGGAAGATCGGCAACCTGGGATCCCCGGCCGTGCCGAACATGTGCTCCGTGCGGCACAGCCCGATGCCCTCGGCCCCGAACGTTCGGGCCTTGGCCGCCGAGGGCCCGTCGTCGGCGTTGGCCCGCACCGTGAGCTGGCGCATCTCGTCGGCCCAGCCCAGGAGGGTCTCGAAGTCGCCCGAGAGCTTCGGCTCCTTGAGCGCCACCTCGCCGAGCACCACCCGGCCGGTGGTGCCGTCGACCGAGATGACGTCGCCCTCCCTGACCGTGGTCCCGTCGGCGGTGAACGCCCGCTTGGCCGCATCGATCTTCAGGGCCTCGGCCCCGCACACCGCCGGCTTGCCCATCCCCCGGGCCACCACCGCGGCGTGCGAGGTCTTGCCTCCGTGGGAGGTGAGGATGCCCCGGGCGGCGATCATGCCCCCCAGGTCGTCCGGGTTCGTCTCCCGGCGGACCAGCACCACGGCCTCGCCGCGCTCCGCCCACGCCTGGGCGGTCTCGGCATCGAACACCGCCTTGCCCACCGCGGCCCCGGGGCTGGCGTTCAGCCCCGTGCCCAGGACCTCGAGGTCGGCCTTGGGATCGAACTGCGGGTGCAGGAGCTGGTCGAGCTGCTCGGGCTCCACCCGCAGCACGGCCTCCTCGCGGCTGATCAGCTTCTCGTTCGCCATGTCCACGGCCATCTTCACGGCGGCCGCCCCGGTGCGCTTGCCGACCCGCGTCTGGAGCATCCACAGCTTCCGGCGCTCGATGGTGAACTCGATGTCGCACATGTCGCGGTAGTGCTTCTCGAGCTTCTTCATGATGTCCAGGAGCTGGCGGTAGGCCTGGGCGTTGATCGTGCGGAGGTCGGCCAGCGGCAGCGTGTGGCGGATGCCGGCCACCACGTCCTCCCCCTGGGCGTTCTCCAGGTAGTCGCCGTAGACCCCCTGGGCCCCGGTGGCCGGATCCCGGGTGAAGGCCACCCCGGTCCCCGAGTCCTCGCCGAGGTTCCCGAACACCATGGCCACGATGTTCACGGCGGTGCCGAGGTCGTCGGGGATCTTGTACTGCCGCCGATAGGTCCTGGCCCGCTCGTTGTTCCACGAACGGAACACGGCCTCGATGGCCATCCTGAGCTGCTCCTGGGGATCGCTCGGGAACAGGCGGCCGGCGTGGTCACGCACGATGTGCTTGAACCGCTCGACCAGGTTCTGGAGGTCGGTGACATCGAGGTCCGTGTCCTTGGCGTCGGGACCCTTCTTCTCCTTGGCCTCCTCCAGGGCCTCCTCAAAGGCCTCGCCGGGGATCCCCATCACGATCTTCCCGAACATCTGGATGAACCGGCGGTAGGAGTCGAAGGCGAACCGATCGCTCCCCGCCTGGCGGGCCAGCCCCCACACGGACTCGTCGTTCAGGCCGAGGTTCAGGACCGTGTCCATCATGCCCGGCATCGAGTACTTGGCGCCCGAGCGCACCGAGACCAGCAGGGGGTTCTCGGGATCGCCCAGCCGCTTGCCCATGGCCGACTCCATCGCCCGGACATGGGCCTCGACCTCCTCCATGAGCGCGGGGGCCATCTCCCCGCTGCCGAGGTACTCGAGACACGCCTCGGTGGTGATGGTGAACCCTGGGGGGACCGGGAGCCGCAGGTTGGTCATCTCGGCCAGGTTGGCCCCCTTGCCTCCCAGGAGGTCCTTCATGTCCTTGCTGCCGTCACGGAAGTCGTAGACGTACCTGGTCTTGGCGGTGGCCATGTCGCCTCCTGGGTGGGGGTCCGTCCTCATGCTACAGCGGGCGGCCACCCGGGGGCGGAGGGAGCCGCCCGCCCAGGCGCAACGATATTCGTTGCGAGACCTGCTAGGATGTCGGAGGGAGGCAGGACGATATGCCGGTGCCGGTCAGAGACAAGCTCCGTGCCGTGGCCCAGGACCTCGGTTCCCAGGCCCGGGTGGCCCGGGCCCTGGGGGTCAGCCCCTCGCGGGTCAGCCGGTGGCTGCGGACCGAGGAGCCCGACCTGGCGAACCGCCGCAAGGTCGAGGGGCTCGAGTTCACCCTGGCCCGCCTGCTTTCGTTCCTCGAGCCGGAGGTGGCCATCGACTGGCTGAACGGATCCGAGCCCTTCCTGAACTTCCACCGCCCCATCGACGTGCTGGCCCGGGGCCGGGTCACGGAGGTCCTGGAGGCCCTCGACAGCTTCCAGGCCGGCTCGTTCTCCTAGCCATGCTCTACCGGGTCTTCCCGCTGGAGGCGGGGGCGGCTCTCCAGGAGGAGGGCGGTCCCCTGCACGTGGCCAGGGCGCTCCAGGGCGGAGGACGGCACGACAACCCCGGGCGGTTCGGCATCCTCTATGCCAGCCGTTCCCCCGAATCCGTGGTCGCCGAGCAGATCAGGCGCTTCCGAGCGCGCCGCATCACCCCGGCCCACTTCCGGAGGGAAGGCCGGCCCATGGCCCTGGCCGCGATCGACGACGGATCGCTGGAGCCCTTGCTGGATCTGGACGATCCCCGGAACCTGGCCGCCCGCGACCTGCGTCCCTCCGGGGTGGCCACCGGGAAGCGAAGGGCGACTCGCCGCATGGCGGTGCAGCTCTACGAGGAGGGGCCCGCCGGGTTCGAATGGTGGTCCACGATCGAGGCCTCGTGGATCAACGTCACGCTGTTCGCGGACCGGGCCCTGGAGCGGCTCCGGCTGGCGGCGGACCCGGAGCCGCTCACGCTCGACCACGGCGCGGTGCGGGCGGCCGCGGACGTGGTGGGCGTCGAGCTGGGCTCGTGAGCCCCCGGGGCTAGCGGCCCAGGAATGGGTGTGCCCTTCATCGTGCGTGTGCCCGTGTCCCACTCGATGCCTCCTTTCGGAGGGATCTGTATCCGCGGGGGCGCGCGGATGACCGAGCGTTACTCCGGGACCCAGGCGCGCGTGAGCGAAAGCCAGAAGGCCAGGCCGGCCCACGGCCCGTACCGCCGGAACCGCCGCACGATGCCGGCGTCGGAGACCGGCTTGCGCGAGCCTCGCAGCCGTGCGTAGGCCGGCCGCGTCCACGAGTCGAGGATCAGCCGTGAGTACCGGCCCAGCGTGAGCATCACATGGGCCGCCGCGTATGGCCCCACGCCCGGGAGCGCCAGCAGGCGGGCCTCGACCTCGTCGTCGGACACGTCCTCGCTCGAGGCCCGCCCGAGGTCCTCCAGGTCCACGGCGCCCTCGGCAACCGACCGGGCCAGGGCCACGAAGCTGGGGGCCCGGTACCCCGCCCGGATCACCTCCCGGTAGAACCGCTCGTCCCGTCCGGCCATGGCCTCGGCCGTGGGGAAGGCCCTCCCCCGCCACCCGTCATCGGGAGCGTCCCGGGCGGGATGGCCGAGGTTCGCCACCAGGGCCGTCACCATCTTCGTGGTCAGGCCCCAGGAAGCGTTCGTGGTGCACACGGTCTTCACCACGTCCTCGAACACGGTGGGCGACCGGATCATCCGCCCGGCCCCGCGTGCCGCCCACGCCAGCTCCGGGTCCTCGGCGGCCAGCGCGTAGAAGCCCGAGAGATCCAGGTCGAGGTGGAGGATGTGCCGAACCGCTCCGGCGATCCCTTCGGCCTCCCGACGGCCCGGCGACCGGCCCGGGACCTGGACCCGGGCGTGCCCGGGCGGGCCCGGGCCGATCACCACGGTCCGGGGTCGCCGTCCGGGAAGGGGAAGGGTGACCTCCAGCGTCCCGGCCGCCTCGTCGAGGAGCATCGGAGGCAGCGACGCCACCCCGTGCGAGGTGATGGTACGCAGCAGGTCGACGGGCTCTCCCCCGGGTCCCACCAGTGGGATCTCCATGGACCGGGAGTATGCGCGTGTCGGCTCTGCGGCGTGCCGGTGGGAACCTTCGCACCGTCGTTCGCGTCGAACCCCTGATGGTCGTAGTCAGATGCTGGTGACGGTGGCGGTCCTGGTGACGGTGGCGGTCCTGCTCACGGGATGCGGGGGCCTGGCCCGGGGCGACGGCCGCCCGCTGGCGGGGCCGAGCATCGCGCCCTCCCCCACCGGCGCCGGCGGCGGGATCGAGTTCGTCCTGGAGGACACCTACGCCATGGGCCAGCGGGTGCAGGTGGCCATCACCAACACCGGGACCCGGGCCTACCGGTACAACGCTACCGGGTACGAGGCCTGCCAGCTGACCTACCGCGACGAGACCGGCAGGGAGTTCATCATCCCCCCGGGGACTCACTGCGACCTCGTCCTGATGAAGCAGATCGCCCCCGGGGAGACCGTCAACCTGTTCCGGTGGCACCTCGACGAGTGCCTGGTCGACGATTGGGGGTGCCTGGAGAGCGAGGCCCTGCCGCCTGGTAGGTACTCGATCGAGGGGACGTTCGAGGCCGTGGGGGGCGGACCGCCGGCCCACGCCCGGGCCACGTTCGAGATCGTGGAGGTTCATTCCGAGCCGGACGTGGCCGGCGATGGCGACGGCGGCACCCCGGAGCCGGGGGAGACCTAGCCCTCAGGGCCGGTCATCCGCTCGGGGCGGACCAGCTCGTCGTACTCCTCGCCGGTGAGGTAGCCGAGCTCCAACGCCGCCTCCCGCAGCGTGGTGCCCTCGTGGTGGGCCTTCTTGGCGATCTCCGCCGCCTTGTCGTAGCCGATCCTGGGGCTGAGCGCGGTGACCAGCATCAGCGACCGGGCTACCAGCTCCCGGACCCGGTCCGGGCGGGCCTTCAGCCCCTCCACGCAGAACTCCCGGAACGTCCGGCACACGTCGGTGAGGATCCGGGCCGAGTGGAGGAAGTTCCTGATCATCACCGGCTTGAACACGTTGAGCTGGAAGTGGCCCTGGGAGCCGGCGAAGGTCACGGCCACGTCGTTGCCGAACACCTGGGCGCACACCATGGTCATGGCCTCGGCCTGGGTGGGGTTCACCTTCCCGGGCATGATCGAGGAGCCGGGCTCGTTCTCGGGCAGCTCCAGCTCCCCCAGGCCCGAGCGGGGCCCCGAGCCCAGCAGCCGGATGTCGCCGGCGACCTTGTACAGCGACACCGCCAGCGTCTTGAGGGTCGCGTGCCCGTGGACCAAGGCGTCGTGAGCCGCCAGCGCGGCGAACTTGTTGGGGGCGTCGGTGAACGGCAGACCGGTCAGCTCGGCGATCTTCGCCGCGGCCACGGCGCCGAAGCCCGCCGGGGCATTCAGCCCCGTGCCCACGGCCGTTCCCCCGATGGCCAGCTCGTACAGGCCGGGCAGCGCCGCCTCGATCCGCTCGAGGTCGTCGTCGAGCTGCGACACGAATGCCGAGAACTCCTGCCCCAGCGTCAGCGGGACGGCGTCCTGGAGGTGCGTCCGGCCGATCTTCACGATGCCGGCGAACTCCTGGGCCTTGCGGTGGAGGGCGTCGCGGAGCTCTCGGACCGCCGGCAGTAGGTCGTGGACGGACCGGGCCGCGGCGACGTGCATGGCCGTGGGGAAGGTGTCGTTGGAGGACTGGGACATGTTCACGTCGTCGTTGGGGTGGATGGGCTTCTTGGACCCCAGCTCACCCTCGGCCATCTCGATGGCCCGGTTCGAGATGACCTCGTTCGCGTTCATGTTCGACTGCGTGCCGGAACCCGTCTGCCACACGAACAGGGGGAAGTGGTCGTCGAGCTTGCCCTCGACAACCTCCTCGGCAGCGGCCACGACCAGGTCCGCCTTGTCCTTTGGCAGGGTGCCGAGATCCAGGTTCGCCAGCGCCGCGGCCTTCTTCAGGATGCCGAAGGCCCGCACCACCTCGACGGGCATGCGGTCGTCCCCGATCGAGAAGTGGTGGAGCGACCGCTGGGTTTGGGCGCCCCAGTAGCGATCGGCGGGAACCTCGATGGACCCCATGGAGTCCGTCTCGGTCCGGGTCTCGTTCACCATGCCGTTCCCCCTGTTCTCCCTCGCGGGTAGCCAGGCGCTTCACTTGATCAACTCGACGTCATCCGCCCCCCATTGTCTATAACTGCAGTGGCCGGACCGGGGCGACGATGGCCTGCGGGTCCTGGCGCCACCGTTCCGGCTGCACGTCGATGTACAGCTCGATCTCGTTGCCGTCGGGGTCCTCGATGTACAGGCTGTGGGTGACGGTGTGGTCCGCGGCCCCCCGAACGGTGGCGCCCGACGCCGCCAGCTCGTCCAGGGCCTGCCGCAGCTCCTCGTCCGTCTCACCGATCTTCAGGCCGAAGTGGTACATGCCCACCCGCGGCGCGGGAGGGATGGGCGTGGCGGCCTCCCCGACCTCGAGCAGCAGCAGCTCGTGGTGGGTCCGCCCCGAAGAGAACATGGCTCCCTGGCTCCCCAGGGTGGCGACCTCCTTCCACCCCAGCACCTCGCCGTAGAACCTCCGGGACCGCTCCAGGTTCCGCACGTACAGCACGATGTGTCCCAGCTCCTTCACCTGCATGTGTCCTCCTTACCCGGCCGTGGGACCGACGATCTTCCACCCACCCTGCCTGCTCCAGCCTTCCCGGACGGTCACCGTGATGATGAGCGACGCCATAGCTTCCAGCGCCCGAGCTATCGACAGCGCGCCGGCGTCGATCGGCCGGAAGCCGATCCCCCCGGCCAGCTCGAGCACCGCCCGTTTCGCCTCATCGTCGTCGCCGGCCACGAACAGGTCGATGGTCGTCCCGCCGAGGTCCGGGTCCGCCTGTCGCTCGGCGAAGATCGTGTTGAACGCCTTGACCACGCGAGCTCCAGGCATGGCTGCCTGGATCCTCTGCGTTCGAGGTTCCATCCACGGTGGACGCGGGGTCGTTCATGTTCACCCGGTTCGTGGTGTCGATCACGATCTTGCCGTCGAGGGCCTCCCCCAGGTGCTCCAGGACCGCGTCGAGGGCTCGGCTCGGGACGGCCAGCACCACCACCTCCGCCCCCTGGAGGGCCTGGCGATTGTCCTCCACAGCCCGGGCGCCGGTCCGGTCGGCCACCTCCCGGGCGGTCTCCTCCTTCGTGGCGGTCACGGTGACCGAGTGTCCGGCCCTGGTGAACGAGCCCGCCAGCGCCCCACCCACCCTTCCTGCTCCGATGATGGCGATGTCCATGAGCATTCCTCCCGGCGAACGGTGGCGTGGGCGCCGCGGGTCACAACCCTGACGGCCGGTCCTCTGTTCCCCGAGGAACCCACGACGTCCCTCGTGACCAACTCGGTGATGGTCCTGGCAGTGACCACGCTGGCCTTCGCCGCCGCCCTCCTGGTCCGAGCGCCGGGCCCCTGCCTGGGCTATCGGCCTTCGGCGCCCCCGGTAGGAGTGGGACCGGACGCCCGGGCACCCCCTCCCCGCCGGGCCCAGCGGCTCGCCACGGGGCCGAGGAGCGCCAGGGCGATCCAGGACAGCTGGGCCGCGTCGGGCGAGACGAAGAACGCCACCGGGATCGACGCCAGGAACACCGCGGCCGGGGTGAGGCCGGCCACCAGGGAGCGGGCGAACGCTCCCCGACGCGGAGGGTCGGCCAGCAGGCCCCGGCGGTAGCCGACGGCGTACACGAGCTGGTGGAGCACCGAGGTGGCCGCGATGTTCACGGCGTAGGCGACGGTCGGCAGAGGGAGGTTCCCGGGGGCATCTCCCAGGGCCTCGGTGGTGAACGGGATCAGCACGACCGACGCGATCAGCAGGAGGTTGGTGACGATCACCGGGGTGTCCAGGGCCGCGAACGAGGCCAGGATCCGATGGTTCGCCAGCCAGTACAGGGCGATGACCGCGAAGCTGAGGGCGAAGGCCATGAACTGCGATCCCACCCCCCGCCCCAGGGCGCCCACGCTCTCCCAAATGGAGCGCTCCCCGCCCACGTCGAGGGTGGTGACCAGCAGCGTGAGCGCCAGTGCGAACGTGGCGTCGATGAACGTCAGCGCGCGATCGAACTCCGACTCTCCCCGCCCGTACCGGGGTCGACGCAGAATCCTGGAGGACCCTTCGGCCATCCCCACGACGATAGCCGTCGAGATCGCCGGAGCAAGCATCTCCGGGCGGCTCCCTCACTGGCCCTGGGACGACGCCGCACCGATGGCGCCACGCGGCGCCCTCGCTTCTCCCGGGCAGAACCCACCCGTGGCGCGTCATCGAGCCTGACCGGAGAGCGATCAGGCGTCGGACTCGATCAACTCCTTCATGCGGTCGAGGCTGCGCTGGATCGGGCCGGGATCCATCCGCTTCACGGGAGCGTCGGATTCCAGGGTCAGCGCCTGCCGGGTGCTCCCCTCCCCCG
Source organism: Actinomycetota bacterium (assembly GCA_050692985.1). Taxonomy (GTDB): domain Bacteria; phylum Actinomycetota; class UBA4738; order UBA4738; family CALAEC01; genus JBOGVZ01. The sequence goes on from JBOGVZ010000077.1 coordinate 43,889, forward strand.
CCGGCTCGAAGGTGATCCGCGACCGGAACTCGGCCGGGCCGTCGCGGATCACCACGCCGAACGCCCGGTCGGGCTCGTACTCGACGACCTCCATCTCGCCCTCGACCTGCCGATCTCCCATCATGTACCGGCGGCGGATCACCGTCCCCACGCCGATCGGGCCTGGAGCCACCTGCTCCAGGTGCATGTTCGGGTCCCACCGGGGGTGGTTCCGGACGTGATCGGTGACGATGAACCGGAACACTTCGGCCGGGGGCCGGTCGATCACCTGGGAGAGCTCGACGCGCACTTCGGGGTCAGGATCTCACCGAGACCGGCATCTCCGCAACGCGGCCCCAGGAAGCGGACCGGAGTGGGCCCCTTCCCCATGAGGTCCACGACGTGGGGCGGACCGGGTCTTGATCTTCTCCAGACCGTGGCGATCAGCGACGTGGTCGAAGCGGCAAAACAGCTCGTCGAGCGTTCCATAATCCGCCTCCGCGTCTTGGGTTCACTGTGAGATCCCTCTCCTGGTGCTAGCCTCAGGCCTCAGGGGGGTGGTGCCGATGCTCGAGGGATTCCCGATCCACGCCACGGTCGCCGCGAGCGACATCGAGCGAGCCAAGGACTGGTACAGAGAAAAGCTGGGCGTGACCCCGAAGAAGGAGGTCATGGGGAACCTGTGGTTCGAGTTCGCCCCGGGAACCTGGCTGCTCGTCTACCAGACGGAGCAGGCGGGGACGGCTCGCAACACTCAGGGCGGCTGGACAGTGAAGGACCTGCCGGCCGTGGTCGAGCATCTTCGGGGCCGAGGGGTCGAGTTCGAGGAGTACGACTTCGGCGAGATGAAGACCGAGGACGGGATTCTAACGGTGCCGGGCATGGGCAGCTCTGCGTGGTTCAAGGACAGCGAGGGCAACATCTTCGAGCTCACCGATCCCGCGACGTCCTAGGCCCTGTGGAGCGGGTTCGCTCGAACCTGCTGACGGTCGATCACCTCGGAGGCCACGGACCGTAGGTGAACTCGGTTCGGCCACTGGCCGCCTCCACCATCGCCACCGCGTCGGCCCGCTCGAGCGCTCCCCACCCACGCGAGGCTCCGATCCTGCTGACCAGTCGCCCGTCCCCGGACCCCGGAACGTCGATGGCTTCGCGGACCCGGCCTGCCGTCAAGTCGCCGATCAACTGCTCCAGATCAGCCCGAGCTTCGTCGAGGGTCTCGTCGCAGGCGTCGCAGCCGCAGTACGGGGTCGATCCGCTCAGCCAGCGACCCATGCGCATACGCAAGCCTGGGAACGACGTGAAGGCGACCGTCAGCACACCGGCGTCGGGGTCATCAGGGACGAGCCGTACCGTCGGCCGGGGTGGCCGCTCGGACTCGATCTGCGGATCCAGGCCGACGCCCTCTTCCCGGGTGACCCGGAACTCGGCCTCGAGTCGATCGAGCAACTCGGCAGCGAGGTCGTGGAGCGGCGCGAACCGCTCGGGGTTCGTCACGCGCGAATATGCCTCGGGTGGAGGGCCTTCCGATCCCCATCGGCTTCCCATCGCTACTCCGACAGACGGTCGCGGAGGTGTCCGGCGATCTCGGGGATCCGCAGGCGGTCCTGGGACATCGAGTCGCGGTCCCTCACGGTGACTGCGTCGTCCTCCAGGCTGTCGAAGTCCACGGTCACGCAGAACGGGGTGCCGACCTCGTCCTGGCGGCGGTAGCGCCGGCCGATCGAGCCGGCGTCGTCGTAGTCGCACATCCACCGGCCCTTGAGCAGGTCGAACACCTCGCGGGCCTTGGGCACCAGCTTCTCGTTCCGTGACAGCGGCAGGACCGCCACCTTGAACGGGGCCAGGTCCTGGTGGAGCTTCAGGACCGTGCGCTTCTCGGTCGTGCCCTTGGCCGTGGGGGCCTCCTCGACCGTGTAGGCATCGATCAGGAAGGCCAGCGCGGCCCGGTCCACCCCGGCCGCGGGCTCGATCACGTATGGGTGGAACCGCTCCTCCTTCTCCTGGTCGAAGTACGTGAGGTCCTGGCCGGAGTGCTTCTCGTGGGCCTTGAGGTCGAAGTCGGTGCGGTTGGCGATCCCCTCGAGCTCGCCCCAGTCGGTGAACGGGAACCGGTACTCCACGTCCACGGTCCGCTTCGAGTAGTGCGACAGCTCGTCGGCCTCGTGCTCGCGGAGGCGGAGGTTCTCCTGGCGGATCCCCAGGTCCGTGTACCACCGCAGCCGCTCCTCGATCCAGTACTGGTGCCACTCCTCGTCGGTCCCGGGCTCGACGAAGAACTCCATCTCCATCTGCTCGAACTCCCGGGTCCGGTAGATGAAGTTCCCCGGGGTGATCTCGTTGCGGAACGACTTGCCGATCTGGGCGATGCCGAACGGGAGCTTCTTGCGGCTGGCGGCCTGGACCGTGGCGAAGTCCACGAACATCCCCTGGGCCGTCTCAGGGCGCAGGTACACCACGTGGGCCTGGTCCTCCACCGGGCCCATGTGGCTCTTGAACATGAGGTTGAAGTGGCGCGGGTCGGTCCACTGCCGGTTGCCGCAGTTCGGGCAGGCCGGGGGCTCCCCGGAGGCCATGTCCACGGTGCCCTCCTCCCCCTGGGCATGCCCGGACTCGGGAGCGTGGAAGCCCGGCAGGTGGTCGGCCCGGAAGCGCTGGTGGCAGCTCATGCACTCCACCAAGGGGTCGGTGAACGACTCCAGGTGGCCGGAGGCCTCCCACACCCGGGGGGACATCATGATCGAGGACTCCAGCCCCACCACGTTGTCCCGCTCCTGGACCGTGGCCTTCCACCACGCGGCCCGCACGTTCCGCTTCAGCTCGACGCCCAGGGGCCCGTAGTCCCAGAACGAGCGTAGGCCCCCGTAGATCTCGCTGGACTGGAACACGATCCCCCGGCGCTTGGCCAGGGAGGTGATGGCGTCCATCAGGTCCGCCACGGCGATCACTCCTTTCCCGGCCGCCGGCTGCGGCCGCTGGCGTGCTCCGATCGTAGCCTGCCGGCGGCCCGGGCATCCACGGCGCTTGCGCATGCGGGCCCCACCTGGCCATCCTTGGGATGACCACGTCGCAGGAGACGATGCCCAGGTACCTGTCCCGAGTCAGTCTCACGTCGGGAGGGTCGAAGAGACCACCCAAGGAGGGGGATCTTCGGGCTCCCGGACAACGTCGTGGCGGCGGCCGGCAGCTCGGTGGCCAGCGCCGGTGGAGCCGTCGATGATGGTTCCTCCCACCGCGAGGGACGCGCGTTGTCCCCGGCTGCGGTTCCTCGCGCTCCTCGCGGCCGTCGCAGTTGTCCTCGCCGGCTGCAATGGCGGGCGGAGCGCAGGATCCGGTGCGACGCCGTCCCCCACCGAGGAGCCCACGCTCCCAACCGTCCTCGGCGTGCTCCAGGCCGACAGCCGGTTCGAGACGCTGGTCGAGGCCGTCCAGGCGGACCCGCTGTTCCGGGACGCGATGGGCCGACCGAACTGGAACCACACCGTGCTGGCGCCCAGGGACGAGGCGTTCCAGGCGCTCCCCGAGCAGGGCGTTCGGGGACTCCTCGACGACCCGGACCGGCTCCGGACGTGGCTCGACAATCACGTGCTGTTCGAGCTCGTTCCGTCGGACCGTCTGGCGGGCGAGGAGCTGGAGACCATCCGCGGTTTCCACACGCTCCAGGTGGATGACGACGTGATCCGGGTTGACGACGTGGAGGTCGTCGAGGCCGACATCGTGGCCTCGAACGGACTGATCCATGCGATCGACGGGGTCCTGACGAGCCTGTGCCTCAAGGTCGGCGTCGGCAACCCCCCGACGTGCACCGACCTCCTCGAAGGGGGCTGACCGTACCGTGGAGGCAACCCGGCGGGCCCTGGCCCTGACCCGCAAGGTGGCGAACCCGGCCGTCGAGGTGGCCATCCGGGCGGGGCTCCCTCCTCGGGCGGCTCACATCCTCACCACGCGAGGGCGGAAGTCCGGCGAGCCTCGGTCCACCCCCGTGATCCTCGTCGAGCGAGAGGGAACCCGGTACCTGGTGGCTCCCTACGGGGAGGTGGGGTGGGTCCACAACGTCCGAGCCCACGGCCGGGTCACGCTGACGAGGGGAAGGACCTCCGAGGAGCTGGAGGCGGTTGAAGCCGACCCGGAGGAGGCCGCCCCGGTGCTCCGGTCGTACCTGCGGAGATGGTGGCCCGCGGTGGCGCCCTACTTCCGGGTAGGGCCGTTCGCCTCCCCGGAGTCGTTCGCTGCGGAGGCCCCCCGCCACCCCGTGTTCCGGCTGCGGCCACCCCGGTAGGGCCACGAACGCTTGCGCCCGGGGGCCCGGCGCGTACGATTGGGCCGAGCGTGCCAAGGGGATCGAGACGGACATGCGGCTGAAGCCCATCCCCCGGGGCCTCCTGGCCCTGGCGGCGGGGTGGGCCCTGGCCGCCACCGCCTCACCCGCGGTCTCGCAGATCACCTCCCCGACGGCGGACGTGGCGGTGACCAAGGAGGGGCCGGCCACCGTGGAGGTCGGCAGCGACGTGACCTACGTCCTCCAGTCCACCAACAACGGCCCCGACCCGGCCGGGGGGGTCACGCTCACCGACGAGCTGCCCGCCGGCTTCGTGGTGGCCTCGGTCGAGACGACCACGGGGACCTGCACCGCCGGGGCGACCGTCGTCTGCGACCTCGGCACGATGAGCCCCGAGGCCGCCGTGACGGTGACGATCGTGGCCACCCCCACCACGGCCGGCCCGGCGGTCAACCACGCCACCGTCACCACCACGGCCTTCGACCCCGTGTCCGCGAACGACGCCTCCCAGGCCGCCACCTCGGTCACCGGCAGCTCGTGCACGGTCGTGGGCACCCAGGGAGCCGACACGCTGACCGGCACCTCGGGCCCGGACGTCCTGTGCGGGCTGCGTGGCGCCGACGTCCTGGATGGCCGCGGCGGCGACGACACGCTCTACGGCGGGAGCGGGAAGGACGTGCTGTCCGGAGGCGACGGCGCGGACGTCCTCGATGGTGGGGCCGGGACCGATACCGCCACGTTCGAGGAGTCCCCCGCCCGGGTCACGGTGGACCTCCAGGCCGGCACCGCCACGGGCTGGGGAGGGGACGTGCTCCGCGGCATCGAGGACGTGATCGGCTCGCCGGGCAACGACGTCATCTGGGGGAGTGCCGGAGCCAACACGATCGCCGGGGGCCCGGGCGTCGATCTGCTGTTCGGGCGAGGGGGGCCCGACACCCTGTACGGGAACGCCGGGTCGGACTACCTGGCCGGGGGGCCGGGGCCCGACACGCTGGACGGCGGCGCCGGGACCGACGCGTGCCGTTCCGGGACTCGGATCTCCTGCCTCCCCACCAGCCCTCCCGACGGGAACGACACCGCCGGGAAGCTCGACGTCCGCCGGGTCAAGACCGCCCTGTCCTCGAGCAAGCCGAAGTGGACCATCGTCACCTGGTCCTCGTGGACGGTGAACGGCATGTGGGACCAGGGGTACCTCCTGGTGTTCCTGGACACGCGGGGCGGCCCGGCCGCGGACTTCTATGCCCTGGCCCGTTCCGACGGGGACGCCATGGTGGGCCACCTGTTCAAGGTCCGGTCCGGCATCGACAAGAAGAAGGGGAAGATCTCCGTCAGCCGCCCCACCCCCCGGAAGGTGCGGATCACGATCCCCCTGTCGAAGGTGAACGTGGGCACGTTCCGGACGTACTACCGGTGGTCGGCGCGGACCCTCCACCTGTCCTGCACCAAGGTGTGCATCGACGCGGTCCCGGGCGCGTGGAGGGCGCTCCCCCAGCCGCTGCCCTAGGGCGCCCGCAGGGCCACCGCCCGCCGGACCAGCGCCGCTCCGACGACGATGCCCACCACGACCAGGACGGCCGGGAGGACCTCGACGGCCCCGCCCATCGGGAGCGCCGGCGCGAGCCCCCGGTCCGGCCCGCCCGCCAGCGCCAGGATGGCCACCACGGCCAGGCCCGCGTTGCGCGCCAGGAGCACCCGCACGTCGCGCACGTGCCGCCGCCCGAAGCATCCGCACGGGACCGCCCCGCCTCCCCGGCGCCACGTGCGACCCAGGACCACCGAGAACACGGCCAGGAGCCCCAGGGCCAGCGCCGCCGCACCCGCGCTCCACCCGGCCACCACCAGCGCGGGGACGGCCCCCTCGACCAGGGGCACACCTCCGCGGGCCAGGCGGGCCGCGGGCCCGCGGATGCCGTGGGCCTCGATCGCTTCCCGCCACCCGCGGGGGTGCAGCACCTTGGCCATCGCCGCCCACCCGAACACCACCGCCAGGGCCGGGGCGGCCACCGACCACGTCCCCCGTGCCGTGGCCCCAGCCAGCGCCGCCCCCAGGGCCACCGCGGCCAAGGCCAGGCCGTTCACCACGGAGGGGACCCGGGAGGCCCCCAAGCCGCTCCAGCCGGTCGATCACCCGGGACACGCCCTCCGGCGTCCGGGCCCCCGCGCTCACGGCAAGGGCCACGGTCCTGGCGATCCCGAACGGCGCCAGGACCACCGCCCCCAGCAGCGGGTCGCCGGAGGCCAGGGCCACGGCCGAGACGGCCACCAGGGTCCCGTGGCGCAGGTAGGTCAGGAACCCTACCCCCAGCGCCGCCCCGTACAGGAAGGACGCCACCGGGGCCGAGAAGAACGTGCGCCACCACTCCGGGACCTGCCGGCGGCGCTCGGGGACCGGCACCGGGATCCCGGCCAGCTCCCGGAGCGCGTACAGGGCGGCCACCCCGGCCACGGCCACCACCCCCGGGAGCCCCCACGGCGCGCCGAGCGCCAGCCCCGCGCCCCCCAGGGCCGCTCCCAGGGCCGCGGCGGCCAGGCCGGCCCCCAGCACGTGGACGGCCACCGCCCCGGCCCATCTCCCGGTCCTGCCCCCGTGCACGACGGGGGTGATGGTCCCCACCATCGACAGGCCTCAGGGGCTGAACAGGGTGGACAGCCCGGCCACCACCGAGGCGGCCACCACGATCGCCAGCACCGGATCGGTCAGCACCGGATGTCCGTGTCCCGGTAGGTGATGCAGAACACCTTCCGCCCGGCGTGGCAGTACCCCGTCAGCGACGCATCCCCGTTGATCCTGGTGGCCGAGTACGAGCAGCAGTCCACCACCCGTCGCACCCGGCCACCGCAGCACCGGCTCCACGTGCCCTGGAGCACCGTCGGCGCGGTGAACGGGTACTTCTCCGGGACCACGGTGTCGCAGATCTTGCGCCGCTTCTGCTTCCGGGAGGTGTAGATGTCCCCGCCGTCGTCCACGGGGTAGCCGAACGTGGGGTGCACCGGATAGCCGTAGCGGTCGATCCGGGTCTTCGGATGGTACGGGTGGGGGCACGACCCGGTGGTGAAGATGTGGCCGCAGATGTGGAACGCCTCGGCCCGGTCGGGATCCAGGGCCACAGCCACGAACGAGCCTCCGGCCAGGGCCACCACGGCCTTCCCCAGCTTCCCCAGGAACGAGCGGCGGCTGGTGCGCTGGGCCAGGCGCCGTCCGGCTCGCTCCACGGCGCCCTCCAGGGTCACGGACGCTCCCCCGCCGCCTCCGTCAGTCGCCGCCGGGCGGTGTCCACCAGCCCCTCCATCTGCTCGAGGTTGTTCACGGTCCCCTTGGCCCGGACCACGCCGAGGCCGTCGAGCACCACGGCGTAGGGCGTGCCGGGGATCCCGAAGCCCCGAGCGATGTCCGGGCCGGCTACCACCGGGGCATCGAGGCGGCCGGGCAGGGTGGCCTCCGAGCCGTCGCCGTCGGAGACCACCACGGGGGCCATGAGCCCCGTCCGGGCCACGGCGGGCAGCGAGGGCAGGACCTCCCGGCACACCGGGCATCCGGGAGAGACGAACAGGAGGAGCTGCGCCGTTCCGGGTCCGGCGATCTGCACGGGGCGGCCCCCGGTGTCGAGGGCATCGATGGGCTCGGGGGCCTCACCCAGGGGCGGCCCCTCCTCGTCCATCTCCAGGGCTCCACGAGGACCCAGGCGGAGATGGAGCGTGCCAACCTGGCGGGCCAGCGCCAGCACCACCAGCGCCAGGACGACGACCAGCCCCCACAGAACCACGTACGAGGCCAGCCACCATCCCGACACTGCCGCTCCTCCCGGGAGTACCAAGTCCGACAAAATAGCCCCGTGCCGGTCGATGTCAAGCGGAACCCCACGACACCGGCGTTGGCCGCCCTGGTGGCCGCGGGCCTGCTGGCCGCGCTCCCGGCCGGCGCCGGCCCAGGCCGCCCGGCCCCACAGCGGGTCGAGGCGGGCTGGACGGAGCTTCCCTCCGGGCCCCTGGAGGCTCGGGGGTTCCACACCGCGGTGTGGACCGGCCGGGAGATGCTGGTGTGGGGCGGCGGCTCCGCCGGGGGGCTGTTCGACGATGGAGCCGCGTACGACGTCGCCTCGCGCTCGTGGACGGCCCTGCCGCCGGCCCCCCTGGAGGGCCGGACCGGCCACTCGGCGGTGTGGACCGGCCGGGAGATGCTGCTGTGGGGTGGGTGCTGCGCCCGCCGGGGCGGGGAGTTCGGGGACGGGGCCGCCTACGACCCCGGAGCCGGCCGATGGCGGCGGCTGCCCCCGGCGCCCATCCACGCCCGCAGCGCCCACACCGCGGTGTGGACGGGTGAGGAGATGGTGGTGTGGGGAGGGCTGGTGTTCGGCCGGTTCTTCGGCGACGGCGCGGCCTACGATCCCGCCACCCGCACCTGGCGACGGCTGGCCCCGGCCCCGGTGGGGCCTCGGGCCTCGCACACCGCCGTGTGGACGGGCCAGGACGTGGTGGTGTGGGGTGGGACCTTCGAGGCCGAGGGCCTGGACGACGGGGCCGCCTACGACCCCCGCCGGGACCGGTGGCGGCCGACCTCCGAACCACCGGTGACCCACCGGGCCGGCCACACGGCGGTGTGGACGGGAGAGCACATGATCGTGTGGGGCGGGTGCTGCGACGGGGGTGGCCACGCCCTCGGCAACGGGGCCGCGTACGATCCCGGGGCCGACGGGTGGACCCCCCTGCCGGCGGCCCCCGTGGGCGACCGAGAGGACCACGCGGCGGTGTGGACCCGGGGCGTCATGGTGGTGTGGGGAGGCCGCCGGGGGCTGGACGCCTATCGGGGAGACGGGGCGGCCTACCTGCCAGGCCTCGACCGGTGGCGGCCCCTGGCGCCATCGCCGCTCGCCCCCAGGGGCGGACACACCGCGGTGTGGACGGGCCGGGAGCTCCTGGTGTGGGGCGGGTGCTGCGCAGAGGGCGGCGGGGCCTACGGGGACGGCGCCGCGCTCACGCCGGCCCCGAGGGCGGCCGGGGGCTCCCCCGAGTCCGCCCCCCCGGAGGGCACGCCACCGTCGCGAACGGCCGGCGGACGACCGCCCCCCGGCGCCGAGCGGGGGGTGCCGTGGACGGCCCTGGCCGCGGCCCTGGCCGCGGTAGCCACGCTGCTGGGGGCGGCCGCCCTCCAGCGCCGACGGCGGGACCGCCGGCAGCGCTCCGGTGGGTGAGGGGCTACTCGACGGTGACGGAGGAGCGATCGTCCCGGGGGTCCGGCTCCTGCCCGCACGCCACGCCCAGCAGGGCGGCCACCACCGCCGCCACCGGCGCGCGGCGGAGGGGGGTCACGTGGAGATCCGGGGCTTGGGGGGTCGGGCCGCGGCCTCCAGCATGTCCAGGGCCTCCGGTGGCAGCCCGTGGACCCGCATGGCGGAGCGGACCATGTTCAGGTACTGGTCACTCGGCCGGACGAAGCCCGACTGATGGGCCACCCGGTACGTCACGCACGTGGTGATCTCGTCGCCGAGGGCCACACGGACCTCCTCCCGCCGGTAGAAGGTGGGATGTCCCTCATAGGTGTCCAGGCGCTCGACGTCCTCCGGCTCCACCGCCCACACCAGGCCCCACACGTGCCCGTCCTCGTCGGGCTCGATGTTGGCCGCGCCGCCCCCCCACCGGTCTGAGTACACGTTGAACTCGAGCCGGTAGCCACCCAGCCGCCCGGGGCCCAGGGGCTGGGCTGTCTCGGAGAATTCCGCCATGTTGCGATCGTCGATGTTGCTGCCGTAGGCGAGGTATCGCATCACCCCGGGAGCGTACCGAATCTGCGATCGCGCTTCTGGAAGTCCCGGATGGCCTCGAACAGGTGCTCGCGGCTGAAGTCCGGCCACAGCACGGGGGTGAACCACAGCTCGGAGTAGGCCGCCTGCCAGATCAGGAAATTCGAGATCCGCATCTCGCCCGAGGTCCGGATCACCAGGTCCGGGTCCGGGACGTCCGGGAGGTACAGCCGGCGCCCGATGCTCTCGGCCTTGATGCGCTCGCCCTTCAGCCGTCCCGCGTCGCGCTCGGCCAGCATGCGGCGCATGGCGTCGACGATCTCGGTGCGGCCGCCGTAGTTCAGGGCCACCACCAGCGTGAGCTTCCGGTTCCCCCGGGTGATGCGCTCGGCGTCCTCCATCTCCTTGATGACGGACCGGGGCAGGCGCCAGTCCCGGCGCCCCAGGAAGCGGATCCGCACCCCGCGCTCGTGCAGCTCGTCGCGGCGGGCCCGGATCAACCGGCGGTTGAAGTTCATCAGGAACCGGACCTCGGAGCGGGGCCGGCGCCAGTTCTCCGTGGAGAACGCGTACACCGTGAGGTATCGGAGCCCCACGTCGAGGGCTCCCTCGACCACGTCGTACAGGGCCCGCTCCCCGGCCTCGTGCCCCTTGGTCCGGGGCAGCCCCCGCTGGGCGGCCCACCGGCCGTTGCCGTCCATGACGATGGCCACGTGGCGGGGGATGGCCGCCCGGTCGAGGTCGTGGAGGAACGAGCTCATCGGTCCGTCCGGGGCCTGGTGGCGGCCAGGAGCGGCAGGGCCCGGATCCGGCGCTCGATGTGGTACTCGGCGAACCCGTACAGCAGCGCCCGGGCCTCGCCCCGGACCTCGCCCGGCGGTGAGCCGGCCCCCGTCGCCTCCAGCTCCACGGCCAGCAGTCCGGCCAGCCACGCCAGGGCCGCGGCCCCGGCCTTCCGGGCGTCCCGGTCGCGGCACCCCTCGCAAACCGCCCCGCCCTGGGACGGCGAGAACCGGCCCACCGGGGTGCTCCCGCACACCGCGCAGGCGGTGAGGCTGGGGGCGAAGCCGGACAGGTTCAGCAGGCGGAGCAGGAAGGCCTCCGCCACCGCGGCCGGGTCGGCGGGCGCCGTCTCCAGCGCCCGGAGCCCCTGGAGGAGCAGGAGGAACAGCCGCACGTTCTTCTCGTGCTCCTCGGCGACCTTGTCGGTGGCTTCCAGCATGGCCTCGCCGGCGGAGAACAGCTCGAAGTCCTCCCGCAGCGCCCGGAACGGGTGGATGATCTCGGCCTGGGTGACCGTGTCGAGGTTCCGGCCCCGGTAGAGCAGCAGGTTCACGTGGGTGAAGGGCTCGAGCCGGGCCCCGAACTTGCTCTGGGTCCGGCGGATGCCCTTGGCCACCGCTCGCACCTTGCCCGATCCCTGGGTGAGGACCGTGATGATCTTGTCGGCCTCGCCCAGCTTGATCGAGCCCAGGACGATCCCCTGCTCCTTGTACAGCGGCATCCGGGCGAATCGTAACAACCCCATCCACGCTGGGGGGTCCGCTCGCCGTCGGGTCCGCGGTGGTCCCGCTCGGGGCGAGCTCCCCCCCGGGAAGGAATCCCGGGTCTCGCGGCGAACATTAGGCTTCGTGCGCATCCGATCCCTCGCCGCGATCCTCGGTGTCCTGCTCGTCCTCGGCCCCCTTCCCGCCAGTGGGAGCGCCGGGAAAGCCCGCTCGGGCGGGACGCTGCGCGGCGATCTCGGGCCGGCCGAGGGCTCGCCCGTCGCGGCGGCTGCCGCGGCCCTCGACCGGTTCGACGACCGGCTGGGGATCGACGCCTCCGACTTCTCGTTCGACCGGGCCCGCCGGTCGCTGGTCGGCGTCCACGTCCGGGGCTCCCAGGTCCGCGGGGGCGTGGCCGTGGACGGCACGGTGGCGGCCGTGGACATCGTGGACGGCCGCATCTGGCAGGTGAAGGCCACCTCGATCGGCCTCCCGGGCCGCCCGGCGACGGCTCCCGTCTCCCGGGATGGCGCCGTGGCGGCCGCGGTGACGGCCACCGAAGCGCACCCGGTGGTCGCTCCCTCCGCCACCCGGCTGCTGGTTCCTGTGGGCGACCGCCTGGCCGATACCTGGCGGGTGGCGGTGCTGTCGTTCGCTCCGGCCGTGGCCGCCACCGTGGACGTCGACGCGGCCACCGGAGCGGTTCGAAAGGTCCGGGACGACCGGCGTTTCGCCGACGGCACGGCCACGGTGTTCGATCCCAACGCCGTCGTGGCCCTGAAGGACTCCACCGTCCGCCAGCCCGGCGTCGACCTCATCGTGGACACCGACCTCGACAGCCCCGAGCTGACCGCCGCCCGCACCACCCTGGCGGTCCGCGAGGTCGACCCGACGTTCCTGCCAGCCGGACGGATGGTCGGGCCGTGGGTGGACGTCCGCGGTACCCCCGGGCTCGATCCCGACGCCACCTTCGAGTACACCCGCGGCGATCCCCGGTTCGAGACCACGATGGCATACACGCACCTCGACCGGCTCCAGCGGTACTTCCAGGCGCTCGGGTTCACTGGCGAGGCCGGTGTCAACGCCGAACCGCAGGACGTGTACACGATCCGGGTCGAGGGCTTCGACAACAGCTTCTACATGCCCTCGAACGACCTGATGCTGTTCGGAGCCGGCGGGGTGGACGACGCGGAGGACGCGGAGGTCATCGTCCACGAGTACGGCCATGCGGTCCAGGACGCCCAGGTTCCCGGGTGGGGGAACACGCACGAAGGTGGCTCGATGGGGGAAGGGTTCGGGGACTGGCTGGCCGGCAACTACTACGCCGGCTCGATCAGCGAGGGCTTCCAGGACGAATGCATCGCCGACTGGGACGCCACGTCGTACTCGAACGCCGACCCCCCGTGCCTGCGCCGGCTCGACGAGGACAAGCACTACCCCGAGGACATGGAGGGTGGGGTCCACGCCGACGGCGAGATCTGGTCGGCGTTCCTGTGGACCATGCGCAACCGTCTCGTTCTCGTGAAGACTCGGCCGATACCCACGACCACATTGGACGGCTCCAGGCCGTCGACCTCGGAGATCCGCACCGCGAACTCGACCACGCTCGTGCTTGCCTCGCACGAGTTCCTGACCCCGGATGCGAACTTCGCCGACGGGGTGGCCGGCCTGGAGATGGCCGCCGCCGCCCTGGGCCAGCCGCGATGGGCCAGCCAGGTCCACCGGCTGGCCATCCAGTTCGGCTTCTTGGAGGCCCCCTCGAGCGGTGGCGGGTCCGGCCCGGCGCAGCCGCCGATCAGCGGCTCGGTCCGGCCGCTGGCGCCTGGCCTGGGTGAGCGGGTCATGGGGGTCACCGCGGAAGCCTTCGAGTTCGACTCGCTGGAGGGGTTCGACAACGCCACCGCGGAAGTCCTGGCGCGCCCGGCCCTCCCGGCCGACATCGACCTGTACCTCCAGCTTCAGCAGGACGACGGATCCTGGAGCGGCGACCTCGCCAGCGCGGAGTCCGGTAGCACCTCCCAGGAGCTCCTCACCACCGGCCGCCTGGACCCCGGGCACTACCGGGTCATCGTGCAGTCGTGGCTGGGCCCGCCGGCCATCGAGGTGGCCCTGACGATCACGTTCTTCAACACGGACGGGGCAGCGGGCGAGTAGTCCCCGCGCCTAGCGGACGGCCAGCCAGATCCCCACGGCGACGGCAGCGCCCACCAGGACCACCGCCACCACGGTCCACCCGGCCACCTTCGGGTTGAGGCCGGCGCTTCGGGCCGCGGCGTCGAAGCGCCGCCGGGCCCGGTGGAGCCACCGCTCCGCCCATTCGAACTCCGTGGCCAGAACGGCCAGGCCGGCGATGATCACCAGGGCCCCGGGGCCGGGCACCAACGGAAGGGCCAGGATGATCCCCACGATCACCAGGCCGAACCCGGCGATGCCCACCCCGATCCGCCGGCCGCCCCGGTGCCAGAACCCCCGACCGGGACGGGCACGCCTTCGGCGGTGGGACTCTCCGGCCGGCAGCTCTTCGAGAGGCTCCCCGGGCCGGCCGGTGGGCTCTTCGGGAGGCAGACCTCTGGCCTCGTCGGTCAAGCGCCCATCGGGTGCCAGACGGTCTTCATCTCCATCAGGGCCGTGACGGCGTAGGGGCTCTGGGCCCCGTCGGAGAACCAGTCCGCATCCCCGTCCCCGCCGACGAGCCGCTTGACGTTCTGGGCCGCGAGCTGCTCGACCTCCGACCGGAGCTCCCCGGGCACCCCGGCCACATCGAGGGCGTTCACGTCCATGTGCCCCGCCAGCCACGGGATCAGCTCGGCCTTGATGCCGGTCAGTACGTTGATCACGCCGCCGGGCACGTCCGACGTTGCCAGCACCTCGGACAGGGTGATTGCCGGGAGCGGCCACCGCTCGCTCGCCAGGATCACGGCAACGTTCCCCGAAACGATGGCCGGGGCCAGCCGCGACACCAGCCCCAGCAGCGGAGACTCCTCGGGGGCCACGATCCCCACCACGCCGGTGGGCTCGGGGATCGTGAAGTTGAAGTACGGCGCCGCCACCGGGTTCACCGACCCCAGGACGTGGTGGACCTTGTCCGACCATCCCGCGTACCACACCCACCGGTCGATGGAGGCGTCAACCTCCCGGTCCGGGTCGGCAGAGCCGGTGCGGGCCACCTCGTCGACGAACTGGGCCCGGCGACCCTCCATGAGCTCGGCCACCCGGTACAGCACCTGCCCCCGGTTGTAGGCGGTGGCGCCCGACCATCCCGAGAGCGCCCCCCGGGCGGCCCGGACCGCTTCGCGGAGGTCCTTCCGGGAGGCCCGCACCGCCTGGGCCAGCACCTCCCCCTCGATGCCCCGGACCGGGTACGTCCGCCCAGACTCCGACCGGGGGAACGCGCCGCCCACGTAGAGCTTGTAGGTCTTGCGGATCGGTACCCGGTCGCTCATGGATGCTCCCCCGTGGCCGGCGGGTATCCTGTGGCGGCCGTGCGCAACCAGAGGCGGCTGACGCGCCTGACCGTGCTGGCCTCGATCTGGCTGGCCGGGTGGTTCCTCGTGTCGTGGCTCTCCTCGCTGGGCGTCTCCTGCTCGACCGACGCGTGCCAGAGCCGGGCGGACACCGGATGGGCGGTGCTGATGGGGGCCCAGCTGCTGTGGGGGATCGCGGCCGTGGTCGCCCTGGCCCGCAGGCCATGGCGTCCGTGGGGGCTCGCCATGGCCCTGGTCCTGCCGCCGTCCACGTTCCTCCTGGTCACGGGGATCTTCTACCCTTCCGGGTTCTCTCTCTGAAGCGCCGGTTGACCCGAGCCGTTCTCCTCGAAGTCGAGGTAGGGCTCCAGGCCGTGCAGCCCGCCCTCCCGGCCGAAGCCGGACTCCTTGTAGCCGCCGAAGGGGCTCGCCGGGTCGAACCGGTTGTAGGTGTTGGCCCACACCACCCCGGCTCGCAGCCGCGAGGTCATCCACAGGATCCTCGAGCCCTTCTCCGTCCACACGCCGGCCGACAGGCCGTAGGGAGTGTTGTTGGCCTTCTCCACGGCCTCCTCCGGCGTACGGAACGTGAGGACCGACAGCACCGGCCCGAAGATCTCCTCCTGGGCGATGCGGTGGGACTGGGCCACGCCGGTGAACAGCGTCGGCCGGAACCAGTAGCCGCGGTCGGGCAGGTCGCAGGCGGGCTGGTAGATCTCCGCCCCCTCTTCCACGCCGGAGGCCACCAGCTCGTCGATCTTGTCGAGCTGGGCCCTCGAGTTGATGGCCCCCACGTCGGTGTTCTTGTCCAGGGGGTCCCCCACCCGCAGCGTGGACAGGCGGTCCTTGAGCTTCTCCAGGATCGGCTCGAACACCGACTCCTGGACGAACAGCCGCGAGCCCGCGCAGCACACGTGGCCCTGGTTGAAGTAGATGCCGTTGACGATGCCCTCCACGGCCTGGTCGAGGGCGGCGTCCTCGAACACCACGTTGGCGGCCTTGCCGCCGAGCTCCAGCGTGAGGAGCTTGCCGGTTCCGGCCACGGCCCGCTGGATGGCCTTGCCGACCTCCGTGGAGCCGGTGAAGGCCACCTTCGACACAGCCGGGTGGCCCACCACGTGGGCCCCGGTCTGCCCCGCGCCGGTGAGGATGTTCACCACGCCGGGCGGGAGCTCCACCTCCTGGAGCACCTCCGCCAGCAGCAGCGCCGTGAGGGGGGTGGTCTCCGCGGGCTTCAGCACCGCGGTGTTGCCGGTGGCCAGGGCCGGGGCCAGCTTCCACGCGGCCATCAGCAGCGGGAAGTTCCACGGGATCACCTGCCCGGCCACCCCCAGGGGGCGAGGGATGCGCCCGGGGAACGCGTACTCGAGCTTGTCGGCCCACCCCGCGTAGTAGAAGAAGTGGGCGGCGGCCAGCGGGAGGTCCACGTCGCGCGACTCCTTGATCGGCTTGCCGCCGTCGAGGCTCTCCAACACGGCGAACTCCCGGGACCGCTCCTGGAGGGCCCGGGCGATCCGGTACAGGTACTTGGCCCGCTCCCGCCCCGGCAGGTCGCGCCACCGCTGCTCCCAGGCCTCCCGGGCCGCGGTCACCGCGAGGTCCACGTCCTCCGGACCGGCCTCGGCCACCTCCGACAGCGGCTGCTCGGTGGCCGGGTTCACCGTGGCGAACCACTTCCCGGACCGCGGCTCCACGAATCCGCCGCCCACGAACAGCCCGTACCGGTCGGCGACCCGGACGATGTCGGTGGACTCCGGCGACCGCGCGTAAGCGAACGGCGTTCGGTCGGCCAGCGTCCTCTCGGGCCGGCGCTCCAGCTCGTCCCGGCGATCGCCTGGCATCAGTCGAGCGTGAAGTAGTCGGGTCCCTGGTACCGGCCCTCGCGCTCCTTGCGGACCTGCATCAGCAGGTCGTTCAGGAGCGTGGAGGCGCCGATGCGGAACAGGTCGGGGGTTAGCCACTCCGGGCCGAGCGTCTCGTGGAGGATCACCAGGTAGGTCCAGGCCTCCTTGGCCTTGCGGATGCCCCCGGCCACCTTGACCCCCACCCGGCGGCCGGTCTGGCGGTGGAAGTCCCGGGCGGCCTCCATCATGCACAGCGCGCCCGGGAACGTGGCGCCGGTTCCGATCTTACCGGTGGACGTCTTGATGAAGTCCGCCCCGGCGGCCATGGCCAGGGCCGACGCCTTGCGGATCTGGTCGTACGAGCCCAGCTCGCCGACCTCCAGGATGACCTTCAGGTGGGCGGAGCCGCAGGCCTCCTTGGAGGCGGCGACCTCCTCGTACGCCTGGCCGTAGCGGCCGGCCAGGAACGCGGAGCGGTTCAGCACGATGTCGATCTCGTCCGCCCCCCACCGCACGGCCTGGCGGATCTCCTCCAGCCGGGCCTCCAGGGGGCCCAGGCCGCTGGGGAACGCGCCGGCCACGCTGGCCACCTTCACCCCGGTGCCCTTCAGCCGTTCGGCCGCCACCGGCACCAGCGTGGGGTACACGACCACCGCGGCCACCGAGGGGATGGTCGGGTCGGTGGGGTCCGGGCGCACCGCCTTCGAGCACACGGACGTGACCTTCCCCGGTGTGTCGGCCCCTTCGAGGGTGGTGAGGTCGGCGCAGCGGATGGCCAGGTCGAGGGCGTAGGCCTTGGACTCCCGCTTGATCGACCGCGTGGCCAGGGAGACGGCCCGCTCCTCCAGCCCCACGGCATCCACGGCCATCACCCGGACCATGGCGGCCTGGGCCGTGCCCGGGCTCCAGGGGGACTCGGGGACGGACCCTCGCGACTTCGCCGGAACGCTGCTCATGGGGCCTCCTGGGGGGGAAAGCCCATGATACCCGACGCCCTCCCCTTGACCCCGCAGGCGTCCGCCGCTCAGGCGCAGGTGAGCTCGGCGTCCTCCAGGGCCCGCTGCCACTGCCCCAGGTGGCCCAGCCCGCCGCCCGGCTGGTGGGCGAACACCCCGGTGGCCACCACCGGCCCGGTCCAGGTCACGCCCTGCGCCTGCTGGACGCAGTCCCCCTCGGGGGAGGCGGCCACGACCCAGATCGTGTTCTCCGGGGGCCCGACCTGGGGCGGATGGGACTCGGCGAACGCGTCCGCCAGCACGCTGATCTCACGGGCGCCGTAGTAGCCGGCGCTCTCGATCCGGACCCGGCGCCCGTCGAACTCGCCCGGGTCCTCGATCAGGCGCTGGAACGAGACCGGCTCCGCTACCCCGTCACCCCCACCGCCGGGGCCGGCCGGCGGCGGAGCGCATGCCGCGAGCACCGCGGCGATCACCAGGATCGAGTTGCGCATCTCACTCATTCGACGGCCACGACCGCCTGGATGGTTCCAGTATGCTCGCCCAGGGAGGCGACCACGAAGATCCCAGCCCTGCTCCTCATCGGCGTCTTGGCCGTGTCGTCCTGCGGTGGACCCTCGCCCCAGGCGGAGCGGTCGCCCGCCGCCCCCGCCCCGTCTCCCACGGCGGAGCCCTCGCCCGAGCCCTCCCCCACCCCCGAGGCCGAGTGCGTCGACGCCACCGTGGGAGGGCCCCGGGTGCGCCTCCGGCAGGAGGACGACTTCTTCCGGCCCACATGCCTGGTGGTCCTCGGCGGTCAGTTCCTGAGGATCACCAACAACGGCACCACGGTTCACAACTTCACCGTGGAGGGCACCGACCTCGACGTCGACGTGGACGCCTCCTCCCACCTGACCACCGAGGTCATCGGACAGGCGGTCGGCCCCGGCACGCACCGCTTCTTCTGCAAGTACCACGTGGACGCGGGGATGGAGGGTGAGCTCACCGTCACCGCGGCGGGCTGACCGCGAGCCGCGGTGGTACCCTTCGCCGGACCTCCACCGGAAGGGAACGAAGCGATGCGACGAGCCCCGTTCGCCATGGGTGTGCGGCTTGCTGACGGTGGAGTCGGGCTGATCCGCCGAGCCTAGGCCTCCGGCTGAGCCGGGGTGGCCGCCTGGTCCCACACCTTGTTCAGCTCGCCCTGCATGTACACCAGGTGAAGCGACACGACGAACACGGCCAGCAGGGCCAGGGCCGGGACGATCCGCTGCTGGAGCCCGGCCTTCTGCTGCATCCGTTCGATCCGGGTGCCGGTGTTGTAGTACGAGACGAACGGGGGGACGATGATGATCCATCCCAACAGGATGGCCAGGAGGGCGATGCCCGGCTTGATGGTGTCGTCCTGGAGATACCTGCGGGCTTCGTCGTTGATCTTGTAGTACCACACGAAGCCGTAGATCCCGAGCGTCAGGAAGGTGAGCCCCCACACCCCCAACGGGTGCCGCTTCGTGTACTCCTCGGTGCCGACGCGAACCGTCTCTGCCATCCCCGAACCCCCGATCGATGTCGCCGCGCGTGCCCCACCCTAGCCGGTCTGCTTGGTCAGGTGCCAGGCCAGAGGAGGGCGACGGCTAGGAGCTGCGGAGCTCCCACTCCACGTTGCCCTCGTCATCCTGCTGGGTGACGTCGACCTGGCCCGTGCTGCCATCCTCGGCCGTGACCGTGCAGGTGAACGTGTTCCCCGCCTCGAGCTCGACGTCGTCGGGGCAGTCGACGGACTGAACCGCGACCCCGGTCTGGTCCTCGATCCCCCGCGTTACCTCGGCCTCGATCTTGTCGGTGTCCAGCTTGCTGCCGCCGAAGCTGAACTGGCACGCGCCGGTGCCCAACAGGGCGGCCAGCACGAGGATCCCGCCCCGGCTCGGGGCGGTGCGGAGTCGCGGTCGGCGAGCTGACGGCATCACGGATCCCCTCTCTGCTGATGACGGGCCTCAGGGCCCACGACCATAGAGGCGGCGGGGCCGGGGGTCAAGGCCCGATCAGTACCCCAGCCGGGTGAGGGCGGCGGGGTCGCGCTGCCACTCTCGCTGGACCTTGACCCTGAGCTCCAGGTACACCCGGGCGCCCAGGAGCCCCTCGAGCTCCTTGCGGGCCAGCGACCCGATGCGCTTGAGCATCTGACCGCCCTTGCCGATCACGATGCCCTTCTGGGAATCGCGCTCCACCAGGACCACGGCATGGATGCGCACCAGGTCCCGGTCCTCGTCCCGATCGAGCTCCTCGACCTGCACGGCGATCGAGTGGGGCACCTCCTCGCGGGTGGCGGCCAGGGCCTTCTCCCGGACCACCTCGGCGATCCGGAACTCCAGCGGTTGGTCGGTGACCTGGCCGGGAGGGAAGAAGGCCGGGCCCTCGGTCGCCGCACCTTCCAGGACCGCGAGCAGCTCCTCGAGGTTCTTCCCGGTTCGGGCGGAGACCGGAACCACGTGGCCGAACTCCGCCAGCCTGGCGGCGGCCTCCAGCTGGCGGATCAGCTCGCCGTCGCCCACGCGGTCGATCTTGTTGACCGCGCACACCTTGAGGCCCCGGCGCGGAGCCACCTGGGTGCGGGCCACGAACTCGTCGCCCCGGCCCACGCCGGCGTGGGCGTCGACCACGAGCATGATCGCGTCGGCCTCCGCGACGCCCTCCTCGACCATGCGGTTGAGCCGCCGGCCCAGGGCCGTCCGGGGCTTGTGGAAGCCGGGGGTATCGGTGAAGACCAGCTGGTGCTCCTCGGTGGTCCGCACCCCGTGGATGCGGGCCCTGGTGGTCTGGGGCCGGTCCGTCACGATCGAGACCTTCTGCCCGACCAGGGCGTTGACCAGGGTGGACTTGCCCACGTTGGGCCGCCCGACGACCGTGACGAAGCCCGAGCGGAACGCCACCTCAACGCCCCTCCAGGTAGTCGGAGACCGACACGCACCGGTGCACCCGGAAGAGGTCGGCCAGCTTGCCGGGGACCGACGTCCGGCGCACGTTCTGCGCCGCGGCGAAGCGCCTGAGCGCCGGGGAGAGCCGAGGGGGCGAGAGGCGCTGGGGGTCGAACTCGGCCGGGTGGAAGTACAGCACCGGGGGGGCGTCCCTGGCGATCCGCCGCACCGCCCGGCGCAGGACCGGTCCCGGCAGGGCCCGCCAGTACCCACCCCCGGCCACGGGGAGCCGGACGGGTCCCACGTCCGTCACCGCCAGGGGGATCTCCAGGAGGCTCCGGCCGCTGGGCGCGTGGACCGGCCCCGGGGCGGTGTCGAACCCGGGAACGCCGTAGCGTCGCCCCCGGAACGGGAAGATGCTGGAGTCGTAGGTGAACCCCCGGTCCAGCAGGACGTCGAACGCCCAGAACGATCGCTCGTCGATGGAGAAGGCGGGTGCGCGGAATCCCCGGGGCCGCCGACCGGTGGCGGCCTCCACCGCCGTCGCGGCCGCGTCCAGGTCCCGGGCGAAGTCCTCGGCACCGTGCGACCGCACCGACCGGTGGGCGTAGCCGTGCGAGGCGATCTCGTGGCCGGCGTCGGCCACCTCCTTGACCACGCCCGGGCTCGACTCCGCGGTGATGCCCAGCACGAAGAACGTGGCCTTCACCTGCCACCGGTCCAGGAGCCGCAAGATGCCGTCCACCTGCACCTTCAGCCGGTCCCGCATCGCCGCGTCCGGCGTGTAGCCGAACATCCGCCCGACCAGCTGGTGCCAGTCCTCGAGGTCGAAGGTGAGCAGGGCGGGGTGCATGGCGATCCAGCCTACGGGGGTCCGACGACCCGCCGGTAGTAGTCGGCCAGCCGGTCGAGCACGGCCCGGGCGTCGAACTCCCTGGCCACGTGCTCCCGCCCGGCCTTCCCCATCTGTCCCCGGGTCGCGGCGTCGTCCACCAGGGATGCGATGGCCGCGGCCAGGGGGCCCGGGCTCCGGGGTTCCACCAGCAGGCCCGTCACGCCGTCGACCACCGCCTCGCGGCAGCCCCTGATGTTCGAGGCGACCACCGGCACTTCCATGGCGGCGGCCTCCAGGGGGGTCCGGGGCAGCCCCTCCCGGTACGAGGGAAGGGCGAACACATCCATGGCGGCGTACAGCTCGGGCAGGTCGGCCCGGAACCCCAGGTGCACCACCCGCTGGCGGTCCACCATGGCCAGGAGCCGCTCCGGGTCGATCTCGTCCGCCTGGCCCGGGTCGTGGGGCGCGATCAGGAGGATGCGCACGTGGGGACGGCTCTCCATGACCCGGGCCATGGCCCCGAAGAAGTCCACGAACCCCTTCTCCTCCACGAGCCGGCCGACCATGCCGACCACCACGGTGTCATCGTCGAACCCGAGCTCCGCCCGCCGCTCGGCCCGGGCGTCCGGAAGGGCCTCCCTGGAGAACCGGGAGACGTCGATGCCGTTCCCGATGTAGTCGATGCGCCCCGGTGGGCAGATCCGGTACCGGAGGGCCACCTCGATGTCCTCTCGGCTCTGGGAGAGCAGGCGGTGGGCCAGCCGCCCGGTCCACGTCTCGGCCGCCCTCCCCAGGACCTTCTGCGCCGGCATGCTGCGGTCGTGGAACAGCAGGCCGTGGACGGTGTGCAGGATCAACGGGGTACCCGCTCGGCGCGCGGCCAGGGGGGCCAGGATGCCCGCCTTCGGCGTGTGGGAGTGGACCACGTGGTAGCGCCGACGGGCGAACAGCCTCCGCAGCGCCCCAAGGCTCCGGATGTCGGCCACCGGTGCCAGGTCGCGACGGAAGGGCACCGTGTGCACCGGGATGCCGCGGGCCGCGACCTCCTCCAGGGAGGGATCGGGCGCGCACACGGCCTCGACCTCGTAGCCCTCCTCCCGCAGCCGCTCGATGTGGTCCAGCAGCAGCAACCGGATCGACATCGCGCTGGTGGCCACCTGGGCGACGCGGATCACGATGGCCGGGGGGTCTCCTGCGAGGCGATCACCGACGGGCGATCGCCACGAACCCGGAAGCGTCCCGGAAGGGCACCTCGAAGTCGGTCAGGCCGGCCCGCCGGGCCCAGCTCCGGACCTGCCCCTCGTCGTACAGGAACAGGGGGAACCTCCGGACGGCGTACCGGACCTTGCGGATCCGCCCCCGGTAGCCCCGGCCCGGGAACGAGGCGACCACGGACGATCGCCCCACGCTCGCCAGCTTGGAGAAGAAGGCCTCGGCCTGGGCCACGTAGTCGAACACCCCGAGCGCCGCCACGATGTCGAACGTCTCGTCGGTGCTCCATCCCGTGAAGTCGGCCTGCTCGAATCGGCACCGTTCGCTCAGCCCCGCCTCGGCGGCGCGCTGAAGCGACAGCTTCACCATCGCCGGCGCCATGTCCACCCCCCGGGCGAAGGCGGCGCCGGCCTCGAGCGCGGCCAGGGAGTTGACCCCCGATCCGCATCCCACGTCGAGCAGCGTCGGTGCGCCGAGCCGCTGGACCTCTCGGATCAGGACCTTCGACCGTTCGAAGATGGCCCGGCGGAACAGTCTGTTCAGGATCCGTTCGGGAAGGGGGGTGTCCCGGTAGATCCGGTCGAACTGCCGGGCCCGGGAATCCCAGTACCGGCCGACCCGCCCGGCGGCGTTCTCTCCCATGGGGCGCACTATACCGCCGCCTCAGACCCCCAGGTCTGGGGGGTCCGGGGGGGTAGCTCGCCCCGAGCCCGACCGCTCCTGCCCGGACGGCGAGCGAACCCCCAGGTCTGAGGGCCCGAACGCCTCCGGGAGGAGCTCGGTCAGGGGCCGCTGCTCCCGCTCGCCCCCCGGCCCCTCCACGATCACCACCATGTCCGGCCCGAACTCGTGCAGGACCTGGCGGCACCCCCCGCACGGCCAGGCGATCCGTTCCCCGGAGGAGGTCACGGCCACGGCCTCAAGGCGACGGGCGCCCTGGAAGGCCGCCGTGGCCACCGCGTTGCGCTCGGCGCACACCGACAAGGGATACGAGGCGTTCTCCATGTTCGCCCCGGCGAACACCCTGCCCCGGTCGTCGAGGACCGCCGCGCCGACGTGGAACCCGCTGTAGGGGGCGTAGGCCCGCTCCCGGGCCTCGCGGGCGGCCTCCAGGAGGGCGTCGGCCTGCTCCGGGGTGGGGCTACTCAGAGGTGGCCTCCGCTGGGGCCTGCCCGGGGATCCGCTCGACCACGATCTTGGAGATCCGCCGGCCCTGAACCCGCTCGGCCACGAACCGAAGGTCGCCGAACGCCACCTCCTCGCCTTGGCGGGGGACCCTCCCCAAGATGCCCAGCATGAGCCCCCCCACCGTGTCCCACTCGGTGTTCGGCATCTCCACGTCGAGGAGCTCGTTCAGCTCGTCGACGGGCAGGCGAGCGTTGACTCGGAACCGGTTGGCGCCCGCCGGCTCGATGTTGGGCTCGGCGCGGTCGTACTCGTCCTCGATCTCCCCGACGATCTCCTCGATGAGGTCCTCCAGGGTGACCAGGCCGGCTAGGGACCCGTACTCGTCGACGACGATCGCCAGGTGCAGGCGCTCTCGCTGCATGTCCCGCAGCAGGTCGGAGACCTTCTTCGACTCGGGCACGAAGTAGGGCTTTCGGGCCAGGTCCTTGGCCTTCTTGGCCTTCCCGTTGCGGCCGGCGTGCACCGCCCGGAGGACGTCCTTGGCGTAGACCACGCCGATGACCTCGTCGAGCGAGTCCTTGTACACGGGGATCCGCGAGAAGCCGTGCTTGATGATCATGTCCAGGACGCCGTCCAGCGACTCCCCGGCATCGACCGCGGCCATGTCCGGGCGGGGGACCATGACCTCCCGAACGATGGTGTCGCCGAACTCGAAGATCGAGTGGATCAGCTCCTTCTCCTCTTCCTCGATGGCCCCCTCCTCGTGGCCCACCTCGGCCATGGACCGGATCTCCTCCTCGGACACGAACGGGCCCTCCCGCAGGCCCTTCCCGGGCAGGAGGACGTTGGCCAGCCCGATGAGCAGCCGGGTGGGCCCGTGCAGGATCCGAGACATCCAGTAGACGAAGGGGGTCAGCGCCAGGGCCACCCGGTCCGAACGCAGGATCCCGAAGGTCTTCGACATGGCCTCCACCACCACGAAGTACACCAGGGTGAACAGCACGGAGACGATCGTGATCCAGATGCTCCCCAGCGTCTGGTCGGCGATGAACGCCACCAGGATGGCCGACCCGTTCTGGGCGAACATCACCCACAGGTAGATGGCGTTCAGGTACCGGGCCGGGTCGCTCTCGATCCGCACCAGGAGGGCGGCGTTCCGGCGGCCCTCCTCTTCCAGCGACATCGCCCGGACCCGGTTCATCCGGCTGATGGAGGTCTCGGCCATGGCCAGCACGGAGCCGAAGATCACCAGGAAGACCACCAGGCCCACCAGCCAGATCACGCTCGCACCCCCGAGTACCGCTCCTGTCGCTCCCACATCGCCCGGCGGTCCTCCTCCTCCTGGTGGTCGTAGCCAAGGAGGTGGAGGATGCCGTGCACCAGCAGCAGGCGGAGCTCGGCACGTGGGTCGGAGCCCTGCTCGGCGGCCACGGCCGGGCAGATCACTACGTCCCCCAGGAGGCGCCGGTGCCCATCCTGGGGGGCCTCGTCCTGAGGGAAGGACAGGACGTCGGTGGGACCCCGCTCACTGGCGTACCGGCGGTGCAGGTCGGCCATCTCGTCCCTGCTCACCAGCGACACGGAGAGCTCGACCGAGCCGTGGCCTTCGGCCGCCAGGGTTCGCCGGGCCAGGTCCACCAGGCCGTCCTCGTCGATGGGCAGGTCCTGTCGGTTCGACAGGACCACGGTGGGACTGTCGGATTCGTCGTTCACGGCCTGTCTCGCGTCCCCTGGGCGGGGGGGTGCTCCTCGGTGAACCGCCGGTACGCCTCCACGATGTCCTGCACGATCTTGTGGCGCACCACGTCCCGGCCCCCCAGGTGGATGAACTCGATGCCGTCGATGCCGTTCAGGATCTCCTGGACCACCACCAGCCCCGAGCGCTGGCCGCTCGGGAGGTCGATCTGGGTCACGTCGCCGTTCACCACCGCCTTGGAGCTGAACCCCAGCCGGGTGAGGAACATCTTCATCTGCTCCGGCGAGGTGTTCTGGGCCTCGTCGAGGATGATGAACGAATCGTTCAACGTCCTTCCACGCATGAAGGCCAGCGGCGCCACCTCGATGGTCCCTCGCTCGATGAGCCGCTGGAAGGCGTCGGCGTCCATCATCTCGTACAGGGCGTCGTACAGCGGCTTGAGGTACGGGTCGATCTTCTCGTACAGCGTCCCCGGCAGGAACCCCAGCCGCTCCCCGGCCTCCACGGCGGGGCGGGTGAGGATGATGCGGGACACGTCCCGCTCCTGGAGGGCCTTCACCGCCGTGGCCACCGCCAGGTAGGTCTTGCCGGTCCCGGCCGGGCCGATGGCGAAGGTGAGCGTGGAGCGGCGAAGGGCGTCCACGTATCGCTTCTGTCCGAAGGTCTTGGGGGCGATGGACTTCCCGCGAGAGGTGAGCAGGACGTCGCTCATCACGTCGGATGGCCGGACGCCGTCCCGCTTGATCATGTCGATGGTGTGGCCGACCGACGAGGGCGTCAGCACCTGCCCCCGGTCCAGCAGCGCCAGGAGCTCCTCGAACAGGATCGCCACCGCCTCGGCCTCCTCAGCCTCACCGGTGATCGTGATCTCGTTGCCCCGGACGTGGATCTGCGAGTCGAAGGCGCCCTCGATCGCCTTGAGGAGCTCGTCCCGCTCGCCGAGGAGGGCCACCATGAGCTGGTTGCCCGGGACCAAGATCTTGACCTGCGTGGTGGCCTTCGCCAAACCGCTTCCTCGGGGGTTCCCCCGCTCGTTCAAAAAGGGGTCGCACGCTTCGCGACCCCGACCACCACGATTATACGGCTACCCCGGCGGCCAGCCCATCGGCCGGCCGCCCAGCAGGTGGAAATGCAGGTGGTGGACGCTCTGGCCGGCGTGGGGACCGACGTTCGTCACCAGGCGCCATCCGGTGCGGTCGATGCCTTCGGCCCGGGCCAGGTGGGCGGCCGTGCGGAAGATCTCCGACAGCAACCCGGCACCCTTCTCCCGCAACGCGGCCGCCGACTCGACGTGCTCCTTGGGGATGATCAGGATGTGCGTGGGGGCCTGGGGCCTGATGTCCCGGAACGCCACCACGTTGTCCCCGGTGTGGACGACATCCGCGTCCAGCTCGCCGGCGGCGACCCTGCAGAAGAGGCACTGCTCCACGGCTCGATGCTAACTCGCTTCCGGACGTGGTGGCGACTCAGCCCTCGCACGCCACGATGGCCTCGCCGGTGCACAGGTCGAACCCCGGTCCCCCGTCGACGACGTCCTCGCCCCCCCGGCCGTCCAGGACGTCGTCACCGGCCTCCCCGTACAGGACGTTCGCCTCCTCGTCGCCGCTGATGTCGTCCCCGAACGCGGAGCCGCGGACCCGCTCCACCATGGCCACGTCGTCGCCGCCCTGCCCGATGGCCGTGCCCTGTATGAGGTCGACGGTCACCGCCCGCACCGCAGCGATGTAGGAAGCCAGGTCCTGCCCCGGCCCGCCCCGGACCACGTCCTTGCCGGGCCCGGGGACGAGGGTGTCCCCCTTCTTCCCGCCGACCAGGCGGTCCGCCCCCGAGCCGCCGACCAGCTCGTCCGGCCCGGCCCCGCCCTTCAGGTCGTCCGAGCCCTTGGCCCCGTCGAGGACGTCCGCCCCGGCGCCGCCGCGCAGCGTGTCGGCGTCCGGCCCCCCCTGAAGCCGGTCGTCGCCCCCCTTGCCGATCAGGACGTCCTCCCCCTTGCCGCCGCACAGCACGTCGTCACCGCCGCGCCCGTCGATCGTGTCGTCCCCGCCCTTGCCCAGGATCACGTCGCCGGCCCCGGTGCCCACGAGCACGTCGTCGCCGGGGGTCCCGATGATCGTGGCCTGCTCGCCCTGACACAGCGGGGGGATGGGCCCCTTCGACGTGTAGCACTTCCCGGCCTCGATCTCCTTGCCCATCAGGTACAGGGGCGAGGGCTTCCCGTTCATCTGGGCGGACGCGTGGAGGTGGGGCCCGGTGGCCTGGCCCGTCTCGCCCACCTTCCCGATGAGGTCGCCGCCCTCCACCTTCCCGGTCTTCCCGAACGAATCCAGGTGGGCCATGTGGACCTTCTCGCCCCCATCGGCCCGGGTCCAGATGATCGAGTTCCCCCACCCGCCGCCGTACCCCTCGGTGTGGATCTCCACGGTGCCGTCGCCGGGGGCGTGGACCGGCCACAGGTAGTCGTTGGGCGAGCCCATGTCCAGGGCCGGGCCGAACCCCGACAGCGTCCCGTGGCCCGGGTACGTGCTCGCGCACCACTGCGTCCCCTCGGCGAACACGTCGCCACCGGCGGCGGCGGCTGGCCCGGCCGAGGCCAGCGGCAACGAGGCCGCCAGCACGAGGACGGCAAGCGTCGAACGACGTGTGCAGGGGGACCGCATGGGGATCGCCCGAGCGTAGGGGAGCCCCCGGAGCCCGTCAACCCGGACGCGATCGGAGCGGACGCTCCCCGGTGGTCCCTCCGGCCGGCGGGGGGGCTCCCCCGCCGCGAGGTACCCGGCCGACCCTGCCCGGTCGGGTCAGCCGAGGCGGCCGTAGCGGGCCAGGACCAGGGCGGCGCCGACGACGGCGGCGGTCTCGGTCCGCAGGACCTGGGGACCCAGGTTCGCCAGCAGCGCACCCCGCTCGCCGGCGGCCAGGGCGTCCTCGTCGGGGATGCCGCCCTCGGGGCCCACCGCCACCGAGACCTCGTCGGGCCTCTCCGTGGGCAGCACCTGGGCCAGCCGGCGTTCGGCCCGCTCCCACAGCACCACCACCCGTCCCCGGCCGAGGGCCTCGCCCACGGCGTCGGCCCACGGGCTCGGGCCCTGCACCTGGGGAAGGTGACGGCGCCGCGACTGCTTGGCGGCCTCTCGTGCCACCGCCTGGAGCCGGGCCGCGGCACGTTCCCCCCGCTCGCCCTCCCAGCGGCGGACGCTGCGGGAGGCCTCCACCACCACGATGCGGTCCGTGCCCACCTCGGTGAGCTTCTGCACGGCCCACCCCAGGCGCTCGCCCTTCGGCGCCGACAGCAGGACCGAGACCGACGGCCGGGGCGGGGGGTCCACCGTCCGCTCCTCCACCTCACCCTCGACCAGGAGCCGGGTGGCCCGGACCACCCGGCACGTGGCCACCCCACCCCGCCCGTCGGACGAGGTGAACCGATCGCCCTCCCGGAGGCGGAGCGACCGGAGGGCGTGGTGGGCATCCTCCGTGTCGAGGATCACGGTCTCGCCGGGTTCGGGGGCCCCGGCGAAGAAGTGCGGGACGCTCACCGCAGGGGCCGCAGGCGCCCGGGCAGGGCCTCTCTGCCCGTGGGCACTCCCTGGAGATCCGCCAGCTGCTCGACCAGCGCCCGCTCCTTGCGGGACAGCCGCTCGGGCACCACGACGTCCGCCTGGAGCAGGATGTCCCCGCGGCCCCGACGTCCCAGGTTGGCCGCCCCGCGAGCCCGCAGCCGGAACACGTCGCCCGTGCGGGTACCGGGCGGCACCCGGATCGTCTCCGGGCCGTCGAGGGTGGGGACCTCCACCTCGGCACCGAGCAGGGCCATGACCACCGGCACCTCCAGCGTGGCCACCAGGTCCTGGCCTCGCCGCTCGAAGAGGGGATGCGGCTCCACTCGCACCGTGATGTACAGGTCGCCGGCGTAGCCACCGTGGCGGCCGCCCTGTCCGCCCCCCTCGACCCGCAGCTCCATGCCGTCCGATACGCCGGCGGGAACCTCGACGGACACGGCCTGCATGGTGGGCACCCGGCCGTCCCCCGTGCAGTCGCGGCACGGGCTGGCGATCTCCTCCCCCGTCCCCTCACACGTGGCGCACGTCCGCGAGGTCATCACGGTGCCGAGCACGCTTCGGCGCACGTCGGAGACCTCGCCGGCTCCCCCGCACACGGTGCACCGCGAGGGATGGGTGCCGGGCTCGGCGCCGTTGCCCCCGCACCGGGCGCACGTCTCCAGGCTCTCGACCTCCACGTCCTTCCTCGTCCCGAAGGCGGCCTCCTCGAACGTGAGGTCCAGGGCCACGTGGAGGTCCGATCCCCGAACGGTTCGGGTACGCCGGCCCCGGGTGCCGGTGCGGCGCCCGAACGGCGAGCCGAAGAACGCCTCGAAGATGTCTCCCACGTCGCCCATGAACCCGAACATCTCCGGGGTGAGCCCCCGGCCGCCGAACATGTCGTACTGGCGCCGGCGGGCCGGGTCCGACAGCGTGTGGTAGGCGAGGTTGATCTCCTTGATGCGGTGTTCGGCCTGGGGATCGGTGCTGACGTCGGGGTGGTGCTCCCGGGCCAGGCGGCGGTAGGCCTTCCTGATGTCCTCCTGGGATGCCCTGCGGGGCACCCCCAGGACGTCGTAGAGGTCTCGTTCGGCCACGGACTCGACTGTACCCGCCTACCCGGCCAGCGTCTCGATGAGCCCCGACAGGTTGCGGGCCACGGCCCGGACCGCGGAGATCGCGTTCGGATAGTGCATCCGCCGCGGCCCGATCACCGCGACGGTGCCGGCGGGACGGCCGCCCGCCAGGTAAGGCGCCACGACCACGGCGGCCTCCCGCATGGCGGCCACGGGGTTCTCCCGTCCGATCAGCACGGCCACCTCCTGCGCCTCGGCCGCGTCGCGCAGGAATCGCAGGATGGCCGCCTCCTCCTCCAGGGCCTCGAACAACCGGCGCACGGTCTCCCGGCGCTCGAACGCCTCCTCCCCGGCGATGTTCGAAGCCCCGCCCACGAACACGTGCTCGGAGGACAGGCCCTGCTCGAGCTCGCGGAACCCCTCGGCGACCTCGGTGAACAGCGCCTCCTCGGTGCCGGTGGTCCCCCGGGCGAGCCGCTCCGCCCGCGACCGTGCCGCTGCGTACGTCAGCCCGGAGAACGAGCGCTCCAGGGCCTGGGACACCCGGCGGACCGCCTCGTCCGCCCCCTCTTCCGGGACCTCCACCGCGCGCTTGTCCACCCGGCCCGTGTCGCTCACCACCAGCAGCAGGGCCCCTCCTCCCAGGGCCACGAGCTCGGCCCTGGCCACCCGGCTGGCCTCCAGGTCCGGCGACAGCGCCACCGCCGCGTAGCGGGTCACCCGAGACAGCAGCGCGGCGGTCCGGCGAAGGACCTCCTCCACGTCCGGCGGCGTCTCCCCGAAGAACGCGGCGATCGCCCGGCGGTGCACCTCCGCCAGGGTCAGCCGCCGGGGCAGGGTGTCCACGTAGAACCGGTAGCCGAGATCGGTGGGGACCCGGCCGGCCGAGGTGTGGGGCTGGGCCAGGTAGCCCATGTCCTCCAGGGCGGACATGTCGTTGCGGATCGTGGCCGGGCTGACGCCCAGGCGGTACCGGCCGGCGATCGAGCCGCTGCCCACGGGCTCGGCGGATCGGATGTAGTCACCCACCACGGCACGAAGGACGCGGGACTGCCGCGCGCCCAGCGCTCCGGAAACGCCCATCGTGAACGTACTTTTAGCACTCTCAGCCGGAGAGTGCTAGCACCACCTCGTTGGCCACGATCATCCCCCGCTCGGTGAGGCGGAACCGCCCGCCGTCGAGGCGAGCCAGCCCGCGGTCGACGAACGGCCGGACATCGTCGGGGGTCACCCACGACGCGGGAACCCCGCCGGCGCTTCGCACGCCCAGCAGCAGCCGCTCCAGGCGGGCGGCCTCCCGGTCCAGGACCTCCCGCCCCCCGATCGGGCGGCGGCCGGCCAGGGCGCCGGCGAGGTAGCGCTCCGGTGGCCGGACGTTCCACCACCGCCGCCCGTCCCGGTACGAGTGGGCCCCGGCCCCCAGCCCCAGGTACGGGCGAGCCTCCCAGTAGCCGAGGTTGTGCACGCACCGGTGTCCGGGGCGCGCCCAGTTCGACACCTCGTAGTGGTGGTGGCCGGCCCGGGCCAGCAGGTCGCAGGCAACCTCGTACATGTCGGCCTGGAGGTCGGCGTCCGGGGGTGGGGTGGCGCCCGCAGCCACCGCCCTGCCCAGCGGCGTCCCCCGCTCGATCGTCAGCGCGTAGCACGACAGGTGGTCCGGCTCCATCTCGACCGCCTCGGTCACCGTCCGCCGCCACGAGGCCACCGTCTCCCCCCGGGCCCCGTAGATCAGGTCGAGGTTCACGTCGTCGAAGCCGGCCTGCCGGGCCGCGGCGAAGGCACGCCGGGCGGACTCCGGCGGATGGATCCGCCCCAGGGCCGCCAGCACCACGGGGTCGAAGCTCTGCACGCCGAGCGACAGGCGGGTGATCCCCCCTTCCCGCAGGCGGGACAGGGAGGCCCAGTCCACGGTGTCGGGGTTCGCCTCCACGGTGACCTCTGCGTCCGGGGCCACGGCGAAGCGGTCCCGCAGGTGTGCCACCAGGCCGACCAGGTCCTCCGCCGGGAGGGTGGTCGGGGTGCCGCCGCCGAAGAACACCGAGGCGAACGGCTCGGCCGCCCACTCGGCAGCCCACAGGTCAGCCTCCGCACGAAGCGCCGCCACGTACCGCCTCGCCAGGTGCCCCAGGCCGGCGTGGGCGTTGAAGTCGCAGTAGCCGCACCGGGTCAGGCAGAACGGCACGTGGACGTACAGCCCGGCCGCGGTCACGGCCGTCCCCCGGCCCGGTCCACGCGGAGCGCGGCGATGAACGCCTCCTGGGGAACGTCCACCCTGCCCACCCGGCGCATCTTCTTCTTGCCGGCCTTCTGCCGCTCCAGGAGCTTCCGCTTGCGGGTCACGTCCCCGCCGTAGCACTTGGCCAGCACGTCCTTGCGCTTGGCCTTCACCGTCTCCCGGGCGATGATCCGCGACCCGATGGCGGCCTGGATGGCCACGTCGAACAGCTGCCGGGGGATCAGCTCCCGGAGCCGTTCGGTCATCTGCCGCCCCCACGCGGCGGCCTGGTCCCGGTGCACCACCGAGGAGAACGCGTCGACGGGCTCTCCGTGCAGCAGCACGTCCACCCGGACCAGGTCGGCCTCCTGGTACCCCCAATGCTCGTAGTCCAGCGAGGCGTAGCCGCGGGTCCGCGACTTCAGCTGGTCGAAGAAGTCGAAGATGATGTCGGCCAGCGGCATGAGGTACCGGAGCTCCACCCGCTCGGGTGCCAGGTACCGCATGTCCTCCAGCGCCCCGCGCCGCCCCTGGCACAGGTCCATGATCGGCCCCAGGTACTCGGAGGGCGTGATGATCGTGGCCAGGACCACGGGCTCCTCCACGCGGTCGTACGTCCCGGGCTGGGGCATCTCCGAGGGGTTGTGGACCTCGGTCGTCTCCCGGCCGCGGACCACCCGCAGCTCCACGTTCGGCGCGGTGGACAGCAGCGACAGGTCGAACTCCCGCTCCAGCCGCTCCCGGACGATGTCCATGTGGAGCAGGCCCAGGAACCCGCACCGGAACCCGAACCCCAGGGCCCGGGACGACTCGGGCTCGAACACCAGGGCGGCGTCCGAGAGGCGGAGCCGGTCGAGGGCCGCACGCAGGGCCGGGTAGTCACCGCCCTCGATCGGGTACAGGCCGCTCCACACCATCGGCTTCGGCTCCCGGTACCCGGGCAACGGCTCGGAGGCCGGGCGGTGGGCCAGGGTGATCGTGTCGCCCACCTTGGCCCGACGAACGTCCTTCTCCCCCACCACCAGGTACCCCACCTCCCCCGGGCCCAACGCCGTCACGACCACGGGGTCGGGGGCGAACGCCCCCACCTCGTCGGCCTCGGACTCCAGTCCGGTGACCATCATCCGGATCCGTGACCGAGGGGTGAGCTCCCCGTCCACCATGCGCACGTAGGCCACCACGCCGCGGTAGGCGTCGTAGGCGGAGTCGAAGATCAGCGCCCGGGTGGGCGCGTCGCGGTGCCCGCCGGGCGGGGGGACCAGCTCGATGATGGCCGCCAGGAGCTCGGGCACCCCCCGGCCGGTCTTGGCCGAGATCCGCAGCACCCGGTCCTCCGGCAGGCCGGTCAGCTCGGCGGCCTCTCGCACGGCCTCGGCCACGTCCGCCTGGGGGAGGTCGATCTTGTTGACGGCGGGGATCACCGCCAACCCGGCCTGGGTGGCCAGGTGGTGGTTGGCCAGGGTCTGGGCCTCGATGCCCTGGGCCGCATCGACCAGCAGGACCGCCCCCTCGCAGGCGGCCAGGGCCCGGGACACCTCGTAGGTGAAGTCCACGTGGCCCGGGGTGTCGATGAGGTTGAGCACGTGGTCCGCGCCCCGGTGGCCGAACGACAGGCGCACGGCCTGGGCCTTGATCGTGATGCCCCGCTCGCGCTCCAGGTCCATGCGGTCCAGGAACTGCTCCCGCATCTCCCGCTCGGGCACGGCGTGGGTGAGCTCCAGGAAGCGGTCGGCCAGGGTGGACTTCCCGTGGTCGATGTGGCTGATGATGGCGAAGTTGCGGATCAGGCGGGGATCGGTCACCCGGCCATCGTAGCCGGGAGGCCGGGGACCGGACTGCTAGAATGGTGGGCCGTGGCCAACATCAAGTCCCAGATCAAGCGCAATCGTCAGAACGAGCGCCGCCGTCAGCGGAACGTGGCGGTACGGACCCGGCTGAAGACCGAGGCCAAGAAGGTCCGCACGGTCGCCGGGTCCGGCGATGCGGCCGAGGCCGAGGCCCGGCTGCGCAGCACCGCCCGGCTCCTCGACAAGGCCGCCTCCAAGGGCATCATCCACCGCAACACCGCCGCCCGGCGGAAGCGCGCCCTGGCCCGCCAGGCGTCCCGGGCCGGCTCCTAGCGCTCGGGCCGGCTCCCGGAGACCGCCGCCCGCCCCCCGGCTCGGCCGGGCGACGAGCCCGCGGCGATCCTCGTCACCACCACGGGGAGCACCACGTCGCCCTGGCCTCCCTGCTTCAGCAGGCCGTCGGCCTCCACCAGGCTGGCGTGCAGGGCCGAGAGCCGGGCCGGGGAGAAGCGGGCGGCCTGCTCCCGGTAGCGTCGCACCTGCCAGTCGAACCGGAGGCCGGCGGCCCGGGCCATGTCCGAGGCCGGCATCCCCGGCGGCAGGTCCCGGACCCGCACCAGGTCGCGGAGCCGGGCCGCGATGCCGCCCAGGATCGCCAGGGGCTCCTCGCGGGCCTCGAGCATCCCCGTCAGCGCGCGGAGGGCTCCCGGGAGGTCGCCGCCGAACGCCGCGTCGCACAGCTCCCAGATCCGACGGTCGCCGAAGCCGCGGAACTGGGTGCCCACGGCCGCCGGTGTCAGTCCCTCGTCGGGCGTGGCGGCGGCGATCTGGGCCACCGCCTGGTCGAGCACCGCGGGGTCCTGTCCAACCGTCTCCACCAGGGCCGCGGCCCCCGCGGGCGTGGCCGGCACCCCGTGCCGGCGGGCCCGCTCGCGGATCCATCCAGGCAGGTCGCGGCGCTCGACCGCGGCCCGGCGGACCTCCGCCCGCGGGCCGGCCGCGGTCACCAGGCGCTTCGGAGGGGCCTTGGCCCGGGCGTGGGTGACCACGGACAAGACCAGGCGGACGTCGGGGGGTGGATCCTCGGCGAACCGCGCCAGCTCGGGGACCGCTTCGTCGGGCAGGTCCTGCGCAGACGTCACCACCAGGGCCCGTGCTTCGCCGAACAGCGACGGCGTGGCCAGGTCGGCCAGCACCTCGGGCCGCCACTCATCTCCCTCGACCTCGACCGGCCGGACGTCACCCAGAGCCTCCCGGGCCGCCTCTCGGACCAGGAAATCGTTGTCCCCCCACACCAGGAGAACGAGGGCGTCGTCACTCACGTCGTCGCGGATTCTACGAGAAGACCGTCCGGGGCGAAGCGGACCGTGATGTCGCCGGCCAGGTCGGTCCGGAGCACCCGCATCCCCGCCGCCCGCAGCGCGGCCAGCACCGACGGCACCGGATGCCCGTAGTCGTTCGGTCCGGTGCTGACCACGGCCACCCGCGCTCCCACCGCGTCGAAGAACGGCTCCCACGAGGTGTCGCCACCGTGGTGGGGCACCTTGAGCACCTCGGCCCCCACCGGATCGCCGTCGTCGAGGAGGTCCTGCTGCGCGGGGACCTCGGCGTCACCGGGGAACAGGACGGTGGCGCCTTCGTAGGAGAGCCGCAGGACGACGGAGTCGTCGTTGGGGCTGTCCCGGGAGCACCCGTCCGGGCCCAGGACCTCCACCAGCAGCGAGCCGATCGTGAGGGTCTGGCCTCCCCGAGGATGGCGAACGGGAACGTCCTCGTCCTCCGCGGCCCGGAGGAACCTCCGGTACGACGGTGACTCCCCCGGACACCCCGGCTCGAGGAGCAGGGAGACGGCGAACCGGGCCAGCACCGCGGGGAATCCGTCGACATGGTCGGCGTGGGCATGGGTGGCCACCGCGAGATCGATCCGCCGGACGCCCAGCCGGGCCAGGTCCACGGCCACCTCGTCCTCCTCGGGACCGGCGTCGATCAGCACCGTGGCACCCTCAGGCGTCCGGACCACCGCCGCGTCACCCTGCCCCACGTCCAGGAACGTGACGGTGAAGGCCCGGGCGGCTCCCCCGCCCAGACCGGCGGTCCACGCCACCACGGCGACGACGGCCGCCGCGGCCACGATCCGCCCCCCGCGGCGGCCCCGCCGGATGCGCCAGGCCAGGAACACCGCCACGACCGCGGCCACGAGGGGTAGGGCCATCCCCCGGCCGGCCACCGAGGGAAGCGGGAACCGGGCCAGGCGGTCCGCCACCTCGGCCAGGTAAGCGAGCGGCACCCGGGCCACAGGCTCCATCACCGGAGCCAGGGACGGCCATGCCAGGCCGGCACCCGCGCCCACCAGGCCGGCGCACAGCGCCGGAGCCACGGCGGGCGCCGCCAGGACGTTGGCCGCCAGCGTCACCGTGGGGACCACGCCGAAGTGCAGCAGCAGCAGCGGGGACACCGCGAGCTGCGCGGCGATGGTGGCGGCGGTCGCCACGGCCACCGGCCGGGGGAGCCACCGCATGCGGGCAGCCAGGGGCCCGGCCACGGCCGCCAGCCCCGCCGTGGCCGCCACCGAGAGCTGGAACCCGAGGGACGAGGCCAGCCCCGGGTCGGCGAGCAGCAGGAGCAGGACCGCGACGCTGAGCGCTCCGGCGGTGCTCCGGGGCCTCCCGGCCCAGACCGCCGCCAGCGCCAGCACGGCCATGGCGCCGGCCCGCAGGACCGATGGCTCCCACCGCGTCAGCAACGTGAAGAACGCCAGGGCCGTGATCCCCACCGCGGCGCGGGTGGTCCTCCCCAGCCGGAGCGCGCCGGCCATGGCCATCACCGGAGCCAGGAACAAGGCCACGTTCGACCCGGACACCGCCAGCAGGTGGGCCAGCCCCGTGGCCCGGAAGTCCTCCTCCACCTCCGGATCCATCTCCCGGACGTCCCCGATCGACAGGCCCAGCAGCAGGCCCGCCTCCCGGTCGGGAAGCGTCCGGAACGCGCCGGTACGGAGGCCGCTCCTGGCCAGGTTCGCCAGTCGCAGGGGCATGGATCCGGCCCGCTCACCGGCGGTGACCTCCCGCACGGACAGGGTTGCCTTCAGGCCGCGTCCGATCAGGAAGTCCTCGAACCCCGAGGACCCCGGCTCCAGGGCCTCCAACCGGCCCGAGCCCTCCAGGGCCACCCCGGCATCGAACCGGGCCGACCGATCGCTTCCCCGGATCCACACCCGCAGCGAGGTCTCCCGGCCGACCCCGGAGAGCTCGACCTCCTCGAGCGTGGCCTCCGCCCCCCAGCCGAACTCGAACGTCCGCAGGTCGGAGGTGGCCACGGCCCGGAAGGCCACGACCCGACCGTCCAGCTCGCCGGGCCCGAGGGCCGCGGCCCGCCGGACCAGCTGCCATCCGGCCCCGGCCACGGCGAACGCCACCGCCACGGCGATCACCCCCCACGGTCCCGTTCGCCGGCGCGGCGGCGAGCCGGCCCCCACGGGGAGCCCGGCCGCGGCCAGCACCCGTTCCCGGGCGTCGGGCGGGTCCGGCGGCCCCCGGACCCGGGCGCCTTCCGGGAGCCTTGGCGCGGGCTCGTGGGAGGGCCCGAGCGCGACCCGGAGGACCAACAGCGCCGCGGCCCCGCCGAGCAGGGCCGCCCCGAGGGGGCCGTTGCCGCGGAGCCCCACCGCCAGGATGCCCGCTCCGAAGGAGGCGGCGGCGACCGGGAGCAGGAACGAGGCCATCAGATCGTGACCAGGTCCCGCAGCCCCTCCATCGTCACCGGCCCGATGCCGCTGACGTCCTCGAGCTGGTCCACCGACGAGAACGGCCCGTTCTTCTCCCGGAAGTCGATGATCCGCTGGGCCAGGACCGGGCCGATCCCCGGCAGCGCCTCGAGCTGGTCCGCCGTGGCCGTGTTGATGTTGACCGGCCCGCCGTCCGCGCTTCCCGTCGAGGGAGGTGCGCCGGAGGCCGCCGCCGGTGGCGCCCCCGGCGGCGCGTTCGGCAGTACCCGGGGCACGATGACCTGCTGGCCGTCGGTCAGGGGCGCCGCCAGGTTCAGGGCCCCAAGCTCGGCGCCCCGCCGGGGCCCGCCGGCCATCTGGACGGCATCGATCACCCTGGCGCCCTCCCGGAGCTCGTACACGCCGGGTGCCTTCACCCACCCGGCGACGTGGACGAACAGCACCGCCGGGCTGGGGGTCGCCGCCGCCTCGGGCGCGGGCTCGGCGCGGACGGCGAGCGGCTGGGGCATGGAGCGCGCGTACCACAGGCCCGCCCCTCCCACGACCATCAGCCCCACGAGGGCCACGAGCACCAGCTCCCGCCGGCTGAGGCCGGACAGCCAGTCACGGATCCCGCCGTCCATCTGACCTCCCTCCTTCGCTCGGGTCGGCCGGAGGTTCTCGGCGGAGGGAGGAGCGCCGGCGACGCGGCCGTCCGGAGGGGAGGATAGCGGGCGGCGGTGACATGGCCGGCCCGTCCGCGGGGCGGTGGCTATGCTCTGCGGGATGTCCACCTCTCGCCCACCCGGACCCCCGCCGTTCCCGGGCGGAGCCGCGGCCGCCGCCCTGGGCGCCGCGGCGCTGTGGGGTGGGATGTACGTGGTCAGCAAGGACACGTTCTCGGA
Organism: Actinomycetota bacterium; assembly: GCA_050692985.1. Classification (GTDB taxonomy): domain Bacteria; phylum Actinomycetota; class UBA4738; order UBA4738; family CALAEC01; genus JBOGVZ01. The sequence continues at coordinate 82,620 of JBOGVZ010000077.1, forward strand.
CGTCCCGCCGATCACCCTGGGGGCCCTTCGGCTGGCCATCGCCGCCCCGGTCCTGGCCCTGGTCCTGGCGGTCGGGGGCCGGCCGCGCGTTCCCCGCGATCCCGTGCTGCTCCTGGCCGGTGTCCTGCTGGCCGGGACCATGGTCACCCAGTTCGTGGGAACCGACCTGGCCACGGCGTCCCAGGGAGCGCTGCTGACCACCACCACGCCGCTGTTCCTGGTGCCGTTCGGATGGGCCTTCCTCCGCGAGCGACCGGGCACCGCCACCGTGGCCGGCATCGCCGTGGGACTGGCCGGCGTGGCCCTGGCGGTCGGCGGCGTGACCGGCGCGTACCGCTCCCCGTGGGGGCCGGTGCTGCTGCTGGTGTCCGCTGCCGGATGGGCCGGCTACACGATCGCCTCGGCCCCCACCGCTCGCCGCCAGGGGCCCCTCACCGCGGTCACGTGGGCCACGGTGGTCGCCCTCCCGGTGCTGGCGCTGCTGTCGCTGTTCGAGGTGGACCGCTGGCACGCCGCCGCGTTCACGCGGCCGGTGACCCTGGGAGCCATCGCCTACCTCGGCCTCGCCGCCAGCGCGGGGGCGTGGTACCTGTGGAACCGCGGGGTGGCCGGCCTTCCGGCGGCCGTGGCCGGGGCGTTCTTCTTCATCCAGCCGGTGGTGGGCGGCATCCTGGCCCGGGTCGTGCTGGGAGAGGGGCTCGGCCTCAGCTTCGCCGCCGGGGGCTTGCTGATCCTGACCGGCGTGCTTCTGGCGATGCGCACACCTACTGCCCGTGGCCCGACGCGGTCTACCCGGGAACATCGACCGGAACCGTCTTCGATCGGAAAGGAGCGACCGTGAGCTTCGACATCGTGGACCCCCGCATCGAGGACTACCTGCGGAACCTGTTCGACGAGGACCATCCGGTGGCCGCGGAGATGGAGGCGCTGGCCGAGGAACGCGACTTCCCGATCGTGGAGCGCCTGGTGGGAGTGACGCTCGAGATCCTGGCCCGGGCCGTCGGCGCCCGGCGCATCCTGGAGATGGGCTCGGGCTACGGGTACTCCGCCTACTGGTTCGCCCGGGCGGTCGGCGAGGGCGGTGAGGTCCACATGACCGAGGGCGATGCCGCCAACCAGGAGCGGGCCATGGACTTCCTGGCCCGGGCCGGCCTCTCCGAACGGGTCCACTCCCACGTGGGCGATGCCCTCGACATCATCGAGGAGCTGCCCGGTGAGTTCGACGCGGTCTTCTGCGACATCGACAAGGGCGACTATCCGGCGGCGTGGGCCAAGGCCCGGGAGCGGATCCGGGTGGGCGGCCTGTACCTGTGCGACAACGTGCTGTGGAGCGGCCGGGTCACGCAGGAGGAGGTGACCGACGACGTCCGCTCCGGATGGACGGAGGCCGTCCGCGAGCACAACGCGGCCATCGCCGCGGACAACCGCTACCGGTCCACGATCGTCCCCACCCGCGACGGCGTCATGGTGGCCCTGCGCGTGAGCTGAGCGCGGAGATCAGCCGGGTCCGCTTGCCGCCAGGAGGCGGGCCCGGGCCGTGGTGGCGTCGACGCCGGTGACCTCGAAGACCTTGCGGCGGGCCTTGCCGCCGCTCCGGAGCGTGACCGCGGAGGGAGCCACGCCGAGCGCTCCGGCCAGGGCCCGGCGGGCCTCCTCGTTGGCCTTCCCCTTCTCGGGCGGGGCGGCCACGGAGACCACCAGGCCCCCGTCGCTCTCACGGAGGCCGGGCCGGGAGCGGGGGCGGACCCGCGCCCCCACCACGACCATTCCGCCCGAGGCCCGCACGTCGAGCACCGCGCTCAGCGCTCGGTGACCAGGTTGACCAGGCGGGGCGGCCGGACGACGACCCGGGCCACCCCCCGGCCGCCGATGGCCCGGCGGGCCTTCTCCGAGCCGCGGGCCAGCGAACGGGCCTCGTCCTCGGACACGTCCGGGCTGACCTCCACGGTGTCGCGGACCTTGCCGTCCACCTGGATCACCAGGGTGACGGCCTCCTCCCGGGCCAGGGCGGGGTCGAACGAGGGCCACGCCTGGCGGTGGACGCTGTCGTCCCCGCCCAGGGTCTCCCGCCACAACTCCTCCGTGATGAACGGGGTCATCGGGGCGATCATCAGCACCAGGGCCCGGCAGGCCTCCCCGGCCGGCTCCCCCCGGTCGAGGGCCTGGCGGACGGCGTTCGTCAGCTCCATCAGCCGGGCCACGGCCACGTTGAACCGGAACCGCTCGTACAGCTCGGTGACCCGCTTGATCGTCCGGTGGGTGGTCCGCCGCAGCTCCTCCGGGTCCTGGCCGTCACGCTCGACGGCATCGTGCACCGCCCGCCACACCCGGCCCAGCCATGCCTGCACACCCGCCGGCGAGACCGCGGCCCAGTCCACGTCGTCCTCCACCGGTCCGGCAAACATCATCGTCATGCGGACGGTGTCCGCCCCATACCTGCCGACCTCGGGGGCGAACTCCACGAGGTTGCCGCGGCTCTTGCTCATCGCGGCACCCTCCATGATGACCATCCCCTGGTTCACCAGCTTCTCGAAGGGCTCCCGGAAGGACACCAGCCCCGCGTCGTGCAGTGCCTTGGTGACGAACCGCGAGTACAGCAGGTGGAGGATGGCATGCTCGATCCCGCCGGAGTACTGGTCCACCGGCATCCACCGCTCGACGTCCTGCGGGTCGAATGGGCCATCCTCGTAGCCCGGCGAGCAGTACCGGAGGAAGTACCAGGAGGAATCCACGAACGTGTCCATCGTGTCGGTGTCCCGCCGGGACGGTCGCCCGCACCTCGGGCACGCTACTGTGACGAAGCCCTCGTGCTTCGCCAGCGGACTCTCGCCGGTGGGCGAGAAGTCCACGTCGTCGGGCAGGAGCACCGGAAGGTCCTCCTCCGGCACCGGCACCTCGCCGTCCGTCTCGCAGTGGACGATGGGGATCGGCGCCCCCCAGTACCGCTGGCGGGAGATCAACCAGTCCCGGAGCCGGTAGGACACCGCGGGCCGGCCCTTCCCCTCGGCCTCCAGCCACTCGATCACCCGGGGGATGCCCTCGGGCGAGGGGGTGCCGTCGAACGGACCCGAGGCCACCATGACCCCCTCGTGATCGTGGGCCTCGGTCATCGTGGCCGGGTCTCGGGTCTCCCCTTCCGGCTGGATCACCACCCGGACCGGCAGACCGTGTTCCCGGGCGTACTCGAAGTCGCGCTGGTCGTGGCCGGGCACGCCCATCACCGCGCCCGTCCCGTACTCCATGAGCACGTAGGGGGCCACGAAGCACGGGACCTTCTCCCCGTTCACCGGGTTGACCGCGTGGATGCCCAGGGGGATGCCCTCCCGGCTCTGGGCCTGCTCCCGGCTGGTGAGCGGGGTGGCCTGGAGCCGGTCCAGCATCTCCCGGACCTCGTCCCCCACGCCCCCGATCTCCGCCAGCTTCACCACGCTGGGGTGCTCGGGTGCGAACACGAAGAACGTGACCCCCCACAGCGTGTCGGGGCGGGTGGTGAACACCGTGATCCGCTCGCCGGTCTCGGCGATCTCGAACTCCACCTCGGCTCCGTCGGAGCGACCGATCCAGTTCCGCTGCATCGTCAGCACCCGGTCGGACCACCCCGGGAGCAGCTCCATGTCGTCCAGCAGCGCCTGGGCGTAGTCGGTGATCCTGAAGAACCACTGGGTGAGGTCCCGGCGGACCACGGGGGTCCCGCACCGCTCGCACGCTCCCCCGATGACCTGCTCGTTGGCCAGCACGGTCTGGTCCTGGGGGCACCAGTTCGCCGGGGCCAGCTTCCGGTAGGCCAGGCCTTGCTCGAACAGCTTCAGGAACAGCCACTGGGTCCACCGGTAGTACTCCGGGTCGCACGTGTTGAACTGGCGGGACCAGTCGAAGCTCATCCCGTAGCGCTTGAAGGACCGGCGCTGTTGGTCGATGTTCCGATACGTCCACTCCTTGGGGTGGATCCCCCGCTTGATGGCGGCGTTCTCCGCGGGCAGCCCGAACCCGTCCCACCCGATGGGGTGCAACACGTTGGATCCCTGCATCCACCGGTACCGCGCGATCACGTCGCTGAGGGCGAACGCCTCGGCGTGGCCCATGTGCAGGTCCCCCGAGGGGTACGGGAACATGTGGAGCTTGTAGAACTTCGGGCGGGGGTCGTCGGGGCCGCCGGCCTCGTACAGCCGTCGCTCCTCCCAGTCGGCCATCCACCGGGGCTCGATCTGTTGTGGCTCGTACCGGCGTGTCATGGGTGTCCAGGCAGGGTACCAGGGAACCAAGCGCTCGTACGGATGCGTTGCCAAGGGCCGTGCCGACCGATATGGTACGGGAGTTCCCGTCTCCCACAAGCGCGACGACATATGGGGAAGGATCCCGACAGCAGGCTCGAGCAGCAGGTCACATCCGGCAACGGCTCTACCTCAGCCGCGGACCCCACCGCCGAGGCCGCCATCCCCTCGGGCCCGGCGGTCCACGTCGAGGAGCAGCGCGGGGCCCGGCTGGTGGCCATCAAGGTCCTCCACTTCGTGGCGGCCCTGTTCCTGTTCGTCCTGGCCATCCAGCTCATGAAGGAGGGGGCCGGAGCCATCGGCCCCCGGCTCCAGGCCTCGGGACTGTTCGACAACGCCTATCAGAGCCTGGGCCTGGGCTGGCTGGGCGCCTATCTGGTCCTGTCGGGTTCGCCGATCGCCGCAACCGCGCTGACCTTCCACCACGCCGGAGCCATCACCCCCCTCCAGACGTTCGCGATGCTGTCGGGGTCTCGCCTGGGGGCATCGTTCATCGTCCTCCTGGTCGGGTTCCTGTACGCGGTCCGCAGCCAGAACCGCCGGGAGTCCCTGGGGATGGGCGTGCTGGCCCTGTCGATGACGGCCATCGTGTACGTCCCGGGAATGCTCCTGGGGTACGGGATCCTGCGCTCGGGCCTCATCTCCGGGGTCAACTGGACGGCCGGCGAGGAGCTCAACGGCGCCATCGATGTGGGGTGGGGCTGGATCATGAACCTCGCCACCGGGACCGTCCCCGCGCCGCTGCTGTTCCCGATCGGGCTCGGGGTGATCCTGGTCTCGTTCAAGCTGCTGGACCGGGTGCTGCCCTCCCTGGACGGCGAGAAGCACGCCGGCTCCAGGGCCCACTGGCTGAAGAAGCCGTGGCCGATGTTCTTCCTGGGGTCGCTGGCGGCCCTGCTGACGCTGTCGGTGTCGGTGGCCCTCACGGTGCTCGTGCCGCTGGCCAGCAAGGGATACATCAAGCGGGAGCAAGCCATCCCCTACATCGCCGGGGCCAACATCACCACGTTGGCCGACACCCTGGTCGCGGCCATGCTCCTGGGCACGGCCAGCGGAGTCCAGGTGGTGCTGGCCGAGGCCATCGCCGTGGCCCTGATCACCGTGCTGTTCCTGGCGTTCGCCTACCGGTGGCTCCAGCGGGGGATCATGGGCCTGGACGAGTGGGTGGTGGGCAGCACGGTCCGGCTGTGGCTGTTCGTGGGGATCCTGTTCGTGGTCCCCGTGGCCCTGATCGCCATCGGCCGCCTGGTCGGACCACCGGTCGGCGCCTGACTCTCCGGGCGGCCGGCGACCCCAGGAGGGCCGCTCGTGCCTGTGCCAGGCCGCGCCTACAGGCGGCCGGCCTCGATGATGCGCTGGAGGAACCGCCGCGTCCTGGGGTTCTCGGGTTCGGCGAAGATCCGCTCGGGCGGGCCCTGCTCCGGGATCACCCCGGCGTCCAGGAAGCACACCCTGCCCGCGATGTCCCTGGCGAACCCCATCTCGTGGGTGGCCAGGATCATCGTCATCCCCTCCTCGGCCAGCTCGCGGATCACCTCCAGGACCTCGGCGATCAGCTCGGGGTCGAGGGCGCTGGTGACCTCGTCCAGGAGCATGAGCCCGGGCTTCATGGCCAGGGCCCGGACGATGGCCGCCCGCTGCTGCTGACCGCCGGACAGCCGGTCGGGGTAGTCCCCGGCCTTGTCCAGCAGCCCGAACCGCGCCAGGAGCGTTCGCGCCTCCTCCTCGGCTCGCTCCGGCGAAGTCCGCAGGGCCCGGACCGGACCCAGCATCACGTTGCCGAGCACGGTCATGTGGGGGAACAGGTTGAACGCCTGGAACACGATGCCGATCCGCTGCCGGACCCGGTTCACGTCGACGCCGCGGGCGGAGATCTCCTCGCCGTCGAGCAGGATGCGGCCCCGGTCGATGGGATCGAGGAGGTTGACGCACCGCAGGAGCGTGGACTTGCCCGACCCCGACGCCCCGATGAGCGCCACCACCTCGTGCCGGGCCAGCTCCAGGTCGATCCCCTTCAGGACCTCGAGGTCGCCGAAGGACTTGTGGACGCCCTCGAGCCGGAGGGCCTGCTCGCTCACAGGACCGCTCCCGCCTGCCGCCGGGCACGCTCCCGGGCCACCAGCCAGTCCGTGAGCCGGGCCAGCGGGATCGTGATCACGATGAACAGCATGGCGGTGGCCAGGTAGGGCGTGAAGTTGAACGCTCCCGCCGTGGCCACCTGCGACCTGCGGAACGCCTCCAGCACCCCGATCAGGGCCAGCAGCGCGGTGTCCTTCTGGAGCCCGATGAAGTCGTTCAGCAACGGGGGAACCACCCGGCGCACGGCCTGGGGCAGGACCACGAACCGCAGCGCCTGCCACCGGGTCAGGCCGAGGGATCGGGCCGCGGCCACCTGGCTGGGATGGACCGACTCGATCCCGGCCCGGTACACCTCCGCCACGTACGCCGAGTACACCAGCACCAAAGCCACGATCCCCCAGAAGAACGGCTCCTTGGGGATCCCCGTGAGCTGGAGGCCCGGCGCCCCGAAGCCCAGGATGTAGATGACCAGGATGGTGGGGACCCCGCGGAAGAAGTCGGTGTAGCCGATGGCCAGCAGCCGCAGGGGGAAGAATACCGGCCCGGGAAGGCTGCGCAGCACGGCCAGCACCAGGGCCAGCACCAGGATGAACACCTCGGCGATCAGGAACGCCTCCACGTTCCGGGCGAAGTTCCGGACGATCGTGGGGAACGACTGTGCGAAGACCGCGCCGTTGAAGAAGGACCGGCGGACCTCCGGCCACCCCGGTGAGTTCAAGACCACCACGACCAGGGCCGTGAAGAACACCACGGTGCTCACCACGGCGATCAGGACCCCCCGGCGGCCCTCGACCCCGCCGCCCAGGATCCGCGACCGGCGGTCGCCTCCGGGGGCGGCCTCCGGCGGCTGGGGAAGCGTGGGGCCGGAGGCCCCCAGCGCGCTCACGGGCCCGGTCCGCTACTCGAGGACCGGCACCTCGACGTTCTGGGAGAGCCACTCATCCTGGATCTGCCGGAGGGTGCCGTCCTCCTTCAGGCGGTCCAGCGCCCGGTTCACGCACTCCACCAGGGGATTGCCGGTCTCGAACACCATCCCGAAGTACTCCTGCTGGCCCACCGTGGGGAATTGGCCCACGATGGCCCCGTCGGGGACCTGGACCGCGGTGATGAAGAACGCGGTGGGCAGGTCCACCACCACCCCGTCGACCTGCTCGTTCTCCAGGGCAGAGATGGCGTCGTTGAGCGTGTCGTACACGCCCGGGTCTTCTTCCGGCTGGATGTTCTGCTCGATGTAGTCGAAGCTCGTGGTCCCCACCGGCGCCGCCAGCTTGTACTGCCTGAGGTCCTCCAGGGACGTGGCCTGGGTGATCGGGGTGTCCCCCAGGGCCACCAGGGCCTGGTTCACGTCGTAGTAGCTCTCGCTGAAGTCGACCGCCTGGTCCCGGCCGGGCTTGAAGGAGATCTGGTTGATGTCGAAGTCGAAGTCCTTGGGCCCGGGCTTGAAGGACTGGTTGAACGGGACCTCCGCCCACTCCACCTCGTCCTCGGTGAACCCGAGCTCCCCGGCCACGGCGTAGGCCACCGCGCTCTCGAAGCCCTCACCGGTGGCGGGGTCGTTGATCTCCCACGGCGAGCCCTCGGGCGTGCCGCCCTCGAACCACGGCGGGAAGGCCGGGTTGTCGGTGCCCACCGTGAGCGTCCCCGGCTGGACCAGGTTCAGCTGGTCCTTCTGGCACGCGTCCGCCTCGGTCGGCTGCGTCCGCGGCTGCCGCTGGGGCTGCCCGCACGAGGCCACCAGCAGGCCCAGGCCGGCCACACCCACGAGGATCCTGCGCATCGCTTTCCCCTCCCGTTCGACCTTCAGGCGCACGGAGCGCCCGCCCGCGGCGCGAGCCTAGCACGGGCTTCGGGAGGGGGGTGGGGCCTCGGTCAGTCCGTGCGGTCGAAGGCGTCCTTGACGCTCTCCTTCACGTCCTCGGCGGCGTCCTTGACGTCGCCCTTGGCCTCCTTGAGGTGGCCTTTGGCCTGGTCCTTCTGGCCTTCGGCCTCGGTGGTCTCGTCGTCGGTCACGTCGCCGACGGTTTCCTTCACCTTTCCCTTGGCCTGGTCCCACTTGCCCTCGGCCTTGTCGCCGGTGCCTCCCATGGCAGCCTCCTTCCGTGCGCGGATACGTACAGGGTTCATACCCGTGGGAAGCGGCGCCAACCGAAGAGCGGCCGGGCGACCCGAGGGGCGAGGCTCAGACCTTGGCCCGGCGCCGGCCGACCACCAGTGATGCGGCACCGGCCACCACGAGCCCCAGCACGAGCAGCATCCACACCTGGATGCCCGCGCCGGTCACCGCCAGGCCGGGGGGCCCCACACAGGTGAAGGTGGCGCTGGCCTCGATGACGTCGGGCTCGTCCGCCGCGATGAACTGGATGGCCGTGATCGTGTGGGCCCCGGGAGCGGCGTCCGGCAAGGTCACGGTGACGGAGATGTCGCCCTGCTCGTCGGGGAACACCCGGGTGATCTCCTCGCCGTCGAAGTTGATGAGGACGGCGGGCTCGATGGGGATCCACCCCGATCCCGAGATCGTGATGGTGCCGCCGGGGCAGGCCCCGGACACGTCCGAGAGGAAGATCTGCGCCGCGCCGGGCGGGTACTGGGCCGAAGCAGGCCCCGCAACGGAAGCCAGCAGGGCCACGACTCCCATCGTCACCGCGATCCTTCTCACGATCTCACCTCCGTCCCGCCCGGAACCAACTAGTGCTGCACGGCAGTCTAGGCTCGGCGCGGCGGATGTTCAACCAGCCGCGCTCGGTCCGTGGATCGGCGTGCGACACTGTTCCGGTGATGGCCCCTCGGCGCAAGGCCCTCCTCGTCCTCGCCCTTCCATCGCTCGTGGTCTCGGCGCTGGCCGACCCCGTGGGGGCCGCGGGAGGCGACCTCGACCCCGCGTTCGGGGGGAACGGCAAGGTGACCACCAACTTCCCCGGTGGGGGGGACGGCGCGTCCGGCGTGGCCATCCAGGAGGACGGGAAGATCGTGGCCGCGGGTGGAGCAGGCGGGAGGTTCGCCGTGGCCCGGTACCGGAAGGACGGGTCGCTGGACCCGAGCTTCAGCGGGAACGGCAAGGTCACCACGAGCTTCCCCGGCATCCGGGAAGGGGCCGCCGCCGTGGCCATCCAGGAGGACGGGAAGATCGTGGCCGCCGGCGGGATGGCCACCGGCACCGGCGGCCGGTTCGCCCTGGCCCGATACAACACCAACGGGACGCTCGACCCCACGTTCGGAGGCGACGGCAAGGTCACCGCGAACTTCACCGCCGGGGGTGACTTCGCCGCCGGCGTGGCCATCCAGGCCAACGGGAAGATCGTGGCCGCCGGATCGGCGAACTGGAACGCGCGGTTCGCCGTGGCCCGGTACCGGAAGGACGGAGCGCTGGACCCGGCCTTCAGCGGGAACGGGAAGGTCACCACGAACTTCACCCCCGGGGAGGACGGGGCGTTCTCCGTGGCCGTCCAGGCCGATGGGCAGATCGTGGCCGCCGGGTTCATCGGCGAGGGCTCCGACGAGCCCAGGTTCGCCCTGGCCCGCTACCTGCCCGACGGGTCGCTGGATCCGGCGTTCGGGGGCGACGGCAGGGTCAGCACGAACTTCGTCGACGACGCGCTCGACGTGGCCCGAGGCGTGGCCGTCCAGGCCGACGGGAGGATCGTGGCCGCAGGCAGCGCCGGAGAGGACAGCGGCAACTCGAGGTTCGGCCTGGCCCGCTACGAGGTCGACGGGGCCCTGGACCCCTCCTTCGGAGGCGACGGCCGGGTGACCACGAACTTCATCGCCGGCGTGGACAACTTCGACCTGGCCGAGGCGGTGGCCATCCAGGCCAACGGGAATATCGTGGCCGCCGGCCGGGACGGCAGCCCGGTCGGCCGCTTCGCCCTGGCCCGCTACCTCGCCGAGTAGGCGGGCCTGAAGCGGCTCAGCACGCGCAGGTGATCTCCTTGCGCCCCTCGTCCAGCGAGCGGGTCGAGCGACCGAGCTGGGTGATGGTGCCGATGTCCCCCGGCCGGAGCTCCCCACGGATCCGCCCCGTCGCCGTGTCGAGGATGATGATCCGGTCCTCCAGCCCGACGTACAGGCGGATACCGTCGGTGGCTGCCTGGATCCCGGTGATCTTCCCGGCCATGTCCCACGAACGAGCCTCGGTCAACGTCGAGGCGTCGGCGGCCCTGAGCCACCTGCCGCTGGCCAGGTAGAGGACCCCGTCGGGCCCATACACCGCATGGGCGGGAGCGCCGGGCGAAGCGAACGCCACCGGGGAGCTTCGGGTGACCGCCAGCGCCTCGGTGTCGACCTCCGCCACCTCCTCCGTCGTGGCGTCGGCCACGTACAGGCGGGAGCCGTCCGGCGACACCGACAGGGCCACCCTTCGCTCGGACCCCGTGGCGAAGCCGGCCGGAAGGTCGACGCAGTGCGCCCACAGCTCGTCGAGGCTGAGCACGTGGACGAAGGAGCGCTTGGTCCCGTCCGCCTCCTTCAGGGAGTACAGGGTGTACAGGCGCTTCCCGTCCGGGCTGGCCGCCTGCACCCGGGCGGTGCCCCGCATGGTCTCCTGGAGCTCGGCGTCGACCGTGTAGACGCCCACCACCTCCTCCGTGCCCAGGTCCAGGCGGCGGACCCGGTAGCGGTCGGGGTGCCTGGGAGGGACATACTCCACGACGAACAGGCTCTGCCCGTCGGTGGAGAACGCCTCGGGCTCGTAGTTGCCCTCGAGGGTGATCGTCCTGGGCTCCGAACCGCCATCGAGGACGACCAGGGTCGTGGACGAGCGGCCCACGGGGTACCCGGTGCCCACCACCGGGGTTCCCAGCGCCACCAGGCCGGCCCGGTCCGCGGCGACCTTGACCTCGAACCTGCCGGAAATCTCGCGCGACCACAGCCGGGCCCCCGAGGTGGTGTCGTGGGCCACGATCCGGGTCTCGCCCTTGCGACGCATGGTCCGAACGACAGCCGACCAATCCGTGGAAGGCACGGCGCCGGAAAGGCTGATGGCCACGGCGTCGGGAACGGCCTTGACCAGGGTGATCCCTCCCGCGGTTTGGAGGAACAGGACGTCGTCCGGCCTCGGACCGGCACCCGGCCCCGCCTGGCCGCACCCCGCCACCACGAGGGCCGCGACGGCAGCCACCGTCCCGAACAGCCTGTACCGCATGGAAACTCCCTTCTCGGTCGGTCCGGTGCGTAGGACGACCCGGATCCGCCCCCGGTTCACCCCACCTGGACGGAGAGTGAAGGAGCGAGGGTCGACGGCGCTCGGGTACGGTGGGGTCACAGCGAACGCCGACCGGAGGGATGGCTCATGCTTCGCCGCTTCCAGCAGGTCGACGTGTTCGGCGCGAGGCCGTACTCGGGGAACCCCCTGGCGGTGGTGCACGACGCCGAGGGCCTCTCGACCGAAGAGATGCAGCGCCTCGCCCGGTGGGCGAACCTTTCCGAGACCGCGTTCCTGTTGCCCCCCACCTCCCCAGAAGCCGACTACAGGGTCCGCATCTTCACCCTGGCCCGCGAGCTGCCCTTCGCCGGCCACCCCACGCTCGGCGCCTGCCACGCCTGGCTGACCACCGGGGGCCAGCCGCGGCGAACCGACGTGGCGGTCCAAGAATGCGGGATCGGCCTGATCCCGGTCAGGGGTGTCGGCGAGCGACTGGCATTCTCGGCGCCATCGCTCGTGCGGTCGGGCCCGGTGGAGGAGGGGTTCGTCGGAGATGTGGCCTCCGTCCTGGGCATCGATCGGGGCCGGATCGTCGCTGCCCAGTGGGCCGACAACGGACCCGGGTGGGTCGCGATCCTGCTCGAAGACGCCGCCACGGTCCTGGCGCTGGAACCAGACTTCAGCCGGTATCGAGGCCAGGGCAGCCTCGACATCGGCGTCGTCGGCCCGTATCCGGAAGGGTCGGAGTGCGCCTTCGAGGTACGAGCGCTGTTCAGCGATGAGCGGGGGGAGATGAGGGAAGACCCCGTGACCGGCAGCCTCAACGCCTCGCTCGCCCAGTGGCTCCTGGCAACCGGACGTGCCTCTGCTCCCTACGTCGCGAGCCAGGGGACCCAGCTCGGCCGCACGGGCCGCGTGCACATCGACCAGGGCGGCGAGGGTACGGTGTGGGTTGGAGGCGCCACGGTGACCTGCATCTCGGGTCAGATCGAGAGCTAGATCCAGCAACGGGACATCGCGGGCGGGTCGGTCGCCGCTGGTGAAGGTATCGGGACAGTGTTCGAACCGGACAGGGAAGCTAGACGACGTGGATGCCGGCGGCCCCCGGGACCTGCGGCGCTACTGATGGCGGTCGGGCCTGGCGTCGAGGGACCCTCGACCCGTCTTCCTCACGGCGGTCCTTTCGACGTGATCGGGCCTTAGCGGTTTCCCCTGGACACGGCGAGGATGCGGCGACGCAGCCGCAGGGCCGCCAGCGACAGGGCCACCAGCCCGGCGAGCGCCAGCGCGATCCAACCCCAGGACGTCGCTTGGGCCGCGGGCAGGGTATCCGAGACGGACTCGCGGTCAACGACCGCGGGCACGGGGTTCGTCTCCGGCAGGCCCTGGTCCACCAGGTAATGGAAGAACCCGGGGGAGCTCCGGTACCAGCCCGCGGTGATCGGGCCGCCTTCCTCAGTGATCTGTAACGTAAGTCGCTGTCCCGCAGGTGTGTAGGTGACCGGGCCGCCCTTGGCGTGCGGGTACAACTCCTGCCGGACGATCTCATCCTGCGTGCTCGGCTCGAACCGGTAGGTCACGACGTACCTGGGTCCCAGCTCGGCAGCGGTGAGCCCGAGCTCCGCGATCGAGCCGGCCCTCGCGTCATCCAGACCGCCGGCCACATCGATCCCGGACTCCCACATCCCGTTCGTGGCCGGAGCGGAGATGCGCAGGCCTCCTCCCCCTAGTCCCGGTCCCCTGACGTGCCCCTCGGCGATCGTCAACTTGGCGGCCGCCGGGCTGGCGACGGCCAGGAGGAGCGCTCCCACCGTCCCGACGAACAGCGCTCGTGCTTTCATCGGCTCCTCTTTCGCTCGGCTGTCGCTACTACACGCTCGGCGGCGCGGAGGTTCCCGGTCAGCGCGCCGTCTCGGCGCTCCGGGTCGTCTCCTCCTTCGGGAGGGCGGATTCCGGCCGGGACGTGACGTCTCCCCGCGCCGCAGCTAGGTGTTCCCGTTCGCGGAAGTCTTCGCGCCGCTCTTCTCGCGCCCGGGTTCGAACAAGCCTTGAAAGTGGAGGTGGCGCGACGTTGTGTGAACCGCATCCGTTCCTACGATGCCTTGCTGCGGGGAGGGCGCCGCCTGACCATGGACCTCAGTCGGACGCCTGGACCTCGACGATCTCTAGGATCTCGGAGAGCTCTGTGACATCGTCGGGATTCCGGGTGTACAGAGGCAGTCCGGTTGCGAGAGCGGTAGCCGCGATGAGCAGATCCAGAGCACGACGGCCGCGTGCCTTTCGGCCCGCCGCCGCGACCGCCGCGTAGACGCGCCCGTACGCGCGGGCAACGGCCGCGTCGATGGGGAGGGGATCGAACGTCGCCTCGGCCCGCTGAAGCCGGTCCTGCCGGCGCGCGCGTTCGTCGGGATCCGCCGTCGCGTGCGGACCGGCGGCAAGCTCGGCCATCGTCACGGCCGTGACCGCAACCTCGGCAGGAAGCTGGTCTTGGCCGACCCGCTCCAGATCGATGACGACAGAGGTATCAACAAGCCCGCGGTCGTGACGTCGCTCAGCCACGCGGGGCCGCGTTCTGGTCGATCAACGCATCGACGTCCTTGCGTAGACGCTCGAAATCCACGCGGGGGGCCGCCGCGAACGCCGCAACGGCCTGTTCTGCCGGCACGAACACCCGCTGCCGGAGCGGGGTCAGCTCGCCGACCGGCACGCCGTTGCGCGTCACGACGAAGGAATCCCCTCGGTCGAGGGCGCGCATGATCTCGCCGCTCTGGTTCCGCAGCTCTCGCTGTGTGATCTCTCGGCTCGCCATTTCGGGGTATTGTAGCACACGTGCTACGAAACAAAGCCACGAGCCTAGGCTGTGCCTGCTCTGCTGGTGGGGAGGAGTGGACTCGAACCACCGATCGGCGTTGCCCATCGTTTCGCAGTCCACCGCGGGGCCAAAGCGGGGCACATCACTCTCCTCCGCGCCCCCTGGCTCACGCCAACGGGTTAGCCACCTGACCGAGAAACAGCGGGGTGTGCTCCTGGGTGTCGACGATCACGAAGGCGAAGGGTCGGTCGGCATGGATGATCGCGTCCGGCGGCGGTGGTCCAGAGGTCGCAAAGCCCAGGCCCGTGACGGCGGCAGCCTCGGTCCCCCACTCGTCCACGGCGATGTTCGCCCGGTGGATGGCATCGCCGATCCAGAACTGGGCCTCTGTGATCCCGGAGAAGTCCGCAGCCTCGGAGTCGAACGGCTCCTTCATCCCCAAGGCTTCCAGGAGTGGGATAAGTTCAATGTCGGTAGCGAAGTCCCACCGGGGCAGATGGAGGTCGACGGTGCCCTGGGTGAGCTCCTCGCCGACCGCGACCAGCACGTCCTCGATCAACACCTCCGCCGGGGTTCGGTCACCGGAAGGGACGAGGAGCCACATCGCCAGCCGCTCACCAGCATACGGCAGCTCCACGGCCTGCCAGCCGTCGCCCTGTGTGTACCGCATCGTCCCCAACTGCCGCATGGTGGGCACCATTGCCTTGGACCCATCAGCAAGAGTGAACGGCATCACCTTGGTCGGGTCCTCTGCGAACGGCAGCAGCCAGTCGGCCTTTAGGTAGACGGCGTTGGCGAGCACGAGACGAGTCCTCCGGTCGAGGCTGTCGAAGAGCCGGTCGATACGTCCTCGGGTCCGTTCGCTGACCCAGTTGTCGATGATCTCCTTCGCGCCGTCCGGGGTGCCGAAGTCGACGGGTATGGCTTTGCCGCCATAGTACGCGGCCAGCGTGGCCAGGTATTTCTCCCTGATCGGGAAGCCGATCTGGGGGAACACGCCATTGGCGATCTGCAGGGCCGGTGGCTCACTGCCGGTCCGCGCGGGACGGGTCGCGTCCGGGGACGGGGATTCGAGTTCGGCCGGTGCGGCGTCCGCGAGCAGGCGGTCAAGCGCTTCGAAGGCAGCCTCCCTCATGGCGCTTTCGGAGGGGAAGCCGAACACCGCGTCGATCTCCTGCGCTGTCGCTCCCTCAGCACCGGCGCGAGCCATCCCAAACGCCAACGCGATGCTGGCGGGAGACAGCACTACGTTGTTCCCGGGCTGAGTGACCTGACCGAAGGCTTGGATGCCGAAGCACGTCATGCCCCCGACCAGTGCAGAGATGTCCCCATGGGCGGGATCGGCGCAGTCGATGGCTCCGGTGAGATCGCGTCCCCCGGCAGGGCGCTGCGACTCCGGCGCCTCGTTGGACGGCGCGCCGCAACCAACCAGGGCAAGCAGCGACACAACGGTAAGCCTCAGGCCGATCATGCGCTTGAACATGGCTCCCGTGCCCTTCCTCGGTTGTCCCTGAGCTGTTGGACGGTCCCAGTCCAGCGATTGTTCCCGCCTCTGGGAACTCAGACGGTCGGATCCCCGATCTGGGTCAAACCTGGCGTTGGGCTCGGATGTTGGCACACCAGGTCAACGCGGTGGAGCTGAGGGGATTCGAACCCCTGACCTCCTCCATGCCATGGAGGCGCGCTACCAACTGCGCCACAGCCCCTCGGTGAGCCGATTGTAGCAGCCGGACCCGGCGGGCCCTCAGCGCCAGGTGAGGGTTACGACGCGGATGGGCTCGGAGATGCCCTTCAGCTCGACCTCCCGGGGGTCGGAGGCCTCGAAGCCGTCGCCGGCCTCCCGCACAGCCCGCTCGCTGGCCACGATCTCCCCGCCGCCGGCCAGCGACCCGATCCGGGCCGCCTCGTGGACCCCCTTGCCCCCGTAGTCCCCGCCGCGCTCGGTGGCCTGGGCGAGGTGGACGCCGATCCGCACCTGGGGGGCGAAGCCGGCCGTCCGCCGGTGCTCGACGAGCTTTCGCTGGATGTTCACGGCGCACTCCAGCGCGGACCGCGGGTCGGGGAACGCCACGAAGAACCCGTCGCCGGCGTGGTCCACCTCTTGGCCACCATGCTCGCCGAAGGAGGCCCGGAGGGCCTGGTCGTGCCAGCGGACCACGTCCTCCCATGCCTCGTCCCCGATGGCCTCTACCAGGTTGGTGCTGCGGACGATGTCGGTGAACATGAACGCCTTCGACACCCGCCGGACCCGCTCCTCGCCGCCCGCCAGCAACTCGTCGATCCGCCGGGCGTCCGGCACCGCGCCCAGCCGCTCGAAGGCCGACCTGGCCGCCCCCAGCTCCAGGGTGGCGGCCTCCTCGTCCCCGGCCGCCCTGAAGGCCTCCCCGATCGCCAGACGGGCCTGAGCCGCCTCGTACGGCGCGTCGAGCTCCTGCCACAGCTTCCAGCCTCGCCGGGCCCGTTCCAGGGCTCCCCCGACATCGCCCCCCCGAAGCAACACCCTGGCGCGAGCACCCGCGGCGGTCGCCTCCAGCGCCGCGATCCCGAACCGTTCCGCGATCCCCTCGAGCTCGGCCGCCGCCGCTTCAGCGCCTCGCTCGTCCCCGTTGGCCAGGGCGATATCCACCGCGGCGGGGAGCTTCCGGGCCCGGTACAGCGGCTCGGTCGTCTCCTCCAGCGCCCGGGCGATCATGGCCGCCGCGGCGTCCGGCCGGCCCTGGGCCAGCCGCAGCATCGCCAGGCCCGGCTGCGGATCGCGCCCCAGCTCGTTCGCCTGCCGGAAGGCCTCGTCCGAGGCAGCCAGGTCGCCCATCCGCAGGCGGATCTCGCCGATCTCGTAGAAGCCGTCCCCGGCGAACGCGGGCCATCCGTGCTCCCGGAGCTCCGTGCAGGCCTGGCGGGCCTCCTGCTCGGCCTCGGCCCAGGCTCCCCGCAGCCGGATGATCTCAGCGCGGTGGACCCGGCACAGGCCGGGGAACCCGCTGATGGCCTGACGCTCGCACCACCGCTTGGCCGCCTCGGTCCACTCCCCGGCCCGCCGGTAGTCGGCCAGCTCGGCGCAGGTGCTGATCATGTTGCAGTACACCATCCCGGTCACGTTCGGAGACAGCTCGCCGCTGACCGCGGCCACGGTGGCCTCGTCGACCAGGCCGAAGCCTTCCTCCACATCGCCGCCTCCGACCAGCCCCATCCCCTGGTACACCAGCGCCAGGGCCTGGAGGTCCGAGTCGCCGAAACGGGCCCCGACGTCCACCGCTCCGCGGGCGAGCTCGACGCTCCGATCGAAGTTCCCCTCGTTGAGGGCAGCCCGTGCCCGCATCATCTCCAGCCAGCCGAGCTCCACGGTGTCCTCCGCTCCCTGGAGCAGCCGCTCCGCACGCCGGAACCAGCCACCGGCCACGGCCCCGGCCATCCGAAGGTCGTGGTCGCGGACCAGCTGCAGGGCCATCCGAGCGGCCTTGGGCTTGTTTCCCTCAGCCAGGTACGCGCCGTAGGCTCGCTCACGGGCTGCGATGCACTCGTCCGATCGCCCGCTCCACCAGGCAGCCTCGCCGAGCAGCCGCAGCTCGTCCCCCGAGAGGCCGCCCTGGGCGTCCGCCCTGGTCAACAGCTCGAACGCCTCCACCCAGGCGTGCCGCCGGAGGGCATCGCGCCCCGCGGCGATGAGGTCGTCGGCCGCCACGCTCACGAGAGGATGGTAATCCGGTCCACCACTATCCGCTGGAAGCGGCCGCGGTCTCCCAGGCCACCGGGGGGGCGTCGGCCCACAGGCGGTCCAGGCCGTAGTAGTCGCGGTCCTCCTCGTGGAACACGTGGGCCACGAAGTCCACGAAGTCGAGCAGCACCCACCGGGACTCTCGCTCTCCCTCCCGGCGGACGGGCTTGATCCCTCGCCCGCGGAGGGCCTTCTCGATCTCCTCGGCGATCGTCTTGACCTGGCGGTCGTTGGCGCCGCTGCAGATCACGAAGTAGTCCGTGATGGCGATGAGATCCTTGACGTCGAGGACGGCGACGTCACGGCCCTGCTTCTCGGCGGCGGCTCGGGCCGCGAGGGTGGCGAGCTGGCGGGACCCCGTCACGGCCCTCCGAAGTCCTGCCCGACCACCACGGTGACGTCGGCCACACCGCTGTCCTGGCTGCCCAGCAGGACGCGCCCCACACCCAGCAGGCGCTGGGCCTTCCGCGCCGCCGGGAGGTCCCCCCGGTCCGAGGCGATGATCTTCGTCACGTTCATGCCGAACTCCGATGCGTTCTGGGACGCAACCAGCTGATACCCCTGCGGGACCAGGAGTCGAGCCACGCGCAGCCCCACCCCGGGCTCCCCGTTCCCGTTCAAGACTACCAAGCGGATCTTCGTTTCTCCCCCGGTGGGCACGAAGCGCTCCGTCACCAGGGCGGATACGGCCTCCGCGTCGGGGCGGGCCAGCCCCGCTCCCACGTCCTCCACCGGAAGGGCCAGCACCTCGGTCTCCGGGGCGGCGAACACCGGCCGCACGGCCTCCGGGACGTTCAGGTCCGCGGCGGCTGCCCCCTCCGCGACCTCGATCAGCCCCATCAGGAGGGCCTGCCACCGGATGGCCCGCTCCGTGGACAGCTCCACGCTGGGCTCGCGGAGGTAGGCGACCACCTCGCTGCCATCCAGGGAGCGGCCCTCCACCGGGACCGTGCCCAGGCCGTCCACGAGGTTCCGCAGGACCGGCAGGGGGATCCCCCAGCCCTCGTCCACCTGCACACCAAGGACGTTCTCGACCGTCGCGGCCACCGTGGTGATGTCGCCGGTGGCCGCGGCGTCATCCACCGTGCCCAGCCCGTGGCCGGGGATGCTGACGGCCGCGTTCCCGGGGACCGCCACCGCCACCGGGTCCAGGCCGCCGCCCGCCGCCAGCACGGCCACGAACGAGGATCCCGGCCGGCGCTGGTCCCACACCGCCCACGCCACCACCGACTGGGCCGGCGGAGCCAGGGGCGCGCGGTCCCCCTGCCCGCCCGGAGACCGGGTGGCCTGGGGGAGCAGGAACGCCGCGGCCGCAGCCGTCCCCACCAGGGCCACCACCGCCACGCCGCGCAGCCGCCGCCGCAGCCGCCGCTGCTCGGTCCGGCGGGCCCGCTCGGGGCGGACCGGGGTGACCACCTGGGGCTATCGTGGGTGGGCCCGCACCGCGACCGGAGGCGGCGGCTCCGCCACCACCGCGGCACCTTCCTCCGGAGCGGTCAGCAGGGCCGTTGCTCGGGACGCCGGAGCTTCGTCCTCCTCGGCTCGGGACACCGGAGCTTCGTCCTCCTCCGGGGCCCTCAGCAGGGCCTCGGCCAGGCCCCGGGCCGCCTCGTCCTCACGGCCGGCCGGAGGACGCTCCCAGCCGTCCTTCCACACCCACTCCCACAGCTCGTCCCGGGTCCTCACGCGTACAGCCCCGCCTTCTCGATGTAGGTCTTCACGCCTTCGGGGACCAGGTACCGGATCGGGCGGCCCTTCTCCACGCGGTCCCGGATGTCCGTGGAGGAGATGGCCAGCGCGGGCACCGTCATGACCGACACGCGGGGATGGCGGTCGGGGGCCTCGGCCTCGAACCTGGCGATGTCGTACCCGGGGCGGGTGGCCGCGATGAAGTGGGCCAGGTCCAGGGCCTCGTCGGTGTCCTTCCACTGGAAGATCTCCAGGATGGCGTCGGCGCCGGTGATGAAGAACAGCTCGGTCTCCTCCCCGTAGATCTCCCGAAGCGTGCGCAGGGTGTCCACGGTGTAGGTGGGACCCTCCCGCTCGATCTCCACCCGTGACACCCGGAAATGCGGGTTGCTGGAGGCGGCGATGACCGTCATCAGGTAGCGATCCTCGGCCGGCGACACGGCCCGGTCCTCCTTCATCCACGGCTGCCCGGTGGGCACGAACAGCACCTCGTCCAGCCCGAACTCCCACAGGGCCCCCTCCGCCGTGACGAGGTGGCCGTAGTGGATGGGATCGAAGGTGCCGCCCATGACCCCGAGCTTGCTGGGCGCCATGGGCCGATTGTAGGTCCGCAGGTCCCCGGTTCCGTGGATTTCCGGGAGGTGCTCAGGAACCGCCCGTACGGGCCCCGGTGAGCTCCGCCACCCATTCCCGGAGCCTGGGGAGGTGCTCGTCGTAGTGCTCCGGCCCCGAGCTCCGGAACCATCCCGCCGCCCGGCCGGACACCTCCGGGAGGTCGTCCCACTCCTGGAGCATCCGGAACCGCGACGACGCCCACTCGACCTTCACGTCGTCAAGCGAGAGGTCCCGGCAGGCGTCGTGGAACCGCTGGTTGATGGCATCGACGTCCCGGGAGATGGCCTTCTCGTCCTCGCGGGTGAGGTCGTACGTGCCCAGGCGCAGCTGCTCCAGGTGGCGGGCGGCCTCGGCGCACCAGCACGCCAGGTGGGCCACCACGTCGCGCACCGACCAGTCCTCCGTGTAGCCCGGCTCCCGCATCTGCTCCGGGGTGAGGTGCTCCAGGAGACCGTGGATCTGGGCGAAGCGTTCCTCCTCCGCCCGGACCAGCTCGGTCCTGGTGTCGGTCATTCCCGGACCTGGCCGGTCCCGTAGACCACGAACTTGTACGTGGTCAGCTCGGGGAGGGCCATGGGGCCGCGGGCGTGGAGCTTCTGGGTCGAGATGCCGATCTCGGCGCCCATCCCGAACTCGGCACCGTCGGTGAACCGGGTGGAGGCGTTCACCATCACGGCGGCGGCATCGACCGCCTCCACGAAGCGCCGGGCCGCCTCGTAGTCCTCGGTGACGATGGCCTCGGTGTGCTGCGAACCGAACGTGTTGATGTGGTCCACCGCCTCCTCCAGCGATCCCACCACCCGACCGGCGATCTTGAGGTCGAGGAACTCCGCGCGGTACTCGTCCTCCCCGGCTGGCTGGACGTCCTCGCCGCGGGCCCGGACCTCGTCGTCGCCGTACACCGTGACGCCGTGCTCGTGGAGGGAGGCCAGGGCCTTGGGCAGGAACGCGTCGGCCACCTCCCGGTGCACCAGGAACGACTCGGCCGCGTTGCACACCCCGGGGCGCTGGACCTTGGCGTTGACCAGGATCCGCAGGGCCTTCTCCAGGTCGGCCCGGGAGTCCACGTACACGTGGCAGTTGCCCACGCCGGTCTCGATCACCGGCACCTGCGACTCGCGGACCACGGTGTCGATGAGCTCCGCGCCGCCCCGGGGGATCAGCAGGTCGATCAGTCCGCGGGCCCGCATCATGTCGGTGGCGCTCTCCCGGGTGGGTGGGACGGCCTGGATCGTGCCCGGCGGCAGGCCCACGGCCTCCCCGGCGGCCTGGAGGATCTCCACCAGGACGGCGTTCGACCGCTCGGCGATCCGCGAGCCCCGCAGGAGGACGGCGTTGCCGGCCTTCACCGCCAGCCCGCCGGCGTCGGCGGTGACGTTCGGACGGCCCTCGTAGATGACCCCCACGACCCCGAGCGGGACCCGGACCTTCTCCACCCGCAGGCCGTTGGGCAGGGTCCATCCCTCGATGACCTCGCCCACGGGGTCCTTGAGCGCGGCCACCTGGCGGAGGCCGTCGGCCATCCCCCCGATCCGGCCCTCGTCCAGCCGCAGCCGGTCCATCACCGCGGCGGTGACGCCGTCCCCCTCCGCCCGGGCGGTGTCCTCGGCATTGGCGGCCACGATCTCGGCGCTTCGGGCTACCAAGGCGTCGGCCATGGCCACCAGGGCAGCCTTCTTCACGGCCTGCGTCGTGGAGGCCAGGGCCGCCGCGGCCGCGCGGGCCGGGCCGGCCAGGGGCTGGAGCGCGCTCATGATTCCATCACCACCAGCTCGTCCCTGTGGATCACTTCCCTATCGTACGGCCCCCCCGGGAGCGAGGCGAGGTCCCTGCTGGTCCGGCCCGCCAGGGTCGGCAGCTGCTCGCTCGAGTAGTTGGCGATGCCCCGGGCGAACGGCCGTCCCGCCGGACCGGCCACCTCCACCGGGTCGCCGGCCGCGAAGTCACCCTCCACGCCGGTCACCCCGGCCGCCAGCAGGCTCCGGCCGTCCTCCCGGACGGCCCGCTCGGCCCCGCCGTCGACCACGATCCGCCCCCTGATGCCGCTGGCGAAGGCGATCCACGCCTTGCGGGCCCGCTTCCGCCCCCCTCGGGGCGGGAGCCACGTCCCCAGCTCCTCCCCGGCCAGGATGCGAGCCAGCACGTCGCGGCGGCGAGCCGAGGCCACCACCACCCCGATCCCCCCGGCGGTGGCGATGCCCGCGGCCTCCAGCTTGCTGGCCATGCCACCCAGCCCCATCCGGGAGCGCGGCCCGGTGGCCCGCACCGCTTCCAGCTCGGTCACCTCGGCCAGGAGCGTTGCCCGGCCCAGGCGGGGGTCCCGGTCGTGGATGCCCTCCACGTCCGACAGCAGCACCAGCAGGTCGGCGTTCGTCATCACCGCCACCAGCGCGGCCAGCCGGTCGTTGTCGCCGAAGCGGATCTCGTCGGTGGCCACGGTGTCGTTCTCGTTGACCACGGGTACGGCCCCCTTGGCCAGCAGCCGCTCCAGGGTGTTGCGGGCGTTGACGAACTGGCGGCGGCGCACCACGTCCTCGTAGGTCAGCAGCACCTGGGCCGCCACCAGGCCCCGGGCGGCGAACAGGCGGGCGTACTCGGCCATCAGCCGCCCCTGGCCCACCGCGGCCGCGGCCTGGAGCGTGGGCATGTCCCGCGGCCGGCGTGGCAGGCCCAGCGGCTCCAGCCCCGAGGCGATGGCGCCCGACGACACCAGCACGCACGACCGCCCGCCGTCCACGACGCCGGCCACGTCGCGCACGACCTTGGCCATTTTCCGCCGCGAGACCATGCCCCGGTCGTCCACCAGGCTGGTCGAGCCCACCTTGACCACCACCCCCCGCACCGCCAGCAGCCGCCGCGTCATGGGGATCAATCCCCCTCTGGGAGGAACTCGAAGGCCCGGCCGGCGATCGTGACCTCGTCGCCGCGGCGGGCGCCCACCTCGGCCAGGCGCTTCTCCACCCCGGCCTTGCGCAGGCGGTCCTGGAGCCGGACCACCTGGCGGGGGTCCTCCAGGTCGGTCTCGGTCACCCACCGCTCCACCGCCCGGCCCAGGACCTCGAACCGGTCCCCGGCCCGGCGCACCGTGAACGGCTCCCGGCCCGGCCGCAGCACCACGTGAGGACGCCGGGGCTGCGCCTCGGCGTCCGCCTGCTCCGACAGCCGGGCCGCCAGCGCGTCGATCCCCTCGCCGGTCACCCCGGAGACCACCACCGTCTCACCTGCCCCTCGGAGGACCCCGGCTCGCCGGTCTCGCTCCGCCGCGTCGACGAGGTCGCTCTTCGTGGCCACCACCAGCCAGGGACGGGCGGCCAGGTCGGGGTCGTACGCCTCCACCTCCGCCCGAACGGTGGCCAGGTCCGCGACGGGGTCCTCACCGGCCAGGTCCACCACGCACGCCAGGGCCCGGCACCGGGAGACGTGCCTGAGGAACCGGTCCCCCAGCCCCTTGCCCCGGTGGGCCCCCTCGATCAGCCCGGGGACGTCGGCCACCACGAAGCGGCGGTCGCCCTGGGCCACACCGAGGTTCGGAGTGATCGTGGTGAAGGGGTAGTCCGCGACCTTGGGCCGGGCCGCGGTCAGCCGCGACAGCAGCGTGGACTTCCCGGCGTTCGGCAGGCCCACCAGCCCCACGTCCGCCACCAGCCGCAGCTCGACCTCCAGGCGGTGCTCCTCGCCCGGCTCGCCGCGCTCGGCGGTGCGCGGCGCTCGGTTCCGCTGGGAGGCGAACGCGGCGTTCCCCCGGCCGCCCCGGCCGCCCCGGGCCACCACGGCCCGCGCGCCCGTGCCGACCAGGTCGGCCACCAGCCCTCGCTCCTCCCGGACCACGGTGCCGTCGGGAACGGGGACCACCAGGTCCTGCCCGTCGGCGCCGTGGCGGTTGTTGCCCTGGCCGTGGGTGCCGTCCCCCGCGCGCAGGTGGGGGTTCCGGGCCAGCGCGGAGAGGTCGAACGCGTCCGAGGAGACCTCGAAGATCACGTCCCCGCCCCTGCCGCCGTTCCCGCCGTCGGGCCCGCCCATCGGCCGGAACTTCTCGCGGTGGAAGGACGCCGCGCCGTTGCCTCCGCTCCCGGCGCGGGCGAACACCACCGCCTCGTCGACGAATC
Organism: Actinomycetota bacterium; assembly: GCA_050692985.1. Taxonomy (GTDB): domain Bacteria; phylum Actinomycetota; class UBA4738; order UBA4738; family CALAEC01; genus JBOGVZ01. The sequence goes on from JBOGVZ010000077.1 coordinate 107,044, forward strand.
CGCTCATCGGGGACCCCCGTGCGAGTATAGGTTCGGTGGCGCCCCCCCAGCCCCGGACGGTGTGGATGGTCCGGCCCGGCCGGCCCCAGGCCGCCGAGGGCGTGCTCACGCTGGCCACCGACGCACTGGTCTTCGACGAGGACGCCGGACGGGAGCTGACGATGCCCCTGGGGCGGATCCGGGGCGCCCGCCGCCGCCCGGGGACCCCCCTGCTCGTCGTCCGCTACACCGATGAGAGCGGTCGCCACACCCACGCGTTCTTCTTCTTCATGCGGCCCCCACCGATCCCCACGGACGAGGAACGGCGGGCTCGCCGCCGGCCATTCGTGCCCAGCCGCAAGGGGCTGGATCGAAGCGCCTCGATCATGACCCTGCGGGCGGCCGCCAGCGAGGCCAAGCAGGAGATCAGGGCATGGGTGAGGGCGATCCGGGGCGCGGTGGGAGGAACGAGGGCCTGAGGACTAGGCGGGGTCCACCGAGACGAGCTTCCGGCCGCCCGAGGCGTGGAACCGCACCGTGCCGGGCTGGAGGGCGAACAGGGTGTCGTCGCCGCCCCGCCGAACGCCAGCCCCCGGGTGGATCCGGGTCCCCCGCTGGCGCACGATGATGGAGCCGGCGTTCACGGTCTGGCCGCCGAACGCCTTCACCCCGAGCCGCTTGGACTCGCTGTCCCGGCCGTTCCGGGACGCCGCTGCACCCTTCTTGTGCGCCATGGTGGCCCCAGGGTAGCAGACGGACGGCTACTCGCCGCCGCCGGTGGGCTTGCGCGCCGTCGGTGGCTTCGTGGCCGCGGGCTTCTTGGCCGCCGCGGGCTTCTTGGCGGCCGCCGTCTGCTTGGCGGCGGGCTCCTTCGCCGAGGCCGGCTTCTTGGCGGCGGCCTTCTTGGCCGCGACGGGCTTCTTCGCCGAGGCCGGTCTCTTCGCCGCGGCCTTCTTCGGAGCCGGCTCCTCCTCGGCCGGCTCCTTGCGAGCCATGCGGTTCGGGGAGAGCCCGACCTCCTCCACCTCGAGCAGCGTGAGCATCTGGCGATGTCCCTGGGTACGGCGGTACCCGGACTTGGGGCGGTACTTGAACACCTTGAGCTTGTCGCCCTTCTTGTCGCCGAGGAGCTTGGCCACGACCTTGGCCTTGGCCAGGGCCTTGCCGTGGTGGGCCTTGCCGTCGTCGTCCACCACGACGAGGGGCTGGAACTCCACCGCGGAGCCCGGGTCGACGTGCATGAACTCCACCTCGATCACGTCGCCGGGCTTCACCCGCTCCTGCTTCCCTCCGACCCTGATCACGGCGTACATCCGCTCTCCTTAGCTCTCGTGGGTCAGCAAGATACCCCGGCCTTCGCACGTGGGGCACGGCTCAGAGAACGCCTCCAGCAGCCCCGCCGAGACCTTCTTGCGGGTCATCTCCAGGAGCCCCAGGGCCGTGATGTCGAACACCTGGGACCGGGTCTTGTCGTGGGCCAGCTCCTCGCGCAGGGTCTGGACCACCTTCTCCCGGTTGCCGGCAAGCATCATGTCGATGAAGTCGATGACGATGATCCCGCCGATGTCCCGCAGACGGAGCTGGCGGGGGATCTCCCGGGCGGCCTCCAGGTTCGTGGCCGTCACGGTCTGCTCCAGGTTCGTCCTCCCCACGGCCTTCCCGGTGTTCACGTCGATCACGGTCATGGCTTCGGTGCGGTCGATCACCAGGTAGCCACCCGAGGGGAGCCACACCTTGCGCTCCAGGGCCTTGTGGATCTGCTCTGAGACGTGGAAGGCCTCGAACAGCGGCAGCTTGTCTTCGTAGAACCGGAGGCGGTCGAGCAGGTCGGGCGCCACCTCCTTGAGGTAGTCGGCCACGCGATCGTGAAGGTCCTGGGAGTCGGTGACGATCTGCTGGAACTCCGCGGGCGAGAACACGTCACGCACCACCCGCTCGGCCAGCTCGGGCTCCTCGTACAGGGCCTTGGGCGGCTTGGCCCGGCGCGACTTCCGCTTGATCGATTCCCACGCCTTCTTCAGACGCTCCAGGTCGGCCTCGAGCTCCTGCTCGCTGGCCGCCTCGGCCGCGGTGCGGACGATCACGCCCGCCTCGGAGGGCCGGATCCGCTTGATGATCTTGCGGAGCCGTTCGCGCTCGGGGTCGGGGAGCCTTCGGCTGATCCCTGAGGCACCGCCGTCGGGCACGTACACCAGGTATCGGCCGGGCAGGCTGATCTGGGCGGTGAGCCGGGCCCCCTTGCCCCGCAGGGGATCCTTGGTCACCTGGACCAGCACGGACTGGCCGGGCTTGAGGACGGACTCGATCCGGCGCTCGCCCGCCTCCACGTCCTCGTCGTAGGACACCTCACCGGCATACAGCACCGCGTTGCGGCCACGCCCCACGTCGACGAACGCCGCCTCCATCCCGGGGAGGACGTTCTGCACCCGCCCCACGTAGATGTTGCCCGCCATCGACTGGGCGCCGGACCGGCTCACGTAGTGCTCGACCAGCTCCCGTCCTTCCAGCACCACGATCTGGAGCCGGCCGTGGTCCTCGGTCATCAGCATGGTCTTCTCGGTGCGGCGCTGGACCTGCACCACCGGTTGCCGGCGGCGGCGATCGGCGGCCCCCCGGCGGGCCGTACGGGAGGTCCTGGTTGGGGCCGCGGCCGCCCGGGCCGCCTCCCCGGCAGGCTTGCGGTCGGCCCGGCGCCGGGACGGGCCACCGTCCCCCCCCGGCTTGGCGGTGGCGGGCTCGGCCTGGGCCGAGGCCGACGGCTTGCGGCGGCGGCGGCGACCCCCGGTGGCCGTGGTCCCCTTCTCCGTGGGGCCGTTCCCACCGCCCTCCGGCTGCCGCTGCTCCGGGGTGGCCGGGGTCTCCTCGGGGGCCTGCCCCTGGGCGTCTGCCCCCGGCTGGGACGGCTGGCGGGGACGTCCCCGGCCCCGGGATCCCCGGCGGGTCCGGGACCGCTGGGCGGGCTTGGCCGCCCCGCCGTCGGGGGTCCCCTCCGGCTCCTCGGCGCCCTTCACCGCACCGGACCCGCCCCGCTCCGGGGCCTGCTTGGCGGCGGCCGGCCGCCTGCGCGAGCGGGACCTCTGCTGGCCGGGCCGGGCAGGGGCGCCCTCAGCCTCGGCCGGTGCCTGGCCCTTCTCCGCGGGCCTGGACTGCTCCTCGGTTCCCGAGGGCTTCGCCTGGGCTCCGCCTCGTCCGCGGCCCCGGCCCCCCCGCCGGCGACGCCGGGGACGGGGACGGGCTTCCGCGGACGACTCCTGTCCGGCGCTCACCGCCGGATCCACAGCTTCTTCCGTCATGCCACGTTCCTTTCCACTCCGGGAGCCTCAGGCTCCCCACCGGCCGGCGGGCGAGGCCGCACGCGTCGCGCAACGCGACGCGGGCCTCTGCCGCCAGGGCCGGAACGTTTTCCGAAGGGACCCGCACGTGGGGCCCCATGAGTCGAGCGATCACCGATTTCCCTTCCGTCCTGGGAGACGGCAGGCCCCCGGGGAGGGGTGCCGATACGCCGAGACGCTTCCGAACCAGCATAGCAGGGACGGCGTCCGACTCTCGGAAGGCGGCTATTTGAACCGCCGCATGTGCACGTTCAGGATCAGCCCCACCGCTACGAAGTTCACGAGCAGCGAGGTCCCCCCGTAGGAGACGAACGGCAGGGGGATCCCGGTGATCGGCATGATCCCCACAGTCATGCCCACGTTCACGAAGATCTGAAATGCGATCATCACCGTCAATCCGGACGCGAGGAGCGTCCCGAAGGCGTCCTTCGACAGCATCGCCGCCCGGAACCCCCGCCAGGCGATGGTGGCGTACAGGCCCAGCAGGAGCATGGCCCCCAGGAACCCCAGCTCCTCCCCCACCACGGTGAAGACGAAGTCGGTGTGCTGCTCGGGCACGAAGTCGAGGTTCGTCTGGGTGCCGTGGAGATACCCCTTCCCCGTCAGGCCCCCCGCCCCGATGGCGATCTCCGCCTGGGCCTTGTTGTACCCGGCCCGCAGGGGGTCGGAGCTGGGGTCGGCGAACGCCGTCAGCCGGTCGATCTGGTACTGCTTCACGATCCCCAGTTGGAAGGCCACCACGATGGCCACCAGGGCCACCACCACCAGGGCCCCCAGGTGGCGGGCCCGCGCTCCCCCCACCACCAGGATCCCGATCAGGATCGCCGCGAACACCAGCATCGTGCCCACGTCGGGCTGGACGAAGATCAGCACCATGGGCCCCACGGCCAGGGCCGCCGAGCGCCACACGTGCTCGAGCCGGATCCCCCCCCGGATCTCGGACAGGTACGCGGCCATGGCCGCGGTCACCGACAGCTTGGCCACCTCCGAGGGCTGGAACTGGAAGCCGAACAGCGTGATCCACCGCTGGGCCCCCGCCGTCTCCGACCCCAGAGGGGTGAGCACCACGAGCAGCAGCAGCACCACGACCCCATAGGCGATCCCCGCGTACACCTTGACCAGCCGGTAGTCGAACGAGGCCGTCAGGGCCATGGCGATCAGGCCGAGCATGACGAACGCCAGCTGCTTCTTGAGGAAGAAGAACCCGTCCTCGCCCAGGGCCTCCAGGCTCTGGTGGGTGGCCGAGTAGACGACGAACAGCCCGTAGACGGCCAGGGCCACCGTGGCCACGATCAGGGTGGGGTCGAGGTGCCGGAAGGCCGCTCGCTCCCGGCCGACCCACCGCCCCCCAAACGGACGCTCGAAAGCGGAGCTTCTAGCCATCGAGCCCCCGCTAGCGCTCAGGAGACGAATCAGTTCCGTGAACGCTGTGGCTTGTTGGGTCCCCCGAGCCAGCTGTGAGGACAGATTCCGCGCTGGCTGACCTCAGCAATCGATCACCCTGTCGCCAAGCTTCACGTAGCCTCGCACCAAACCGTCCCCTCGGGAACATGGCTATGCGTTTCGAATCCGGCAATGTCATCGTCCTGAAAGCCATTCCCGTGACAGTGGAACAGCTCATCGTCTCCAGCGTTTCCCCGAAGATAGTCGACGCCGGGTCCGTCCGCGATGAAGTCGTCGCCTGGACCACCAATCATGGTGTCGCGTCCCAGCGAGCCAATCATGAAATCAGCATGGTCTTCACCGCGAAGGGTGTCCCCACCTTGCAGTCCATACAGCTCGTCCTTTCCACCGTCCCCGACGAGCAGGTCCGCTCCCTCCTCGCCAACACCGACATCAATGTCGCCACCTAGGTGGACTGTGTCAGCGCCCCGATTTGCGTCAACACACTGCTGCCCCGCCCCATAGCTGGCGGTGTCATCTCCATCCGTAAGGTGAATCACTTGCATACCGCTCTCACAGTATTTGCTGCGTGATCAGCTTCTGCTGGAAGAAAGGTGCCGAGAAAGAGCAGCAGGCCTGTTCCCAGTGTCCAACCGTGGCCTCCACGCATCGCCCCTCCTCTGCAACCGATTCCTCAAGGAAAACTCACCGTAGTCCGGCACCCCCTTGGGGTCAAGCGAGAGCATTCGCGTAGTCTCAACACGAGTCGGACGTCCGAAGCGAAAAACGTAGCCTAGTCGACGGCCTGCGAAGAGATCTGGAGCTCGCCGGGCTCCAGGCCGAACAACCCCTCCAGCACCCGCCGCACGATCGGAGCGGCCACCTCCGAGCCGTGGCCGCCCTGCTCCACCATGGCCATGACCACGTACTGCGGGTCGTCCGCGGGGGCGATGGCCGCGAACCACGAGTGGTTGGCGTCCCGTCCATCGATGATGACCTCCGACGTGCCAGTCTTGCCGGCTACCGGGTACCGGTCCAGGGGGAATCCGGCGAAGGCCCCGGCCGCGGTCCCCTCTCCCTGGACCACCCCGGTCAGCGACTGGAGCAGGAAATCTAGGGCCTGGGGCGAGGCCGGGACCCGCCCGATGACCCGCTTCGGGATCCGCTTCACCAGGTCCCCGTCGGGGCTCACGATCTTCATCCCCACCTGGGGCCGGTACAGCGTGCCGCCGTTGGCGATGGCCCCGTAGGCCATGGCCAGCTGGAGGGGGGTGACCAGCAGGTCCCCCTGGCCGATCGACATGTTGATGTCGTCGCCGGGGAGCCACTGGCCGAAGGGGAAGATGTGGGGGAGCTCCTCGTGGATCTGCTGCTTCCAGGCCGGGTCGGGGACCCGCCCATCCTGCTCCCCGGGGATGTCGATCCCGGTGTCGCGGCTGAACCCCCACCGCCGGAGGTGCTGCTGGAAGAACGGGCCCCTGGTCTGCTGGGCCTGCCAGAACGCCAGGCCGAAGTTGTAGTAGATCGTGTCACATGAGCGCACCAGGGATCCCGCCAGCGACAGATTCCCCAGATGTGCGCTCGTCCAGTTGTTGAAGACCGTTCCCCCCCAGGTGAATGTCGGGGGACACGGATACGTGCTGCCGAAGTTCGCGTAGCCGCTCTTCAGCGCCGCCGAGGCCACGAACGGCTTGAACGTGGACCCCGGAGGGTACAGCCCGGCGATGGCCCGGTTGCTCAGCGGGTAGTTCGCCGCCGGCTTGTTGAGCTGGCGGTACTCCCGGCGGGAGATGCCCCCCAGGAACACCCGGGGGTCGTACGTGGGGAACGAGGCCATGGCCAGCACGTGGCCGTTGTTCGGGTCCAGCACCACCACCGCCCCGGCGGGGGCCTGGGCGTAGAAGCCGCTGGCGTCCACCACCTGGGTCCGGGCGGCCCCGATGGCCTGCCGGAGGGTCTCCTGGGCCAGGTCCTGGGTCTCCCAGTCCAGCGACAGCCACAGCTCGTTCCCCGGCGTGGGCTCGTTCCGCCCCAGATCCCCCAGGGTGCGGCCCTCGGCGTTGACCTCCAGCTTCAGCCACCCGTTCTCCCCGTGCAGCGAGCTCTCGTAGTACTGCTCGACCCCGCCCCGGCCCACCCGCTGGCCGGGAAGGTGATCGGAGAACGAGGGATCCTCGAGCTCGGCGGGGCTGATCTGCCCCAGGTACCCGACCAGGTGGGCCGCCAGCGACCCGTGGACGTAGTGTCGAACCGGCGTCTTGGCGTAGTTGACGCCGGGGAACTCCTGGGGGTGCTCGACGATGTAGAACACCACCTTCTTGGGGGCGTCCTCGTAGACGGGGATCGGCTGGTACGGCAGGTAGTTGGGATCCTCGAGATTCCGTTCCAGCAGGGAGACGGGAACGTCCAGCCGCTCCGCCAGCCGCTTCAGCACCTCCGCTTCCTGCTCGTCGGTGATCTCCTGTCGGTCGATGGTGATCGTCCGTCGCTCCCTGTTCGTGACGAGGAGCTCCCCACCCCGGTCCAGGATCGAGCCCCGGGGAGCCAGCAGCGGCACCAGCCGGACGCGATTGGAGTCCGCCGCGGTGCGGAACTCCTCCGCGGCCAGCACCTGGAGGAACCACAGGCGGGTCACCAGGGCCGCGAAGGCGAAGGCCACCACGGCGGCCAGGGTGGTCATGCGGCGCCCGAACGAGCCTTCTGTCACCTCACCACCGGTAGACCTTCTTGGGCCGGGACGCCTCGGTGATGCGCCGCAGCACGGGGTACAGGATCGGGGTCAAGATCGCATTGTAGATGGCCGACAGGACTGCCACCCGGAGCAGGTAGACCAGGCCCTCGTCCAGCTGGCCGAGCAGGAACGACACGAACCCGTAGAAGAGCACGCCGGCGCCCGTGAACCCCCCCACCAGCAGCACGGGGAGGATGGGGCTGGGGGTGGTGATGTAAGGCCGGACCGTCCCCACCACGTAGCCCACCAGCGTCAGCGTCAGGGCGGTGATGCCCTTGGGGGCGTTGAGCAGGAAGTCCTGGGCCATGCCCGCGGTGAACCCCCCGACCGCCCCCGCCGAGGGGCCCTCCAGCATGGCCAGCACGATCGTCACCAGGTAGGTGAGCTCGGGTTTCGCCCCGGCCAGCTCGATCTGGGAGAAGACCGTCGATTGCAGCAGCAGCGCCGTGACGACGACCGCGGTCCAGGCAAGGGTCCGTCGCACCGGCCTAGTCTATGCACCTCGCCGCCGAGGCCGCTCAGACGGAGGGGCGCCGGTCCCCCGCCGCGGGTTCCCGCTCCTTCACCAGGAACACGTACTCCAGCCGGGAGAAGTCCACCACCGGCCGGACCAGGATCAGCATGCTGTCCCCGGTCTCGGTCGACTCCACGAGGGACACCGCGCCCACCGAGATCCCCGGCGGGAACAGGCTCCCGGCCCCGTAGCTGGCGGTGTCCACCCGCTCGCCGGGCTGGACCTCGGTCCCCGCCTCGATGAGGTCCAGCCGCAGGTCGTCGTCCCGCTGGCCGACCAGCACGCCCCGCTCCCCGGTGCTGGCCAGCGCGACGGCGATCCGGGAAGAGGGGTCGATGATCAGCAGCACCTTGGCGGTCGAGGGCGCCACCTTCACCACCCGGCCCACCACGCCGGCCCCGGTCACCACCGGCTGATCGGGGTAGACGCCGTCCGAGGAGCCCCGGTTGATCCACACCGCCCACTCGAAGTTCGACACGCTGTCGGCGGTGACCGTGGCCCCCATGAGGTCGAATCCCTCCCGGGCCTCGAGGTCGAGGGCCTGGCGGAAGAACTCGTTCTCCCGCTCCAGGGCGACCGACTGGGGGATCGAGGTGGTGAAGCCCTCGAGCTGCTCCTTCAGGGCGGCGTTCTCCTCGGCCAGCGACCCGGCCCGGAACAGCGTCGAGAAGAAGTTCCCCACCGGCCGGGTGATGGCCGATACCCCCTCCTGGAGCGGCGCCACGATCGAGATGCCCGCCCGCCCGATCGCCGCCAGCGGCCCGCGCTCCCCGCTACGGAAGTCCACGGTGATCGTGACCAGGCTGGTGACCAGCAGGGTGATCAGGAGCAGACGGGTGCTCCGAGGGCGGGGGTAGGTGGCCACGGCCCCCTAGTGGCGACCGGACGGGACCAGGATCCGCTTCAGGGCCTCGAACTCCTCCAGGCACCGCCCGGAGCCGAGGACCACGCAGAACAGGGGGTCCTTGGCCACGTACACCGGCATCCCGGTCTCGTGCCTCAGGCGCTCGTCCAACCCCTTCAGGAGCGCTCCGCCGCCGGTGAGGACGATTCCCTGGTCCATCAGGTCGGAAGCGAGCTCGGGGGGACAGCGGTCCAGGGTGTTCTTGACGGCGTCGATGACCGCGTTGACGGGCTCCTCGATGGCCTTGCGGACCTCCTCCGCGCTGATGTGCACGGTCTTGGGGAGGCCGGCCACCAGGTCCCGCCCCTTGATCTCCGCGATCATCTCGTCCGGGGTGGGGAAGGCCGAGCCGATGGCCACCTTGATGGCCTCCGAGGTCCGCTCCCCCAGCACCAGGGAGAACTCCTTCTTCACGTACTGGATGATGGCCTCGTCGAGCTCGTCGCCGCCCACGCGGATCGAGGTCTCGGTGACGATCCCGCCCATCGAGATCACGGCCACCTCCGTGGTGCCGCCCCCGATGTCCACGACCATCGAGCCCACCGGCTCGTGGATGGGCATCCCCGCCCCGATGGCCGCGGCCATGGGCTCCTCGATGATGTAGGCGGCCCGGGCCCCGGCGGCGATCGTTGCCTCCTCCACGGCTCGCTGCTCGACCCCGGTGATCCCGCTGGGCACGCACACGACCACCCGCGGCTTGGCCAGGAACCGGCGCGTGTGGACCTTCTGGATGAAGTAGCGGAGCATCTTCTCGGTGATGTCGAAGTCCGCGATGACCCCGTCCTTCAGCGGCCGCACCGCCTGGATGTGGGAGGGCGTCCGGCCGATCATCCGCTTGGCCTCGGCCCCCACCGCCAGCACCTGGTTGTTCTGGGTGTTGACCGCCACCACCGAGGGTTCGTCCAGCACCACGCCGCGGCCCCGCACGTACACCAGGGTGTTGGCCGTGCCGAGGTCCACCGCCATGTCTCGTCCTAGAAGGCCGGTGATGCCTTCGGGGCGCTCGGGGCTGTGGGATCTTTGACGGTCCATGGACAGGCTCCGCTCTCCAAGGGGAAGCGGCATCGCACCTTTCTACAGGAGACGCTCAGCATAATGCAATACGCACCGGCCACCCATCTCCCGGCCCCGGCCGGCCCCGGCCGTCGTCGACACAACCTACTGGATGGAAGGTCGAACCGACGCGTAACCTCTGGGGATGGCCGAACGGTCCTTATCATCGTGACCCCCCCAACCCGGTCCGCTCCGCCCGTGTGCTTCCGCATGCCCCGGCAACCCGGAGGCCTGCCATGAGCGGGACGGCCGTGCTGTTCCCCGGCCAGGGCTCCCAGTACGCTGGGATGGCCGACCCCTGGACGTCGCACCCGGCCGGCCGGGTGGCCCTGGACGCCTGCTCGGAGACCCTGGGGTGGGACGTGGTGAAGGCCTGCCGAGACGAGGAGCGCCTGGCCGACACCGCCGTGGTCCAGCCGGCCCTGTTCGCCTGCGACCTGGCGGCCTTCCGGGTGCTGGAGGCGGAAGGAGCTCGATTCGCCGTGGCCGCCGGCCACTCCCTGGGCGAGTTCGTGGCCCTGGTCGCGGCCGGAGCGCTCGACGAGCGCGCCGCGCTGGAGGCGGTGATCGAGCGAGGACACGCCATGCACGAGGCCGCCGGGGCCACCCCGGGGGCCATGGCCGCCCTGGTGGGCATCTCCCCGCAGCAGGCCGCGGACATCGTGGGCGTGGCCGGACGGGGCGGCGTGCTCACGGTGGCCAACGAGAACAGCCCACGGCAGACGGTGGTCTCGGGAACCGTCGCGGCCGTGGAGAGCGCCGAGGCGCTGGCCCGGGATCGCGGGGCCCGCACGATCCGGCTCAAGGTCGCGGGGGCGTTCCACTCCCCGCTGATGCAGCCCGCGCTCGGCCGGGTCCGGACCGGGGTGGCCCGGCTGAGGTTCGAGCAGCCACGGTTCCCCGTCGTCCCCAACGCCTCCGGCCGTCCAGAGTCCCACCCGTTCGCCCTGCGCGACCTGCTGGCCCGCCACCTGGTCTCGCCCGTGAAGTGGGAGCGGTCGATGCGGGCCATGGGCGAGGCGGGCGTGGACCTGTTCGTGGAGGCCGGCCCGGGAGACGTGCTGTCGAAGCTGGCCAAGCGGAGCGTCCCCGGAACCCGAGCCGTGGCCGTGGGCACGCCGGGAGAGGCCCAGGCCCTGGCCGCCGAGCTGGGGGTGCGGGCCCGGTGACGCTGCGCGTGGTGGTGGCTCCGGGGTCCGGACGGCTGCGGCTCCTGCCTCCCCGGGCCTACCGAGGCGGCACCGAGTGGGTCGAGCCGGGGCAGCCGGTGGCCCGGCTGGAGCGAGGCAACGGAGACCTGGTGCTCACCGCGCCCGTGCGGGGCCGCGTGGCCGCCGTCCTCGGCCTCGACGGGGAGCCGGTGGTGGCCGGGCAGGCCGTGATGGCCATCGAGCCGGAGGTGTCGGCCCAGTGACGGGGCCCGTGGCCCGGATCGCCGGGGTCGGTTCCGCGCTCCCCGAGCGCGTCGTCACGAACGAGGACCTCGAGCGTGTGGTGGACACCACCGACGAATGGATCTTCTCCCGGACCGGCATCCGGACCCGGCGGTTCGCGGGCGACGGCGAGACGGCTTCCTCGCTGGCGGCCGAGGCCGCCGAGCGGGCCCTGAGGGCCGCCGGGGTGGACCCCGGGGCGGTGGACCTCACGATCGTGGCCACGGTGAGCGGCGACCAGCCGCTGCCGTCCACGGCGTCGTTCGTCCAGGCCCGCCTGGGGCTCACCGGCGCGGCCTTCGACCTGGCGGCCGCCTGTGCCGGGTTCGTGTACGGGGTGGACGTCGCCTCGGGCCAGGTCGCCGCCGGCCGGGCCGAGACCGTGCTGGTGGTGGGCACGGAGGTCCTGTCTCGCTTCCTGAACCTCTCCGACCGGACCACCTGCGTGCTGTTCGGAGACGGGGCCGGGGCGGCGGTGCTGGTGCCGGGCCAGGAGCCGGGGGTGCTGGCCTCGGTCCTGGAGAACGACGGCCGCCACGCCCATCTCCTGGAGATCCCCGCCGGGGGCTCGGCCCGCCCGGCCGGTCCCGAGACCGTGGCCGCCGGAGCGCACACCATCCGCATGGAGGACGGGCGGGAGGTGTTCAAGCGCGCGGTGGTGGGCATGTCCGAGGCGTGTGCCGCCCTGCTCGACAAGGCCGGCATCCCGGCCGAGGAGGTCTCGCTGATGGTCCCCCACCAGGCCAACGGGCGCATCATCCGGGCCGTGGCCGAGCGGCTACGCTTCCCCCCCGAGCGGGTGTACGTGGACCTGGAGAACGTGGGCAACACCTCGGCCGCCTCGGTGCCGATCGCCCTCGACCACGCCTGGCGCGACGGGCGGCTGGCCCCGGGCGACGTCGTGCTCACGGCGGCGTTCGGAGCGGGGCTGGCCTGGGGGGCGAACCTGGTCCGGTGGACCGCCCCGGCCCCGGAGGAGCCATGAGACGGGTGGCGGTGGTGACGGGGGCCTCGGGGGGCATCGGCCGGGCCGCGGCGGTGGCCCTGGCCCGCGGCGGCGCCCTGGTGGCATGCGGCTATCAGCGAGACGACGCCGGAGCGAAGGAGACGGTGGGAGCCATCGAGGACGCCGGCGGGACGGCCGCGGCCTTCGCCGCGGACGTGTCCGACGAGGAACAGGTCGCCGAGCTGTTCGGAGCGGTGGAGGCCTGGGCGGAGCCGCCGCTGATCGTGGTGGCCAGCGCGGGGACGAACCGAGACGGGCTGGCCGTGCGCTTCCCGGCCGCGGAGTTCCGAAGGATCCTCGACGTGAACCTCACCGGGGCGTTCCTGTGCGCCCGGGCCGCGCTCCCGGCGATGCTCAAGGCCCGGTGGGGCCGGATCGTCATGGTGTCGTCCGTGGCGGGGCTACGAGGGAACGCCGGACAGGGCGCGTACGCCGCATCGAAGAGCGGGCTCATCGGGCTGACCCGCACGCTGGCCCGCGAGTACGGGGGCCGGGGCATCACCGCGAACGCGGTGTGCCCGGGATTCATCGAGACGGACATGATCGCCGCGCTGTCCGAGGCCGCCCGGGCTCGGCTGGCGGAAGACGTCCCCGCGGGCAGGACCGGAACGCCGGAGGAGGCCGCCGCGGCGATCCGGTTCCTGGCCGGGGAGGAGGCCTCGTACGTGAACGGGGCCGTGCTGACGGTGGACGGCGGCCTGGTGGCTTGAGACGAGGGAGGTGAACCGATGGAGCGAGGAGAGATCGAGGAGCGGGTCCGCAAGGTGCTGGCCGACCAGCTGGCCCGCGACGTTGACGAGGTGACGATGGAGGCTCGGTTCGAGGAGGACCTCGACGCCGACTCCCTGGACCTGGTCGAGGCCGTCCTGGCCCTGGAGGAAGAGCTCGACGTCAAGATCCCCGAGGAGGAGATGGAGGGCGTCAAGACCGTCGGTCAGGCGGTGGAGCTGGTCCTGGCCAAGCGGGGCGTGAGCGCGTGACCGAACGCCGTCGGGTGGTGGTCACCGGCATCGGGCCGGTGACCCCGGTGGGCATCGGGCGGGAGCCGTTCTGGGACGCCCTGCTGGCGGGGCGGTCGGGGATCGGCGAGATCACCCTGTTCGACCCCTCCGAGCTCCCGGTGCGCATCGCCGGCGAGGTCCGGGACCTCGACCCCACCGACTACCTGGACCGCAAGCAGGTGCGCAGGACCGACCGGGTCGTCCACCTGGCGATGGCCGCGGCCCGGCTGGCCTGGGACGAGGCGGGGTCGCCCGAGGTGGACCCGGCCCGGGTCGCCGTGATCGTGTCGACGGGGATCGGCGGGCTGAGCACGATGGTCCAGCAGCAGACGGTGCTGCTCGAGCGGGGCCCGGATCGCGTCTCGGCCTTCATGGTCCCGGGCATGATGCCGAACGCCGCCGCCGGCCAGGTGGCAATGGAGCTGGGGTTCACCGGGCCGAACACGTGCATCACCACCGCCTGCGCGGCCGGGGCCCATGCCGTCGGGGAGGGCTACCGCTACGTCCGGGACGGCCTGGCCGACGTGTGCCTGGCCGGCGGATCGGAGGCCGTCATCACCCCGCTGGGCATCGCGGGGTTCGCCCAGATGGGGGCCCTGTCGAAGAACCCGGACGCGGCCGGGGCCAGCCGGCCGTTCGACGCGAACCGGGACGGGTTCGTCCTCTCGGAGGGAGCATGCCTGCTGGTGCTGGAGGACGCCGAGCGGGCCGCTGCCCGGGGGGCCACGGTCTATGCGGAGGTGGCCGGCTACGGGGCCTCCGCGGACGCCTTCCACATCACCCAGCCGGAGCCCCAGGGGGGCGGGGCGGTGGCCGCCATGGAGGCGGCCCTGGGCGACGCCGGCGAGCCGGCCGAGGCCGTGGGCCACATCAACGCCCACGGCACCTCCACGCCGCTCAACGACGCCGCCGAGACCCGGGCCATCCACAAGGTGCTGGGGGACCACGCCTCGCGCGTGGCCGTCTCCTCGACGAAGTCCATGACGGGCCACACCCTCGGCGCCGCCGGGGCCGTGGAGGCCGCCGCCGCCGCGCTGGCCGTCCACACCGGGGCCGTCCCTCCGACGATCAACTACGAGACCCCGGACCCCGACTGCGACCTGGACTACGTGCCGAACCGCGCCCGGGAGATGCCGGTCCGGGTGGCGCTGTCGAACTCGTTCGGGTTCGGCGGACAGAACGCGGTGCTGGCCCTTCGGCGAGCCTCCTAGCGCGGGCCCGGCTCAGCCGGGCTCGGTGACCACGGCCCGTCCGTTCCTGAACACGAACCCCGCCTCGTAGATCTGGCCGGGCTCGCCGGCCAGTCCCAGCGGATCGCCGTTGAGCGTGAGCCGCACCGCGCCGGCGTTGCCGATGCGGACGTCGAGGCGGCCGTTCGGCCCGGCCCGGAACGTCCGGGAGAACCCCGGCTGGGCCGTCTCCTGGTAGAGGACCTCCTCGCCGCGAAGCACGCGGATCCACGCGGGGGTGTCGGTGACGGTGATCTTCAGCCGGACCCCTCGGACCGCCGGGGATTCCCGGGCGGGCTCGGTGGGCTCCGTGGTGGGCGGGGTGAGCGTGGCGGCGGGAGGTGGCCCCACCGGGCCGCGGGGGGTCACCGGCTCACCTTCCCGGCCCGCCCGTACCGCGAAGACCGCGATGGCCACCAGGGCCATGGTCGAGGCCACCGTCAGCAGGATCCGGCCCCAGGGCCCCCGGGGCGTCTCGACGGGGACCGGGAGGCGGATCGGCGGCTCCTCGGGATCGCCGTGGGTCCTGCGGTAGTCGGCGACCAGCGGGTCGGGGTCGAGCCCCAGGTACCGCGCGTACTCCTCGAGGAACGCCCGGGCGTACACGGGGGCGGGGAACTCCCTGGGTGGGGCATCGCGCTCCAGCGCTTCCAGGAAGCGCTTGTTGATCCGCGTATGCTCGAACGCCTCGTCGAGGTCCACGCCCCGCGCGGACCGGGCCTCCCGGAGGCGAGTGCCGACGCTTCCGTTCGCGCTGATCACCACCGCCGCACCCGAGCCCTCGGCGTCCTCCCCCGCATCGTCATTCTAAGGGACGCCGGAGGGAAGGTTTCGGTTCCCGGTACGCCGGGGGGAGATCCGGCCGTCGCCCGCCTCAGCCGAAGAACAGGTCGAGCTCGCGCTTGGCGGACTCCGGGGAGTCGCTGCCGTGAACCAGGTTCTCCGTGATGGCCAGGGCCAGGTCGCCGCGGATGGTTCCGGGGCCGGCGTCAACCGGGTTCGTGGCCCCCATCACGGTCCGGACCACCGAGATCGCATCGGGGCCGACCACCCGTGCCACCACGACGTCCCCGGAGGTGATGAACTCGACCAGGTCACGGAAGAATGCCTTGTCCCGGTGCTCGGAGTAGTGCCGCTCGGCCAGGTCGCGGTCGATGCGCATCATCCGCATCTCAACGATCCGCAGGCCCTTGCGCTCCAGCCGGCCCAGCACCTCGCCGATCAGCCCGCGGTTCACCGCGTCGGGCTTGACGATGACGAGTGTCTGTTCGTCGGCCATGGTCAATCCAGGGTCAGGGAGCGGGCGTCCGCGACAGTGTACAGAGAGCCGCTCACCAGGATGAGGTCGTCCTCCGCGGCCGCGGCTCGGGCGGCGGAGACGGCCCGGGCCACCGAGCCGTGGACGGTGGCCGGCACGCCGGCCCGCTCGCAGGCCGCGGCCACCTCCTCGGCCGGGAGGGCCCGCGGGCTGGTGCTGGCGCAGGCGTAGGCCACGTCCGAGCGGGGGGCCAGGGCGTCCACGATTGCCCGGAGGTCCTTGCCCCCGAGCACGCCGATCACCAGGTGGAGACGGCGCCACACGAAGGACTCGGCCAGGGCCTCGGCCAGGGCCGCGGCGCCGTCGGGGTTGTGGGCGCCATCCAGGACTACGAGCGGGTGGCGAGTCACCACCTCCATCCGCCCGGGGGACGTGGCCCCCGCCAGGGCCTCGCGGAGGACGTCCGCGGACAGGGCCCGGCCCAGCAGCGCCTCGGAGGCCGCCACCGCCGCCGCGGCGTTGCAGGCCTGGTGCTCGCCGTGGAGGGGTAGCAGCAGCTCCTCGTACGTCTCATGGAGACCCCGGATCCGGAGACGCTGCCCGCCCACCGCCAGGTCCCGCGCTTCCACACCGAAGTCCCGATCTTCCAGGGTCACCGTGGCCCCCACGCCCTTGGCCCGGGCCTCGATCACGGCCATGGCCTCCGGCCGCTGCTGTTGGACCACCGCGGTGGCCTCCGGCTTGATGATCCCGGCCTTCTCCCCCGCCACCTCCTCCACCGTCTCACCCAGCTCGGGATGGTCCAGCCCGATGGGGCACAGCACCGCCACCTCTCCGCGGACCAGATTCGTGGCGTCCCACCGCCCGCCCATACCCACCTCGAACACGGCGGCGTCCACCGGCTTGTCGGCGAACCACAGGTAGGCCAGCGCGGTCAGCGCCTCGAAGTACGTCACCCGCTCACCGCGGCCGTCCACCTCCTGGAGGTACGGGCGGAGGTGTTCGTACCCCTCGGCGAACTCATCCTGGGAGATGGCCTCCTCGCACAGGGCCAGCCGCTCGGTGACCGAGTGCAGGTGGGGCGAGGTGTACAGGCCCGCGGCCAGGCCATGGCCGCACAGGATCCGCGCCGCCACCCGCGCCGTGCTGGTCTTGCCGTTGGTGCCGGTGACGTGGACGGTCGGATAGGTCAGCTCGGGGTGGTCCAGCAGGTCGCACAGGGCGCTGATGCGATCCAGGTCCGGCACCATCCTGGCGGGTTGGCGGCCGTCGAGGTCCGCCACCGCGTCCCGGTAGCGCCCTTCCACTGGGGGGTTCGCTCGCTGCACGATCCGATGCCTCCTTCGGTCCGGGCAAGCTACCCCCCCGGGCCCCCCCCGCAGCCAAGCTCGGCGAGCTGCGCCTCCAGGGCGGCCCGCTCCTCCTTCAGCGACGCCAGCTTGCGCCGCTCTCCGTCAACGATATGGGCGGGAGCCTTGGCCAGGAACCCCTCGTTGGCCAGCTTGCGCCCCGAGCGCTCCGCCGTGGTCGCCAGCTCCTCGAGCCTTCCTCGAAGCCGGGCACACTCCGCCTCCGGGTCGAGGACCCCAGCGAGCGGGACCAGCACCTCGGAGCTCCCCACGATCAGCCGGGCCGACCCGCTCGGATCCGGTGTCCCATCCACCGTCTCGAGGCTGTCCAGCCGGGCCAGGCGGCGGATCTCCTCCTCGAGCTCGTCGACGATCGCTCGATCCTCTTCCCCCCCGTGGACCCGGGCCGTCAGGGCCACGCCGGGGGGGACGTGATGATCGCTGCGGAACCGTCGCAGCGCGGTGACCACCTCCATGGCGAATCCCAAGCGGTGCTCGGCGCGCTCGTCCCGGTGCTCGGGGCGCTGCTCGGGCCACGGAGCCACCACGATCGATTCCCCGGTCCCGAGGCGCTGCCAGATCTCCTCGGTCAGGAACGGCATGAGCGGGTGCAGCAGGCGGAGCGTCCGCTCCAGGACCCACGCCAGCACGGTCCGCATGCCCGCCCGTTGCTCCGCGGTCCGGTCGTACAGCGCGGGCTTGGCCATCTCCAGGCCCCAGTCCGCCAGCTCGGCCCACAGGAACCGCTGGAGGGCCTGGGCGGCGTCGGTGAACCGGTGCTCCTCCAGGGCCGCGTCGACCTCGGCCCGGCAGGCCTCGTGCCGGGACAGGATCCACCGGACGGTCAGGGCGGAACCCAGGTGAGCCTCGTTGGCCACGCGATCCTGGTACCAGGTCAGGATGTCGGCCTGGGAGGCGAACAGGTCCACGAGAGCCACCCCGGGATCGTCGGGCGCCGCCGACAGCACCAGGCGGGCCGCGTTCCAGATCTTGTTGGCGAAGTGGCGGGCGGCCTCCACGTCGCGCTCCCCGAACGGGATGTTCTGCTGGTCCGGGCCGGCCATGCGCGCCAGGGCGAAGCGAAGGGCGTCCGCTCCGTGCCGATCGATCATGTCCAGGGGATCGATCACGTTGCCGAGCGACTTGGACATCTTGCGGTTCTGCTCGTCGCGGACCAGGCCGTGGATCAGGACCCGGGAGAACGGGACGTCGCCCATCAGATACAGGCCCGACATGACCATCCGGGCCACCCACAGGTAGAGGATCTCGTACCCGGTCACCAGGACCGACGTGGGATAGAAGAAGTCGAGGTCCGGGTTCTCGTCGGGCCACCCAAGCGTGGAGAAGGGCCACAGCTGGGAGGAGAACCAGGTGTCCAGGACGTCGGGATCCTGCTCGATGTCCTCGCTCCGGCACTCCGGGCAGGCGGCCGGATCCTCCACCGCCGCGAACTCGTGCCCGTTCGGGCAATACCACACCGGGATGCGGTGGCCCCACCAGAGCTGCCGGGAGATGTTCCAGTCCCGCAGGTCGTCGAGCCAGGCGGTGAAGGGGCCCAGCCACCGCTCAGGGAAGAACCGGATCCGGCCGTCGCTCGCGGCCTCCCGGGCCGAGGCCTTCAGCCGCTCGACGGCCACGAACCACTGCTTCCCCGACAGCCACGGTTCGATCTCGCTGCCGCAACGGTAGCAGTGGCCGACCGGGTGGTGGTAGGGGCGCTCCTCGGCGACCACCAGGCCTCGCTCGCGGAGGGCCTCCAGGACCCGGGACCGGGCCTCGTACCGGTCCAACCCCCGGAACTGCTCCGGGGCCTGGTCCGAGATCGTGGCATCGGGGGTGAGGATGTTGCGGGCGGGCACCCCGGCCCGCTCGGCGATGTCGAAGTCCGCGGGGTCGTGGGCCGGGGTCACCTTCACCGCTCCCGTGCCGAACGCCGGATCCACGGCCTCATCGGCCACGATCGGCAGGTCCTCCCCGGTGAACGGATGGCGGACCGCCTTGCCGACCACACCGCGGTAGCGCTCGTCGTCGGGATGGACGGCCACGCCCGTGTCGCCGAGCATGGTCTCGACGCGGGTGGTGGCCACGTCGACGTGGCCGGAGCCATCCGAGATCTCGTAGCGGAACGTCACCAGCTCCCCGGCGACCTCGTGGTGCTCGACCTCGGAGTCGGACAGCGCCGTGTGGTCCGTGGGACACCAGTTGATGATCCGTTCCCCCCGGTAGATCAGGCCGTCCTCGTACAGGCGGACGAACGCCACCCGCACGGCGCGGACCAGGCCGTCGTCCATCGTGAACCGCAGCCGCGACCAGTCGCACGAGTTCCCCAGCCGCTTCATCTGCTCGACGATCGTGCCCCCGTACTGCTCCTTCCATCGCCATACCCGCTCGATGAAGGCCTCCCGACCGAGCTCCTGCGGGGAGGTCCCTTCCTCGCGGAGCTGCCGGCCCACCAGGACCTCCGTGGCGATGCCGGCGTGGTCCGTCCCCGGCAGCCACAGGGCCTCGTACCCCTGCATGCGCTTCCGCCGGATGATCACGTCCGGGAGGGTGTGGTCGAGGGCGTGGCCGATGTGAAGGGCCCCGGTGATGTTCGGGGGGGGCAGGACGATGCAGAACGGCTCCCGGCCGGAGCCCGCCGAGGCCCCGAAGTAGCCGCGCTCCATCCACGTGGCGTACCAGCGATCCTCGACCCCGGTGGGGTCGTAGGCCTTCGGGATGTCCGTCCGGGCCTCGGAAGCCATGGTGTCAGGCAGTGTAACGGGGCCAGCCCGGACGACGGCGGCCGGGCTCAGTCGGCGGCGGCGACGGCCACGAACCACCCCAGCACCAGGGCCACCGACCCGGCGGCGCCCAGGACGGCGATCGGCGCTCGGCCGCCACCTCGACGAACGGCCGCAACCGTGGCCAGCGATGCCAGGATGCCCGCAAGGAGCAGGAAGATCCCGATGGAGAACAGGCCGATGAGACCCAGCATCAGCAGGGCGCCGCTGGCGATGGCCAGGAGGAGACCGCTTGGGGGACGGGCCCCATACACGGAGCCGGCCACCAGGAGGACGAACACGCCAGCAAGGGAAGCCAGCACGAAGAAGGGCCGTGGCGACGTCAGCCCGTCTCCCTGGTCGAGAATCGTCCTCGCGTACCAAACGGCCGTTCCCGTGACCACCGCGGCCGCGCCCAACCCGATCATCAGAACGTCAGAGCGAGTATCCATCTGCGCCATCACCCGAAGCCTAGCGCGGCGTCTCGCGGCCCGGCCGGAAGGGGGGGCCGTGGCCGGGGACGATCAGGGAGGCCGCCTCCAGCACGCGGCGCCGGTTGTCGTGCAGCGCCCGAGGATCGGTGGCGTAGGGGTCCTCCGGGGGCCCGTCCGCCGACCACCACAGGTGGGTCAGGGCCACGACGCCACCCGGCGTTCCGGCCAGCGTGGTGATGCACTGCGGCGAGTGCCCGGGGGTCTCGACCAGCGCGATCGACAGCGACACCGCGAACCCCTCGGCCGGACGGGTGACCCACAGGTCACCGCGGTACCAGGCCCAGTGGTCGTGGATCCGGGCCCGGGGAAACAGGCTTGCGTGCATCGTGTGGTCCGGATGGTGGTGGGACAGCACCACGTCGGTCACGTCGTGCGGACCGAGGCCCTGGGCTCGGAGCGGGTCGAGGATGGAGCTCGGCTCGGGCACCATCCCGGGATCCACCACGAGCCGGACATCCCCGTCCCGGACCAGCGACACGGTCGACGCCGTTCGCTCACCGACGTAGCCCTCGAACAGCATGTGGACCTCCGCGGAAGAGCCTTGAGGGCGGATCACGCGACCGATCATGGCGACCCCGGCCCCGTCGTGCCACGATCGGCCCGTGATCCGGCACCTGTTGGCCCGCATGCCCGAAGGCCCGCTGATGCGCTTCGTGTGGCGGGTCCACCCCAGCGTGTACCGGGCCACCGGCGGCCTGCTCGGCCGAAGGATGGGGTTCGGGCTCCCCGTGCTGCTCCTGGAGACGACCGGACGCCGCACCGGTCAGAGGCGGACGACCTCAGCCTGCTACCTGGCGGACGGTTCAAGCTACGCCGTGATCGCTTCTCGTGTCGGGAATGAGAAGGACCCGGCTTGGATCCTGAACCTGCGGGCCCACCCAGATGCGACGGTACACATCGGCAGGCGGCGCATCGCGGTCACCGCACGGGAGGCGGAGGGCCAGGAGCGCGACCGACTGTGGACCGCCATGGCCGCGAGGTACCCGGGCTACGACCGGTATCGGGAGCGCACGTCCCGGCGGATCCCCGTCGTGGTGCTGGAGCCACGCGAACGCTAGGCCCGCTCGTCCAGCAGCACCTCGGATCCTCAGCACGGGTGGATGTCTCAGGACATCCGTCCCGCCTCCAGATCGGGTGGATTGCCGATTCGGTGGATCGGATGCCACACTGCTTCCGATGGTTGAGCTGGCGGAGCGGGGGCAGGGCATCACCCATACGGAGCTGGCCCAGGCGTCCCGGAATCGGGGGACGCCGCTGGAGGCCCTGGCCTACGACATCACGCCCACCGGACTGCACTACCTGCTGATCCACTTCGACATCCCGGTGCTCGACGCGGCGTCGTGGCGGCTGCGGGTGGGAGGGAGCGTTCGTCGGCCGCTGGAGCTGACCCTCGACGACATCCGGGCCCGGCCGGCCACCACTGCGCCGGTCACCCTGGAGTGCGCGGGGAACGGCCGGGCCCTGTTGGAGCCGCGGCCGATGACCCAGCCCTGGCTCCACGGAGCGGTCGGGACGGCCGAGTGGACGGGCACGCGGCTGGGAGGGGTCCTGGACGAGGCCGGGATCGGACCGGGCACGGAGGAAGTCGTCTTCACCGGGTCCGATCACGGCGTCGAGGGCGAGGAGGAGCTCGACTACGCCCGCTCCCTCCCGGTGCCCGAGGCCATGCGCCCCGAGGTCCTGCTCGCCTACGAGATGAACGGCCGGCCCCTGGAGCCCCAGCACGGCTTCCCCTTGAGGTTGCTGGTCCCGGGGTGGTACGGCATGACCAGCGTGAAGTGGCTGCGCAGCATCGAGGCGGTCACCGAGCCGTTCCGGGGCCACCACCAGGCCGTGGCCTACCACATCCAGCGATCCGAGGACGACGTGCCCGGCGAGCCCGTGAGCCGCATCCACCCCCGGGCCCTGATGATCCCGCCGGGCTTCCCCGACTTCCCCGATCGCCGCCGGTACCTCGACGCCGGACCGGTGGCGATCCGCGGCCGGGCCTGGAGCGGCGAGGCCCCGGTGAGCCGCGTGGAGGTCGGGATCGACGGACGGTGGTTCGATGCCACGCTCGACGAAGCGGTGGGCCGGTGGGCGTGGCGCGGCTGGCGTCACGGATGGGCCGCCTCCACCGGCGAACACGTGCTGGCCTGCCGGGCCACCGACGAGGCGGGGAACACCCAGCCGCTGGAGCCGGCCTGGAACCTCCAGGGCCTGGCGAACAACTTCGTTCAGGAGGTCGCGGTCACCGTCCGCTGAGGACGTCAGGCGGAGCGCTCGCGGCGGGCCCGGGCGGGCTGGCGGGAGGCCTCGGCCTTGCGGACCAGGGAGGGGTTGACCCCGTCCAGGACCACCTCGCGGTCGACCTGGCACTTGCGGACGTCGCTCTCCGACGGCAGGTCGTACATCACCCCGAGGAGGACCTCCTCCATGATCGCCCGCAGCCCCCGGGCCCCGGTCCCCCGGAGCATGGACTGGTCGGCGATGGCCTCCAGGGCGTCGTCGGAGAAGACGAGCTCCACGCCGTCGAACTCGAAGAACTTCTTGTACTGCTTCACGAGGGCGTTCTTCGGCTTGGTGAGGATGTCGATGAGCGCCTGGCGGTCCAGGTTGTGGACGTGGGTCATGACCGGGAGCCGTCCCACGAACTCGGGGATCAGCCCGTACTTCAGCAGGTCCTCCGGCAGCACCTGGCCCAGGATCTCCCCCAGGTTCTTCTCCTCGGTGCGGCGCACGTCGGCCCCGAAGCCAACCCCCTTGGTGCCGATGCGCCCCTCGATGATCTTCTCCAGCCCGGAGAACGACCCCCCGCAGATGAACAGGACGTTCGTGGTGTCGATCTGGATGAACTCCTGGTGGGGATGCTTGCGGCCGCCCTGGGGTGGGACGCTGGCGGTGGTCCCCTCCAGGATCTTCAGCAGCGCCTGCTGTACACCCTCTCCGGAGACGTCCCGGGTGATCGAGGGATTCTCGGACTTGCGGGCGATCTTGTCGGCCTCGTCGATGTAGATGATGCCGGTCTCGGCCCGCTTGACGTCGTAGTCCGCCGCCTGGATCAGCTTCAGCAGGATGTTCTCCACGTCCTCGCCCACGTAGCCCGCCTCGGTGAGCGCGGTGGCGTCGGCGATGGCGAACGGGACGTTCAGCATCCGGGCCAGGGTCTGGGCCAGCAGGGTCTTGCCGCAGCCGGTAGGCCCCAGCAGCATGATGTTGGACTTCTGGAGCTCGACGTCGTCGTTGCCGGTGGGCCCGACCTGGATCCGCTTGTAGTGGTTGTACACGGCCACCGACAGGACCTTCTTGGCCTGCTCCTGGCCGATGACGTAGTCGTTCAGGAAGTCGTAGATCTCGCGGGGCTTGGGGAGGTCCTCGAGCTTGAGCTCGGTGGTCTCGGAGAGCTCCTCCTCGATGATCTCGTTACAGAGATCGATGCACTCGTCGCAGATGTACACGCCGGGGCCGGCGATGAGCTTCTTGACCTGCTTCTGGCTCTTCCCGCAGAAGGAGCATTTCAGAAGGTCTGAATCTCCGAACTTCCCCACGGCTCCCCCCGCTCTCGGACCTCGTTATCTTACGACTTGCCGTCTCCGGCGGCGGCCAACTGGGCCTGGAGCTTCCGCGAGGAGATCACTTCGTCGATGATCCCGTACTCCTTGGCCTGCTCCGCGGTCATGATGAAGTCACGGTCGGTGTCCTTCTTCACCTTCTCCAGGGTCTGGCCGGTGTGCTCGGCCAGGATCTGGTCGAGGAGCTCGCGGTACCGAAGGATCTCCTTGGCCTGGATCTCGATGTCCACGGCCTGCCCGCCGGCCTGCCCGTGCGGCTGGTGGATCAGCACCCGGGAGTGGGGCAGCGCGTACCGCTTGCCCGTGGTCCCCGCGGCCAGGAGGACGGCCGCCGCGGAGGCGGCCTGCCCCATCACGATCGTGGAGACGTCGGGCTTGATGTACTGCATCGTGTCGTAGACCGCGAACAGCGACGTGATGTCGCCGCCCGGGGAGTTGATGTAGATGTTGATGTCCTTCTCCGGCTCCTCCGACTCGAGGTGCAGGAGCTGGGCCATGACCAGGTTCGCCACCTGGTCGTCGATGGGGGTGCCGAGGAAGACGATCCGCTCCTTGAGCAGCCGGGAGTAGATGTCGACCGACCGCTCGCCCCGGTTCGTCTGCTCGATCACGATCGGGACCAAGTAGTTCTCCATCACTCCTTCCCTTCTGCCTGTGGGGATGCGTCTTCCTCGATGATCTCGGCGTGCTCGACGATCACACCGAGAGCCTTGTCCCGGATGATATCACCGGCCAGCGATGTGATCTGTCCCGTCTCCTCCAGCGTCCGGCGGACCTCCTTGGGACTTCGCCCCACGTCCCCGGCGATGGCATCCACCGCCCGGTCCAGCTCCTCGCTCGTGACCGTGAGCCCCTCGGCCCGGGCCACCGCCTCGAGGGCCAGGTCGGCCCGCACGGCACGGGTCGCGTGTGACCGAGCGTCCGAGCGGAACCGGAGCTCGTCGACGTCCGATGCCTGGAGGACCTCCTCCAGCGTGGTGCCCGACCGTTCGGCCCGGTCCCGGGCGCCCTGGACCCGGCGCTCCGTCTCGGCGTCGAGCAGCCGCTCCGGGAGGTCGACGTCCACGCTGTCCACCACCGCCTGGAGCGCCAGGTCGCGAACCGCGGCGTCCGCCTGCACCTCCTTGAGCTGGCCCACCTTCGTCCGCACGTCGCCCCGCAGCTCCTCCAGCGTGTCGAACTCCGAGGCCGTGCGGGCGAACTCGTCGTCGAGGTCGGCGAGCCGCTTGGCCTTGGCCTCCTTCACTAGCACCTGGAGCGAGATCTCCTCGCCGGCCCGCTCTCCGAACCGCTCGGGGAGCTTGGCGTTCAGCTTCAGGATGTCCCCGCTGCGCTTGCCCTCGAGCTCGGCGTCGAGCTCCGGCACCAGGGCCTCGCTGCCGATCTCGTAGAGGAGGTCCTGCCCCGAGGCCTCGGGGATCTCCTCGCCGTGGACGTAGGCCCGGATGTCGGCCAGCATGAAGTCGCCACGCCGGGCGGGGCGGCCGACGACCTCGAGCTCGGCGAAGCGCTCCCGGAGCCGGTCGAGCTGCTCGTCGATCTCCGCCTCGGACACCGCGGCCGAGGGCCGGCGGACCTTGAGGCCCTTGTAGTCCGACTCCTCGAACGAGACCCGGGGCCTCACCTCCACCGTGGCGGTGAACCGCAGGCCGGAGGACTCGACCTCCTCCACCTCGAGGTCGTCGAACTGGGGATCAGCGATCGGGGCCAGGTCGTGCTCCCGCAGAGCCCGGCCGTAGAACTCCGGAAGGGCGTGCTCGAGGAACTCCTGGAGCACCGCTCCCCGGCCCAGCTGCGAGTCGATGATCTTGCGAGGCACCTTGCCCTTGCGGAACCCGGGCACCGTGACGGATGAAGCCAGGTGCCGGTAGGCCAGATCCAGCACCGGTCGGGCCTCTTCGGGAGAGACCTCGACCGAGAGCCTCACGGTATGTCTGTCGACGTTCTCCAGGTTGGTCTGCATGTGGGACGCTCGGCCAGTATAGGCAGGTGGCTCCCGGCGACCGCCGGTGTCCTACGTCCGTCCGCGCCGCAGTAGGCCCCGACGCCGCCTGGGAGCCTGGGGCGGCTGCGGCTGTTCGGGCACCGGGGGCGGCGGCGGTGCCGGGGGCGGGGCGGGAGGGTCCTCTCTCGCGGGACGGCGGGGAGCCTGGAGCTTCTTGGCCAGCTCCCGAAGCGGCGCCAGGCCCGCGCGGATCTCCTCGAGCGCCTTGTCCAGGTGCTCCTCCAGGGGCCTTGATGCGGCGGTCGAGCGCTCCGGACAGCTTCCGGGGGATGGCCTGGTCCAGCGCCCGCACCCGCCGATCCAGCATCTGCACGTCGACGGCCAGCCGGGGGGCGGCCCGAGGCCTGCCGAACGCCTCCACCGCCTTGGAGAGCTCGGCGATCTTCGTCCGCAGATCGGCCGTGGCTTTCTCCTGGCGGCGCTGGGCTTTGACCGCCGCGCGAAGGTCGGTGAGCTCGGCCTTCCCTCCCAGGGCCCTTCGCACCTCGGCTCGCAAGCCTTCGACCGCCTCGGAGAGATCGCCGAGGCCCTTCGTGTCACCGGTGGCCCGGGTTCCGGACGTGAGCGCCCGGACGGCCCTGGTGAGCTCGTCCAGGCGGCCGGGGTCGTCGGAGGGGGGGAGCCGGTCCCGCAGCTCGTCCACGGCCCTGGTGAGCTGGTCGAGGCGGCCGGGGTCGTCGGAGGGGGGGAGCCGGTCCCGCAGCTCGTCCACGGCCCTGGTGAGCTGGTCCAGGCGGCCCGGGTCGTAGGAGGGGGGGAGCCGGTCCCGCAGCTTGTCCACGGCCCTGGTGAGCTGGTCCAGGCGGCCCGGGTCGTCGGAGGGGGGGAGCCGGTCCCGCAGCTTGTCCACGGCCCTGGTGAGCTGGTCCAGGCGGCGACCCTCGCCGCCGGCGGTCAACCGTGCCTGGAGGGCCTCGATGGACATCGTGAGCTGGTCGAGCCGGCGCCCCGTCGGCGGTCGGGGCCACCTTCGCCTGGAGGGCTTCCAGGGCCTGCCTGAGCTGGTCGAGCCGGGGCGCTGGAACGGGCCGCGAGGCCGCCGCGCGCAGCCCGTCGACCGCCTCCGTCAGCCGGTCGATGCGTTGATCCCGTGCCTCCGAGGCCCCTCGGTCCCTCAATCCCTGGATGGCCTCCGCCAGCCCCGCACGGACCTCGGCGAGCCGTTCCGTGAGCGCCACCTCCAGGCCCCCCAGCTGGCCGGTGGTCTCCGCATGCGCGGCGCGCAAGGCGGCCAGATCCGCTGCCAGCAACGCACGAGCGCCGTCGTCCGGCCTGGGGATCGCCTCGATGGCCTCGGACAGACCTACGATCTCTCGATGGAGCTCCTGGGAGACCGCCTCGATCCGCCGACGGAGATCCTCCATGACCGCATCGAGCTGGCCGCTGAGGTCATCGCCGTCCCGAACGGCCTCGGTCAGTGTGGGGAGCTCCGCCCGCAGGATCCCCGACAACCGCTCCCCGGCTGAGGCGACCTTCTCGCCAACGATCTCGTCCATCCTGCGGTTGAGCCCCTCGCCCAGCGAGACCAGCGCCGTGCGGACGCCCTCGAGGATCACCCGCCGTTCGGAGGCGAGCTCGTCCATCCGGTCGTGGATCTCGGCGGTGATGCGCTCCTCGAACTCCCGAAGCGGCCCGGCCACGGACGGCGGGGCATCCTGCCGGGCGGGCGATCCGGAGGTCCTTCCCGTCCCGTGCTCTCTCGGCCCGGTGGGCGTGGCGTCGGGCGCCGTCTCCTCCGGTTCTGCCTGCTCGCCCCAGACCCGGGTGCCGAACTCGCTGCTCGACAGATCCGCCCACTCCGGCGGGGCGGCCTCCATCGGCTTGAGATCCCGGCGGCCGCCTCCTCGCTTGCGACGGCGGAAACCCCTTCCCTTGGGACGTTCGGGCATGTGCGCCCCCTTCGTGGGCGCTGATGGTACACAACAGTCTCTCCCGGGGAAACCCCCGGGCCGGTCGGGGCGGGCGGATTCGAACCGCCGACCTCGTGCTCCCAAAGCACGCGCGCTGCCAAGCTGCGCCACGCCCCGCTTTCCCGGCTCGCTCGCTGCTACAGTTGATCGGTAGCGGGTGTAGCTCAATGGTAGAGCTCCAGCCTTCCAAGCTGGTGACGGGGGTTCGATTCCCCTCACCCGCTCCGAATCCAGGTCCAGGCAACTTGAGCGGCCCGAGGCCGATGCTAGAATACGCCGACTTCGTGCTCGCCTAGGGGAAGGAAGAGCCTGTGCCGGGACCGCGCCGCGGAGCGTTGCCATTGGCGCTTCTGGTCATCGCCGTCCTCGTGACCGGCATCGTGATCGCCGTGGGCCGGCAGCCAGCGGACGAGCGGGCCAGGCCCACCACCCCTCCCCCCACGACACCGACCACCCCGGTCACTCCGACCGACACCGTGTCCCCGACGGAGGAGCCGACCGAGGAGCCCACGGAGGAGCCAACGGAGGAGCCGACCGAGGAGCCCACGGAGGAGCCGACCATGGTCTCCCCGACCGAAGCCAGCCCGCCGGTGGTAACGCCTCCCCTCCCGGAGACGGGCGGGGCAACGCTCCCCTGGCTCGTGAGCGGGATGATGCTGGTGGTGCTGTCCGGGGCGCTGTGGCGCCTCTCTCGGAACCCCTCCGCCTGAGCCTCAGGCCGAGTCCCAGTCGACCGCCATCATGCTGGGGTTGGCCGGATCCGCCTTGATCGGGACGGTGTCGCCCTCCTCCAGCTGCTCGACCCGCTCGGGAGGGATCCCCACCCTGGCAGGCCCCCGCATCGGCGGGAATCCCTGGACCTGGATCTCGAGCTCGAGGTCGTAGACCGGACGGCCTTCCCCGTCGATCTCGCCGGTCTCCGTGGCCTTCAGGACCTTTGCCCGCCCGGCCACCCCCGTGGACAGCAGCCGGGCCTTGACCTCGCTCGGGCTGCCGGACGCCGCGGGGGCCGCGGTGGCGGCCGGGAATCCGGTCCCGACCATCTGGGGAACGCCCGTTGCCCCCGAGGTGCTCCCCTCCCACTCGATCACCACCCGCTGCGGGTTCGCCGGGTCGACCTTGACGGGCAGGGGCAGGCCACTGGTGAGCCGGCCGAGCATGATCAGCGGCACCCACTCCTTGAGCGTGACCTGGTAGGCACCCTGCATGGCGGTGGTGACCTCCAGCGTCAGCTCGACCTGAGGCTGCTCGTTCAGGTACGCGCCGGTCTGGCGCATGCTCACCACCCGGGCCGTCCCCGAGACGCCCTGCGTCTTGATGCGCTGAGCCTCGACGTACCCCCGCCGCCACCGCCGGGCCCACAGGAGCAGCAGGAGCCCCACGCCGCCCAGGATGGCCGCGGTCAGGTAGAAGCCGCTCCGCAACAGCGGGCTGCGGTACCCGATCACCGCGAACACGCCCGCCAGGATCAACTCGAAGACCGCGGTGACGTACAGCCAGGTGGCCGGCCTCTTGGACCACCCGATCGGGGTGAACATGCCCATGAGATCCCTCCTCTCCCCTCGACGGGCCACTATCGGGGAAGGTCCATACCAGGTCAAGCGGACGAGCCACCCGAGGCCGAACCGCTCGGCGCAGCGGCTATCCTTCGACCATGGTGGAGCGGGATCTGCCTACCGGAACCGTCACGTTCCTGTTCAGCGACATCGAGGGATCGACCAAGCTCCTCCAGCGACTGGGCGACGCGTACTCCGACCTGCTGGATGCCCACGGCGCTGTCGTCCGGGCCGCGCTGGCCCAGACCGACGGCCGGGAGGTCGGCACCGAGGGCGACTCGTTCTTCCTGGCGTTCCCCGCCCCGGCCGACGCGGTGAGGGTTGCCGTGGAGGTCCAGCGACGCCTGGCCGGGGAAGACTGGCCGGACGGGGTCACCGTCGCCGTTCGGATCGGCCTCCACACCGGGGAAGGGCGCCTGGGGGGAGAAAACTACGTGGGGATCGACGTCAACCGAGCGGCCCGCATCGCCGCGGCGGGGCACGGGGGCCAGGTGCTCCTGTCGGATGCCACACGAGCCCTGGTGGACAAGGGCCTCCCCGCGGGCGTCTCCCTCCGGGACCTGGGTGAGCACCGGTTGAAGGACCTGGCCCACCCGGAGCGCCTGTTTCAACTGGTCATCGATGGACTCCCCGCGGAGTTCCCGGCGCCGAGGACCCTGGACGCTCGTCCCCACAACCTCCCCCTCCAGCTCACCTCCTTCGTGGGCCGCGAGGAGGAGATGGCCGAGATCGAGGGCCTCCTGCGAGGCGGCGTCCGCCTGTTGACCCTCACTGGCGCCGGTGGGACCGGGAAAACCCGGCTGTCCCTCCATGTGGCGGCGGACATGCTCACCGAGTTCGCCGACGGCGCCTACTTCGTCGATCTGGCGCCCATCGCCGACCTCGTGCTGGTGGTCTCGGCTATCGCCGACACCCTGGCCGTGATGGAGGAGGTGGGGCGGGGGCTCGAAGCCACCCTCCTCGACCACCTGTGCGAGAAACAGGTCCTGCTGGTGCTCGACAACTTCGAGCAAGTCGTGGACGCCGGCGCCGCCGTGGAGCGACTGTCATCACCACGAGGACCCCGCCGGATGTGTCCAGGCCCCGGTCCACAAGGTCCGCCAGCAGGGCCCGGCACACCCCCTTGTTCTCGGTGGTCCCCTCCCGCAGGCCCAGGAGGTGCTTCCTGCCCTGCTCATCGATGCAGATCACGCCGATCCAACGGGCGCTATCAGCAACACGCCCTTAAATTAAGACCATCGCGGTCGACCTGGCATCCCGCCGGAACGATGGGACCGTTGACTTCGATGAGAAGGCGACTGATCTCTGGAGTGGGCTTCTTCAGCTCTTCAAGGCCGTTGACAAGGAAAATAGGGAATGGGCCGTTCCGCCGTACAACGGCGGCCTGTTCAGCGCGGACCACGCCGTCAGCGCAGCAGGGGCCGCGGTCTACGAGCTCGACCTGATGAACGCCGAGGTCGGACCTGCCCTTCTCGGGCTGCTGGTCGACGAGGGGTCCGAGGGGTACGGCCCGGTGGACTTCCGAACCCTTTCCGTTCGTGAGTTCGGCACGATCTACGAGGGCCTGCTGGAGTCGGACCTCGCCGTCGCCCCCTCCGACCTCACCCTCGACCGGAACGACACCTACGTCCCTGCGAAGAAGGGGGACGAGGTCGTGGTTCAAGCAGGCGAGATCTACCTCCGAAGCCGGGCGGGAACTCGGAAGGCGAGTGGTTCCTACTTCACGAAGCCATTCGCAGTGGAACACCTC
The DNA here is from genome assembly GCA_050692985.1 of Actinomycetota bacterium. GTDB lineage: Bacteria > Actinomycetota > UBA4738 > UBA4738 > CALAEC01 > JBOGVZ01. The sequence goes on from JBOGVZ010000077.1 coordinate 138,244, forward strand.
CTGGACAACGCTCTGGAGCCGGCGCTGGACGAGCACATCCAGCGACTTGAGGATCTGGCTCAGGCAGACGAGGAGGCGCAGGCCGCGGAGGCGTTCTTCGATTTTCGGGTGGCGGACATCGCCATGGGATCCGGCCACTTCCTCGTGGCGGCGGTCGACCGGATCGAGGCTCGGCTGTCCAGCTTCCTCGCCGAGCATCCGCTACCGGGCATCATCAAGGAACTCGAGCGTCTTCGGGCGGCCGCCCACGAGGCGCTCGGTGAACATGGCATCGGGCAGGAGATCGAGCACGCGAGCCTGCTGAGGCGGCAGGTTGCCCGCCGGTGCATCTACGGGGTTGATCTGAATCCGATCGCTGTGGAACTCGCCCGGCTGGCCGTGTGGATCCATACCTTCGTCCGAGGGCTGCCGCTGAGCTTCCTGAACCACAACCTGCTTGAGGGGAACAGCCTCACCGGCATCGGTGCCATCGAGGAGGCGGTCGAGATCCTCGATCCCGCGGCTGCCGAAGCACACACGGGCACCGTATCGATCTTCCGGGAACAGGTTGTGGAGCTGCTGGGGAAGGCCGAGGACGACCTGAAGCGGCAGGCCCGAACCTCGGACGCGACTGCGGCGGAGATTAGGGAGGCTCGGAAGGCCCATGCCGCGGCCGAGAAGGCCATCGAACCAGCCCATATCCTGTTTGACTTGCTTATTGCCATGCGGCTGAGCAAGGTGGCTCGCTTCGCCTCGTTTACGGAGAAGGATGTCCTCCAGCACAAAGGGCGTGCGGTAGCCGAGGAACTCGCGGACGAGTTGCACAGTCTCCACTTCCCGATTGCCTTCCCTGAGGTCTTCCTGCGCGACACGCCGGGATTCGACCTCATTATCGGCAACCCGCCATGGGAGAAGGTGAAGATCGAGGAGCACGGCTGGTGGGGGCTTCGCTTTCCTGGGATTCGATCTCTCCCGGTCGGGCAACAGAATGCCGAGATCGCCGCTCTGAAGCCCCAGCGGCCGGATCTCCTCGAGCAGTATGAGCGGGAGGAGCAAGAAACCGACTGGCTTCGGGAGATTCTGACGAAGGGTCCGTATCCGGGGATGGGCCGCGGCGACCCTGACCTCTACAAGGCTTTCGCCTGGCGATTCTGGCATCTCTTGCGGAATGGCGGACTCATGGGCGTCGTCTTGCCGCGGTCGGCTCTTGCTGCCTCTGGATCAGCGGACTGGCGTGCGGCCGTGCTCGATGAGGGTCTGTTTGAAGACGTCACACTCCTTCTCAACAACCGGCAGTGGGCTTTCGAGGACGTACATCCTCAGTGGACTCTGGGTCTGGTGACGATTCGCAAGGGTCGGGTCGAGGACGGACAAGTTCGGCTTCGGGGTCCGTTCGCCAGCCTCTCCCATTTTCTGGATGGCCACGAAAAGAAGCCGGTGGAATTCCCAGTCAAGGACTTTCGCACCTGGGCAACCGGCGCAGCGTTCCCGCTTCTCCCAAGCCCCGACTCGGGTGAAGTGTTTCAGAAGCTACGCGCCCATCCCGGCTTCGGCGATCCTTCGCATCCCTGGCGCGTCCGACCTGTCCGAGAGTTCGATGCGACGTTGGACAAGAAGCACATGCTCACTAGCCCTGAATCCACTGAAGGTATGCGAGACGCGGCGAGGCTCCTCCGTGACTATCCTCCTCCAGAGATGCCGCAAGACGAGATCGACCGCCTCGTTGACGCCGTGGAGCAGCCGTACGGGCCGCGGATCCTGGCGATAGTCAGAGAAGCGATCCGCTCCTCCGACGACCCCGTAGAGCAAGCGGTGGCCGTCATGGCCCGTGCCCAGGAGTTGGGGCTAGAGCCAAGCCCCGCCGTCAAGCCGTTGCCGGTTATCGTCCCTGATGATGTGCATCTAGTCTGCTGGATGGCTATCGTTCCGCAAGGCGAGGATCGCTAAGCGAGGAGATGGGAGATGGCACCTGAGCGAAGGCAAATCTCCGAAGCTGAGAAGCGGGAAGTACTTGCTCGTCAGGGGCTTCACTGTTTCATCGACAATCATCCAGTGGACAGCGAGGACGAGCTCGAGTTCGATCATGTCCATCCGTATTCGGAAGGCGGGGAATCGACCGTCGCCAATATTGCCGCAGTTTGCCGGAAGCACAATCGAGAGAAGAGGACGCTGTCTCTGGGAGAGTACCGGGACCGCATCGAGCTCCGGCGTTTCTTCGAGGGAGTGAAGAAGAGACGCCTTGACGATCTCTTGTCCGTGCGTCTGGGAGAGGGAAAGTTTGGCCAGGCTTTGGATACCGAGATAACGGATGAGAGATCAAGCTCTTCCTTGAGGAGGGTCCTCGAACTGTACCCTTGCAGGAAGATCCGGCCACGGCAGAGAAGTACTTCTTCTGCCTCCTACCCGTTCGTAACATCCAGAATGACGTCAAGCTTCAGCCGAGAGCGTTGGAACCCGAGCGGCTTTGGGAGCTCTACCGTCACCTTCGCCGGCACACACAGCTCGCACCGGCGATATGTCGGCTCGTTGATCAGCAAATTCTCTTGTTCGATGGACAGCACAAGGCCGCCGCACAGGTCTGGGCGGGAAGGTCATTTGTCGATTGCAAGGTGTACTTGGATCCTGATGTCCGAAGAATAAAGGAAACCAACCTCACCGCACACGACAAACTTCGACAGATGCCTTTCTACACCTCCACGTTGCTTGAGAAATACGCGGATCTGGCGCACGAAGATTGGGAAGCCTTTCTTCAGACCCCCGGACCAAAGACAGAGAGAGCCTTCCTTGAGTTCATGCGCGCTCGCGCGAACATCTCCAAGGCCGTGGCGCTTAAGAGGATTCGGTCGGTCATCTACCGGGACATCCTTGAACACCCCGATAATCGGCTACGCGATTACATTGTTGAAGAGAATCGGGGACGTAAGAATCCATTGACCATGTCGCGTCTGGAGAAGACGTTTTTCGCAGAGTTTCTGGCGCCTCCTCCGTTGGAAGACGAGTTCGAGAGCGAAGGATATCACCGGGATGAAGAGCGTGAACACATCGTCCACTTGTTCAATGCCGTCGTGGACAAGGCGCTTGACGGGAGATGGAATCCCGATGCGGCAGACGCGGCCCATAAGCGAGCGGCCCGCCAGTTCTCTGCTGGAGCCCTGCGCGCATGGGTCCCCTTCCTCAGAGACGCTATCGCCCCCTCGCTGCAACTGTTCCAGAGCGAGGAGCGTCGTCGGGTCTTCTATCGAGAGCTTAACGCGGAGGATCTATCCGTGGTTGACAAGTTGCTCGACCGACTGTTTTCCCACAAGGTGTGGGAGGATCCGGACCCAGAGCTAAATGACCTGCGATATGACAATGCGGAGCGGGCGAAGGCTATCTTGAGCAGTAGCGGCCTCACACCAAACTGGATTCTGGGGGGTCAGGGTTAGACAGACGCTTCCTTAGGCGACCTTCCCAAGACATCCCGAGGATGTCCCGGCCGCCGTGGAACTTCGAGCGGCGACCTTCCGATCGACTACGCAACCTTACCATCCACCTCTGACACGTTCCCGACGTGAGCCCTGAGCGCCGAGACGAGCTGCGGGATCTCCCGGTAGCCGTTCACCCGCCGGAACTGCCGCTGGGCGACCTCCAGGCCGGCGGCGGCCCACCGCAGCACCATCTTCCCGTTCCGCCACCTTCACGTTGCGGGTCACGGTCCGGGCCACCGAGATCGCCGACTCCACCGTGTTCGTCGACGAGAGCGTCCGGGCGAGGGACCCGCCCACCCCCAGGCGGTTGATGGTGAGCGTCTCCTCCATCCCCTCGGCCAGCGAGGCGGCCGCCCCCGGCCACCGCTCCTCCAGCCACGCCTGGAGGGCCTTCAGCCTTCCCAGGGCCTTGGCGGAGTCCCCTTCGGCCCAGGCCCTCCGCATCCGCCGGCGCACCAGGGGGCGGACGTCGTGGGGCAGGTGGTCACAGACATTCCGTTCCTTGTGGAGTCGGCAGCGATGCACCAGTGCCTGGTCGCCGAACACCGCCGTGACCGCCCGCCGCAGGCCCTTGCCGCCGGCTCCGCGCCGTGCCGCGGGTGCAGGTGCTGGTCACCAGCCGGGCCGTCCTCCACCGGGAGGGGGAGCACGAGTTCCCGGTCCCGCCGCTGCGTCTCCCCGACCCCGAGCACCCCCCCCGACCTCTCCGCCCTTACCAGGTACGAGGCCGTGGCCCTGTTCACCGACCGGGCCACGGCAGTGAAGCCCTCCTTCCAGGTCACCGACGAGAACGCCCCGGCCGTGGCCGAGATCTGTGCCCGGCTGGACGGGCTTCCCCTGGCCATCGAGCTGGCGGCCAGCCGGATCAAGATCCTCACGCCCGCCCAGATCCTCGGTCGGCTGGAGAGTCGGCTCCCCCTGCTGACCTCCCGGGTGGCGGACGCATCGGGCCGTCGGAAGACCCTGCGGGGGACGATCGAATGGAGCTACGACCTGCTGGACGAGGACGAGCAGCGCCTGTTCGAGCACGTCTCGGTGTTCACCGGTGGAGGGACACTGGAGGCGATGGAGCAGGTGTGCTCCCTGGCATCGGGCACGGACACGTTCGAGGGCCTGGCCTCGCTGGTGGACAAGAGCCTGATCCGGCAAGTCGAGGTGGACCACGGAGAGCCGCGGTTCATGATGCTGGAGACGATCCGCGAGTACGCCCAGGAGCGGCTCGCGGACCGCGGCGACCGCGAGGAGCTGGCCCGGCGGCACGCCGCCCACTTCCTTCAGCTCGCCGAGCGGATGGAGCCTGGCCTCACCGGTCCCCAGGCGTCCACCCTGCTCCGCACCCTGACGATCGAGCACGACAACATCCGCGGCGCCCTTCGCTGGGCGATCGAGAGCGACAACGCCGACACCGGGCTCAGGCTGGCCTCCTCGGTGTGGCGCTTCTGGCACCAGCGAGCCCACTTCCGGGAGGCCCGCGCGTGGTTCGACGAGCTGCTGGACCTCCCGAGCGCCTCCGTCCGCACTGAGGCTCGGCTCAAGGGCCTGACCGGGCTCGGAGGGATCGCCTACTGGCAGGGCGACTACCCGGCGGCGGAGCGAGCGTACGAGGAAGCCGTGGCCATCGCCCGGGAGCTGGGGGACCCGCTGCTGATCGCCCGGGCCCTGGTGAACCTGTCGTACATGGGACCGCTCCGGGGCGACATCCCGTCCGGACGGCGGTTAGCCCAGGAGGCCATCGCCTTCTTCGAGGAGGCCGGGGCGACCGACGACGCCGACCGGTACCGGGGAGAGGTCGGCTACTACCTCCTGATGGAGGGCGATCCCGACCGGGCCCGGCCACTGATCGAGAAGAACGTCACGGCCCCCATGGGCTCCGGGGAATCGTTCCTGATGGCCGGCGGCCACCACGTGATGGGACAGCTGGAGCGGCTATCCGGCAACCTGGAGGAGGCTGCGGAGCACTATCGCCAGTCGATCCGCCTGTTCCTCGCGGTCGGGAACGAGGCCGGGATGCTCGAGCCGCTCGAGGCCCTGGGCTCGGTGGCCTCAGCGGAAGGGGATCACGAGCGCGCGGTTCGGCTGGTGGGCGCGGCCCGGGCCGGGCGAGAGTCCCTGGGGGGAGGACCCCCGCCCGAGTGGCTGATGCCCGGGGACGTGCTCCGGGAAGCTCGGAAGGCCATCGGCGACCAGGCGGTCGAGCAGGCCTTGCAGGAGGGCGGGGCCATGGATTCAGCGGGCCGCCGGGTATGCCCTGTCGGAGGAGCCCCCCGGGTGACCGGCCCCGCGGACCAGGGCCTACCGCCAGGCGACGCTGGCCACCTGGACCGGCTCGGCGATGCCCTTGAGGGTGACCTCGCGGGACCCGGAGGCCTGCGCGTCCGCCTCGGCTACCGTCTCCGCGGTGGCCAGGATCTCTCCTCCCTCCGCCAGGGCGGCGATCCGGGCTGCCTTGTGGACCTCCCCCCCGCCATAGTCGGACCCCCGGCGGGTCGCCTCCGCGGCGTGGATCCCGATACGCACCTGCGGGGCGAACCCGTGGGCCCGCCGGTGCTCGGCCAGCGCGCGCTGGACGGCCACGGCGGCGGCGATGGCCGACCGCGTGTCCTCGAAGGCCACGAAGAACCCGTCACCCGTGTGGTGAGCCACATCGCCCCGGTGCGTGGCGAACAGCGAGCGGAGCGTCTGGTCGTGCCAGGTCAGGAGGTCCTCCCAGGCCTCGTCGCCGATCACCCCCACCAGGTCCGTGGACTTGACGATGTCGGTGAACATGAAGGCCCGCTTGACGCGCTCCGGGCCATCGGCCGAGGCCGCCATCTCGCCGAGGAGCGCTCCGGCCTGAGCTGCGCCCAGGTTCGCCCCCAGGCGCTCGTACGCGGCCCGTGCCGCCCGGGCCTCCATGAGGGCCGCTTCGTCGTCCCCCATGGCCCGGTGCGCCCTCGCCAGCAGCAGCCGCACCTCCGCCACCTCGTAGGGAGCCTCGACCTGCTGCCAGCCCTGCCGGGCCCGGCTGAGCGCCGGGAGGGCACCCTGGGGGTCACCCTGGGCCAGGCGGACGGCGCCGCTCACGCAGGCGGCCATGGCGTGGAGCGCGGTGGCCTCGAACTCGTTCACGATCGACTCGAGCTCGGCCGCCGCCGACGCGGCCACCTCGAGGTCCCCGGCGGCCAGGGCGATCTCGGCCTGGGCGGCCAGGGGCTTCACCCGCGACAGGGGTTCGTTGATCTCACCGAGGGCCTGCCGGATGCCGGCCACGGCGGCCGCCACCTTGCCCTGGGCCAACCGGAGCAGTGAGAGCCCCGGCTGGGGGGTGTGGCCGAACTCGTGCGCGCGGGCGTAGGCCTCTTCCGCGGCACCGAGGTCTCCCATCCGCCGCCGAACCTCGGCGATCTCGAACCACGCGTATCCCAGCCCCGACAGGAAGTTGAACCGAGGAAGCTCCTCACACGCCATCCGGGCTTCCTCCTCGGCCCTGGGCCAGGACCCGCGGACGCGCATCAGCTCCGCCCGGTGGACCCGGCAGATCCCGGGGAACCCGGTGATCGAGTGGCGCTCGCACCACCGGGTGGTGGCCTCGGTCCACTCGGCCGCGCGCGCGTAGTCACCGAGGCGGGAGCAGGCGGCGATCATCCCGCAGTACACGTAGCCCGCGTCGGTGGCCTCCATCTCTCCGCCGACGGCCGCGACCATGGCCTGATCCATCAGTGCCATCCCCTGGCCCACATCGCCCTTCATCAGCAGGGTGTGGCCCTTGTCGTGGAGGCTCTTCCCGTGGAGGCTGCGATCCCCCGTCCGGGCTGCGATCTCCAGGGCCTGGTCGTAATGGGTGATGGAGCCGTCGAGATCGCCGTGCATGATGGTGGCCAGGAGCCCTCGCATCCACGCCAACCACCCGTGGACCGGTGAGTCCGGCTCCTCGGCGGCGAGCTGCTCGGCCTTGGCCATCCACCCACCGGCCAGCGGCATGGCCATGCGCATGCCGTGCTGCTCGGCCAGCCGGTAGGCCATCATGGCCGCCTGGGACCGATCTCCCGCGCTCAGGTAGGCTCCGTAGGCTCGCTCCAGGGCCTCGATCGCCATGTCGGGATGTGCCGACCACCACGCCGCCTCGGCCAGCATCCGAAGCCCGTCCGCCGGCAGCGCAGCTCGGTCGGCCTCGGACAGGACGTCGTAGGCCTCGTCCCACGCGTGCCGATCCAGCGCGTCGCGCCCCGCTTCGAGTGCACCCACCGCTGAGCCGCCCACAGAAGGATGGTACGCCTTCGCCCCGCTCCAGGCTCAAGAGGGGCGAGCCGGGTCGAGCTCGGCCGGCCGCGGATCGACGTTCACGATCCGCCTTCCCCGCGAGTAGCCCCCCGGTCGGGGAGCCGATCTCACCTACAATCGTGTCCGAGCGCCGGTAGCTCAGGGGACAGAGCGGCTGCCTTCTAAGCAGCGGGTCGGGGGTTCGAATCCCTCCCGGCGCACAGCTCGACGTCAGGACGACATACCTCCATCTCATCGTGGAACCTGAGCATGGCGTGGCCCGTCGAAGAGACATGACCAGATCGGGGGTCGTGGTGGCCCTGGCGGCGATGGCTCTGGGGGGGTGTGCTCCACCGGGTGGCGGGGCCGCCGGCCACGCGGAGGGGCGGATGGTGTGCGAGCAGGACCGCACCCTCGTGGAGACCCCGGTCGTCGAAACGCAACGAGACGGGGTTCACGTGCGCATCGACAACCGCGGGGAGGGCGAGCGCGCCGTGTACCTGCGGGTCGATGCCGCGATCCGGCATCTCCACCAGGCGCCCGAGGGGATCTCCGAGGCTACGGTCTCCGAGTTCGGCCCGGGGCGGTGGGACGTGATCTGCGTTCGAGCGAACGTCTATCCGGAGGACGACGGGCCATGGACCTCCTGGGAGGTCAACGACCCCGACGACCTCTGGGTGCCGATGAGGCTCGGGTGTCTCTACCCGACCGGTGAGCATCCCGACTACAGGGAAGATCTTGAGGGCGGTCGGCACCTCGGAGAGCCTCGGGATCCCCTGCACCTGGCCAGGGAGGAGCTGCCGGAGGCGGTGCCCGGGTTCAGCGACGGGGACGTCGTCGAGCCGGCAGGATACCCGGACGCCGCTCCCCGTCGCTTCCGGGTCGTCCGCGACGGCGAGATCACGGCGGTCGCCTGGTATCGGTTCGACGGCCAGGGCGGGTGGTTCTTCGGAGGGATCGAGTACTGTGAGGATGAGCCGGGTTCCAACCTCGAACCCTCCGGATCCTGACGGGGGCCGTCAGTCGCGGGTGTTGTGGTAGTCGATCACCGCGGTCCGCAGGTCGGTCATGTCATGAGACCCCACTTCCCGCCGACCCTCCCCCACCCGGTCCGCGTCCCCGACGCCCCGCCGAAGGGCTCCATCGCCTCCCAGTAGTCGGTGGTGTCGTTGACCACGATGTTCCCCGCCCGCAGGCGGTCCACGAACGTGAACGCCCGCTTCAGGCTGGAGGTGAACACGGAGGCCTGGAGACCCAGGTGCGAGCGGTTGGCCAGCTCGATGGCCTCCTCGTCGGTGGCGAAGGTGGTCACCGGGACCACCGGCCCGAACAACTCCTCCCGGAACAGCAGCGTGTCGGTCCCGACCCGGTCGCACACCGTGAGCTCGTAGTATAGGTCCGTGGGGAACCCCTCGGCCCGGCGGCCTCCGGCCAGGACCTGCACCCCTCGCCGGCGGGCATCCTCCAGGTGGGCCTCCACCTTCTCGGCCACCGGACGGTTGTTGAGAGGACCCATCGTGGTGTCGTCCTCGAGCGGGTGGCCCAGCTTGACCCGCGCGGCCTCCTTCAGCACCAGCTCCACGAACTCGTCGTGCACCGGCTGGGCCACCAGGACCCGCTCGGTGGCCACGCAGCACTGGCCCGAGACGTAGGTCGCTCCGAACGTGGCCAGGTTCGCCGCGGCCCCGAGGTCCGCGTCGTCGAGGACGACCTGGGGCCCGTTGCCCGAAAGCTCCATCAGCGTGCGCTTGAGGCCTGCGGCCCGCACGATGGCCTCGCCGGTCTCGTGCGAGCCCACGAAGGCGATCGCATCGACCCCCGGATGGGTCACCAGGGCCTGCCCCGTGGGGGCCTCACCGAACACCAGCGACACGGACCCGGCCGGGAACCCCGCCTCCTCCAGGATCTCCATCATGCGCTGTCCCATCAGCGGCGTGTGCTCCGAGGGCTTCAGGATGCAGGCGTTCCCACCGGCCAGGCCCGGGGCCAGCAGCTCGGACGGGATCACGAACGGGAAGTTCCACGGCGTGATCACGGCATAGACACCGTTCGGCTTCCGGAAGGTGAACATCTTCTTGTTCGGGTCCTCGGAGGGCAGGACCTCCGTGGTCAGTCGCTTGGCGTCCTCCGCCGCGACGCGGAAGTTCTCCGCCGACTCCTCGATCTCCGCGATGCCCTCGGTCCGCAGGGGCTTGCCCTGTTCGAGCGACAGCAGGCGACCGAGCTCCTCCTTCCGCTCCTCCATCAGCTCCGCGGCCCGGTGAAGGAGGCGAGCCCTCTCGAACACCGTCATGGACTCCAGGGCCTCCTGTCCGCTCCTGGCTCCACGGACGGCCCGGTCGATGTCCTCGGCGGTGGACACGGGCACGCTCCCCAGCGCCTCACCGGTCGCGGGGCTGTGAACCTCCAGGGTGTCCCGGGCCCGCCCCTCGACCCACTGCCCGCCGACGAACGCCCGGCCCTCCATGCCCCGGCCTAGGAGCCGGGTGGCGGCGGGGGCGGGATGGGGAGCGGCGGGATCGGGATTGGCAGCGGCGGAAGCTCGGGGAGGGGAAGCAGCGGCGGCCCCTGGCTCAGGTTGTCGCAGTTCGTGGGGATCTCGATACTCACGCACACGTCCCCCTCCAGACCGGGGAGCCCGCCGTCGCCCGTGTCGGTGCCGTCCCCACCGTGGAGGAAGTCGTCCCAGAAGCCCCCCGAGAGGTTGTCGTCGCCGCCCCGACCGAGCAGCGCGTTGGCACCGATGTCACCGATCAAGGTGTCATCCAGCTCCGTGCCGTCCAGGTCCTCGATGCTCGTCAGGAGGTCCGACCCTTCCCCGGTGGCCGAGCCATTCGACAGGTCCGCGGTCACCGGCTCCGTCGAACGGAAGAACGACACCATGTCGGTGCCGCCTCCTCCGACCACCAAGTCGTCGCCCAGGAGGGGGTAGAAGAAGTTGTTGCCGTCGTTTCCGTAGAGCTGATCGCTCTGCTGGGACCCCTCCACGGCCTCGACGTTCCTGATCGTGTCGGACCCCTCGCCCAGGGCGCTGCCGGTCGCCAGGTTCACCTCGACACCGTTCGCGTTCGCGGCGAAGAAGTAGGAGACGATGTCGAAGGGTCCTCCGGCGCCATCGATGATGTCGTCGCCGCCCTGCCCCAGGAGGTACTCCTGGCCGTCACCGCCCGTGAGGACGTCGTTCCCCGCGTTGCCGTACAGCAGGTTCAGGTCCCCCTGGGTATCGATGACCTCGTCGTCGCCGACGCCCCCGTACACGGAGTCGTTCCCGGCGCCCCCGTTCACCACATCGTTGCCCTCGTCGCCGGCGACCAGGTCGGCGCCGCCGCCCCCCAGGATCTCGTCGTTGCCCTTGCCCCCGTAGCCGAAGTCGTTCCCCGGCCCGGCCACGATGAGGTCGTTGCCCGGGCCGCCCCGGATCACGTCGGCGCCGCCGCCCCCCAGGATCTCGTCGTTGCCCTTGTTGCCGAACACGAAGTCGCTCCCCGCCCCGGCCACGATGAGGTCGTTGCCCGGGCCGCCCCGGATCACGTCGACGCCCCCGTTCCCGCAGATGATGTCGTTGCCACCGAGGCCGTAGATGAAGTCGTTGCCCCCGCGGCCCACGATGACGTCGCGCTTCGGCGTCCCCCGGAGGACGTCGGGACCGTTCGTCCCCGCGATCGTGGCCTTCTTCCCCTGGCACCTGGCCGCGGCAGCCGCCGGCGGCGCGGCGATGGCCCACGCCGACACCATCAGGGCGGCAGCCCCCAGGGTGGCGCTCACACGTCCAGGTCTCGTCATGGCCTCCAAGCTACCGCAGCTCGGGCCGACGGGCCCGAGCCGGCGAGCACGTGGTCCCGGACAAGAGCGGACGAACCGGGACGAAGGGCGGCACGGAACGGGGACGAGACCGTCTCGCAGTCGACCGGGTTCTCGATGCTGACGCACTCGTCGGTCCCCGCCCCGCCGTCACCGTCGTCCGTCCCCCCCTGGCCGTGCAGGAAGTCATCTCCCTCGAGCCCGAACAGGACGTCGTTGCCCTTCCCACCCAGCAGGCCGTTGTCGCCGGCACTCCCCGTGAGGGTGTCGCCGTGGGCGCTTCCCTCGGCCCATTCGATGGCCATGAGCGTGTCGTTCCCCTCGCCGGTGCCGGTCCCAAGCCCCAGGTCCACCTGCACCGCGTTCTCCGTCCAGTAGTAGGAGATCAGGTCGTCGTTGGGACCTCCGTCGACGAGGTCGTCGCCCCCGTAGGGCAAGAAGGTGTTGAAGCTGGAGTTCCCGGTCAGCCGGTCGGGAGCGTTGACCTTCTGCGATGCTTCCAGGGCTTCCACGGCCTTCAGCTTGTCCGTCCCCTCCCCCGTGGCGACCCCGGTGGCCAGGTTGGCGTCGATGCCCGCCTTGTTGTTGCTGAACAGGAAGGATCCCCAGTCGAAGCCCGCCCCCCCGTCCAGCGTGTCGTTGTCCTGCTGGCCGAACAGCACATCCAGGTTGGGGCCGCCACGCAGGATGTCGTTGCCCTTGTTCCCCAACAGGAAGTCGACCCCCTTCCCACCCTTCAGGACGTCGGCCTTGGCCCCACCGTAGAGGAGGTCGCTCCCGTCCGCCCCGAGGACCAGGTCCTTGCCGCCCTCGCCGGCCACCAGGTCGTGCCCGTCGCCGCCATTCATCTTGTCGTTCCCGCCGCCGCCGCCCATCTCGTCGTTCCCGCCGCCGCCGCACAGGCGATCGTCGCCACCGAGACCGATGATCAGGTCCTTCCCGCCGAGTCCCACGATGACGTCCGGCCCGGGCGTCCCGATCAGCTCGTCCTTGCCGCCGGTGCCCACGATCGTGGCCGCCTTGCCGAAGCATTTCGGCGCCGCGGCGGCCGGAGGCACGACCAGCAGGAGTCCGGCGACCAGCGCGCCGGCGACGAAGGCCGCACGGGCGGATAGATGTGCAGACATGGAGCTCCCCCTTCCCGATGAAGCGGATGAAGGGTAGCCTCCCGCCGGGCTCCGGTCAAGGGGTCGAAAGCGGCCGATCCGCCTGCGCCGGTCCGGATGGACGTGATGATCGCTCCGCTGCCGCTGCTACAATCGCTGTGCGTGGTGGCCGTAGCTCAACTGGTCAGAGCGCCGGGTTGTGGTCCCGGAGGTTGGGGGTTCGAGTCCCCTCGGTCACCCGTCCCGGGCCGCTAGCTCAATTTGGCAGAGCAGGGGACTCTTAATCCCAAGGTTACAGGTTCGAGTCCTGTGCGGCCCACTAGCTGATGTCGTGTTCCGGGTGATGCTGGACGTTCCGGCGTCACCTGATGGTTGACGGAGCTCCGGCTGATCCCTGACACCGGCTCCGGGTGATCCTTGACGGTGACTCCGGCTGATGCTTGACAGCGGCCCTCAGGCCCGTCTCATGGACTCGTCCCCGGCCCTCGCGGGCCCTAAGCGGTTTGGGCAGATGAGGTTGCGGACGCCCGGCCGACCAGGAGCAGGCCGCCGGCCAGCACCGAGCCGGACACCGAGATCAGCATCATGACCCAAGCGGTGACGCTGACCCCAGCCAGTAGCTCCCGCCCCACCACCAGGACGAGGAACGCTACCCAACCGAGCACGGCCCCCGCGCAGCCGGCCAGCCCGAGCCCCGGGCCCCTCGACCGCTTCGCCAGGATCCCCACCCCGCCGGCTACCTGGAGGAGGCCGAAGACGATCAGGGCGCCGTCGATGGCCAGCAGGGCGGACCCGACCGAGCCCATCCCGGCCCGGTCGAAGTTCTCCAGGTCTTCGGCCAGGAACCACAGATCCCAGCCGTTGTAGGCCACCGAGGCGGCGCCGAGAAGGAAGAGGACGACCGCCGCGCCCGTCCTCGCACCGGCTCCCGAAGGTGGGGCGGCCTCCGGCGGCGCATGGGAAGCTGGCGGCGGAACCGGCAAGGGCCCGTACGTGCTTGGCGGCGGAGGCGGGTCGGTCTCCATCGCCGTGACCCTAGCCAGCGCAGGTAGAGAGGGTCAAACCCCGGCCTATACTCGCCGGGGGCGAGAGTGGCGGAACGGCAGACGCGCCGGCCTTAGGAGCCGGTGCCCGGAAGGGCGTGGGGGTTCGAATCCCCCCTCTCGCACGAAGCGAGGCCGAGGCACCCTAACCCGGCCTCACCGCGTCTCCGCCTCCGCGGGACAGCTATTCGCCGAAGACGTGCAACAGCACGTGCCGCTCTTTGGGCTCGTCGAGCTCCAGGAGCAGGAGCCGCTGCCATCGGCCGAACGCCGGTTCCCCCCGTGAGAGCGGGATGGCGTGCGACGAGCCTCCCAGCAGCATCTGCGCGACGTGAGAACGGCCGTTGGGCCTCTCGTGGCCATCCTCCAGGTTCTGCCGTCGGCTCTGGAGATCGTCGTGCGCGTAGACGTCATCGGAGGGGACGAGGACCTCGATGCGCCGTCGGAGGTCAGCCAGCGCGCCCTCCTCCCACTCGTTGATCAGGAGACAGCAGGTCGTGTGGGCGCAGAACGCCACCACGCAGCCATCCCCGATGCCGGCGTCCTTCACCGACCGCCGCAAGGGCTGCGTCACGTCGACGAATCCGAACCGCTCATCGGCCTTCACCACCAGCTCGGTCGTGACGGCGCGCATCAGAACCCGCTCGCGGGAGCTCCGGAGGGGATCCGGCACGACGGCATACCCTGGCCCGTGAGGACCCGGCGAGCCCGCTCCCGTGCCAGGTTCCATCCAAAGACGGAGTCCTGATCACTTCGGAGATCCGCATGCGGCTGAAGGGCACAGTCACGCAACCATGCCGGAAGGGAGTCGAACGCTGGCACCGCGTCGGGGCTGAGCCCGGCCGCATAGGGGAGATCGAACTCACCGGTGGCCCCGTACCGCTGCACGTTCTGCTCGGCCACCAGCCGATCGGGGTTCGCCAGCGAGAACAGGAGCAAGCCCGTTGCGGTGAGGATCACGCAGGCTCGAGGAAGCCATCGGCCCTTCCACAGGACGCCTCCAACCAGGACGAGGATGAACAGCGCCCCCAACCACAGGATCGTGGCGTGAACCGAGACCCGCAGTCGCGTGAATCCGAAGGTCTCCTCGTACAGGAGCAGCCGCCGCAGCGCCGAGACGAGGACAACCAGGGTCAGCACGCTGAGCAGACCGAGCAGGGCCTGGAGGATCCGCCGGTCGGCCGCCCGCTGAAGACGGGACCACCGCACCGCGCCGGCGACCACCCCGAGCGTCAGCGCGGCGACGGCGACGAGCTGGAAGAACCCTTGTCGGGCGTACTCGGCGTACGTCAGGCCGGCTGTCCGGAGCACGTGGTCCCGCCCACCGAACAGCACGGCGATCTGCACCGCCACGAACGCTGCGAACAGCAGATCGAGGAGCCCCAGCGCCACGGCCCATTCCAGGCGGACGAGACCACGCCTCGGGGCCGGCGAGAGGACCGCACCGCGGGCCACCATGTACCGAGGCCCCGCCGCGGCCAGGCTCACGATGCCCAGAAGCACTACGCCGAACACCAGGATCCTGGCCGGGAGCAGGGAAAGGTCCCACTCGGGGAAGAGGACCTGGCCGGCCAGGTGAGAAAAGGCCGGGTCGGCGGCGGCGAAGAGCCCCCCGAACACCGCCAGGAGCACCGCGCCGAGGACCGCTCCCCGGAGCGCCGGAGAGAGCCGTCCCAGGCGGCCCGCGGCGCCGGCGAGCGGCCGACCCAGGAAGCCGGCGGCGACGAACAACCGAGCCACCACGGTGGGAACGGCCCCGAACACCTCTGCCCACGTCACCCCGCCCGTGACGGCCAGTGCGCCCAGCCCGACGGCGCCGAGGAAATCGAGGGCCAGCAGCCACTCGGCCGATCGGATCACCGACATCCCGACCAGGACGAGGGCCAAAATGCCGAGGATCGCCTCGTTCAGGCTGAGTTCCCGTGGCCGCCACAGCGACACCGCGATCGCGCTCCCAGTCGCCACCAGGAACACGCCGAGTCCGATGGGCTGGCCGGGGATCGTCGCCGCCGCACCCACCGCGACCGCCAGAGCTGTAGGCACGGCCACCCGAGGGATCGGCGCGTCCCTGCCAAGCTCCGTCGATCCGCCCACCGCTGTCCCGAAGCCCTCGACGCTCACGTGGCTCCCGTCGGCAGCACGACCACCATCCGGCACCCGCGGGGCTGGTTGCGCTCCACACGGATGTCCCCGCCGTGGGCATCGACGATCCATTTCGCGATGGCCAGCCCCAGGCCGGTGCCCCCGTCTCGGGCGGCCCTTGCGGAGTCGGCTCGATAGAAACGCTCGAACACCCGTGACGCCTCGTCCCGGGGGATGCCGGGGCCCTGATCCGCCACCTCGATCCACACGTGCTTCGGATCGGCGTGGGCACGGACCGTTACCTCTCCGCCCTCCGGCGAGTGGCGAACGGCGTTCTCGAGCAGGTTGGCGACGACCTCATGGATCCGCTCCGCGTCCCCGTCGGCCCGGAGCCCGGCGGGCCGGACCTCCACCTTCAGCCGCACCCCGCGGTCCGTGCCCTGGGTCGCGTGGAGGCGCGACTCGCCCACGGCCTGCTCGAGCATCCGTTTCAGCTCGAACGAGCGCCGCTCCAGCGGAACGCCGCCCGACTCCATGCGGGACAGGTCGAGGAGCTGGCCCACGAGCCGGCCGAGCCTGTCGACCTGGGCGAGCATCGTACGCAGCGTGTGGGGATCCGGAGGCTCGACCCCGTCCACGAGATTCTCCAGGGCGGCCCGCAGGGCGGTGATCGGGGTCCGGAGCTCGTGCGAGACGTTGGCGACGAGATCGCGGCGGATCCTGTCGGTCTCGCCGAGCTCCGCCGCCATGGCGTTGAACGCCCTGGCGAGCTCGCCGACCTCGTCTCGGGAGCTGGCGGTCACCCGGCGCGAGTAGTCGCCTCGCGCCATGGCCCTGGCGGCCGCGGCCATCTCCCGGAGCGGCGAGGTCATCCCCCTGGCCAGGATGTGCACGACGCCCAGCGCCAACACACCCGACGCCAACCCCACCAGAACGACGGGCATGTCCGCCCGAAGCCCGAAGGAAAGCACCAGCACGATCACGCCGACGGCCGCCACGATGACCACGCTGAGCTTGAACTTGATGGAGGACAGCGGATCGAGCGGGCGCAGCCGACGGGGCCTCATCGATCTGGCACCTCAAGCGCGTACCCGACCCCGTGGACGGTCCGGATCGTCTCGGATCCCAGCTTCCGACGCACGGCCCGGACATGGGAGTCGACCGTCCGCGCCCCAGAGGCGTCTCGATATCCCCACACTCGCGAGAGGAGCCAATCGCGGCTCCGTACCTCGCCCGGGCGCTCGGCGAGCGCGACCAAGAGGTCGAACTCGGTCCGGGTCAGCACAACCTCATCTCCGGCCCGCCGCACGCGCCGCGACGCCGGGTCGATCTCCAACACGCCCACGACCATGGTTCCTCCCGCTGGAGCCCGACGCTCCACCCGCCGGAGAAGCGCCTTGACCCTGGCCACGAGCTCGCGTGGACTGAACGGCTTGGTCATGTAGTCATCTGCTCCCACTCCCAGACCGACCAGAAGATCCGCTTCGGAGTCCAG
>JBOGVZ010000078.1:0-16024 GCA_050692985.1 Actinomycetota bacterium
GACATGGTGATGCCCGGGGACAACGTGGAGATGAACGTGGAGCTCATCGCCCCCATCGCCATGGAGGAGGGCCTGCGCTTCGCCATCCGGGAGGGTGGCCGCACCGTGGGGGCCGGCCGGGTGACGAAGGTCCTGGAGTAGGAGAGGAGCGAGCGAGCAGCCACATGGCGGGACCGAAGATCCGGATCAAGCTCAGGGCGTACGACCACGCGGCCCTCGACCGCGCGGCCCGGGAGATCGTGGACCACGTGACCCGGACCGGCGCCAAGGTCGTGGGGCCGGTGCCGCTACCCACGGAGCGCTCGATCTACACGGTGATCCGGTCCCCCCACAAGGACAAGGACAGCCGCGAGCACTTCCAGATGCTCACGCACAAGCGGCTCATCGACATCCACGAGGCCACCTCGAAGACGGTGCAGGAGCTCCAGCGCCTGACGCTGTCCCCGGGGGTGGACATCCAGATCAAGCTGTAAGGGAGCGAGGCGCGAGCGAAGCGAGCGACCGCCACACGGAGAGAGCGACGAGAGAAGGAAGCCGAGAGCGAACCGATGGCGAAAGGGATCCTGGGCGAGAAGCTGGGCATGACCCAGATCTTCACGGACACGGGGCGGGCGGTCCCCGTGACCGTGATCAAGGCTGGGCCGTGCCGGGTCGTCCAGGTCAAGACGACCGAGCGCGACGGCTACGCGGCGGTCCAGCTCGGCTTCGGCACTCCCCGGAGGGCCACCAAGCCCGTGGCCGGCCACTTCGCCAAGGTGGATGCGGACCCCACTCGCCACCTCGTGGAGCTGCGCCTGGACGGGGGGGACTCCTACGAGCCCGGCCAGGAGATCCGGGCCGACGTGTTCCAGCCCGGCGACCGAACCGACGTGATCGGTGTCTCCAAGGGCAAGGGGTTCGCGGGCGTCATGAAGCGGCACGGGTTCGCGGGGCTGGGGGCCAGCCACGGCACCAAGCGGAAGCACCGCAGCCCCGGGGCCATCGGCGCGTGTGCCACGCCGTCCCGCGTGTTCCGCGGGACCAAGATGGCCGGGCACATGGGCCATGAACGGGTGACGGTCCTGAACCTGGAGGTCGTGGAGGCCGACGCGGAGCGCGGCCTCCTCCTTCTGAAGGGGGCCGTTCCCGGCCCCGCCGGCGGGCTGGTGATGGTGCGCTCCAGCGTGAAGACCAAGGAACGGACGGGAACCTGATGGCCACCGTGGACGTCGTGGACCAGGGCGGCAAGAAGGTGGGCCAGCGCGAGCTGGACCCGGCCGTGTTCGACGCGCAGGTCAACGTGCCGGTGATGCACCAGGTCGTGGTGGCCGGGCTGGCCGCCGCTCGCCGGGGCACCCACTCCACGCTGACCAGGGCGGAGGTCTCCGGAGGGGGCCGCAAGCCGTGGCGGCAGAAGGGGACCGGGCGGGCCCGCCACGGGTCGATCCGTTCGCCCCTGTGGGTGGGTGGGGGCATCGCCCACGGCCCCAAGCCCCGGGACTACGCGATGCGGGTCAACAAGAAGATGAAGCGGCTGGCCCTTCGTTCGGCGCTGACCGACCGCGCCCGAGAGGGCCGGATCCGGATCCTGGACGGCCTGCGGTTCGACGAGCCCAGCACCAGGGAAGGGCTCGAGGTCCTGGGGTCGGTGGGGGCCGAGGGACTGGTGCTGTTGGTCCTGTCCGAGCCCGACGAGGTGGTGGAGAAGTCGTTCCGGAACCTCCGGCACGTGAAGGTCGTGTTCCCGGGCAACCTGTCCACCTACGACGTCCTGTACGCCGACTGGGTGGTGTTCACCGCGGACGCGGTCGAGGCGGTGAAGCCGTGAGGAGCCCTCGTGACGTGATCATCCGGCCGGTCGTCTCGGAGAAGAGCTACGCGGGGCTGGAGCAGAACCGGTACACGTTCCTGGTCCGCCCGGACGCCAACAAGACCGAGATCAAGGAGGCCGTCCAGCAGATCTGGGACGTGAGGGTCACCGGCGTCAGCACCATGAACCGCAAGGGCAAGACCAAGCGGTTCCGGTTCACCCGGGGCAAGCGCCCCGACCAGAAGCGGGCCACTGTCACCCTGGCAGAGGGCGATTCGATCGAGATCTTCGAGCAGAAGTAGGTACAGGTGGCACTGAGGAAGTACAAGCCGACCACACCGGGACGCCGAGGGGCGTCGGTCTCGGACTTCTCCGAGCTGACCAAGGACGCCCCGGAGCGCTCCCTCACGCGCCCGCTCCCCAAGAAGGCGGGGCGGAACGCGTACGGCCGCATCACCACCCGCCACCGGGGGGGCGGCACCAAGCGGAGGTACCGGGTGGTGGACTTCCGGCGGGAGAAGGACGGCGTGCCGGCCAGGGTGGCGTCCATCGAGTACGACCCGAACCGCAGCGCCCGTATCGCGTTGCTCCACTACGCCGATGGCGAGAAGCGCTACATCCTGGCCCCCCAGGGCCTGCGGGTGGGGGAACGGCTGACGGCGGGTCCCGGCGCGGACATCCGGCCGGGCAATGCCTTGCCGCTGGCGAACATCCCGGTGGGAACGATCGTCCACGCGATCGAGCTGCGCCCGGGGGGCGGGGCCAAGATGGCTCGGTCCGCGGGCACCGGCGTCCAGATCGTGGCCAAGGAAGGCGGGCAGGCCCAGCTGCGGCTGCCCTCCGGCGAGGTCCGGATGGTGGACCTGCGGTGCCGGGCCACGGTGGGCTCGGTGGGCAATCCGGAGCACGAGCTCGTCTCACAGGGCAAGGCCGGCCGGAACCGGTGGCGGGGACGACGCCCCTCGGTGAGGGGCGTGGCCATGAACCCCGTGGACCACCCGCTGGGCGGTGGCGAGGGGAAGTCGTCCGGCGGCCGCCACCCCACCTCGCCGTGGGGGAAGAAGGAGGGCCGGACCAGAAAGAAGGGCAAGTCCTCGGATCGGTACATCGTCAGGCGTCGCGGCAAGGGGAGGGGATAGATGCCTAGGTCGGTCAAGAAGGGCCCGTTCATCGACGACCACCTGCTCGAGAAGATCGAGGCCATGAACCAGCGCGGCCACAAGCGGGTGATCCGCACCTGGTCGCGCCGCTCCACGATCATCCCCGAGATGGTGGGCCACACCATCGCCGTGCACGACGGGCGGAAGCACGTGCCGGTGTTCATCACCGAGTCGATGGTCGGCCACAAGCTGGGGGAGTTCGCCCCCACGCGGACGTTCCGGACCCACGGGCACCACACCGAGCGCAGCACGGCGTTGAGGTAGGGAGTGGAGATGGAGGCACGGGCCAAGGCCAGATTCGTGCGGGTGTCGCCGCGAAAGGCGCGGCGGGTGGTGGACCTCATCCGCGGCATCCCGGTGAGCGACGCTCGCCGGGTCCTCGGGCTGTCCAACCTCGGCGCCGCCACGCCGGTCCGCAAGGTGCTGGACTCCGCCGTGGCCAACGCGGAGAACACGGTCGGCGCCGTGCCGGAGAACCTGGTGGTGTCGCGGGCCTTCGTGGACGAGGGCCCCACGCTGCGCAGGTGGCGCCCCCGGGCCCTGGGGCGGGCCACGCCGATCCGCAAGCGGACCAGCCACATCACCGTGATCGTGGAGACGCCGGAGGAGGTGAGCTGACATGGGTCAGAAGGTGAACCCGTACGGCTTCCGCCTCGGTGTGATCTACGACTGGAAGTCGAACTGGTACGCGGACAAGCGGACCTACGCGGAGGCCCTGCACGAGGACATCGCCATCCGGGACTACATCCGGATGCACCTGTCGCGAGCGGGGATCTCCGACATCATCGTCGAGCGGACCGGCGACGAGATCAAGGTCGCCATCCGCACCGCCCGCCCGGGCATCGTCATCGGCCGCAAGGGGAGCGAGGTCGAGCGCATCCGCAAGGACATCGAGCGCATGACCGCCAAGCGCGTGGACGTGCGGGTCGAGGATATGAACGCCACGGCCGCGGAGGCTCGCCCCGAGACCGACGCCCAGCTGCTGGCCCAGGGTGTGGCCGAGCAGCTCCAGGGCCGGGTCTCGTTCCGGCGGGCCATGCGCAGGGCGGTGCAGACGGCCATGCGGGCCGGGGCCCTGGGGGTCCGGGTTCAGTGCGGTGGCCGCCTGGGCGGCATCGAGATGTCCCGCCGGGAGTGGTACCGCGAGGGGCGGGTTCCCCTGCACACGCTCCGGGCCAAGGTGGACTTCGGCCAGGCCGAGGCGAAGACCACGTTCGGGCGGATCGGCGTGAAGGTGTGGGTCTACCACGGCGACGAGATCCCCACCGAGGAGAAGGAGACCGAGCGGGCCCGAGCCCGGGCCCTGGCGGGGATGGCCATGCGGGGATCGACCGGTGCCTCCACCGGGGCGCTGATCACCGACCCGAAGGACGTGGCCGAGGTCGCCGAGCCTGAGCCCTCACCCCCCACGGAGCCGCCGGCCGAGCCCGAACAGCCCGCCGAGAGCCCGCCGGCCGAGCCCGAACAGCCCGCCGAGAGCCCGTCGGCCGAGCCCGAACAGCCCGCCGAGAGCCCGTCGGCCGAGCCCCAGGAGCCGGCCGAGGAGGAGCCATCCGCGACGGAACCGTCGGCGCCCGCTCCGCCAGCGAGCGGTGCTGGCTCCGAGGACGCCTCCGGCCCGCCCGACGACGAGCCGGGAGGAGCCTCGGAGGGAACACCTCCGGTTCCCGAAGAGGGCCCCAGCGGCTCCACGCCTGACGGGGAGGGCTCCTGATGCTCCAGCCGAAGAAGGTCAAGCATCGCAAGCAGCAGCGGGGCCGGATGCGGGGGAAGGCCAAGGGTGGCACCGACATCAGCTTCGGTGACTTCGGCCTGGCCGCCCTGGAGCCGGGCTGGGTGACCAACCGGCAGATCGAGGCCGCCCGAGTGGCCATGACCCGGCACATCCGCCGGGGCGGCAAGGTATGGATCAACATCTTTCCGGACAAGCCGGTGACCAAGAAGCCTGCCGAGACCAGGATGGGCTCGGGGAAGGGCAACCCCGAGCACTGGGTGGCCGTGGTGAAGCCCGGCCGGGTGATGTTCGAGCTGTCCGGGGTGCCCGAGCCGGTGGCCCGGGAGGCCATGCTCCGGGCGGCCCACAAGCTGCCGATCAAGTCGAAGTTCGTGACCAGGTTGGGAGGGGCCGAGTGACCAGGCCCACGGAGCTGCGGGACCTGCCGGAGGACGAGCTGCACAGCCGGCTGGACGCCGCGAAGGAGGAGCTGTTCAACCTCCGGTTCCAGCTGGCCACCGGCCAGCTGGACAACCCGATGCGCATCAAGGAGGTCCGGCACGAGGTGGCCAGGATCATGACGATCCTCACCCAGCGCGAGCTGGCCGAGGCCGACGAGGCCGCGGCCGCGGAGGAGGAGGCCTCGTGAGCGAGCGCGGGGAGCGGAAGGTGCGAACGGGCGTGGTCGTGTCGGACCGCATGGACAAGACCGTGATCGTCCGGGTGGACGGCCAGCGGCGCCATCCCCTGTACGGCAAGACCGTCCGGTGGACATCGAAGCTTCAGGCCCACGACGAGGGAAACGAGGCCAAGACCGGTGACCGGGTGCGGATCGCGGAGACCCGTCCCCTGTCGAGGACGAAGCGCTGGCGCCTGGTGGAGATCGTGGAGCGGGCCAGGTGAGCGCACCCCACCGAACCCGGTCGTTTCGCTTCCCGAGATCCGCGGGGGCCCCGAACCGATGATCCAGTCGGAGTCCCGTGTCCGGGTGGCCGACAACACCGGTGCCAAGGAGGTGCTGTGCATCCGGGTGGTGGGCGGCTCCGGCCGCCGGTACGCCTCGATCGGCGACGTGATCGTGGGCACGGTGAAGGATGCCCTCCCGGGGGCGCAGGTGAAGAAGGGCGACGTGGTTCGGGCCGTGGTGGTTCGCACGGCGAAGGAGAGACGGCGGACGGACGGGTCGTACATCCGGTTCGACGAGAACGCGGTGGTGCTGATCAACGACCAGCGGCAGCCGCGGGGCACCCGGATCTTCGGGCCCGTGGCCAGGGAGCTGAGGGAGAAGAGGTTCATGAGGATCATCTCGCTGGCCCCGGAGGTGCTGTGATGGACAGGGCCTGCGGGGAGCGCGTCGGCGCGACCGAGGAGCGTGAGTGATGCCGGGGGTCGATATCCGGAGAGACGACGAGGTCCGGGTCATGCACGGCAAGGACCGGGGGAAGAGCGGCCGGGTGGTGCGGGTCATGCCCCGGGAGGGGCGCATCATGGTCGAGGGTGTGGCCCGGGCCAAGAAGCACTCCCGACCTTCGAAGCGGCGCCAGCAGGGCGGGATCATCGACATCGAGCTGCCGATCGACATCTCGAACGTGATGCTGGTGTGCAAGTCGTGCGGGCAGCCCACCCGGGTGGGCCACCGGGTCGAGGGCGATACCAAGGTCCGGGTATGCAAGAAGTGCGGGAGCGAGCAGTGAGCGAGCGGATCGCCCCCAGGCTGAAGCAGCGGTTCCGCGAGGAGATGGTTCCCCAGCTCCAGGCGGAGCTGGGGCTGGGCAACCCCATGGAGGTGCCGCGGCTGGAGAAGATCGTGGTGAACATGGGCGTCGGGGAGGCCGCCCGGGAGGCCAAGGTCCTGGACGGGGCCGTGGAGGACCTGGCCGTCATCACCGGGCAGAAGCCGGCCGTGACCAGGGCCCGGAAGTCGATCGCCAGCTTCAAGCTCCGCGAGGGGATGTCGATCGGCGCCAAGGTGACGCTCCGGGGTGACAGGATGTGGGAGTTCCTGGACCGGCTGCTGGCCACGGCGCTCCCCAGGATCCGCGACTTCCGTGGGCTGGATCCGAGGGCCTTCGACGGCCGGGGCAACTACACGCTGGGCCTCACGGAGCAGCTGGTGTTCCCGGAGGTCGACTACGACAAGGTGGAGAGCGTGCGGGGCATGGACATCACGATCGTGACCACGGCCCGCGCGGACGACGAGGGCCGGGCCCTCTTGCGAGCGCTGGGCTTCCCGCTGCGAGCGGAGCCGACGGGGCAGGCGGCCGAGGGGGCCGCGTAGGGAGGAACATGGCGAAGAAGGCGTTGGTGGAGAAGAGCAGGCGCCGGCCCAAGTACCGGGCCCGGGCCTACACCCGGTGTCGCCGTTGCGGCCGGGCCCGCGCGGTGTTCCGGCGGTTCGAGCTATGCCGGATCTGCTTCCGCGAGCTTGCCCACGCCGGCGAGGTGCCGGGGATCACGAAGGCGTCGTGGTGATCCGATGACGATGACGGATCCCATCGCCGACATGCTGACCCGCATCCGCAACGCGAACACGGCGTACAAGGACGAGGTCCAGATCCCGGCGTCGAAGATCAAGGAGCAGATCGCCCAGGTGCTGGCCCGAGAGGGCTATGTGAAGGCGCACCGCACCGAGGGAGACGAGCCCCGGCAGCGCATCGTGATCGAGATGAAGTACGGTCCGGACCGGGAGCGGACGATCTCCGGCCTCAAGCGAGTGTCGAGGCCGGGACAGCGGGTGTACGCCGACCGCGGCGAGCTGCCCCGGGTGCTGGGGGGCCTGGGAGTGGCCATCCTGTCCACCTCCCAGGGAGTGATGACGGACCGGCAGGCCGCCCGCAGGGGGATCGGCGGCGAGGTCATCTGCCATGTGTGGTGATCCATGAGAGCGGTTCGAAGGAGCATCCGTTGAGTCGGATCGGGAAGCAGCCGATCGAGGTCCCGGACGGGGTCCAGGTCGCCGTGGAGGGCGACCGGGTCACCGTGACGGGCCCGCGGGGGACCCTGCATCAGGACGTCAGTCCCAGGATGCGGATCGTGGTCGAGGACGGCGTCGTACGGGTCGAGCGGCCATCCGAGGAGCGGATCGACCGGTCGTTGCACGGCCTGACCCGCACGCTGGTGGCCAACATGGTGGAGGGCGTGACCCGGGGGTTCGAGAAGCGCCTGGAGATCCAGGGCGTGGGCTACCGGGCCGCGCTCCAGGGCTCCGCGCTGGAGCTCCAGGTGGGGTACTCCCACCCCGTCACGGTCCGACCACCACAGGGCATCGAGTTCGAGGTCCCGGCACCCAACCGGATCGTGGTCCGGGGCAACGACAAGCAGCAGGTCGGGGAGATGGCCTCGAACGTCCGAAAGGTCCGCAAGCCCGAGCCGTACAAAGGCAAGGGCATCCGGTACGAGGGCGAGTACGTGCGGAAGAAGGCCGGCAAGGCCGCCAAGGGAGCGCTGGCATGATCCATGCCGCGAGGAAGCGGGAGGCCCGGATCCGCCGTCACCGGCGGGTGCGCCGCCGGGTCGTTGGCGACGCCGGCCGTCCCCGTCTGGCGGTGTACCGGTCGAACCGGCACATCTACGTGCAGTTGATCGACGACGACGCCGGCCGCACCGTGGCCTCCGCCTCCTCGCGTGAGCTCGAGACTCCCGGCGCCGACAAGAAGGCCAGTGCCAAGGCGGTGGGCGAGCTGATCGCTCGCCGGGCCAGGGAGGCGGGCATCGAGCGCGCCGTGTTCGACCGCGGCGGCCGCCTGTACCACGGGCGGGTCCGCTCGCTGGCCGAGGGAGCGCGGGAGGAGGGACTCCGACTGTGAGACGGTACGACTCCGCTGAGAAGACCCCGTACGAGGAGCGGGTCATCGCCATCAACCGAGTGGCGAAGGTGGTCAAGGGTGGCCGTCGGTTCTCGTTCGCCGCCCTGGTGGTGGTCGGCGACGGTGCCGGACGGGTGGGCATGGGCTACGGGAAGGCCAAGGAGGTGCCCGCCGCCATCCAGAAGGGCGTGGAGGAGGCCAAGAAGACGATGTTCGAGGTGCCGCTGATGGGCACCACGATCCCCCATCGGGTGCTGGGGGAGGATGGCGCCGGCCGCGTGCTGCTGAAGCCGGCCGCCCCGGGGACCGGGGTCATCGCCGGTGGCCCGGTCCGCGCCGTGGTCGAGGCGGTGGGGATCAAGGACATCCTGTCGAAGTCCCTGGGCTCCGACAACCCGATCAACATCGTGCACGCCGCCGTGGCCGGACTCCGGGCCCTTCGCCGTCCCGAGGAGATCGCCAGGCTCCGGGGCAAGGACGTCCACCAGGTGGCGCCCAGGCCGATGCTGGACGCCATGGCCGAGGCCGCCCAGCGAAACGCGGCCAAGCGCGAGGAAGCGGGGTTGGGTGGCCATGCCGAAGCTTAGGATCACCCAGGTCCGCAGCGTGTTCGGCCGGCCCCCCCGCCAGAGGGACACCGTCCGGGCCCTGGGGCTGCGGCGCATCCGCCACGCCGTGGTGAAGGACGATCGCCCGGAGATCCGGGGCATGATCGCCCGGGTCGAGCACCTGGTCAGCGTGGAGGAGGTGGCCGAGTGAAGCTGCATCACCTCCGCCCCTCGCCGGGGGCCAAGCGAGACCGGAACCGCGTGGGCCGGGGTCGGGCCGCCGGGCAGGGCAAGACCGCCGGGCGGGGGACGAAGGGCTACCTGGCCCGTAACCCCAAGCGCACCGGCTATGAGGGCGGGCAGATGCCGCTCCAGCGCCGGGTGCCCAAGGTGCAGACGCAGCCGAACCGGACCAAGCCTCCGCGGGAGGAATGGGCGGTGGTGAACGTGGAGCGACTGGGGGAGCGCTTCGACGCCGGCTCCGTGATCTCCGTGGAGGACATGGCCCAGGCCGGCCTGGTGCGCCGCCGTCGGCCGGTCAAGGTGCTGGGCCGAGGCGACCTGGACCGGGCCCTGACCGTGCAGGCCCACAGCTTCTCCCGGTCGGCCAGGCAGAAGATCGAGCAGGCCGGCGGTCAGGTCGAGGTTCTGGGTGGATGAGGCTAAACTTGTGGGTCTCGTGACTGGGTCTCCCCCGTGCTGAGGGCGTTCGTCAACGCATTCAAGATCCCGGACCTCCGGGCCAAGATCCTGTTCACGCTGTTCGTCATCGCCGTGTACCGGCTCGGCTCGCACATCCCCGTGCCGAACATCAACGTGGAGGTTCTCGCCCAGCAGACCCAGGCCCAGCAGGGCGGGTTCCTGTCGTTCATCAACCTGTTCTCCGGCGGGGCCTTGACCAGGATGGCCGTGTTCGCCCTGGGGATCATGCCCTACATCACCAGCTCGATCATCATGCAGCTCCTGGCCGTGGTGATCCCCAAGATCGAGCAGTGGCAGAAGCAGGGCGAGGTGGGGCAGAAGAAGGTCACCCAGTGGACCCGGTACATGACGGTGACGCTGTCCCTCCTCCAGTCCACCGGGCTGATCTTCCTGTTCAACAACCAGTTCAGCGATCCGACGACGGGCCAGAGCGTGGTCCGTGAGTTCACCCCGACGAGGGTGGGGTTCATGGTCCTGACGCTCACCGCGGGGACGGCCATGATCATGTGGCTCGGTGAGCTGATCACCCAGCGGGGGATCGGGAACGGGATGTCGATCCTCATCTTCACCAGCATCATCTCCACCTTGCCCTCCGAGGGGGCCACGGTCCTTCGCACCGCGGGTGGGGTGGCCTTCGCCGTCGTGCTGGGGCTGGCGCTGGGCATCATCGTGGCCGTGGTCTTCATGGAGCAGGGCCAGCGGCGGATCCCGGTCCAGTACGCCAAACGGGTGGTGGGCCGGAAGATGACCGCGGGCGGGAGCACGTACATCCCGCTGAAGGTCAATCAGGCCGGCGTGATCCCGATCATCTTCGCCTCGTCGGTGCTGTACTTCCCGTCGCTGCTGGGATCGGTGATCCAGTGGCAGCCGTTCCAGAACTTCCTGAACAACCACCTGGCCAATCAGGGCAGCCCCGTCTACATCTTGATCTACGGCCTGCTCATCATCTTCTTCGCCTACTTCTACACGGCGATCACGTTCAACCCAGTGGACACGGCGGACAACATCCGGAAGTACGGGGGGTTCATCCCGGGGATCAGGCCGGGCCGGCCCACGGCGGACCACCTCGACCACATCCTGACCCGGATCACCCTTCCGGGGTCGCTGTTCCTGGCGACGATCGCCATCATCCCGTCGATCGCCTTCGTGTTCCTGCTGGTCGATCCCAATCAGTTCCCGTTCGGAGGGACCTCGATCCTGATCACCGTCGGGGTCTCGCTGGAGACCATGAAGCAGCTCGAGTCCCAGCTCACCATGCGCCACTACGAGGGCTTCCTTAGGTAGGGCGCGTGAGGATCATCCTGTTCGGCCCGCCCGGGGCGGGGAAGGGGACGCAGGCCCACCGCCTGGCGGACTACTACGGCACCCGGCTCATCGCCACCGGCGACATCTTCCGGCAGAACGTCCGGTCGGAGACCCCGCTCGGCCTCAAGGCCAAGTCCTACATGGAGGCCGGCGAGCTGGTGCCGGACGACATCGTCATCGAGATGCTGATGGAGGAGCTGCGGAAGTCCGGCAACGGGTTCGTCCTGGACGGCTTTCCTCGGACCATCCCCCAGGCCCTGGCTCTGGAGGAAGGGCTGGCCGAACGGGAGCAGCCCCTGGATGCCGCCCTGTGGTTCAGGATCGACGACGAGCTGGCCGTGGCCCGCCTGGCCGGCCGCCGCACCTGTTCCCACTGCGAACGGACCTACAACGTTGAGCTGAAGCCCCCCCGAGAAGAGGGCATCTGCGACAACTGTGGCGGGGACCTGTTCCAGCGGCAGGACGATCGGGAGGAGACGGTCCGGCACCGGATCGAGGTCTACCACCGGGAAACGGAGCCGCTCCAGAAGTTCTACCGGGACCGGGGGCTGCTGCGCGAGGTCGACGCCGTGGGGGACGTCCGAGAGGTCACCCGGCGGGCCGTGGCCGCCCTCGGCGACATCGAGTGATCGTCCGCAAGTCCCCGCAGGAGATCGCCCGGATGCGCCGGGCCGGGCGGATCGTGGCTACCACGATCGAAGGGCTGCTCGAGGAGGTCCGCTCCGGCCTCACCACCGCCGATCTCGACCGGCTGGCCGAGGGCTCCATCCGGGAGCAGGGCGCCGTCCCCTCCTTCATGGGCTACCGGGGGTTCCCGGCGTCGATCTGCGCCTCGCTGAACAACGAGGTCGTCCACGGGATCCCCGGCGACCGGGTGCTCCGGGAGGGCGACCTGCTGTCGCTCGACGTGGGGGCCATCTGGGAGGGGTACCACGGGGACTCGGCCGTGTCGGTGTTCGTGGGTGAGGCGCCCTCGGCCGAGGCGGAGAAGCTGGTCCGGGTCACCGAGGAGTCGCTGGAGGCAGGGATCTCCCAGCTTCGGCCCGGCAACCGCCTCTCCGACGTGGGCCACGCCATCCAGCAGGTCGTGGAAGGCGTGGGGTTCAACGTCGTCCGGGAGTACGTGGGCCACGGGATCGGCCAGCAGCTCCACGAGGACCCTCCGATCCACAACTTCGGCCCGCCCGGCCGCGGCCCCGAGCTGCGGCCCGGCCTGGTGGTGGCCGTGGAGCCCATGGTCAACGCCGGTGACTGGAAGACCCGGGTCCTGTCCGATGGGTGGACCGTGGTCACGGAGGACGGCAGCCTGTCGGCCCACTTCGAGCACACCATCGTCGTCACCGAGCAAGGGCCCGAGGTCCTCACGGCCCGCGGCTGAGCCCATCTCTCCAGGGCCCTCCAGGTAGGCGTGTGGGACGGGCATCGATATGTCACCCTTGCGGGCCGGTCCGGTGAGGCTCCTCGTATCGGACACCCCGTGGGGCTAGGATTGCTGCGACAGGCAACGCCCGAGAGGAGGAGCGATGACCTCGACCTCGTTCGACCGCTTCGCGGGCCTGTCCGCGATCGCCGTGGGCATCGGGGGGCTGGTCTACGCCGGGCTGTTCATCTACATCGTGGCCGGCGCTCCGGACTTCGTACGGTCCCTGTGGTTCCTGCTCCTGCTGTTGGGAGGGGTGCTCACCAGCGCGGTGCTGGTGGGAGTGTACGGCTGGGTCCGGGACACCGACCCCGGGCTGGCCCTGTGGATGCTGGTCTTGGGCCTCGGCGGGGCCTTGGGAGGGATCCTTCACGGAGGCTTCAACCTGGGTGTGCTCGCGGGGGAATCTCCCGGCCCGGTGGCGGCCCTGGGAGCCGAGGCCGTCTCCGGCGGGGTCCTGCGATACGGGATCGGGGGCCTGGGGCTGCTGGTGCTGGGGGGGCTGCTGGCACGGAGCGGACGATTCCCGCGGGCCCTGGGGTATCTGGCCGGGGCCGGCGGTGTCCTCCTGCTCGTGACCTATGCGGGGCGGTTGGCCGGCTTCATCGACCCCGCCCAGCGCCTCAGCCTCATCCCGCCGGTCCTGTACGGCCTCGTCGTCCACCCGGTCGTCTACCTGTGGCTGGGCCGCACCCTGTGGCGAGGGCCCCCGGGTGGCTCGATGGCCCCGTCCTGACCGCGGAGCACCCGGCACGCGTTCCAGGCTCACCGGCGGTCCCGTGCGGGGCTCGTCGTGATGGACGTACCGGGACGGCCTGCCGTATACTTTGCTTTCGGTCCCCGGCTGGGGGCCGCCTTTTGCATGTCCGGGAACCCCGAAGGAAGGCAGTGGTGAAGGTACGGCCGTCGGTCCGCAAGATGTGCGAGAAGTGCAAGGTGGTCCGCCGCAGGGGGCGGGTCATGGTGATCTGTTCGAACCCGCGGCACAAGCAGCGGCAGGGCTAGGAGGCAGGGCGTGGCACGGATCGCTGGCGTTGACCTCCCCCGCGACAAGCGGGTGGACGTCGGCCTGACCTACATCTACGGCATCGGGGCCACCAAGGCCCGGCAGACGGTGGCCGGGGCGCACGTCGACCCCGGAACCAAGGTCCGGGACCTTGCCGAGGAGGAGGTCGTCCGGATCCGCGAGTGGATCGACCAGAACTACAAGGTCGAGGGTGACCTGCGCCGGGACGTGGCCCAGGACATCAAGCGAAAGATCGAGATCGCCGCCTACCAGGGCCTTCGGCACCGCCGGAGCCTCCCGGTGCACGGGCAGCGCACGCACACGAACGCCCGCACCCGGAAGGGTCCCAAGAAGACGGTCGGCATCAGGCGGAAGAAGGGGAAGTAGACCCCATGGCCAAGCCGAAGAAGAAGACTCGCAAGAAGGAGAAGAAGAACGTCCCGCACGGGGCCGCACACATCAAGTCCACGTTCAACAACACGATCATCACGATCACCGACCTGGACGGCAACACCCTGGCGTGGGCCAGCTCCGGGAACGTGGGCTTCAAGGGCTCCCGCAAGTCGACGCCGTTCGCGGCGCAGCTGGCCGCCGAGCAGGCGGCCCGCAGGGCCCAGGAGCACGGCGTTCGCAAGGTCGATGTGTTCGTGAAGGGGCCGGGATCGGGCCGGGAGACCGCGATCCGATCCCTGGCCGCCACGGGCCTGGAGATCCTGGGCATCCAGGACGTCACCCCGGTGCCCCACAACGGGTGCCGGCCGCGCAAGCGGAGGCGCGTGTAGGTCCAAGCCGTCCCGCCGGCACTGGCCGGCGGCCGAGCGGCCGGGTAGGAGTGGATGATCCCCGGCCGGAGGGGGAATGCACCGGTGCTCATCGTCGCCAGACCACAGATCAAGGAGGAGGGCGTCGACGCGACGCGCTCCCGGTTCGCCATCGAGCCCCTGGAGCCGGGCTTCGGGTACACGCTCGGCAACAGCCTCCGCCGCACCCTGCTGGGGTCGATCCCCGGGGCGGCGGTGTCCCAGGTCAAGATCGAGGGGGTGCTGCACGAGTTCTCCACCATCCCGAACGTCACCGAGGACGTGACCGACATCGTCCTCAACGTGAAGGACATGGTGATCCGGTCGGAGCTCGAGGAGCCGGTCACCATGTACCTCAAGGCCAAGGGCCCCGGGGAGGTCACGGCCGGGGACATCTCGCCGCCTGCCGGTGTGGAGATCCTGAACGGAGACCTCCACATCGCCAAACTGGGGCGAGGCGGCAGCCTGGAGATGGAGCTCGTCGTCGAGCGGGGGGTGGGCTACCGGCCGGCCGAGCAGAACAAGAAGCCCCGCGACCCGATCGGGGTCATCCCCGTGGACTCGATCTTCTCGCCGGTCCGTCGGGTGACGTACTCGGTGGAGGCCACGCGGGTGGAGCAGATGACCGACCGGGACCGGCTGATCCTGGACGTGGAGACCGACGGCTCGGTGTCTCCACGTGAGGCCGTGGCATCGTCCGGCACCACCCTGGTGGAGCTGGTCACCCTGTTCGCCGAGATGTCCGAGACCCCCGGCCTGTCCCTGGGCCCGGCCGAAGGCGAGGACACGATGACCGGCGAGCTGGCCCTGCCGATCGAGGAGCTCCAGCTGTCGGTGCGGTCGTACAACTGCCTGAAGCGCGAGGGCGTGGCGAGCGTCGGTGAGCTGGTCACCAAAACAGAGCAGGACCTGCTCGACATCCGCAACTTCGGGCAGAAGTCGATCGAAGAGGTAAAGCAGAAGCTCGCCGAGATGGGGTTGAGCCTGGCTGACTACGGTGGCTACGTGGGCTGATCGGTTCCGCTGGTTACGGCCGTCGGTGACCCGGCCTCCGGCTGCAGCAGGACCCCTTCCCCGAGTCGCCTGTCCAGGCGACCGACGGTCTTGGTCGCCGGCCGCCATCCGTAGGCTCCGCCCCGCATGTCGAACGTGAAGGTAGGTAGTGGAGATGCCGCAGCCGAAGAAGGCCGCACGGTTTGGTGGGACGCCTGCCCACCACAACATGATCGTCGCGAACCTCGCGACGGAGCTGGTCCGCCACGGGCGGATCCGGACCACCGTCGCCAAGGCCAAGACGGTGCAGCCGGTCGCCGAGCGGATGATCACGTTCGCCAAGCGGGGCGACCTGCACGCGCGACGCCAGGTGCTGCGGGTGATCCGCGACCGCGACGTCGTACACAAGCTGTTCGCCGACGTGGGTCCGGCCTTCGCCGACCGTCACGGCGGCTACACCCGCGTCCTGAAGCTCGGTCCGCGCAAGGGCGACGCCGCCCCCATGGCGCTCATCGAGCTCGTCGAGGGTGTCAGCGCCCACGGCGAGGGTGACCTGGCCGAGCAGCCCCGCCGCCGCTGGAGCTTGCGCCGCCGTAAGGGCGGCACGCTGTCGTCTACGGCCCGCGATCAGGCCGAGGAGCGGCAGGCCGCCCTCGACCGCGGCGAGGAGACCGAGGGCTACGACGAGGACTTCGTCACCGACGAAGAGCTCGAGGAGGAGCCGGCAGCGACGTCCAGAGACGAGGACGACGTCGAGGCCGATCCCGCCGAGGTCGAGGCA
>JBOGVZ010000079.1:0-8759 GCA_050692985.1 Actinomycetota bacterium
CGCGCTGGTGGTGGCCCGGCCGTACTCCCGGAGGCCGCTCCGGATGATCTACGAGCTCACCGCCCCCGGTCGGGAGCTGGCCGGAACCCTGCGTTTGCTGGCCCACTGGGGAGCGGGTCACTCCGAGGAGGCCGGCGCCCCGCGGCACGTCGCCTGCGGCACCCCGATGGAGGCCCGCTGGTATTGCCCGACCTGCGCCCACCCGGTGCACGAAGACCACGGCGAGTCCGACCTCCGTTTCGTCTGAGTTGCAGGACCTCGAGTTCCGGAGGAGCACTAGTTCTCCCGGGCCGAGCCGGAATGCTCCGAAAGTCCCGCAGGAGGGGCCGATGACTGGAAGGCGAGCAAGGGAGGCATCATGCGACTGTGGAGACCGAGGAGCCGAGCCCAGCACGAGCACCAGTATCGGCAGCATCCCGTGGGCGCCGGGCTGACGCGGCGCCACTGCCACTGTGGTCAGGTCAAGATCGGTCGGGACAGCTGGCCGCGCATCCGCTGGGCGGCCCGCAGCGAGCACCCCGGGATCTTCGTCCCGCTCCGGCCCACCATGTTCCTCCCGGCGCCCCTCTGGGTCAGGGAGCCCCAGCCGGCCCGGCCCCGCTTTGGGGAGCGGAGAGTCGGCTGACCAGGGTAAGGACCAGGGTCAGGCCGCCAGTCCGATCAAGACCCATCCCATCACAGTCCCCGCCACGTAGTCGGAATACGACACTAGGTCTCCACCTTGGGCTACTAATAGCCAAGAGGCCCCCTCCCGGCTCGCACCGCCACCGCCAGGGCGGCCACAGCCGGAGCCAGGAACAGGAGGGATAGCGCCGCCGCCACCTGGGGGTCGGTCGGCACGAAGGGCAGCAGAACCAGGGGGAGCATGGGGAGACCACCTCCCACCGCCAGGCTGGTCCCGTACTGGCTCCAGGAAACCAGGAAGCCGATCAGGACGGCCACAGCCAGGGCTGGACGAACCGCCGGGACGGTCACCAGGAGGAGCCGCCGGAGCCATCCGGCTCCGAGGCTCCGAGCCGCCTCCTCGAGATCCTGGACCTCAACGCCGAAGGCGGGGGCCAGCAGCAGGACCACGTAGGGCAGGACGTACACTAAATGAGCAAGGACCAGCCCCGAGAGGCGATCCGCCAGCCCCAGGCGAAGGAACCACTCCGCCAGCCCGGTACCCGTGGCGTAGCCGGGCACCAACAGCGGCATGGCCAGCAGCATGGAAGCCAGGATCGGACGCCTCACCTGGCGGCTCCCCAACGCCCGGGCGGCCGGCCATCCGAGGAGCAACGCGAGCAGGGTGGCGGCCAGCGCCACCACCAGTGAGTTGACCAGCCCGGCCCCGGCGCGGGTGGACGCCGACGAGGCCACCCGGAAGCCGCGCAGGCCGACCTCTTGAGGCCACAGCGCCGGCGCCCGCCAGACGTCGGCCACGGACCAAACCGCCAGGATGGAAAGCGGCACCACCACGGATGCCGCCAGCACCCACCCGGCGGCACCCCGCTCACGCATCGCCCCCCCAGGCACGAGGCAGGGCGGCTAGGGCGGCGAGCAGCGCCGCCAACGCCGTGAAGAGCAGGACGGCCGCCGCCCGGGCCAGGCCGGCCGGATCGGCGCTCTTGGCGGTCTCCAGGGCGAACACGGCCAGCGTGGGGGGATGGGTGGGGCCCACCACCAGCGGTACCTCGAAGGATCCGAACGCGAAGGCCGCCACGATCAAGGACCCGGCCACCAGCGGGGCACGGATGGCCGGCCACACCACCCAGCGGAACCGCTGCCAGGGACCGGCCCCCAACACGGCGGCCGCCTCCTCCCGTTCCGCCACCGCCTCTCTCCAGGACGCCAGCACAACCAGGACCAGGAAGGGGACCTCCTTGTAGAGGTAGACCAGTACTACCCCCAATCCGGCCCGGTCGCGGACCACCTGGAGGGGGAGGCCGCCCAGCAGCCGATCGGCGATCCCTCCCGGCCCCAGCCAGAGGACCGCCACCGCCGCCACCACGAGGTGCGGTACCAGGACCGGAAAGGCGAAGAGGCCTCGCACCAAGGCGCCACGGGTTCGCAGCATCGCTCCGACCGCCGCCGCCAGGCCCGCAGAGAGGAGCGTGGCCAGCACGGCCACCCGGGCCGAGAACACGAATGAGTCGACGAGGCCGGGGCTCCGGAGAAGCCACCACCAGGCCTCCGGGCCCAGCTCTCCGAGTGGGTCGGACCGCAGACTCGACCGCACCGCTCCCAGTAGGGCGCCCCCGAAGAGCAATCCGACGGCCGCCAGAGCCGGTGTCATCGAGGCAGCCGTCCGCCCCCTCAAGGAGTCGCCTCCGCGTCGAGCGGGGCAGCCGGCTCGGGAAACCGCCAGATGCGGTCCCTGGGGAGGACTACTCCCACCTCGGTTCCCGGCACCGGTGCCGACCCGTCGACCACGTGCGCCTCCAGCCTCAAGTCTCGCCCCCGCAGGGCCACGCGGGTGTGGGTCCCCGCGTATCTCGCCTCCTCGACCCGGAGTCGCAGCGCGGCCCCTTGCTCGAACCGCACCAGTTCCGGGCGGATGGTGAAGGTTCCCGACCCGTCCGGACCGGGCACCTCCACCCACTTCCCCGCCAGCCGAAGCCGCCCGCTCCGCACCGAGCCCCCGAAGACGTTCCGGCTCCCAAAGAAGCGAGCCACGGCCGGGGAGGCGGGACGCTCGAAGAGCTCCTCGGGAGGATCGTGCTGCACGATCCTCCCCTCCAGCATCACGGCGATCCGGTCTCCGAGCTCGGCCGCCTCCTCCCGGTCGTGGGTCACGTAGAGGGTGGTGATGCCTCTTCGCCGCGGCAGGCTGGCCATCAGCCTGCGGAGCTCGCCTCGGCGATGGGGATCCACCGCCGACAGCGGCTCGTCGAGTAAGAGCAGCTCCGGGCTGACCGCCAGGGCCCGGGCCAGCGCCACCCGCTGCTGCTCGCCTCCCGAGAGCCCCCGTGGAGAGCGCCCGGCGAAGTCCTCCAAACCCACCTGTTCCAGGAGCTCCATCGCTTCGGTCCGGCGCCTCCTCCGGTCCACCCCCGCCGCCTGGAGCCCGAAGGCCACGTTGTCGAGCACGCTCAGGTTGGGGAACAGGCGGGGCTGCTGGAACATGAGGGCGACGCCCCGCCGATGTGCGGGAATGCCCCCCACGTCCCGGCCGGTCACCTCGATCGTCCCCAAGACCTCCCGCTCCAACCCGGCGACGGCCCGCAGCAAGGTGGTCTTGCCGGCCCCGGAGGGCCCGGCCACCACGGTGAGTGTGGCTGCCGGGACCTCCAGGATGACCCCCCGAACCACCTCACGGCCGTCCCGAGAGACCCGTACCCCCTGGCAGCGCAGGCCGCCTATGGCAGAACCTCCCCCCTCCAGCGTTCTTCGATCGCGATCACCCGGTTGGGGGCCATCTCGGAGAGCAGCGGCCCGAGGTCCTCGAGGAGATGGGGACTGCCGACAGGGATCTCGAAGAGGCGCCGCTGGGCGGGAGACAGGCGGGACCGGTCGAGCACGGTGGGGAGCCCCAGCAAGGTGGGCTCCGCCTTGGCGGCCTGCAAGCCGGGATCCAGCAGCAGGTTGGCCACCACCAGGGCACCGGCGGCGTGAGCCGCCCCGGCCGGGATCGCCACGTAGCTGACGTTCTGCAACGTACCCGTGGAGAAGACGAACGGGCGGGCAGACTCCGGGAACACGCCCCGCCCCACCTCCGTCAGGACGAAGCTCGGGTCGTAGCTGATAGCGAAGTCCACCTGCCCGTCCCCGAACAGCCGGTTCAGCTCCGCCTCCGAGCCCGGGACAAGGCCCCGCTGCCACTGGAGGGGCTTCAGCTCTTCGAGCAGTGCGAAGGCCCGCTCCTCACCAAGCGTTTGGACCGCCAGTCGGACGAATGCCGATCCGGTGAAGTCGGGAGGGGCCGGGTAGGTCACCCGCCCGGGGTGGCGGCGGGCAAGAGCGAGCAGCTCTTCGAAGGAGCGAGGCGGCTCCGGGGTGCGGCGCCGGTCATGGGCGAACACGAGCGCGGCTCGGCTCCAGGGAGACTCCTGACCCTCCACCGGCACCCCGAAGTCGCGAGCGATGGTGGGATCCGCCCAATCCACGTAACGGGAATTGGGCAGCGCCTCGGACCAGCCCTCCAGCCAGAGACCCGCCTCCTTGCCGAGGGTGAAGTTCTCCCCGTTGATCCAGACGAGATCCACTCCTCCACCGGCTCCGCCCGCCCGTCGCTCGGCCAGCACCCGCTGCACGGCGTCGGCCGTGTCGGCAACCGGCACCCGCACCAGGTTGATGCCCAGCTCGGCGGCGGCAGGAGCGACCAGCTGGTCCACGTAGCGGTTCACCCGCTCGTCGCCGCCGAACATCCACCAGCGTACGGTCTGCCCGGCCGCCCCACGTTGCACCGACGCCCAGTCGGCCGCATCGGGGACCTCCGGCTGAGCACGGGCAGGCCCGCAGGCCGCCCAGACGAGGGCAAGGGCCCCTAGCAAAGCCGGTCCGCTTCCCCACCGCCTCACCGGCCAGCTCCCCCCGCCCGCTCCAGCTCCCTCAGAAGGAGCGTGACGGGCGGGCGATCGTCGGCTCGCTGGGGGCGCGAGTAGGCGATATCACCGTCGGGGCTCACCACGAAGTCCCCTCCCAGCTGCCGGGTGTCGCGTCCCGGCCGGCGCAGTCGCTCACTCCGGAGGAGCAAGCGGGAATACTGGAGCCAGACCTTGGGATCCAGATAGACGCGGGCGAATGAGGCCCTCCCCAGCCCCCAGTCCCGGTAGCCGACCCGCTCGAGGTCGAGGAGAACCGGGTAGGGCACCTCCAGCCCCTGCAACATGGACGCCCGCATCCGGTCCGGAGGGTCGTGGACGACGAAGACCACTGATCCTCCGGCCCGGTCGACCCGGTCCCTCCATTCCACCACCTTCACGAGGTGTGCCCGGCAGATCATTCAGCCGGCATGCCGCAGAAACGAGACCAGGAGGGGCCGACCCCGCAAGTCCTCCAGCCGGAAGCAGGCGCCGTCGAGGGTCGGCAGCTCCAAGGGCGGCGCCCGATCTCCCACCGCCGGCGGCTCGGGTAGGCGCTCCACATATCGATCCTACGACCGACGCGCAGTTGAGGGCCCCAGCGCTCACGCCGCTCCGGTCCGGCCTCTCAATCAAGCCGCTCCCCGACCAGCGCCGGCGCCGAGAGGTCGATCTCCAGCACCACCACGACGTTCAGGGCCGAATCTCGATACCCGACGAGAAGGCCACATACCCGCGCAGCCAGCGGGCGAGGGGCCAGGCTTTCGGATAGCACCACGCGGCATCGGGCAGGAACAGATCGCCTGCCCGGACGTGGTAGTAGCTGGCCCGACCCTTCCAATAGCACCAGGAGTGCGTGTCGCTCTCGATCAGGTATCGGCGGTCGACGTCCTCAGATGGGAAGTACACGTTGCCTTCCACGACCCGGACCCGATCGCTTTCGGCCAGGACCGCATCTGCCAGGACGGCTCTTGTCATGGAACCCCTCCTCGTTCGTCTGCAACAGCCGGGACGATTCCCTCGCTCCTCCAGAACTGTCGCAAATCCGATCGTTCAGCTGACGGTGCCCGGTCAACTCGAGGCCCACGGCCGGCAGATCCCTCTCCGCAATGCGCAAGTGCTTCGGCCGACGACGCACCACCGAGGGACGAAGGGGCTACCCACCTGCGGAAGGCGTCCCGGTCCGCCCCGGTTGTTGGAATCATGGAGCCGCTCCGCGCCACCGCGGCCGTCCTGGCCCTCCTCCTGCTGGGAGTGGCCTGCTCAGGAGGTGAAGGTCCGCCCTCCCACACGGCCCAAGCGGTTCCCGGCTCTCCGGCGGGCGAGTCGCTCCCCGAGCTCGATCGCTCCCAGCACGTAGTCTCCCTCGAAGACGTTCACTTCGACACCTTCGACGGCGGGTCGGTCCCCCTCGCGGAGGCGGACCCCGAGCTGATCGAACGTCTGAGAGACGCCATCCCGCCCCTCGACTTCCCCGAGTACGGCGACGCGGAGGTCGGGGACTGGCTGGCGGGGGACGACCTGGTCCTCGGCTACGAGGGGGGCGAGCAGCCCTACGCCTACCCCATCAAGATCCTCAACTTCCACGAGATCGTCAACGACCGCATCGGGGGGGTGCCGGTCCTCGTCAGCTACTGCCCGCTCTGTCGGAGCGGGGTGGTCTACGACCGTCGGGTGGCCGACCACGTGCTCACCTTCGGGAACACCTCCGCCCTTTACGAGTCCGACCTGGTGATGTACGACCGGGAGACCAACAGCTACTGGTGGCAGGTGGCCGGCCTGGCCATCGTGGGGACCCTGGCCGGAGAACGCCTCACTCCCCTCCCCTCGGTGACCACCACTTGGGGGGAGTGGAGGGAGCTCCACCCTGACACCCTAGTGCTCACCCGGGACACCGGCTACGGCCGTCCCTACGACCGGGACCCCTTCGTCGGGTACGCGGACCTGGTCGACGCCGGGCGGTTTCCCTTCCCGGTCTCCGAGACCGCCGCCGACCCCCGCCTGGACCCGTCCGAGGTGGTCCTGGGGGTGGCCATAGGGGACGAGCACGTCGTCTTCCCCCTGGGCTTGTGGGGAGACGCCTCCGTCCAGGCCACCATCGGCGGGAGGCCCGTGGTGGTCTTCTCCCGGGCCGAGGGGCCCTCCGGGAACGCCTTCTCCCCTCTGGTGGAGGGCCGTCCCCTGACCTTCTCGTACCAGCACGGCG
Source organism: Actinomycetota bacterium (assembly GCA_050692985.1). Lineage (GTDB taxonomy): Bacteria > Actinomycetota > UBA4738 > UBA4738 > CALAEC01 > JBOGVZ01. The sequence goes on from JBOGVZ010000079.1 coordinate 6,709, forward strand.
CTTTCGTCGATCGGGAGACCGGGACCCGCTGGAACCTGGCCGGCGAGGGGATCCAGGGACCGTTGGCGGGTCACCGGCTCGAGGCGCTCCCCTCTCGGACAAGCTTCTGGTTCGCCTACGTGGCCGCCTTCCCAGAGGTCGCGGTGCACCGGCCGTGAAGACTCCTGAGCTCGAGATGGTCGAGGCCGGGTCCGCCGGGGCCCCCATCCTGATATGGAATCAGCCCTGCGACTCCCGACCCGGGGCCCGGACGATCAGGAAAAGGGCGTCTTGGGGCGGTCTTGCAGCTCGCCGTCCACGAAGAGATCGACCTTCTCGTTGTAGAACGAGACGTAGCCGATGATCTTCTGGCTCTCCGGAGTGGGGTGCTTGTACCACCACACGAAGTCCTCGAACACCTGGCCGTCGACCTCCAGCGAGTAGTAGTTGGCCGTCCCCTTGTAGGGGCAGTGGGTCAGATGGTCGGTCGGCGTGAGGAGGTCCATGCGGACGTCCGTCTTGGGCAGGTAGTAGCGGGTCGGCAGGCCCGTCTCGAACAGGAGACGGGGCTGGTGGGAGTCCGCCACCTTGACGCCGTTCACGACCACCTCGACGTGGCGAGAGCTCTGGAGGATGTCGACCCGTGTATACGGGTCACGGGGATGGACGTAGACCTCTTCCTCCTCCTCGAACCAGGCGTCCATGGCGTCCCAGTCGAGGCGGATGTGGCCCTGGACCTCTTCGATGGGGGACTCCCTGTACCAGCTCGCCGCCCCCGGAGCCTCCTTGCCGCCGGCCTTCACCGTGTACACCTCGGCCTCGCCCCGGCTCAAGGAGCGATGGGTCTCGCCGGTCGACACCAGCAGGTCGGTACGGACGTCGGCGGCCGGGAAGTAGTAGGTCGGGTAATAAGGCGTCTCCCATACGTAGAGCGGCCGGGCGGTGTCGGCGACCGCCTCTCCGCCCAGGTAGGTGCGGACCCGCTTGGCTCCTTCTTCGAGCCGAACTCGTCGTCGGGCGGTCATCCGGTTCCTTCCCATCGTTGATCCTCACCTCCGGCGAACCGTACCGTCACACTCTTCATTCCCCTCCTCCTCGCCCTGCCCCAGAGGGTCCCTCAGGGACTCCAGACTCGGCCCTCGGGCCAGAAGGTGGGGAAGTCCTTCGGGAAGGATGTAAAGCCGGGTAGGGGGTCGAGGCGTCGCCGGGGAGCACATCTCCCGATCTGGTATCGACCTCGGCCTCCCACTGGCCCGGGCCCTGGCCGAGGCACATGACGGTTCCCAGCGGGCTTTCTGCGGGCCAAACTCAGTCGTTGCGCCGACAATCATGCCGATTCGCTCTAAGAGGTTGGTACCAACCGAAAGAACTTCATGGGACAAACCACCCGATGGCGAAGCGACCCACACCACGCCAGGGTCAGGGAGCCCCGGCCCGCCAGGCCCGGCTTCGGAGAGCGCCGAGCCCGCTGACCCGGGCAGTCACCGCACCAGGCGAGAGACCCCGCGGATCACCCTCCCGCTCAATCCCGACAGCAGGCGTCGGCTGGAAGCGTGGGCGGCCAGCTCCAACACTCCCATCGAGTAGGTCGGATATGCGTGGATCGTGCTGGCCAACCGGTTGAGCCCGAGACCGTTCTCCATCGCCAGCGTCACCTCAGTGATGACCTCCCCGGCCCGGTCGGCGACCACGGTTGCGCCCAGCAGCCTGCCGAGCCTCCCGTGGACGAGCTTGATGAACCCACTCCGGTCGTTCTCACAGACCGCTCGATCTACTCGACCGAGCTCGAAGCGGTCCACGTGCACCCGGTTACCGTGGCGGGCGCGGGCTTCTTCTTCGGTCAGGCCGACCCGGGCCACCTCGGGATCGGTGAAGGTGGTCCGGGGGACCAGGCTCTGCGTGCCCCGGAGGCTGCGCCCGGGGAGCAGGGCGTTGCGTGCCGCCACGAATCCTTGCCAGGCGGCCAGGTGAGTGAACTGGGGCCCTCCCAGGCAATCACCCACCGCGTAGATGTGCCGGGCGGTGGTTCTCAGGGAGTCGTCCACGGCGATGCCATCGGCGGAGTGCTCCAC
>JBOGVZ010000080.1:0-41819 GCA_050692985.1 Actinomycetota bacterium
AGGTTCGTCAGGATCGCCGCCAGGTCGGCGGTGCGCTCCAGCGCCGGCCCGGAGGTGTGCCGCAGCCCTGCCCCCATCTCGTTGGCCACGATCCCCGCCAGGGTGGTCTTGCCGAGCCCGGGCGGGCCGGAGAACAGCACGTGGTCCAGGGGCTCGTCCCGCTCCTTGGCGCCCTGGACCAGCAGCGCCATCTGCTCCTTGACGCGAGCCTGGCCCACGAACTCGGCCAGCCACTTGGGCCGGAGGGCGGCGTCGAAGTCGACGTCGGGGCCCAGCTCCCGGGCGGCCACCACCCGCTCGGAGGTATCGCTCATCTGGCTCCCACCTGCTGGAGCGCCCGCCGCAGGAGCTCCTCCACCGGCTCGCCGTCCGGCTCCAGGCCGGCCAGCGCACCCTGGACCTCCGGCGGCGAAAGCCCCATGCCCAGCAACGCCTCCCTGACCTCGGCCACGGGACCGGCGCCGGGCAGGTCCACCCCTCCGCCCAGCTTCTCCTTGAGGTCGAGGGCGATGCGGGCGGCCACCTTCTTCCCTACCCCCGGGACCACGGTGATGGCGTCGGCATCGCCGTCCAGGACGGCCCGCCGGAGCGCATCGGGCGACAGCACCGACAGGATCGCCAGGGCCACCTTCGGGCCCACCCCGCTCACCGACAGCAGGAGCTGGAACAGGTCGCGCTCTGCCACCGTGGCGAAGCCGTACAGCACCAGGGCGTCGTCTCGAACCTGGAGGTGGGTCAGCAGGCGGGCGGTCCGGCCGGCGGGGGGCAGCGCGGCCATCGTGGACGCCGACACCAACAGCTCGTATCCGAGCCCGCCGGCGGCGATCACTGCTCGGCCGGCGCCACGCTCGGCAACGGTTCCCTCCACGAACCCGATCACCGGACCGCCTCGCGGATCCCGGTCCGGTGGAGGTCGCACACGGCCACCGCGACCGCGTCGGCCGCGTCGGGCTCCCGGGGCACGTCGGTGACCTGATGGAGCCGTCGCAGGGCCAGCCGGACCTCCTCCTTGCCTGCCGCCCCGTTGCCGGTGATGGCCATCTTCACGTCGAGCGGGGCGTACTCACGGACGATGATGCCGGCCTCCGCGGCCGCCAGCAGGATGACGCCGATGGCACGGGCCACGGACATCGCGCTCCCCACGTTCCGGCCCCACATCAGCCGTTCCACGGCGACCGTGTCCGGGTGGTTGTCGGCCAGGGCCCGGCGGACCGCGCGGTACAGGGTGTGCAGGCGGCTCCCTTCGTCCGTCCCCGCCGGGGTGCGGACCGTGGTGGAGGACAGGACCACCGAACGGCCCCGGCGGCTCCAGGCCACCGCGGCCAGGCCGGTGGCGGCCATGCCGGGGTCGACCCCGATCACCAGGCGGTCGAACATGTGTTCAGTCTAGGGTCGAGGGCGGGACGGAACAAGGATGACACGCGTGTAATTTACCGTCCGCCGCGAGCGTTCGGGGTGTTCCGTAGACGCCAGAACCGCCTGCCCGGGAGGCCGGAGCCATGCGACTCCTCTCCGACCCCCCGGCGCTCAGACGGCTTGCCCGGTCCGGCTGGGAGGGGTCCGGACGTGCCGAGGAGAATGATCGGCCGGCCGGTGCCGCGACTTGAGGGGGATCTATCCCGCCTCGGCCAGGACCTCGTCGGGGATGTCGAAGTTCGAGTGCACGGCCTGGACGTCGTCCAGGTCGTCCAGGGCCTCGATCAGCGCCAGCACCTTGCGGGCATCCGAGCCCTCCACCGGCACCGTCGTCTGGGGCAGCATGGTCACCTCGGCGGAGGCGGTCGGCACGCCGGCCTCCTCGAGCGCGGCTCGCACGGCCTGGAGCGATCCGGCATCGGTGATGACCTGCCACTGGTCGCCCTCCACGGTGAGGTCCAGGGCGCCCGGCTCCAGGACGATCTCCAAGAGCGCGTCCTCGTCGGGGGCGGCCTGGCGGTCGATGAGCACGACCCCGCGACGGTCGAACATCCAGGCCACGCCGCCGGGGTCGCCCAGGTTCCCGCCGAGCCTGGTGAAGGTGTGGCGAACCTCCTGGCCGGTCCGGTTGCGGTTGTCGGTCATGGCCTCCACGAGCACGGCCACCCCGCCGGGCCCGTAGCCCTCGTAGGTCGCCGGCTCGTACCGGGCCCCCTCCAGCTCGCCGCTGCCCCGCTTGATGGCTCGCTCGATGTTCTCCACCGGCACCGAGAAGTCCCTGGCCTTCTGGACGGCGGACGCCAGGGTGGCGTTGGCCTCGATGTTCCCTCCGCCCTCCCGAGCGGCCACCTCGATGGCCCGCAGCAGCTTGGAGAACATCTTGCCACGCCGCTGGTCGGTGACGGCCTTCTTGTGCTTGATCGAGGACCACTTGGAGTGACCGGACATCGCTAGCCCACCTTCTCCAGGAACCTGCGGTGGAGGCGGGGGTCACGGGCCAGCTCGGGGTGGAACGAGGCGGCCAGCAGGTTGCCCTGCTCGACGACCACGGGGCGGCCGCCGTGGGTGGCCAGGACCTCGACCCCGTCTCCGACCGATTCGACCACGGGAGCCCGGATGAACACCGCCCGCACCGGCCCATCCTCCCCGGCCACCTCCACGTCGGCCTCGAACGAGTCCACCTGCCGCCCGTAGGCGTTGCGCACCACCGTCACGTCAACGAGCGATAGCAGCGGCTCACCGTCCACGACCTGGCGGGCCATCACGATCATGCCGGCACACGTGCCGAACACCGGCATGCCCGCCTGGGCCCGCTCCCGGATCGGCCGGACCATGCCATAGCGCCGGGCCAGCCGACCGATCGTGGTGCTCTCGCCCCCGGGGATGGCCAGGCAATCCACCCCCGCCAGCTCGTCGAGGGTGCGCACCAGCACCGGGGTGGCGCCGAGGTCCGAGAGGACCGCGGCGTGCTCCCGGAAGTCTCCCTGCAACGCCAGGACGCCCGCCTTCATGCCGCCCACATGATAGGAGGACGGCTCGCTCGGTGACCGGGCTCCTCTAGGTGGCCCGGCCGACGGCGCGGCGGCCCTGGCGGAGGTGCCACCACAGCACCGGACCGCCGGCCACCAGGAAGATGGCCCCGTCGAGGGCGTCGCGGGCCGCCTCCCGTGGCGTCGGGAAGCAATGTCTCTCTCCGGCCTCGAGCTCCACCTCGGCCGGGGCGATGCCCTGCTCCGCCACCTCGGGCGGCCCGAGCGGGACCACTGCCCGGTCGCAGTGGGGGATCGCCGCATCCGCGCCCGCCGATAGAACGGCCACCGACCCCCCCAGGACGAAGCCCAGGGCCACCAACGAGACCATGTAGAAGTACAGGGCCCGGCCCCAGAAGACCGCCGGTGGCGAGGCGGCCTCGCCCCGGCGGGCCTCCCGCAGGTTCCACCACAGCACGAGTGCCCCGGGGATGGCGAAGGCCAGGGCGTGCAGCATCCCCCGCAGCCCGTCCCGAGCCTCCTCGAACTCCCGCGGGAGCACCAGGGTCCGAACGGCGAACAGGAAGGCGATCAGGCCCCCCAGCAGTAGCCCCACGCCGATCACCGCGGCCACGTAGTGGTAGAGCTGGGAGATCACGTACGCCCCCCGGCCGGGGGCGGGGCCGGCCTCCGGCCGCTCCCGGGCCTCGCTCACCAGCCGCGGGTCTGGAGCAGACCGTCCTCGCCGAGCTCGGCGATGTCGAGCCCTCGCATGGGCTCGCCCAGGCCTCGGGAGACCTTGGCCAGCACGTCGGGATCGTTGAAGTACGTCGTGGCCTCCACGATGGCCCGGGCCCGGCTCGCCGGGTCGGCCGACTTGAAGATGCCCGAACCCACGAACACTCCGTCCACGCCGAGCTGCATCATCAGGGCGGCATCGGCGGGGGTGGCCAGACCCCCGGCGGCGAAGTTCACCACGGGCAGCTTCCCGGTGGCGGCCACCTGGCGCGCCAGCTCCAGGGGCGCGCCCAGCTCCTTGGACGCCGAGAGCACCTCGTCCTCCCGCATCCCGTGGAGCTTGGCCATCTGGGCGTTGATCGTGCGCACGTGTCGCACGGCCTCGACCACGTTCCCGGTCCCGGCCTCGCCCTTCGTGCGGATCATGGCCGCGCCTTCGGCGATCCGTCGCAGCGCCTCGCCCAGGTCCCTGGCACCGCACACGAACGGGACCGTGAAGTCCCACTTGTTGATGTGGTGGGACTCGTCGGCCGGGGTCAGCACCTCGCTCTCGTCGACGTAGTCGGCACCCAGCGACTGGAGGATCTGGGCCTCGACGAAGTGCCCGATGCGGCACTTGGCCATGACCGGGACCGTGACCGCCTCCATGATCTCCTGGACCTTGGTGGGGTCGGCCATGCGGGCCACGCCGCCCTCGGCCCGGATGTCCGCGGGGACGCGCTCCAGGGCCATGACCGCCACCGCCCCCGCTTCTTCGGCGATCTTCGCCTGCTCGGCGGTGGTGACGTCCATGATCACCCCGCCCTTGAGCATCTCGGCAAGCCCGGCCTTCACCCGGAAGGTCCCGGTCTCCTCGTCCATGTCACCCCCCTGTGTCACCCACAGGATACGGCGATGCGGGGCCGGGTGACGGCCCCGTGGGGCCGTCACCGGCGGCGCTCCCGCCCGGTCAGGAGAACTCGGGCGGCGCCGGGGCGTCGGTCGGGAACAGCTCCACCCACGTGGTGCCCGGGGCCAGGGCGATCTCCTCGCCCCGACGGTTCAGGAACGTGGTGATCTCGTCCGGGGAGCCGCGGTGCCAGGTGCCCACGATGGCCCGGCCGTTCCGGAACACAATGGCCTCCCCCCTGCCGATCACGTCGTAGTTGGGAACGGTGTTGCCGGCCGCGTCGGTGATCCTGGTGGATGTCCGGTCCACCAGCTGCACCACCACGTTCGTGGCCGCCACCTGGTCACCGCTCTCCACGGTGTGCGGCGTCTCCCCGTGGAACCGGAGGTACCGGTTCCCGGCCCGCTCGTACCGCCACAACACGTCGGCCGCCGGGGAGAAGTCCAGGTGAAGCTCACGCCCCCGCCGGGAACCCCGGCGCTCGAGGTCCTCGTCGTAGGTGAACAGCGGCTCGGGCGGGTCGCCGCCGCCGCCGGCCCGGTACAGGGTCCGGGTCGAGGTGAACACGTCGTGGGGAGCCGAGCGCGCCGGATCGCGAGGGCAGGGCTCGGGGTTCTGGTTGCAGTTGATGTCCTCCAGCCCGGCCCGGGCGATGGCGTTCACCACCGCCTGCACGCTGCCGGCATGGACGAACAGGGGATCGCCGAGCTGCTGGATCACCGGCGCGTCCACCGGGCGGGCGCTGCGGACCGGGCCCAGCCGGGGGGCGTCGCTGCACTGGTACACCGCGATGAACCGGGTGATGCCGCCCTCGGCCTCCTGCTCGTAGACGACGTCGGCCTCGGCCAGCCCGGCCTGGGGCCGCGCCTCGGAGATGTTCTCGATCTTCACGGCCAGGGCCCGCCGTGCGGCCGGCTTCTCGCGCTCGGTCTCTTCCCCGGTCAGGGGGCAGACCACCGGCTCCGCGGTGAAGGGGTTCTGGATGAGGGGCTCGTCCGGGGCCTTGGTCAGCAGCCGGTAGCCGACGAAGGCGGCGCCGGCCAGGACCACGACCGCCAGGATGCCGGCCATGGTCTTCGCACGGGTTGACAGAGCCACGCTGGTACCTCCTGAGGGTTGGGGGGACGGGGATCGGTGGGCCAGGATACTTGCCCCTCCCGGGGACTTCAAACATGCAACTACATCTCCTCGAGGGCCCGGATCCGGTCCTCGATGGGCGGGTGGCTGGAGAACAGGCGCTCGATGCGGCTGTGGCCCTCCCCCACCGCCCGGGACGGCTGCGAGAACCACAGGTGCGCGGTGGCGTTGTTGGCCCCCCGGCGCATCGTGTTCGGGGCGGCCCCGATCTTGCGGAGCGCTGCCGCCAACCCCGGGGGGTAGCGGGTCAGCAGCGCGCCGTTCGCGTCGGCCAGGTACTCCCGGCGCCGGGAGACCGCCAGCCGGATGAGCTGGGCCACGATCGGGGCCAGGATCGCCAGCACCAGCCCCACCAGGGCCAGGATGGCGAACCCCCCTCCGCCGCCGCGGCCCCGGCCGCCCCGGCGCCCCATCCCACCCCAGAAGAACATCCGCCCGGTCCAGTCGGACAGGAGCACGATGACACCCACCAGCGTGGCCACCAGCGTTCCCACCAGGATGTCGCGGTTCGTGACGTGAGAGAGCTCGTGGGCGACGACGCCTTCCAGCTCGACCCGGTTGGTGGTGTCGAGGAGACCCTGGGTCACGGCGATCGAGGAGTGCTGGGGGTTCCGGCCCGTCGCGAAGGCGTTCGGGGCCTCCTCGGGGACCACGTACACGTCGGGCTTGGGCGTCCCCGCCGCGATGCACAGCCCATCGACGACGTTGTGGAGGCGGGGCTCCTCCTCTGGCGTGACCTTCCGGGCCCCGGTGGCCCGCAGCACGATCCGGTCGCCGTACCGGTACGAGGACCATGACATGGCCAGGGCGATGGCCAGGGCGATGGCGGCGCCGGCCCACCCGAACTGGAACAGGTAGCCGAACAGGTAGCCGAGCCCCACGGCCACGGCCAGGACCACCACGATCAGCAGGATCGACTTCCAGCGGTTGCGGGTGATCTGCTCGTACAAGCTCTACACGTCGACGGTGACGGCGCCGCGGGAGTCGTCCTCGGCCTCGAAGAACTCCCGCGGGGTGAACCCGGTCGCCCGGGCCACGATGGACGAGGGGAACTGCTGGATCCGGGTGTTCAGCTTCATCACCTGGTCGTTGTAGAACTGCCTGGCGAAGGCGATCTTGCTCTCGGTGGCGGTCAGCTCCTCCTGGAGCGCCAGGAAGTTCTCGCTGGCCCGAAGCTCCGGGTACGCCTCGGCCACGGCCAGCAGGCGGCCGATCGTCTGGGTCAGCTCGGTCTCGGCCTGGGCCTGCTCCTGCACCGTCCGGGCGGCGATCCCCCGGCTGCGGGCCTCGGTGATGCGCTCGAACAGCTGGCGCTCGTGGGCCGCGTACCCCTGGACCGTCTTCACCAGGTTGGGGATCAGGTCGTACCGCCGGCGGAGCTGCACGTCGATGCCCGCCCAGGCGTTGTTCACGCGGTTCCGGTGCCGGACCAGCGCGTTGAAGATCAGGATCCCGTACAGGAGGACGAACCCCACGAGCCCCACGGCGATCCACAGGCCGAGCACGGCCCGAATGGTAGCAGGCCCTCGGGGACGAACCCCCAGGCGGCTTGCGCTCCCGATATGAGAGTGATAATCATTCTCACAATGCGAGTGGTAGCGAGGCAACGGGGCTCCGCGGTGACCGGCTTCGCCCTGGCGCTGGCACTGCTGGGCACGGCCTGCGCCGGCGTAGAGGCGGAAGAGCGCACCGCCGTGGCCGCCCTGTACCCCCTGGCCTTCGCCGCGGAGCGGATCGCCGGACCGGGGTGGCGGGTCATCGATCTCACTCCACCCGGCGCGGAGGCGCACGACCTCGAGCTGTCCCTGGAGGACCGAAGCACGCTGGGCCGCGCCGACCTTCAATTCGTCCTCGACCCCGAGTTCCAGCCCCAGGTGTGGCGGTCGATCGGGGACAGCGGCGGGGTCATCCACGTGATCAGCGACGAGCCCCTGGCCGATCCGCACCTGTGGCTGTCGCCGAGGACGTACCTGCGACGCATGGTCGAGCCGGTGCTCGATGCGTTCGTTGGCTACCTCGGCGACGATCGGGATGAACCGTACCGCCGCCGGTATCGAGACCTGGAGCGGGACCTGCGAGCGCTGACCGGCCGGTACGATCGCGTCCTGGCCTCCTGCCGGCACGACACGCTGATCGTCTCCCACGAAGCGTTCGGCTACCTGGCCGCCGACCATAAACTCCGGCAGTTCGGGCTGGCCGGTCTGAGCCCTGAGGCCGAGCCCACCCACGACCGGATCGTCGAGGCCCAGCGGCTGCTCGCCGACGGCAGGGCCGGCGCCGTGTTCTTCGAGGCCGGTGAGGACGCCGAACGGATCGCCCGTTCGGTGGCTCGGGACGCGGGGGTGCCGGCGCTGCCATTGTCGACGCTGGAATCGCAGCCGGAGGAGGGCGACTACCTGAGCGTGATGGAGGACAACCTCGAGAGCCTGCGGGAGGGGCTGGGATGCGAGTGACGCCGGCCATCGAGACCCGGGGGCTGCGGTTCGGCTACGGACCGGTGCCGGTGATCGACGGGCTGGACCTGGCCATCGACCCCGGCCAGTTCGTGGTGCTCACCGGGCCGAACGGGTCGGGCAAGTCGACGCTCATCAAGGTCCTGGTGGGCCTCCTGTCCCCCACCACCGGGGAGGTGCGGGTGCTGGGACGGGCCCCGTCGGATCCTCGGGTCCGCAGGCAGATCGGCTATGCGCCCCAGGGCTCGCCGGCCCGGGTCGTGCTCCCGGTGTCGGTGGACGAAGTGGTGGCGGCCGGCGTGACCCCGTCGCGGGGCCTCCTGGGCCGGCCTGGCCCCCGGGATCGAGCCGCGGTCCGGGAGGCGCTGGAGTCGGTGGGCCTGTCGGAGCTGTCCCGGGAGTGCGTCTTCGAGCTGTCGGGGGGGCAGCAGCAGCGGGCCGTCCTGGCCCGGGCCCTGGTGGGCAACCGGCCGATCCTGATCCTGGACGAGCCCACCACGGGCATCGACCGGGCCTTCCGCCCCCGCCTGGTGGCCGAGCTGCGGCACCGGGCCGACGCCGGGGCCGCGGTGATGGTCGTCTCCCACGACCCCGAGGACTTCCACGAGGTCGTGGACCGCATCCTGGCCATGGAGGATGGCGCCGCCAGGGACCTCACCCACGAGGAGTTCCACGCCGCCCGGGAGGGATCCGCGTGATCGACCTGCTCACGCTGGAGTTCGGGCAGCGAGCGGTGATCGCCGCCACCGTGGTCGGGCTGGCCGCCCCGGTGGTGGGGGCGTTCCTGGTCCAGCGACGGCTCTCGCTGGTCGGCGATGGGATCGGACACCTGGCCCTGGCCGGGGTGGCACTGGGGGTGCTGGTGGGGATCTCGGGGGTGTGGGGCGCGCTGGTCGTGGCCGTGCTGGGGGCCGGGGCCCTGGAGGCCCTCCGGGTCCGGGGGCGGCTCACCGGTGACCTGTCGCTGGCCCTGATCTTCTACCTGGGGATCGCCGGGGGTGCGGTGGGGCTCAGCCTGGCCGGCCGGTTCAACACCCAGGTCCTGTCGGTGCTGTTCGGGAGCCTGTTCTCCCTTTCCTGGGGCGACGTGGCGCTGATCGCCATCCTGGGGGCGGTTGTGGTGGCCGCGGTGGTGCTCCTGTACCGCCCGCTGCTGGCGGTGGCCCTGGACGAGGAGTCCGCCCGGGCCGCCGGGCTCCCGGTCGAGGCGCTGAACCTGGTGCTTGTGGCGCTCACCGCGCTCCTGGTGGTGGGCGGGATGCGGGTGGTGGGCCTGTTGCTGATCGCGGCGCTCATGGTGGTACCGGTGGCCGCGGGGTCGAAGGTGGCCCACTCGTTCCGCACCACGGTGGTGTGGGCGGTGGGGGTGGGGGCGGCCTCAGCCTGGGTGGGCCTGCTGCTGGCCGCCTGGCAGGGGGACCTGGTGCCCGGGGGGACCATCGTGCTGTCGGCCATCGGCCTGTTCCTGGTGTTCACCGCGGTGGGGCGGCGAGCCGCGGTGCGCCACCGGCCGGTGAAGGGCTCATGACCGAGGCCTCCGCCCTGGCCCGGCTGGCCGGTCTGCGGCCCACCCCGCAGCGGGTGGCGATCATCGAGGCGCTGGAGGGGAAGGACCGGCCGGTCACCGCCCAGACCCTCCACGGCGAGGTCCGCGGTGGGGCGGGTCCGGGGCTGGCCACCGTGTACCGAACCCTGCGGGCTCTGGCGGACGCCGGGCTGGCGGAGTCCTTCGCCGCCGGGGAGGGCGAGCAGGGCTACAAGCTGTGCGAGCCCGCCCATCACCATCACCTGATCTGCGAGCGGTGCGGCCAGGTCATCACGATCCCCTCCTGCGAGGTGGAGGGGTGGGCCACCGACGTGGGGCGCCGCCGGGGGTTCACGGTCACCGGGCACCGGGCCGACGTGTACGGCCTGTGCCGGCGGTGCCGCTCTCGCACCGACAGCTAACCCCGGCGGAGCCGCTCCAGTCCCTCGGCCACGACCCCCAGGATCTCCGCGTGGAGCTCCGGAGTGGAGGCGGCCACGGTGGACAGCAGGGAGGCCCGGCCGTCGGGTCCGAGCAGGGGCACTGGGCGGAGGTCGGCGCCCAGGGCGTCGGTGACCGGGAGCCCCAGCTCCCACAACAGCAAGACCCCGGCCGCGGTGTCGTACGTCGTGGTGTTGAGCACGTGCCCTCCCCCCACCCGCCGGAAGGCCGCCTCCATGCCCGGCACGGTGTCCACGATGGCCTGGCCGGGGTCCACGTAGGCGTCGAGCTGGCCGGTGGCCACCCGGGTCAGCGAGTAGGCCGCGCTCCCCTGGTCGAAGTACGTCCCCGTCCCCGGCGCGTCGAACAGGCCCGACAGCACCGTGGCCACCGGCACGGCCGGAAGGCCCCGGAACCCCCCGGCCCAGAAGACGTCTCCCAGGTCGGTGGTTCCGGTGGGAGCCAGGGCCCGTCCGCGCACCTCTACCCCGCTGCCCCGGCGAGCCTCGAACGTGGCCTCCGTGGTCAGCTCCACGACGCACCCGTAGGTGACGTCGCCCAAGGTGGCCTGGAGGTCGAACGGCGCCACCGCCACGGTCACGCACGAGGTCTCGTAGCCGGCCGCGGCGGGGCGGGTTCCATCGACGGGATCGATCAGGAACAGCACCTCGGGGTCGCCGCGGACCACCAGCCCCTCGCCCTCGGTGAAGTACGCCGCGGCGTCCACCTTGTCGAAGACCTCCGCGACCACCGCCTCCGCGGCGGCGTCGATGCCGTAGGTGGGGTCTCCGCCGTGAGCGGTGCCCGTCCGCCGACGGGCCTGCGGCGTGCCCATCAGGGGGCGAACCCGGTCGCGGATCCGCCGGGCCAGGGCCAGCGCCCGGGCCTCAGGGTCCACCGGCCGCTTCCCCGTACACGCCCTCGAGCTCCCCCACCACGTGGTCCCAGTCGTATCGGCGAGCGGAGTCCCGGCCCGCCTCGGCGAGGCGCTTTGACAGCTCGGGCTCGGCCAAGACCCGGTGGAGAGAAGCGGCCATCGCCGTCGCATCGCCGGGAGGCGCCAGCAGGCCGTCCACGCCGTCGCGGACCACGTCCCGGTAGCCCGGGATGTCCGTGGCCACGACGGGCACCCCAGCGGCCATGGCCTCCACCAGCACGAGGCCGAAGCTCTCCTGCCCCACCGCCGCGCTGACGAACGCCTCGGCGGCGGCGTGGTAGGCGGGGAGGTCCCCACGGGAGACGGTGCCCAGCATCACCACCCGCTCGCGGACCTCGGGCGGCAGCCGGTCCACGGCCCGGCGATCCCTCCCGTCGCCGGCCACCACCAGCACGGCATCGGGCATCTCCCGGGCCAGCCGCGCGAAGGCCCGCACGGCCACGGGGAAGCCCTTCTGGGGATCGAGCCGGTTCACCCACAGGATGCGGCGGCCCGGGGGGAGATCGGTGGCCGGCGCGGCACGTTCGAACCTGGCCACGTCGACGCCGTTCGGGATCAGCCGAACCTCCTCGGCGCCCATGCGGGATGACACGAACGAGGCCGCGGTCCTCGACACCGCCACCCGAACCGTCAGCCTGCGCCACACCGGCCGCAGGGCCGGGGCGGCCACGTCGAACAGCGTGGACCGTTCGGCATGGGCGTGGAACGTGGCCACCACCGGGGCCGGGGCGGTGAGCGTGGCGGCCATGGCCGCCGACGGGACCAGCGGCTCGTGGACGTGCACGACGTCGGGCCGGAACGAGCGGAGCGACGAGCGGACCCGCGCCCACACGCCGGGCCAGGGGGCGATGGGAGCCACGGTGCCCTGGTAGCGGACCCGCAGGGCCCGCCCCACCACCGTGACGCCCGCCTCGGTGACCGCCCCCGTGGCCGGGGTGAGCACCGCCGCCCGGTGTCCGCGGTCGCGGAGTCGGCCGGTCAGCTCGCGCACGTGCACCTGGACCCCGCCCGGAAGGTCCCAGGCGTAGGGACACACCAGCGCGATCCTCACGCGGGTCCTCAGCGCTCCGCGGCCCGCTCGGCCGCGGGGGCGGTGCCCGGCTCCGGAGCCGCCGACGCCCCGCCACCCTCTCCCCAGGCCGATTGGAACATGTGCCACTGGGTCGGCGTGCCGGCGATGGCCCGCTCGAACTCCCGGGCCAGGGCGCGGGTGAGCGCCGTGACGTCCCGTCGCATGTCCCCGGTCCGCTCGATCTCCAGCGGCGGCTGGATCACAACCATCCAGCCATCGTCCACGTCGTAGACCGCGGACGGCAGGAGCGGCGCGCCGGTGGCCAGGGCCAGCAGCGCGGGGCCGGCGGGCAGGCGGCGAGGAGCGCCGAACATCTCGCACACCACGCCCTTGCCCTTGAGGTCGCGGTCCGCCACCAGCGCCACGAGCTCGTTGTCCGACATTCGGCTGGCCAGCTCCTGGCCCACGCTGGTCGCGTCGTACAGCGGGACGATGCTCAACCCCAGGGCCTCGCGGTGCCGGCGGAACAGGTCGAACAGCGACCGGGGACGGAGGAGCTCGGCCACGGCCGTGATCTCCCATCCGTTGAGGTGGACCCACTTCCCGGCCGCGTCCCAGTTGCCCAGGTGCGGCAAGGCCAGCACCGCTCCTCGCCCCGCCTCGACGGCCGCGGCGATGTGCTCGGCGCCCACGGCCCGGAACCGGCCCAGGAACTCCTCCTTGGGCATCACCCGGATGCGGAACATGCCGTACCAATACCGGGCGTACGAATCGAAGGCCTCGCGGGCCGCGGCCTCGACCACCGTGGACCGTGGGTCGACGCCCAGGACCCGGGCCAGGTTGCCCTCGACCACCCCCCGGACCCGGGGGGCCAGGTGGAAGGCCGCGGCGCCGGCCAGCGCGAACACCCGCCGTCCCAGGCGCTCGGGAAGGGCCATGGCCGCCCGCTCCGCCGACGCGTACACGAGGTGGGCGATCCGCAGGCGGAACGTGTCGGGTTCCCGGCCCGTGAGGTCGTCCGGCGGGGAGCCGGTCACCGGAGCTCCCGCCGGGCGATGGCCCGGGCCTCGAGCGCCAGGTGCGCCAGCGACATGCCGGCGGACGCCCACAGGGCCACGGCCAGGGCCGGAGGGATCAACAGGCCCAGGGCCACGATCCCCCACCGCACCCCTCGGACCGCCGGGCGGTCTTCGACCGGGAACCCCAGCCCGACCGCCTTGGCCCGCAGGTACGACGCCAGGTACGAGGCGGCCAGCGCCACGAGCGCGGCCGCGGCGATCACCGGGCGCTCGGGAAGCGCGGCCCAGGCGACGGCCCCCAGGACGGCCGCATCCAGCAGCCGCTCCATGGTCGCGTCGGCGAAGGTGAGCCTGCGAGAGCCTCGCGACCAGGAGGCTGAGAGCACCAGGGCGCCGCCCGTGGCCGCAACCGAGGCGCCGGCGGCGATCGGCATGTCCACCAGCGCCAGCGCCGTGGCGCCGCCCGCCAGCGGCACGGCCGCCAGCAGCGGCACCGGAGCGGCCGGGCGAACGGTGGGGGTCCCGGGATGTGGCTGGGAGGTCGAACGTTCCATCGCGGACGGGGAGCGTAGCACGCGGCCCGGCCCCCCGAACCGCCGGGGCGGTGGTCGAGGGGGCGCCACTATAATCGGGGCTCCGATCGAGGGGGAGGCCCACTTCGTGAAGACCTATGACGCCACCGCCATCCGCAACGTCCTGCTCGTCGGACACGGCGGGACCGGCAAGACCACGCTGACCGAGGCGTTGCTGTTCGCCGCCGGCGCCATCACACGGATGGGCACCGTCGAGGACGGGAACACCGTCTCGGACCACGAGCCGGAAGAGACGAAGCGCACGATCAGCGTGTCGCTGGCGCTGGCGCCGGTCGAGTGGCGGGGGGTCAAGCTCAACATCCTCGACGCCCCCGGGTACGCGGACTTCATCGGTGACGTCCGTGCCGCCCTCCGGGCGGCGGACGCCTGCCTGTTCGTGGTCTCGGCCGTGGACGGCGTGGAGGTGCAGCACGAGGTGGTGTGGGAGCTGGCCGTGGAGCGCGGGCTCCCCCGGGCGTTCTTCATCAACAAGCTCGACCGCGAGCGGGCCTCCTTCCAGAGGACCCTCGACCAGCTGACCGAGGCCTTCGGGACCCAGGTGGCCCCGATCCAGTTCCCCATCGGAGAGGAGCACGAGTTCGAGGGGAGCGCAGACCTGCTCTCCCGCAAGGCCTACCGGTACCCCAGCGGCCCCAAGGGCCAGGAGAGCGACTGGCCCGACGACATCGCCGGGAAGGCCGACCCGTACCGGGAGAAGCTGGTGGAGGCGGTGGCCGAGGCCGACGATGCGCTCCTGGAGAAGTACCTGGAGGAGGGGGAGCTGTCCGAGGAAGAGATCGTCCGGGGCGTGAAGGCCGGCCTGACCGAGGCCAAGTTCGCCCCGGTGGTGTGCGGGGCGGCGGCCAGAGCCATCGGGGTGGATCGCGTGGCGGACCTCATCGTTGACGCGTTCCCCTCCCCCGCCGATCGCCCACCCGTCCGGGCCATGGACCCCATCGGAGAGGAGCAGGAGCGAGCGTGTGACCCGGCCGCCCCGTTGACCTCCTTCGTCTTCAAGACCGTGTCCGACCCCTACGTGGGACAGATCAGCCTGTTCCGGCTGTTCTCGGGGAGGCTCCGCCCCGACTCCTCCGTGTACAACGCCACCCGGAAGGAGGACGAACGGGTCGGCCAGCTCTTCACCATGCGCGGCAAGGACCACGAGAGCGTGGCCGAGGTCCCGGCCGGCGACATCGGTGGGGTGGCCAAGCTGGCCCACACCCACACGGGGGACACCCTGTCGACCAAGGACGCTCCGGTGACCCTGCCCCCTCTCGAGCTGCCCGAGCCGCTGTTCACGGTGGCCGTCGAGCCGAAGACCCAGGGCGACGAGGAGAAGCTGTCGACCTCGATCGCCCGCCTCCAGGAGGAGGACCCCACCTTCCGGGTGCAGCGCCAGCCCGACACCCACGAGACCGTGATGTACGGGATGGGCGAGACCC
Source organism: Actinomycetota bacterium (assembly GCA_050692985.1). GTDB lineage: Bacteria > Actinomycetota > UBA4738 > UBA4738 > CALAEC01 > JBOGVZ01. The sequence continues at coordinate 15,051 of JBOGVZ010000080.1, forward strand.
ACGTGGACGTGATGACCGAGCGCATGCAGCGGAAGTTCGGCGTGGGCGTGGTCACCCGCCCGGCCCGGGTGCCGTACAAGGAGACCCTCCGGACGAGGGTCCAGGCCATGGGACGCCACGTCAAGCAGAGCGGCGGCCACGGACAGTACGGGATCTGCCACATCGAGGTCGAGCCCCTGGAGCGCGGCGCCGGCTTCGAGTTCGTCAACAAGATCGTCGGCGGCGCCATCCCCAGCCAGTTCATCCCCTCGGTGGAGAAGGGCGTGGTGAAGGCCATGCAGACGGGCACGTCCGGCCACCAGATGGTCGATCTCCGGGTCACGCTGCACGACGGGAAGTTCCACACGGTGGACTCCTCGGACATGGCCTTCCAGATCGCGGGCTCCCTGGCCCTGAAGGAGGCCTCCCAGAAGGCCGGCGTGGTCCTCCTGGAGCCGGTGATGGACGTGGAGGTCGTGGTCCCCGAGTCGCAGACCGGCGACGTGATCGGCGACCTCAACGCCAAGCGAGGCCGGGTGCTGGGCATGGTGCCCACGGGGACCGGCAAGACCCGGATCCAGGCGCAGGTCCCCCAGGCGGAGATGACCCGCTACGCGATCGACCTGCGGTCGATCACCGGCGGGCGGGGCATGTTCACGATGGCCTTCTCCCACTACGAGGAGGTCCCCTCACACCTGGCCGACAAGATCGTGGCCGCGGCGCAGCGGGAGAAGGAAGAGGCCCACCGGTAGGCGATCCGGGGTGGGGGCCTCCCCCGGGGCGGTGGTGGAGGCATCCTTCCCCCGGCGGACCCCCCGTGAGAGGCTGACACGCAGGATGGCTACCAGCGTGCTCATCGTCGACGACCAGGAACCCTTCCGCCTCGCCGCCCGCGCCGTGGTCGAGGCCACCGAGGGCTTCGAGGTGGCCGGGGAGGTGGAGAGCGGCGAGGCCTCCGTGGAGGCGGCCCGGGAGCTCCAGCCGGACCTGATCCTCATGGACGTGAACCTGCCCGGGATCGACGGCCTGGAGGCCACCCGGCAGATCCTGGCCGATGCCGGTCACCGCGTGGTGGTGCTCCTGGTCTCGACGTACGAGGCCGAGGAGTACGGACCCCGGGCAGCCGAGGTGGGCGCCGCCGCCTATATCCCCAAGTCGGAGTTCGACCCCGACCGTCTGACCGACGCCTGGGCCGCGGCCTCCGGCTGAACGGGCACACTCGCCATCACGGTGGTGCCCGCTCCCGGCGCCGAGCGAACCTCCAGGCTTCCTCCCAAGGCTTCGAGCCGGTCCACCATGTTCTGGAGACCGGCTCCCCTCGGCGTCACGGCGGGGTCGAACCCGCCGCCGTCATCCTCCACCTCGAACGCCAGGCGGCCGCCACGCTCGGCCAGCCGGACGACGGCCCGGCTGGCCCCGGCGTACTTCGACACGTTCTGCAGCGCCTCCAGCACGCAGAAGTAGGCCGCCGCCTCCACCTCCTGGGGATAGCGCCCCACGCCGTCGGCCTCGATCGCCACGGGGAGGGGAACCTTCCGCGCCTGGGCCTCCAGCGCGGCCGTCAGTCCGCGATCGGCCAGCGCCGGCGGGTAGATCCCCCGGGCCAGATCCCGCAGGTTCTCCAGGGCGTCCTGGGCCTCGGCCTTGGCCTGGCGGGCCATCTCCCCGGCCCGGGCTGGATCCTTCGGGCCGAGCGTCTCGATCAGCCGCAGCTTCACCGCCAGGGCCACGAGCTGCTGCTGCGCCCCATCGTGGATGTTCCGCTCCAGCCGCCGACGTTCGGTGTCCTGGGCGGCCACGATCCGCTGCCGGGAGGCCCGCAGCTCGTCCAGGTTCGCCCGGAGCTCCTCGGTCAGCCGCACGTTCCGAAGCACCAGGCCGGCCTGGGCGGCCAGGTCGGACAGGAGCTTCTCCTCGCTGGGAGAGAGCGTCTCGCCCCGGGGCTTGGCCACCGTGAGTGCCCCCAACAGTTCCCCCTGGTGTCGCACCGGGAGCGCCCGATCGGCATCGGGAAGCTCGGGGAGGACCTCGCCGGTCGCCTGCACGGCTGTGGGGTCGCCGTCGGGCCACGAGATCGACCGCCGGAGCTCCCGCCCGACGTGAAGCCACACCGCGGCTCGGGCCGCGCCGGTCCCCTCCCCCGCGATCCGGGCCATGCGGGGAAGCACGTCCTCGACGGAGTAGGCCCCGGCCAGCCGGTCGGAGAATTCCGAGAGCACCTCGTACGGCGTGGCCCGCTTGCCGTAGACCAGCCGGTTGGCGAACCGCTGGGCCCGGAGCCGCGCCGGGTGGAAGACCAGGGCCACCACCGCGGCGGCCACCCCGGGCAGGAGCAGCCCCCCGCGCCGGCCCAGGGCCGCGCCGATCCCCACCACGATGCCGATGTACAGGGCGGTGACGAACGCGGCCAGGAGCCCGTAGACCACGGCCCTGTTGATGACCACGTCGATGTCGTACAGGCGATACTTCAGGATGGCGATGCCCGCGGCCACCGGGAGGGCGCCCACACCCAGGAGGACCAAAACCGCGGTGGCATCGGCGTAGATCCGGAGCAGGTTGGCCGGGAAGGTCACTCCCATGGCGACCACGGCGAACACCCCGGCGGTGGCGATCCACTTCATCTGGGCCCGCTCCTCACCACGGGACCTCCGGTACCTGACGACGAGAGAGACCACCGATGAAACGGCCGCGGCCAGGTACGCGGTCATCCCGGCCGAGAGGATCCCTTCGGCCGCGCCCGTGGCCACGGGGAGGGGAGTCGGGATCTGCCCGAACCCCTCCAGGCGGGGCTGGAGGGCGCCGCCGGCAGTGGCGACCGCCATGCCCGCGAACCCAAGAAGCGCCACCCACCGCCACCGAGGGGACGGCAATCGCCCGCTGGGGAACAGGAGGAGCAGGAAGATCAGGAGGGATCCGGTGATCGGGATCCAGATCCACTCCCCCGACCACGCGCCCCAGTCGGCCCCGGGGAGGGATCCCGGATCAACCAGGAGCCCGCGCACCGCGTACTGCTGCCCGATCTCCTGGATGGCCGACAGGACGCCCACGCCGAGCAGGATCCAGCCGATGGGGTTCTCCGGCCGGCGGGAAGCCACCAGGGCCCCCACGGAGCCGAAGATGAACGCGAACGCGGCAACGAATCCCGGAGGTCCAAAGCTCCCCGGCGCGTCGAGTGCGCGGTTCCATACCAGCAGGGCCACCGCCACGGCGCCCCCGAACACGGCCACCCCCCACAGCGACCAGGCCAGCCGGGCGGCTGCTCTCGGCTTCAATGCACGGGCTCCTTCTCCTCCATCGGGATGCGGCCGGCGAGCGTGGTCCCACCTCGTGGCACCGAGGAGACCTCCAGGGCTCCTCCCAGTGCCTCCACCCGGTCGGCGATGCGGCGGCGGGCGGGGGTCCACCTTCCCCCGGCCGGCTGCTGGGCCCCGGCGTCGTCGGTGACGGAGAAGCCGAGCGTCCCGTCGCCGGCAACCAGGCGGATCGCCGCCCCGGTCGCTCCCCGGTCGACCGCCTCCGCCAGGGCCTCGACCACGCAGAAGTAGATCCCCGCCTCCGCCTCCTCCGAGAACCGCTCCACTCCGGCGGCGTCGACCTCCACCGCGATGGGCACCTTGCGCACCTGGGCCTCCAGGGCCGCGGCCAGGCCCCGGTCCGCCAGCAGCGGGGGGAAGATGCCTCGGGCGAACTCCCGGAGCTCCTCCAGGGTCGACCGCGCCCGCTCCTGGAGGGATTCGAGCAGCCGGGTGGCGATGTCGGGCTCGGTCCCCAGGACTCGCTCGGCCTCCTCCAGCCTGGCGGCCATGTCCCGGAGGCCGCGCTCCGGTCCCTCCTCGATGGTCCGCTCCAGCCGGCGTCGCTCCTCGTCGGCGGCGGTGAGGAGGCGGCGCTGCGACTCCCGCAGGGACGCCGCCTTGGCGGCGATCTCCTCCAGGCGGCCCCGGAGCTCCACGTTCAGCCGGACGTTGTGGAGGGCCAGCCCGGCCTGCGCGGCCAGGTCCCGGAGCAGGGTCTCCTCCGCGGGGCGGAGGGGATCGCCGGGGGCCTTGGCCACGGCGATCTCCCCAACCGGCTCGCCCCGGTGGGTGACCGCGACGGTGTGCTCATCGGGGCCCGGAGGGGTGTCGTGGGGCCAGGTCACGGTGCGGGGGGCCCCTCCCCAAGCTCCAGGGTCACCCGGGCCCGGGTCGCCCCCACGCCCCGGGCGGCGGCCTCGGCCATCCGGGGCAGGACCTCTTGCATCTCCAGGGCTCCCCCCATCCGGGAGGAGAACCCCGCCATGACCTCGTAGGGGGTGGCCCGGGCCCCGTACACCAGGCGGTTGGCCATGTGCTGGACGCGCCCCCGGACGGGCTGGAAGGCCACGGCTACCACGGCGGTGGCGGCTATCGACAGGGCCAGGTTGGGTTCGTCGCCGGCGCCGACGGCGCTCCCGATCCCCACCACCACCCCGATGTACACGGCGGTGATGAAGGCGGCCAACGAGCCGTACACCAGGGTCTTGTTGATGACCACGTCGATGTCGTACAGGCGGTACTTGAGGACGGCGATGCCCACGGCCACGGCGATCGCCCCCACTCCGGTCGGGTAGACGACCAGCGGGGCCAGGTCGCTCTCGGACACCAGGCCCGCGCTGGCCAGTCCTCCTCCCACCGCAGCCAGCACGATCCAACCGACCGCGAACGTGAACCACTTCATCTGAAGGCGCTCCTCGCCCCGGGAGCGCCGGTACCGGAGGACGACGGAGACGAACGCCACCACCGCGGTCGCCGCCACGATGGGGAACAGGGTGGGGGCCACCCGCTCGAGCGGCTCGAGTCCCCGGATGTGGATGGGGTTCCGGACCCCCGGACAGCAATCCAGCACCCCCGGGGTGAGGGCGAACACGGCGCCGAGCGCCGCGAGCTCGGCGAGGGCGAAGATGCCGAACCTCCGCCAACGTGGAGAGACGAACCGCCCGGTGGGGAAAAGCAGGGGGAGGAAGATGAGCAACCCGCCGAATACGACGACGTTGGTGAGCGAGCTGGCCCAACCGAACCAGGCCCTTCCGGGGAGACCGAGGATGGCGTACGACGCCGTGACCTCTCCCACCGGGACGGTCACGCCGAGGAGCAGCAGGAGCCTGCCGATGGCATTTCCGGGCCTGCTCCACAGGATCAGGAGCCCCATGACCGTGTAGGCCAGGAAGGCCCCGGAGAAGAGGGCCCCGAACAGGTCGTCCTGTCGCATCGACAGCACGATGGCCGCCGGCGTCGCCACCGCCGCGACCACCGTGGCCGCCAGCAGCGAGAGTTGCCGCGCCCGACCGCTCATCCGACCGGCTCCCGTTGGTGCACCGGGATCGTCCCCGTCACCGTGGTCCCCCGCCCGGGGGTGGAATCGATCCGCACCACGCCGCCCAGGGCCGCCAGGCGGTCCCTCATGTTGGTCAGCCCCGAACCCGGCGGCCTCCCCCCGGGATCGAACCCCTTGCCGTCGTCCGAGACCTCGAACCTGAGGCCGCCACCCTCTTCCGCGAGCCGGACCCGCACCCGGGAGGCCTCCGCATGCTTCGCAGCGTTCTGGAGGGCCTCCAGCACGCAGAAGTAGGCGGCGGCCTCCACCTCCAGGGGATAGCGAGGCAGCCCGTCCGCCTCCACCACGACCGCCAGCGGAGCCTTCACCACCTGGGCCCGGATGGCCGCCGCGGGTCCTTGCCCCTCCAGCAGCGGGGGGTAGATGCCCCGGGCGAGGTCGCGGAGCTCCGACAGGGCGTCGGTGGCGGCACGGACGAGGCCTTCAACCAGGGGTCGGGCCTTCTGGGGGTCCTTGGTGACCATGGACCGGGCCAGGTTCAGCTGGATCGCCAGGGCCACCAGGTGCTGCTGAGCCCCGTCGTGGATGTTCCGCTCGAGCTTGCGCCGCTCGGCGTCCTGGGTGGCCACCAGCCGCCGCCGGGAGGCTCGAAGCCGCTCGGCCAGGCCGGACACCTCCTCCACTCGGGCCCGGAGCTCCTCGGTGAGCCGGACGTTGCGGAGCACCAGCCCGGCCTGAGAGGCCAGGTCCCGGACGACGGCATCCTCCTGGGGACGGATGGGGTCGCCGGGGACCTTGGTCACCGCCAGGGCCCCCAGGACCTCGCCCCGGTGGCGGACCGGCAGGGTGCGATGGGCCCCCGGGACGTCGGGGACCTGGCCCCCGGCCAGGGGTAGCGCCTCCGCGTCCCCGTTCTCCGAGGGCCACCGGGCCGACTCCCGGAGCTCGTCCCCCACCCGGAGCCACACGGAGGCGGCTCGGGCTCCGGTCCCATCCGCCACCACGCGGGCCATCCGCTGGAGGACGTCCTCCGAGGCGTACGACCCGGCCACCCGATCGCTGAAGCGAGCGAGGAGCTCGTACGGGGAAGCCCGCCTGCCGTACACCAGGCGGTTGGCCAGCCGCTGGACGCGCTCCCGGACCGGCTGGAAGGCCACGGCGACCACCGCGGTGGCGGCGATGGACAGCGCCAGGCTGGGCTCGTCCCCGGCGCCGATGGCGCTGCCGATCCCCACCACCACCCCCACGTACACCGCGGTGATGAACCCGGCCAGGAGCCCATACACCAGGGTCTTGTTGATGACCAGGTCGATGTCGTACAGGCGGTACTTCAGGATGGCGATCCCCGCCGAGATAGGAAGGAACGCAAGGATCAGGCCGAAGACCACATTCCCGATGACCTCGAAGGTGGCCGGGATGAGGTCCCCGAGAGGGACGAGCAGCAGGAGGGCGGCCGCGAAGGCGAACCACTTGAGCTGCTGCCGCTCCTCTCCGTGGGATCGCCGGTAGCGGACCACCACCGATGCCACCGCGGCCAGGAGCGTCGCCCCAAGGATGGCGAACAGGGCGCCCCCGATCGTGGTCTCCTCGATGTTCCCCACCGCCTCGACCCCGATGGGAGTCCGCACCACGACGCGGCGCGCATCCTGGAGCTCGTACGTGGGATTGAGCATCGCGAGCACCGTGGTCGTCACGGCACCGATGACGGCCACCCACAGCACGGGCAGCCATCGCGGAGAGGGTGGCCTCCCGCTCGGAAAGAGCAAGGGCGTGAGGAGGAGGACGCCGAACAACATCGGGTACCACCACCACCCGGCGAGCCACGCTGCCCACGCCTCACCCGGCAGGGACCCCGGGTCCGTCAGCAGCGCGTAGTGGACGTATTCCTGTGCCGCCCACCCGATGCCGGCGACCAGGCCGATCCCGGAGAAGAGCCAGCCGACGCGGTGTCTCGGGTAGCGGGACACGATCAGCGCGCCGACGGCGGCGAATGCCGTGAACGACAGGATGAGGGGCCCGGCCTCGGCCGGGTTCTGGATGTTCCCGTTCGCCACGCCGAGACCCACCGCCACGGCCACGGCCACCGCGAACACGCCGCCGATCGCGACTGCGATCCACCGTCCGCGGATGGATCTGCTCACCGGCCCCCTCCGTCCACGGGCAGGCGTCCGGAGACCCTGGTCCCCTGGCCGGGAACGGATCGCACCTCCAGCGTGCCGCTGAGAGCCTCGACGCGGTCGGCCATGTTCTGGAGGCCCGAGCCGCTGGGGGTGGTGGCGGGGTCGAAGCCCCGGCCGTCGTCGGTAACGGAGAATCGCAGCTGCCCGTCGCCGGCCTGGAGGCGGACCTGGACCCGGGAGGCCTCCGCGTATTTGGCCGCGTTCTGGAGGGCCTCCAGCACGCAGAAGTACACCGCGGCCTCGGCCTCCTGCGGGAACCGCCCCACCCCGTTGCCCTCGACCTCGACCGGGACCGGGCTCTTGCGGGCCTGAGCCTCCAGGGCGGCCACCAGCCCCCTGTCGGCCAGGAGCGGTGGGTAGATCCCCCGGGCCAGGTCGCGGAGGTCCCCCAGCGCTTCCTGCACCTCGCCCTGGAGCCGATCGAGCATCTCCGTCGCCTTTGCCACGTCCTTCTCCGCCAGGGTCCGGGCCAGCCGGAGGTTGACGGCCAGGGCCACCAGCTGCTGCTGGGCCCCGTCGTGGATGTCCCGCTCCAGGCGCCGTCGCTCCTCGTCCTGAGCGGACACCAGGCGCTTGCGGGAGGCCCGCAGCTCCTCGATCAGCCGGACGTTCCGCAGCACGAGCCCCGCGTGTTGCGCGAGGTCGCGGACGAGCTTCTCCTTCGACGGGGTCATGGGGTCGCTGGCGGGCATCGAGACACTGAGCGCGCCAAGGAGCTCCCTCTGGTGTCGCACCTCGGCGGCGTGCTCCCGTCCGGGGAACGCCGGCAGTGCGTCGTCTCTCATGGGAAGCGGCCCCTCCGGGACCGGTGCCTCGGGCCACACTCCCGAGGGCCTGAGCTCTCCCCCGACCCGCAACCAGATCAGGGCCCTGGTCGCGCCCGTGGCCGTCCCCAGCACCTCCGCCATCCGGGGCAGCACCTCGTCGGTCGAGTACTCGCCCGCCATCCGGCCCCCGAACGTCGCCAGAACCTCATACGGGTTCGCCCGTCCACCGAAGACGACCCGGTCGGCGATGCGGCGCGACAACCGCCACAGGGGCGCGGTGAGCGCGCCGACCAGGAAGGCAGCCAGGAGGGCGAGCGTGGCTCCGCCCGGAGCGCCGGTCTGCGCCCCCGCGACGAACCTCCCGAGGATACCGGCGGCGACCAGGAACACCGCCGTGAGCAGGACGGCCAGGATCCCGTAGACGACCGTCTTCCGGATCACGACGTCGACCTCGAGCAGCCGGTAGCGAAGCATGGCCACGCCGATCGCCGCCGGTACTCCGATCCCCATGAGGGCGAACGTGGCCAGGAAAAGGGCTTCCGTCACGAACGCGCCTTCGCCCAGGGTGGCTCCGGCGGCGGCCGACGCCGCGAGGCAGACGGCAGCGGCGACGGTGGCGTACACGAACAGGCGCAGCTTCTGCCGCTCCTCCCCTCCGGACCGTCGGTAGCGGTGAACCAGGGCGGCCACCGACGCCAGGGCAGCGAACACCAATACGATGGCCAGGGCGGTCTCGATGACCTCGAGGGCCCGGGTGGGCCCAAGCGCATCGACCCCGGTGGGGTTCTCGATCCCGAGGCGGTACCCCGTGTCCAGGGGTCCTGGCCGCAGGATCGCCCCGAGGATCAAGACGGTGGTCAGCCCGACGATCAGCGGCGGTAGGAACCGCCATCCTCGGGCGTGGACCCGGCCGGTGGGATAGAGCGCGACCATGAGCAACACTGCCCCGGTGACGACGTTGAAGGTCCAGTTCGTGACCCACGCGGCGGCCGTTCCGAAGGAAAGGCCCCCCGGGCGCGTAATGAACGAGTAACGGACGTACTCAACGGTGAAGCCCGAAACCAGGAAAGCGATCCCGATCACCATCAGGAGCCACCCGACCCTGTTCTCCGGCCGCCGCGACGCGACCACGGTCCCCACCGACGTGTAGCCGAGGACCATCGCGATGGCGAAGTAGAGGAACGGATCGCCGAAGCTCCCGTTCAGGACCATCAGGATCAGCGTGGTGGCGAAGACCAGGGCGGCGATCGCGGCGATCGCCCACGGCAGGCGCGCCCGAGGGGTCACTTGGCGCCTTCTCGCCCGTGCACGGGGATCGTCCCCCGGACCGTGGTCCCCCGTCCCGGCTGAGATTCGATGCGCAGGGTGCCGCCCAGGGCTTCCAGGCGGTCCCGCATGTTCTGCAGTCCCGCACCGGGCGTTGTGGTGGCCGTGTCGAACCCGCGCCCGTCATCCTCGACGGCGAACGCCAGTGAACCGTCGTCGGTCCACACTCGCACACTGACCCGGGAAGCCTCCGCGTACTTGGCGACGTTCTGGAGGGCCTCCAGGACGCAGAAGTACACGGCGGCCTCGGCCTCAGCCGGGTAGCGGCCCAGGCCGTCGGGATGCACCTCGACCGGCAACGGGCTCTTGCGGGCCTGGGCCTCCAGGGCGGCCGGGAGCCCCTGGTCCGCCAGAAGGGGCGGGTAGATGCCCCGGGCCAGGTCCCGCAGGTTCTCCAGGGCTTCCTGGGCCTCCCCCTGGAGCCGCTCCAGGAGCTCGTCCGCCTTGGCCCGGTCCCGCGTCGACAGGGTCCGAGCCAGCCTCAGGTTGACCGCGAGGGCCACCAGCTGCTGCTGGGCGCCGTCGTGGATGTCCCGCTCCAGCCGGCGGCGCTCCTGGTCCTGGGCGGCGACCAGGCGCTGCCGGGACGCCCGCAGCTCCTCGATCAGCCGGACGTTCCGGAGGATCAACCCGGCCTGGCCGGCCAGGTCCTGGAGCAGCTTCTCCTGGATGGGGGTGAGCGTCTCTCCGGGCTTCAGGATCACGGCAAGGGCCCCCAGCAGGTCGCCTCGATCGCGAACGGCAAAGGCGGCCTCCTCCCCCGGCAGCGTGGGCAGGTCGTTCCCCGCCAGGGGAACCGGCTGGACGTCCTCACTCTTGTGGGGCCACCCGGCGGCCGGCCGAAGCTCGCCGCCCAACCTCAGCCAGATGAGGGCCCGGGCGGCGCCCGTCCCCTCCCCGATCAGCCGGGCCATCCGGGGGAGGACGTCCTCCGTGGAGTAGGCCCCGCCCACGCGGTCGGCGAACTCGGACAGCAGCTCGTACGGCGTGGCCCGCCGGCCGTACACCAGGCGATCGGCCAGGCGCCGGGCCCACTCCCGTACCGGGTGGAAGGCCACGGCGATGACGGCGGTGGCCGCCGCGGTCAGCAGGACATTCCCCCGGGTGCCCACCAGGGCCCCCATGCCGACCACCAGGCCCACGTAGACCCCGGTGAACAGCGCGCCCAGGGTCGTATACATCACGGCGCGGTTCACCACCACGTCGACGTCGAACAGGCGGTGGCGGAGGATGCCGATGCCCGCCCCTACCGGGAGCGTCATGAACACGAGGGCCGACAGAACGCTGTCGAGCAGCGGTGGCAGGCCACCCAGCGCCTCCACCGGTATCGACACCACGAACCACGCCACCAGCAGGCTCACCCCGAACAAGAACCACTTGATCTGCTGGCGCACCTGCCTGGTCGATCGCCGGTACCGCACCACCAGGGACACCAGCGAGGCCGCCGCCAGGACCACGGGAACCATGAAGGCCTGCTGCTCCACGATCGGGGCCCACCCCTCGAACGCGGCCACACCCACCGGGTTTTGGATGGGCGCCCGGTAGTCGGGGAGCGGCCCGGGGTCCAGGGCGAAGATCACCCCGATGGCGCCCATGGCCACCCCGGCCGGGATCGCCAGCCACAGCCACCGCCTGGAGGGCAGCCGGCCGTCGGGGAACAGCAGGGGGAGGAAGACGACCAGAGGGGTGAAGAAGAACACCCACATCCAGCTGGACAGCCATGCCAGCCACTCCATCCCCGGGAGCGGCGACACGTTGATCGAATAGCGGGCGTACGCATCGGAGGAGAAGGCCACGGACGCCATGAGACCCACGCCCAGGAACAGCCACCCGACTCTGTTGGCAGACTGTCGTGCGGCCACCAGGGCCCCGGTGAGCGAAAAGGCCAGGAACACCGGGACGAAGAGGAAGTCCTCCGCGGTCCGGCCCCATCCCTGGGCGGCCACGGTGGCCCACAGGCCGAAGCCGGACAGGACCACGAAGGTCGTGGCCAGGCCCCAGGCCAGCCGGGCGGTGGTCTTGCCGCTCATCGCACCGATTATGCGGGCTGGAGGTTCGGGTGAGGAAGGGTGAACGCTCCCCCGCCGCGCTCGGCCAGCACCACGACTCGAGGGGGTGGTGCCCCTCCCCGCGGGGGGCGGTTCCCGCCGCAGGTTTCTCATGCGAGCCGGATGGATGCGGACCCGGCCCTCCGCGACGATGGCCGCGAAGGAAGGAGGCACCGGATGGGCCGACGCGCGAGGTTGTGGAGGCAGATGGAGCGGACGCTGCTGGGCGCGGTGATGGCCGTGGCGGCTCGCATCGTCGAGCGCCGGCTCCTCCGGATGGTGGAGCGGCGGGCGACCCCCGCCGCCTGAGGTCCCAAGGAGGGAGGATCGGATGCGCAAGCTCATGATCGGAACCACGGTCCTGGCGATGGCCCTGGTGGCCTGCGGCGGAGGCGGGCAGACGAACGGCGGCGGCGGTCAGCAGGACGCCGGGTCCGGCACCGTGACCGTGCAGGCCGAGGAGTACGCGTTCACCGGCGTGCCGGAGACCCTGGCCGCCGGCGAGGTCACGTTCGACCTGGAGAACATCGGCGACGAGCAGCACGAGTTCCAACTCGGTCTGCTGAAGACCGACATCACCATCGAGGAGGTGCTGGAGCTCTCCGATGACGAGCTCGGCCAGCACATCGAGCAGCTCGGGGGCACCTTCGCCGAGCCGGGCGCCTCGGCCACCTTCGAGACCACGCTGGAAGCCGGCCGCTACGCCTACGTGTGCTTCCTCCCCAGCCCGGACGGCACGCCCCACGCCGCCCTGGGGATGTACGGCGAGCTGACGGTCTCATAGTGGAGACGGGAAGGGGGTTGGGAATGGCGACGATCCTGGTGGGAACCGACACCTCGACCGCGGCCGACCTGGCCGTGGAGACCGCGGCCGACCTGGCCCTGGCCCGGGGTGCCGACCTGGTGGTGGTGTACGTCCGGCCGCAGGAGGCGGCCCGGGAGGTGTTCGACGCGGACAAGGCGGCGGACCCGGCCGAGTACCTGGCCGAGCTGGCCGGACGGTTCCCCGGGCTGACCGTCCGCACCCGCCAGGAGGAGGGCGATCCCGCGGAGAGGATCTGCCGCGTGGCCGGTGACGAGGCCGCCGAGGTAATCGTGGTGGGCAACCGCGGGGTGCACGGGCGCCTGCTGTCCTACCTCCGCAGCGTCCCCCACGACGTCCTGCGCCGAGCCAACAGCTCGGTGCTGGTGGTGGACACGCGGAGCCGGCAGTGACGGGCGGCGGGGCCCCGTCACCCCGACGGGGCTCCGCCCTCCCGCAGGAACGTGAGGACGGCCATGACACGGCGGTGGACGTTCGGTTCCTCTGTCAGACCCAGCTTGTGGAACAGGGAATTGATGTGCTTCTCGATGGCTCGCTCGGTCAGGACCAGCGTCGAGGCGATGGCCGCGTTGTTCCTGCCCTCGGCCATGAGCTGGAGGACCTCCCGCTCCCGGTCGGTGAGGTTGGCCAGGGGCGACCGGGCCAGCCGCTCCCGGCGGGCCACCAGCCCCTCCACCACCTTGGGATCGAGGATCGAGCCGCCCCGAGCCACCTCGCGAAGGGCCCTGACCACCTCCTCGACGTCGGCCACCCGCTCCTTCAGCAGGTACCCCAGCCCCTCGGCCCCGTCCCTCAGCAGCTCGTAGGCGTAGTCCTCCTCGGCGTACTGGGAGAGGACCACCACGCCGGTCTCCGGATGCTCCGCCCGGATGCGGCGGGCCGCCTCGATCCCTTCGGTGGTGTGACTGGGAGGCATGCGGATGTCCGTCAGGACCGCGTCCGGCTCCTGCGCCTCCACCGCCCGCAGCAGCCCGTCGCGGTCGGCCACGGCGGCCACCACCTCGACGTCATCCACCGTTCCCAGCAGGGCCGCCGTCCCCTCGCGAACGAGGTAGTTATCCTCAGCGAAGACGACGCGGAGCGGCACGAGCCGATGGTATACGCGATGAACCGGAGCCGATGACGATCAGGACCGTGCTCGGCGACGACAACGTCCTGGTGCGGGAGGGGGTTCGGGCCCTGCTGGACACCTCGGACGACATCGAGGTGGTCGGGGTGGCCTCGGACGGCCCTTCGCTCATGGCGGCCGTCGACCAGCACCGACCCGACGTGGTGGTGACCGACATCAAGATGCCCCCCAACTTCCAGCTGGAGGGGATCGAGGCGGCCCACCAGATCCGCCACGACCACCCGGACACCGGGGTGGTGGTCCTGTCGGCCCACGACGACGAGGCCTACGCCCTGGCCCTGCTCGGGGGGGGCGAACGCGGGCTGGCCTACCTGCTGAAGGACCGGCTCGGGGAAGGGGACGAGCTGGCCCGGGCCATCCGGGAGGTCGCCGCGGGCCGTTCCGCGGTGGATCCCACGATCGCGGCCAGGCTCTCGGACCGGCAGGGGGCCCCCGATCCGGACCGCGAGATCCTCGACCTGATGGCCCAGGGCCTGGGCTATGCGGAGATGGCCCAGGCGCTGGAGACCTCTCAGGAGGCCATCGACCGGCGGGTCACCGACCTGTTCCGGCGGTTGGCCGATCAGGCCAGCCGCGGAGCCGCCTCTGCCGTCGACGAGCTGAAGCGCCTCCACGCCGCGGTGGTGGACAGGGAGGCCTCGGCCCGGACCCTGAAGTCGTTCCTGCCGTCTCAGGTGGTGGAGCGGCTCCGAAGCGAGCCGTCCGCCGCCACCCTTCAGCAGGAGGTCGACGCCACGATCCTGTTCTCCGACATCCGGGGGTACTCCACCCTGGCCGAGCGGCTGCCGGCTCGCGAGGTGGCCGACATCCTGGCCAGACACCTCGGCGCCATGGCGGAGGTGGTGCTGGGCCACGGGGGCACGCTCAGCGAGTTCGTCGGTGACGCCATCCTGGTGGTGTTCGGGGCACCCGAGCCGCTGCCCGACCATGCCGAGCGGGCCCTCCGATGCGCGCTGGGCATGCAGACTCGCCAGGCCGAGCTGAACGCAGAGGGCGACAGGGACGGCCTGCCCCCACTGGCCATGGGGATCGGCGTGAACACGGGGACCGTCATGGCCGGGACCATGGGCGGGGCGGGCCGGCTCCAGTACACGGTGATCGGCGATGCGGTCAACGTGGCCGCCCGCCTCCAAGGTGAGGCCCAGGCCAGCGAGGTCCTGGCCACGGCAGCCACGGTGGCCGCTGCGCCGGGCGTTCCCGTGGAGCCCGCCGGGGCTCGGCAGGTCAAGGGCCGAGCGGAGCCGGTGGAATGCTTCCGCGTCGTGCCGGGGTGACGGCCGGGCCCGACTTCGACGAGCCGTACTTCCGGGAGCTCTACGGGCCGGTCCCCCGGCAGACGCGGTTCGACCGGGCCCGAGACGACCGGGTGGTGCGCCTGGTCGAGCGGTTCGGCCCGTGGCGCGGGTCGCTCCTGGACATCGGGTGCGGCTACGGGTACCTGCTGGCCCGCTTTCGCGGCCGGTACGACCTGCACGGGATCGACATGTCCACCCACGCCGCCGGGGAGGTGGTGGCCCGGCTTCCGGGAGTTCGCGTGGTCCAGGCCGACATGCAGCGGCCGTTCCCCTTCGCCGGCCGATTCGATGTGGTGCTGGCCGTCAACGTGATCGAGCACCTGCCCGACCCGGAGGCGGGGGTGGCCTCCGTCAGGGAGGCGCTGCGCCCCGGCGGCCTGTGCGTGCTGCACCTGCCCACGATCAACAACACGGTGAGCCGGGCCGTGTACCGCTTCACCTATGCGGGCGACCCCACCCACGTGTACCGCCCCTCCGGCGACGAGGTCCGGCGGCTGTTCGAGACGCACGGGTTCGAGACAGTGGAGGAGGCCTACGCCCCCTTCGCCCCCCGGGCCCTGTGGAAGGCGCTGCGGTGGCACCCGGCCTACCTGGCGGCGTTCCGCCGCGGCTGAGCGTGCCGGCTTGGACCGGGGAGTGGTGGGTAGGATGGGAGGGATGGCCGACATCCGCGTGTACGGGGCCGACTGGTGCGGCGACTGCCACCGGGCCAGGCGGGTCCTCCAACGCAAGGGCGTCGATTTCGAGTGGATCGACGTGGAGGCCGACCCGGCAATGGCAGAGGAGGCCCGCCGGCTGGGCGGCAGGCCCAACATCCCGGTGATCGTGTTCGCCGACGGGTCGGTGCTGGTCGAGCCCACCGACCCCGAGCTGGAGGCCCGGCTGGCCGGCTGAGGCGGGTTCAGCCGAAGAACGGCTGCCGCTCCCCGCCCTCCACGTAGCTCTTCAGCCGTCCCACGATCTGTCCCCACACGAAGTTGACCATCCCGAACTCCCCGTCCGGGTAGTCGCCGGGGAAGTCGTGGCGGAACACCACCCGGGTCCCCCCGGGGGCCAGCACCGTGGAGATCACCCTGGTCCCCCACGGCGATGCCACGATCCTGCGCCTGCGGCACACGGACCTTCCCTCGGACCTGGCCCGGGAGCAGCACCGGCAGGGGTGGACCCACTACCTGGGCCGGCTGGCCACGGCCGGGGCGGGGGGCGACCCCGGTCCCGATCCCCTGGCCGGCTGAGCGCTACCGGCGCAGGATCATCACCGCGCCCGCCGCCAGGAGCCCCAGGCCCGCCACCCGGGCGGCGGTCAGGGGGACGCGCTCGATCCCGAACATGCCCACCATGTCGATCAGCGCCGCCGCGGCCAGCTGGCCGGCGATGAGCAGGCCGACGGTGGCCAGGGTGCCGATCCTGGGCGGGGCGAACACGAGCGTGAACACCACCAGGGCGCCGAGCGGCCCGGCCAGCCACAGCCAGGGCGGCTGGCCGAACCCTCCCACGATCCCGGCCGGCCCCCGGGCCACCAGGGCCACGGCCAGGAGCACGCTCGCGCCGAGAACGGCCAGGAACGCGGTGGCCTCCAGCACGCCGATGCGCCGGCCGAACACCCCGGAGATGGCCGCCTGGAAGCCGCCGCCGATCCCGGCCACCACGGCGATCAGGATCGCCACCCTCCCTCCGGACATCGGGCCCCAGCCTACAGCGGCGGGGCGGTCCCTTCGGGCGGATCCCTACCCGCCCTTGGACTCGCTGACCTCCAGCAGGTGGCCGTCGGGGTCGCGGAAGAAGGCCCGCACCTCCCACTCGGACTCCACGGGGGGCGTGAGGAAGACGGCCCCCCGGGCCCGCAGGGTGTCGTAGGCCGCCCGGCAGTCCGGGACCCGGATCGTCATGGCGTGGCTCACGGTGTCGGGGTCCGCGGGCGGAGCGAAGGTGACGGTCGGCTTGTCCGGCGTTGGACCTCCCCCGGTGACCAGCAGGAGCCAGGCTCCCTGCAGGTTGAACACCGCGGAGGTCCCGCCGTACTCGCGGTACGGCTCCGCACCGAGCACGTCTCGGTAGAAGCCCACCGCGGTGCCCAGGTCCCGGACCACCAGGATGTGGGTCAGCTCCATCCCCGGGGAGGGGAAGCTCTCCCCCGCCATCACCGGAAGGCCGCCTTCAGCTTGGCGTAGGACTCGGCCAGGAGCTCGGGCAGGACCTTGGTCTCGCCGACCACCGGCATGAAGTTCGTGTCGCCGCTCCACCGCGGCACCACGTGCCAGTGGACGTGGTCCGGGATGCCGGCACCCGCGACCTGGCCCAGGTTCATGCCGAGGTTGAACCCGTCCGGCTCGGCCACCTGGCGCAGCGCCGCCACGGCCCGCCCGAGCAGGTGGTCCATGTCGAGGAGCTCGTCGTCCGCGAGGTCCTCCAGGTTCCCGGCGTGGCGGAAGGGCGCCACCATCATGTGGCCGGCGTTGTACGGGAAGGCGTTCAGCAGCACGAAGGCTCGCTCGCCCCGAGCAACGATCAGGGCGGCCTCGTCGTCACCCTTCTCCGGGAGCTCGCAGAAGATGCAGCCGGGCTGCTCCTCCGGCCGGGCGGAGCGGATGTACTCCATCCGCCATGGACTCCACAGCCGCTCCATCAGGACAGCTCGGTGACGTCACCGGTCTCCAGGGCCCGGGCGGCGTCCTCGGCGGTGGCCCGCTCCACGAACCGCTCGAAGGCCACGCCCCGGACCTCGGTTCCGGAGCGGTCTCGGACGGACACCGTGCCCGCCTCGATCTCCTTGTCCCCCACCACCATGGCGTAGGGCACCTTCATGAGCTGAGCGTCCCGGACCTTCCGGGAGACGGTCTGCCGGCTGTCGTCCACCCCGGCCCGCAGCCCCTGCTGCCGCATGCTCACGGCCAGCCCGTGGGCGTGGTCGGCGTGCCGGTCGGCGATCGGGATGACCCGCACCTGCTCGGGCGCCAGCCACACGGGGAACGCTCCGGCGTAGTGCTCCACCAGCACGCCGGTGAACCGCTCGATCGAGCCCAGGATGGCCCGGTGGATGATCACCGGCCGGTGACGCTCGTTGTCCTCACCCATGAACTCGATGTCGAACCGTTCCGGCAGGGCGAAGTCGCACTGGACCGTGGTGAGCTGCCACAGCCGGCCGATCGCGTCGCGGAAGTGGAAGTCGACCTTCGGCCCGTAGAACGCTCCCTCCCCCTCGGCCATCCGGTACTCCAGGCCGCTCCGATCGAGGGCGGCCCGCAGGGACTCGGTGGCCCGGGTCCACATCTCCTCGTCGCCGATGGCCTCTCCCGGCTTCGTCGACAGCTCCACGACCGGGTCGGCGAACCCGAACGTGCGGTGAACCTCCAGGGTGAGGTCGAACACCCGCAGGATCTCGTCCACGAGCTGGTCGGGGGTGCAGAAGATGTGGGCGTCGTCGATCGACAGGCCCCGGATCCGCAGCAGCCCGTGCAGCGTCCCCGGCCGTTCGTACCGGTACACGGTGCCGAGCTCCGACAAGCGCAGCGGGAGATCGCGGTACGAGCGGGTGCGGGACCGGTAGATGAACACGTGGAGGGGACAGTTCATCGGCTTGACGAAGTACTCCACGTCCTCGTCCACCATCCCCGGATACATGTTCTGGCGGTACTTGGCCAGGTGCCCGGAGGTCTCCCACACCTGGGCCCGGGCCACGTGCGGCGTGGCCACGATCTCGTACCCGTGCCTCACGTGGACGTCCCGCACGAAGTCCTCGAGCTGCTTGCGAAGGATGCCGCCGCGCGGATGCCACACGGCCAACCCGGCCCCCAGCTCGTCGGGGAACGAGAACAGGTCCAGCTCCCGGCCGAGCTTCCGGTGGTCGCGGCGCTCGGCCTCCTCCCGACGGTGCAGGAAGTCTTCGAGCTCCTGCTCGGTGAACCACGCGGTGCCGTAGATCCGCTGGAGCTGCGGCCGGCGCTCGTCGCCCCGCCAGTAGGCGCCGGCCACCGACAGGAGCTTGAACGCCCCGAGCTTGCCCGTCGATGGGACGTGGGGTCCCAGGCACAGGTCCGCCCAGTCGTCGTTGCGGTACACGGTGACCGTGTCGCCCCCGGCGCCCTCCGACTCCTCGACCCCCTCGATGATCTCCACCTTGTAGGGCTGGTCGGCGAACTCCCGCAGGGCCTCCTCCCGTCCCAGCTCCTGGCGGATGAAGGCCTGGTCCTCAGCGACGATCTCCCGCATCCGCCCCTCGATCTTCTCCAGGTCTTCCGGGGTCAGGGACACCTCCAGGTCGAAGTCGTAGTAGAACCCGTCGTCGATCGGCGGACCGATGGCGTAGCTAGCCCCCGGCCACAGGTCGCACACGGCCTGGGCCATCACGTGCGCCGTGGAATGGCGCAGCACGGAAAGGTCTCGTTCCTCGTCCGTCACAGGGTCGTCTCCAGCCAGTCCGCCCACCGGCGCTCGAACTCGCCCAATCCCAGGCCGAGGACGGCGCGCATCGCCTGGCCGACATGGTACCGCGAGGTCCCCGGAGCAAGGCGAACGCCGCCGAGCGCCCGGTAGAGATCGGCCACCGCATCGTTCCCATACCGTTCGGCGGCGAACCGGATGGCGGTGGTGGACTCCTGGTAGGCGGCCGAGATGCTGGTGCTCGAGCCGGTGATGAACTCGTGGTCACGGGGAAGACGCCGATCGAACGTCCCCGCGGCCAGGCGCTGCTCCACGGCCACCGTGGCCACGTCCCCGGCGATCCAGTCTGCTACCCCTTCGTCCACGAATGCGGGAACCATCGGACCGGCCAGCTCCCGGGTGGCGATGTGGAGCAGTTCGTGGGTCAGGATCCGCTGGCGCGTCGCCTCCGGATACGAGCCGAAGTTCTCCCAGTGCAGCGCGATGCGGTGGCCCACCAGCTCCCAGTCACGGGTCCGGTCCACCGAGGAGTACGCGAACGCCACGAACACGTCCAGGTCGAAGGTGGCCTGGATCAGGCGGCGGAGCTCGTCGGTGTCGGTGGGGGCCAGCACCACCACCCGCTGGTGCCACGGGAGGGGCCACCGGTCGTTCAGTATCCCAAGCGCTCGTTCGGCGCTCCGAAGGACCGCTTGGCCCGCCGAGCGCAGGTCCGGGTGCGACACGTACAGGAAGTGCTCGCTGCGGATCGTCACCACCGGGCCGAACTCCCACAGCCTGCGTCCCGACTGGAGGGACACGTCATCGAGGTCGGTGTCCGCGGCAACCTTCCATCCATCCTCGCGACGGACGAAGGTGAGGTACAGGTCCTCGAGCGACGGTCGGAGGTCGAAGCCGGGGATCGTGGACCGCTCCTCCACGTGTAGCACCGTGGGGCTGGCCGCCGTCCCGTAGCGGGCGATCTCCCGCTCGGTGGTCAGGTCCACCCAGTAGCGGTCGTTGATGCCCAACTCGTAGTCCGCCACGCCGACCTGCTGGAACCCACGGAACAGCCACCGCTGGCGCCGGACGAACGAGGGGTCGGCCGGGTCGACCGTGTCCATGAAGGCCGCCTCGTCACCGGAGCGCACGGCCTCCGCTCTTCGGGCCAGGAGCGCCCGGATCTCCTCCAGCGGCTCCGCGGCCCGGACCTGTTCCCCTCCGCCGGCGGCCACCACCGCGAACGAGACGAAGACGGCCAGGCGTCGCATCGGTGACACTGGCACCAGCGTACCCGTCGGTCGGCCGCTGAGGGACGTCCTACCGCAGGAATGCCGGCGCGCTCGTCATCAGCCGGTCGGCGGCGATGGCGATGAGGTACCCCCCGAACAGCAGCATGCCCGTGAACAGGTGGAGCTGGATGTTCGTGCCCATGAACGGCATCAGGGCGTACGGCTCCTCGTAGTGCCGGCGCAGCCCACGGACGACCTTCATCGCCAGCGGGATCGTGGCCAGCGCGATCACCGAGGGGCGAGCGACGATCCCCGTCACCGCGCCCACGGCGATCAGCACGTACGTCGCCGCAACCATCCCCACGTAGCCGGCGATGACCGCGTCCTTCGACAACCGGACGGGCAGCGTCCCCTTCCCGGCACGGCCGTCGCCGAGGCGATCGGGGATCTCGTTCACGTACAGCACCCCGGCGATCAGCAGGGCCACCGGGATCGACAGGTAGGCGGCCTCGAAGCTGTATCGCTGGGCCTGCACGAAGTACGCCCCCAGGACCATGATCGGTCCGAACCCCAGGGCCACCGCCAGCTCGCCCACACCGCGATGCACCAGCCGGAACGGCGGCGCCGTGTAGGCGATGCTGATGGCCACCCCGATGGCCCCCAGGATCACCAGGGGCCAGAACCCTCGGGTGGCCGCCAGGTAGAACCCGATGCCGATGCCGCCCAGGTAGAAAGCCGCGGACAGTAGGACCATCCCCCGCATGCTGACCAGGCCGTAGTGGATGACCCTGGACCCCCCGCTGAACTGGGTGGGCGTGGTGTTGGCCGCATCGGCGCCGCTCGCCGTGTCGAACACGTCGTTGGCCACGTTCAGGCCCAGGTGGACCAGCGCCGCCCCCAGGAACGTGAGGGCCGCCAGCCCCAGGCTCCACGGGCCCTCCAGGGCCGCCGCGGCCACCCCCAGCAGGACGGGCACCAGCGTGGCCGTCAGGAACGGCAGCCTGGTGGCTCGCAGGAACAGCCATCCGAACGCTAGCCGAGGGCGGACCAGGCGCCCCTGCCGCTCGCTCAGATCCTTCAGGTACCGGTGCGCCTGGGGCACCGTGACCTCGTTGTACTCGAAGAACGACAGCTTGGCCTCGTTCCAGCTCTGGGAGCGCTCGGGGATCAGCTCGAGGTGCCCGTTCGTCCGGCGGAGCGGGCCCCAGAACTGGACGTAGCGGCGCTCGTCGTAGCCCATCTCCGGAAGCGGCCGGATGTGGCTGAGGATCACGTTGACCCGGCGGCCATCCTCGGGGACGAGGCCCCCGGCCGGAGGTTCGAAGCGGATCACGCCGCGCTCGGGCTCGACGCGGAACGACGTCGCCACGCTGAAGGGGTAGCCCTCATCGTCGGGGAACACGATCACCGCATGGTCGTAGTCGGTGCCGCAGGCCCGCAGGAGGTCCTGGTCGATGGCCATCACGCCACCCCCGCGGTCTCGAACACCCGGGGCGGCGCGTCGGTCCGCCCGTCCTCCCACACGTACACCCGCCGCGGGGTCACCTCGATCAGGGCCCGCTCCCAGAACAGGGGCAGGGCCACCCGCTTGGCGAAGAACGCCTTGACGATGGGCTCCTTGGCGATCCACAGCGGCAGGATGCGTTCCCACGCGCTGTGCGGGTCGTCGTCGATGACCCTGGCGTCGCCCTGGACCGTCACTCGCCGGGCCATCGGATCTCCGTGCGTCGCCGTGAGGTCGCTCACGGACAGCGACACCCTGGGGTTGGCCCGGAGGTGCTGAAGCTTCTTGGAGAACAACACGCTGGAGTGGAGCCAGACCTTGGCGCCGTCGTACAGGGGGATCATCGGATGGGTGACCGGATCGCCGCGGTCGTTCAGCACGGTGAACTCGCACACCAGGGCGGCGTTCAGGACGTCCTCGACCGACTGGGGCAGCGCTCCCACGGGGCCCTCCTTGGATCGGTGCGGGCCCTACGATACCTTCCCCTCGGCGCTGTCGCCCGGGCGACGACGGTAGGCTAGGCCCTCGAGGGGGTGACGACACTGACCGAGCTGGCTCGACGGGTGGGGCTCGGCCTCGCCGCCAGGGGTGAGGTCGACGACGCGGTGACCTGGGCCGAGGATGCCCGGGCCGCGGGCCTCGATTCGGTGTGGATCCACGATTCCTACTTCGAGCGGGACGCCGTCACGTACGCGTCGGCCATCGCCTCGCAGGTCGAGGACCTCAGGGTGGCCCTGGGGGCGGTCAACCCGTTCACCCGCCATCCCGTCCTGCTGGCCATGACGATCAGCGCTCTGGACGAGATGGCGCCCGGACGCATCATCTGCGGGCTGGGCTCGGCCCTGCCGCTCCGCCTGGGCCAGATGGGGATCCCCTACGACCCGGGCACGGCCGTGGGCCGCATCACCGATGCGATCGACCTCCTCCGCACGCTCATGCGCGGTGAGCGCGTCCCCTCGGCGGTGGAAGGGCTCCCGCCGCTCCAGCCGATGTTCCCTCCCTGCCACGACGTACCGATCTTCGTGGCCGGGTACCGGACCCCGATGCTGGAGCTGGCCGGCAGGAAGGGCGACGGCTACCTGGCCCGGCCCCTGGAGTCGGTTCCCGCCCTGGAGACGATGATCCCCAAGATCCGGGCCGCCTCGGTGGCGGCCGGGCGGCCGGAGGACGCCGTGACCACGGCCGGGTACCTCATGGGGCTGGTGGCCGGCTCCCGTCGTGAGGCCCTGAACCGGGCCAAGCGCGAGCCCTTCGTGATCTACATGATGAGCATCCTGTCGGACGTGTCGCTGCGCCGGGCCGATCTCCCCCGCGAGCTCCGGGACCGCATCGCCGAGGTCTGGAGAGCCGACGACTACCACCGAGCTGCGGAGCTGATCCCCGACGAGCTGCTGGACGCCTTCCTGTTGTGCGGCACCGTCGAGGACGTGACCCGGCGGACATGGGAGTACCACGAGGCTGGCCTGGACATCCCGGTGCTCCAGCCGGTGGTCCAGGAGGAGGAACAGGTGCGGCGAGTGCTGGAGGCGGCCGTGCTGTTCGGCTCCCAGACCCGGGAGGCCACCGCGGCCGCGGCCACCGCTCCCGAGACCGGAGACGCCCCGGCGCTCACGGGCGCGGGTGCCGCGGACGCCCACCCCCCGGGACTCCGGTCCCGGGTGCGGCATCGGCTGGGAGGGTGGTACGAGATCGCCCGCCCGTTCAGCTTCACCGCCTCCGTGATCCCCGTCTCCGCGGGGGGCGCGCTCGCCGCGCTCGACGGCGCCTTCGACTGGCCGCTGTTCCTGGTGGCCCTGCTGGGCGCCGTGCTCCTCCAGCTCGGCACCAACGTCACGAACGAGATCTACGACGTGCGCACCGGGGTGGACTCCATCACCTCTCCCCGGGCGAGCCACGCGATCATCAAGGGTCGGGTGGCCGAGCGGCAGGCCTTCGCCATCGTGGCCGCGGCCTTCGGCCTGGCCACGGCCGCCGGCGTGTGGCTGATCGTCCAGCGGGGGTGGCCGGTGGTGCTCCTGGGAGCGGCGGGCCTGGTGGGCGGGTTCTTCTACACGGCCCCGCCGCTCCAGTACAAGTACCGCGCCCTGGGGGTTCCCCTGGTGTTCGTCCTGATGGGTCCCCTGATGGTGATCGGCTCCTACTACGTGATCACGGGCTCATTCGACCACCGGGCCCTGATCGTGAGCATCCCGGTGGGCTTCCTGGTGGCGGCGATCCTGCACGGCAACGAGTGGCGCGACATCAGCGAGGACGCCCGGGCAGGGATCGCCACGCTGTCCACGCTGATCGGCCGGCGGCGAGCGCACATCGGCTACGTGGCCCTCATCCTGGGGGCCTACCTGGCCCTGTCGGTGGCGGTGCTTTTCCAGGCCCTGCCCACCACGGCCCTGCTGGCTATGCTGTCGCTTCCCCTCCTGGTCCGGGCCCTTCGGGCCTCCGAGGTGGGGGCCACCGGGCAGCAGCGGGCCATCGCCATGATCGACCTGGAGACCGCCCAGCTCCACGCCGCCTTCGGGGCGCTCCTGGTCGCGGGCGTGGCCCTGGCCCGCGTGATCGGGTGAGCGGGGCCCGGGGGGGGCTCTCGGTCCCCCTGGCCACCGCGTACGCGGCCTTCGCGGCCACGTTCCGGGGCCCCCGGAGCCGGTTCTGGCGGCGGATGACCGCCACCGGCGTGGTCCTGGGGGCCATGGCCCTGGCCGGCGAGCCGTCGCTCCGCAAGACCAGGGTCCGCCCCCGCGACCTGGCCCTGGGGACCGCGGCGGCCGGGGCCCTGTACGGGATCTTCCTGGTGGGCGACCGGATGGCCCGGCGGATCATGCCGCGCGGAGCCCCCGAGATCGACGCCGTGTACGGGCTGCGGTCCCTCATCCCGGTCCCGGAGATCGCCGCTCGCCTGGCCCTGGTGATCGCCCCGGCCGAGGAGCTGTTCTGGCGGGGGCTGGTCCAGTCCAGGCTGAGCCGCCGCTATGGGGCCGTGGGCGGGGCGGCTCTGGCCGCCGCGGCCTACGGCGGGGCCCACGGCGTGACCGGCAACGCCACCCTGGTCGGGGCGGCCTCGGTGGCCGGGGCGTTCTGGTCCGCCCTGGCCGCGGCCGGCATACCGATGGGGGCCCTGATCGCCAGCCACGCCCTGTGGGACCTGCTGATCTTCGTGGCGGCCCCCACCGCGCCGGCCAGCCGGTAGGCGGGGGATCATCCGGGGCCCCGCGGATAGACTGGCCGGCATGGACGTGGAGATCGGCCCCATCGGGCCGGAGCGATTCGACGACCTCATCCGGGTCCTGTCGGCCTCGTTCGGCCACGAGCCTCGGCCGTGGGAGGTGGTCCACGAGCGGACCCTGTGGGAGCACGAGCGGACCCTGGCCGCGTTCGACGACCCCGACATCGTGGGGGTGGCTTCGGCCCAGTCGCGGGAGCTGACCGTGCCGGGGACCATGGTGCCGCTGGCGGCGGTGGTGGCGGTCGGGGTGCTGCCGACCCACCGGCGCCGGGGGATCCTGACCGCCCTGATGCGCCGGCAGCTCGAGGACATCCGGGACCGGGGCGAGGCGGTGGCCGCCCTGTGGGCCTCAGAGGGGGCCATCTACCAACGCTACGGCTACGGGCTCGGAACGCTGACGGCCCACTTCCGGGTCGACCGCCGGCACGCCGCGTTCGCCCGCGCCGCCGAGGTCCGGGGAGCGGTGCGGCTGGTCGACCGCACGGAGGCCGAGGCCCGGTTCGCCCCCATCTACGACCGGGTCCGGGCCGAGCGGCCCGGGATGCTGGACCGGCCCCCGGCGTGGTGGCGGTACCTGCTGGCCGACCCCGAGCAGGAGCGCCGGGGGTTCAGCGCGTACTTCCACGCGGTGTACGAGTCGCCCGAGGGGCCCGACGGCTACGCCGTCTACCGGATCAAGCCGGGCTGGTCCCACCGGGGGGCGGACCACGTGCTGGAGCTCGAGGAGCTGATGGCCGCCACCCCGGAGGCGTACGAGGCCCTGTGGCGGTACTGCCTGGGCATCGACCTGGTGGGCCGCATCGAGGGGTGGAAGCGCCCGGTGGATGAGCCGCTCCCATTCATGCTGGCCGAGCCCCGGCGCCTCCAGCTCGGGATCCGGGACGGGCTCTGGGTCCGCCTGGTGGACGTCCCTCGGGCCCTGGAGGGCCGGCGCTACTCCGCGGCCGGGGCCCTCACCGTGGAGGTCCGGGACCCGTTCTGCCCCTGGAACGAGGGCACCTACCGGGTCGAGGGAGGGCCGGACGGGGCGTCCTGTGCCCGGGTGGAGGGGGAGCCCGAGCTGGTGGCCGGGGTCGCCGACCTGGGGGCCGCGTTCCTGGGCGGGGTCTCGCTGGGCAGATTGGTGCGGGCGGGCCGGGTCCAGGAGGTCGCGCCCGGAGCGGTGGCCCGGGCCGACGCCATGCTGCGGTGGGACCCGGCTCCGTGGTCGCCCCACGTGTTCTGAGGGGGCGGCACCGCCTGGGTGGGCGCGGCAGGATTTGAACCTACGACCTCTCGCGTGTGAGGCGAGCGCTCTCCCGCTGAGCTACGCGCCCGAGCAGGCCTCGAAGATATCACCGAACCGGGTCCCCCCGGGGCCGGAAATAGCGGCGGCGGGGTGTGCCCGCGTCACCCCGCCGCCAGTCCGAGCCCGAGGGCCCGGACGCCTCTGAAGGATATCGAGTTTCGCACCCGGATGCGGGAAGCGCAACGCCCGCCCGCCGGCGGGGTAGCGTCGGCTGGAAGGCAGCACCGAGAGAACCCAGCTTCCGAGGAACAGATGAAGAAGGCACGTAGGCTCACTCCCGAACAGCCGCAAAGCGTCGAGAGGAGCCTACGTGCGCAGGATCAC
>JBOGVZ010000081.1:0-8288 GCA_050692985.1 Actinomycetota bacterium
AGTGATCCTGCGCACGTAGGCTCCTCTCGACGCTTTGCGGCTGTTCGGGAGTGAGCCTACGTGCCTTCTTCATCTGTTCCTCGGAAGCTGGGTTCTCTCGGTGCTGCCTTCCAGCCGACGCTACCGGTTTCGGCCCGGCGGGTTGACTCGTGCCCCTCGGGCCCCTACACTTGCCGAGATCTGCGACTGGGCAGGCAACTCTGACGTACGTGGATATTCGGGAACGAGAGAGGGGAGGCAGGCCGTGAAGAGGATCTCCGTGGCCCTGGTTGCATTGGGGGCTCTGCTGCTTGTGGCCGGGCCCGCCCCGGCACAGGAGCCGACACCGGACTACCCGATCGGCGCGGCCCAGATCTCCCTGTCCGACCTCTCGGCCGCCTGTCCCGGGGGCACCACCACGATCTCCGGCGAGAACTTCCTCCCCGGCGTCCCGGTCAGCATCCAGTTCGACGGTGAGGAGATCGCCTCCGTCACACCGGGTGACGACGGCACGCTCTCCGTGACGATCACGCTGCCGGAGGCCGCGGGGGGGACGCACACGATCACGGCCGTCCAGCCGGGATCGGACCCCGCCTCGGCCACGATCACCTGTGTGGTCGCGGCCCCGGGCCTGGCCGTGACCGGTGGGAACGTCCAGGTGTGGATGCTCCTGGTGGCCGGACTCGTGGTGGTCGGTGGGGTGGCCCTGGTGGCCGGGCGGCGCCGGGCCCGCCGGTCCGCCTAGCTTCGGGCTCGCGCGCTCCGGACTTCTCGAACCAACCGCGTTGGCGGTTGGTTCGAGCATGTTCGGTTGACCCCTTCGGCGACCGGCCCTAGACTGGCTTCGTGCGGGGGCGCGCCGAACGGGTGCGGCCCCGCGTCTTTCCATGGCCACCAGGACCGAGCCTCGCTCCGGAGCCGCTCTCCCCGAGGGAGAGCCACCCCGTCGGTCACCCGACCGCCGGCGGGGACGGGTGCTGCGGTTCTTCGGCACTACCTTCCTGGCGGCGGCGTTCGTGCTGGCCACCTACCTGGTGTGGGTGCTGTGGGGTACGGGGCTCTACACGGTGGGAGCCCAGCACGACCTCCGCACCGATCTCCAGGAACAGGCGTCCGGCGCGCGTCCGGGACGCGTCCTCAGGGGTGACGCGTACGCGGTGTTGCGGATCCCGGCCATCGGGGTCAACGCCGCGGTGGTCCAGGGCACCGACGTGGAGAGCCTCAAGAAGGGACCGGGCCACTACCTGAAGACGGGGAACCCGTGGAACCGGCGCGGCACGGTGGGGATCGCCGGCCACCGGACCACGTACGGGGCCTGGTTCTGGTCGCTGGAAGAGCTGCGCCGGGGCGACCGGATCCGGCTGATCACGGCCCGGGGAACCTTCGACTACGAGGTGGACCGGCTGCGGATCGTGGCTCCCACGGCGCACGAGGTCCTGGACTTCACCCCCAAGCCCACCCTGGTCCTCACCACCTGCAATCCGCGCTTCTCGGCGGCCCAGCGACTGGTGGCATTCGCCCACCGGGTCGAGGTCGAGGGCGGTCGGTCCGAGCCGGACCTGGCCGAAGGGGGCCTGTTCGGGGAGGGCCCGGCGGTGCTGAGCACCCCCGAGGGGCCGACCATGCTGGTGGCCGTGGTGGGCGCCGGGGGCGCCCTGGTGGCCCTCCTGCTGGGCACCGGCACGGCGATCCGTCGCCGCCGGGAGCGCCGATCCGGCTACGAACCCGTCAGGTAGCCCAGCTCTTCCAGCTTGGCCACCAGGAGCTCGGTGCACTCCTGCGGGCTGAGGCGGTCGGTCTCCACCACGAGCTCGGGGGCCTCGGGGGGCTCGTACGGATCGTCGACGCCCGTGAACCCGGTGATCTCCCCCCGCATGGCGGCCTCGTACAGGCCCTTCACGTCCCGGCGGGCGCACTCTTCCACCGGGCAGCTCACGAAGACCTCGACGAACCGGGGGACCCGGGCCCGTACCCGGTCCCGGGCTTCCCGGTAGGGGGAGATCGCGGACACGATCACCGCTGCCCCGTGGTAGGTGAGGCGCTCGGCCACCCAGCCGATCCGCAGGATGTTCGTGTCCCGGTCCTCCTTGGAGAACCCCAGCCCCTTGGACAGGTTCAGCCGGACCACGTCGCCGTCGAGCAGCTCCCACCGAACCCCCCGGCGATCGAGCTCGGTGGCCAGCAGCTCGGCGATCGTCGATTTCCCGGCCCCGGACAGCCCGGTCAGCCACACGGTGAACCCGCGCTCGGACGGGGCGGGGCCGAAGTGCTTCGAGGTGGTCACCCAGGCGCCGGTGTCGGTCACAGCAGGCTCCTCCCCTGCACGCCTTCCGGCTCGGGAAGGCCGTAGAGCTTCATGAGCGTGGGCCCCACGTCGATCAGGCGAAGCCCCGCGGTCTCCCCCACGGGCTGGCCCTCCAGCCCGGACAGGGCGAACACCCCCTGCTTGTCGTGGTTGGCCCCGTCGGGGCCGATGTCGTTCTCCTCGGTGAACACCTCGCCGAAGCCGACGGTCCCCACCGAGCGCCACTCCAGGTCGCCGAAGTACACGATGAGGTCGGGGGCCACTCCCCGGACCTCGGGGTAGGCCTGCTCCGGCCGGATCACCCGGGTGCCCAGGGGGCTGCCGTCCGGACCCTTCATCTCCTCCAGCTTGCCGGCGATCTCATCGCGCACCCGCTCGTACCGGTCTGGCTCCAGGATGCCCCGGGGCTCACGGCCCTTCACATTCAGGAACAGCCGCCCGTAGTACCCGCCGTCTCCCCAGGCGGTGGTCTTCGACCAGTCGATGGGGACCTGGCCGATCGGCGTGGGTCCCTCGACCGAGCCCTCCAGCACCAGGTACCCCTCCCGGATCAGCCAGTCGTTGAAGCACACGCCGCCGACCATGGCCCGGGCCCCGTGGTCCGACATCAGGATCGTCACGGCGTCGTCCGGGAGCGCCTCCAGGAGCGAGCCCACCTCCCGGTCGAGCATGCGGTAGTAGTCCCGGAACGCGGTCTCGAAGCGGTTGCCGGCCACGTACTTCGGGTGCGCGGGGTCGCAGTGGTGCCAGAACACGTGGTGGAGGCGGTCCATACCCATCTCCACCAGCATGAAGAGGTCCCAGGGCTTGTTCCGGACCAGCCGCCGGGCCACCCGGAACCGCCGTTCGGTCATGGCGTGGACCCGCTCCAGCACGTAGTCCTCGCCCTGCTCCCGGAAGTTGGGGATGTCGAAGATGTACTCTCCGACCTCCTCCTCCACCTCGGAGGCCAGCTCCTTCGGCCAGGTGTAGGAGCCGGCCGAGGGCGGCGTCAGGAAGCACGACACCCGCCACCCCTCCACCGGCTTGACCGGGTATGCGGGCGGGACGCCGATCAGCAGGGACTTCTTGCCGGCCTCACCCAGGAGGTCCCACACGGCGGGCTCCCGGACGGCCCCCGAGGTGGCGATCGTCAGGCCCTCGTAGCTGGTGTCCTTGCGGTTGCGGAACCCATAGATCCCGAGCTGCCCGGGGGTCTTCCCGGTCATGGCGCACGCCCACGCGGGCACCGTGATGGGCGGCGTGATGCTCTCGAGCTGGCCTCGCAGGCTCCGCCCCAGCAGGGCCTGGATGTTGGGGACCTCCCCCGCCAGCCGGTCGAACAGCAGGGCCGGCGTGGCGCAGTCCAGTCCGATGACGGCGATCCTCGGTCCTTCGGTCATGCGTGCGCCTTCCTCTGACGGTCTTTCCGGGGTGCCGAGCGCCGTCCCTGCCTCCGGCGCTCCAAGACCCGGACATTCTAGCGGGTCGCCGCCCCACCCACCGGCCGCCTTATTCCCGTGGGCCCGTAGAATGGGCGGCCTGCGCTGGCACCAGCGCTCCGGGTTTCGCCCCGGGCCCAGGAGGGAAAGGAGCCGAATCGTGAGACGGCCAAGCACCCGCCGGGCCCGTATCAGGACCCGCGAAGCCGACGGCGGCGGCACCGAGCAGGCCGGCCGCCGTGGCTAGCAGACCCCCGCCGGAGCGGACTCCACGTCGCAAGGCGATCCGCACACGCCTGCGTCGCCTCCGGGACCCCGAGTGGATCCGCCAGAAGCTGGGCCCAAGGTTCGTGGACACGTACCGGGGCGCGAAGCTCGCGGTCGCGTACGCCTGGAACCCCGATCCACCCCTGGCGGTAGATCCTCCGATGGTCCCCGCCCAGGAGGCCCACGGCCTCTCCGACGACGAGGTGGTCCTGGGCTTCGTGGAAGGTGGGGAGGCCCGGGCCTATCCGTGGGGCTTCGTGCCCCACGTCGTCAACGACACCGTGGCCGGCAGGGCGGTTGCCGTGGTGCTGTGCCCCATGTGCAGCTCCG
The DNA here is from genome assembly GCA_050692985.1 of Actinomycetota bacterium. Lineage (GTDB taxonomy): Bacteria > Actinomycetota > UBA4738 > UBA4738 > CALAEC01 > JBOGVZ01. Next base: position 4,303 of record JBOGVZ010000081.1, read on the forward strand.
GGACGGCCTTCGACCGCACGGTCGATGGAAGGCCCCTGACCTTCCAGGCCCAGGTGGACAGGACGAGAGGCCTGGTTCGCCCCCGCCGGGGGGAGCGCCGGTACGTCTACAACGGCACCGCCGCCATCCAGGACCGGGAGACCGGCAGCGTGTGGTCGCCGTTCCTGGCCCTGGCGTTCCGCGGCTCCCTCAAGGGCCGGACGCTCCAGCCCCTCCCACTGTGGCAGATGGAATGGCGAGCGTGGCGGGATCTGCATCCGGACACCTGGGCCCTGGACGTGAACGGCATGCCACGCGTCAGGAAGCTGGGGATCGAGCACGAGCACATAGACGATGCGTTCCGGTCCACGGTGTCCAGGTGGGACGAGCGGCTCCCCCACAACGCACTGGTCCTGGGAGTGGTCACCCCCGGGGGCCAACGGGCCTACCGGGTCGAAGACCTGGTCGCCGGGAGCGGCGTGGTGAACGACGAGGTGGAGGGGACGCCCGTGGTGATCCTGTCCCACCCGGCCAGGGGGAACTACGGGGCGGCGGCGTTCTCCCGGGAGACCGGCGGGCGGGTCCTAACGTTCGATCCCACGCCGGGCGGCGCCGTGGATCGGGAGACCGGCTCCCGGTGGACCCTGGAGGGCCGGGCGGTGGAGGGGCCCCTGGCCGGGACCCAGCTCGAGTTCGCGGCCTCCCACGTGGGCATGTGGTACGTGTGGGCCGCACACTTCCCCGACCTTCATATCGCCACCTGAGGCGACGATCGGGGTCTCCGGCGATCAGCCGGCCTTGGTGCGCTCCACCAGCTGGGCGATGTCCTTCACCGTGCGGAAGTTCTCCTCGGTGATGTCCACGTCGTCGATCTGGACCTCGAACTCCTCCTCCAGGAAGGCCACCAGCCGCATCAGCGCCATGGAGTCGATCATCCCGTCCAGCAGCGGCGAGTCGTCGGCCAGCCGCGCGGCGCCGTTCTCCTCGAACAGGATCTCCTCGGTGACGAACTCCCGGATCCGCTTCGTCGTGTCCACTTCGTCTCCTTCGCCGTTGGTCCCACGTTGGCGTTCGAGCGATGATACAGGGCCTTCGGGGTGCCCGGAACCCCCTGGCGGGGGCGATCGCGACCGGAACGGCAGAGGGGCTCCCCCCGCGGGGAAGCCCCTCCGGGCCCGGGTCCCCGGCCGGGGACCTAGTGCATGTGGCCGGCCCCCCCCGCGGCGGCGGCCTCGGCGTCCTCCTCCTCCGGCTTCTCCACCACCGCGCTCTCCGTGGTCAGTACGAGCGCGGCGATCGAGGCGGCGTTCTGAAGGGCCGAGCGGGTGACCTTGGCGGGGTCGATGATCCCGGCCTTGACCATGTCGGTCCACTCCCCGGTGATCGCGTCGAACCCCGTGGCACCGTCCTCGGCGCGGAGCCGCTCCACCACCACGGAGCCCTCGTAGCCCGCGTTGCCGGCGATGATCCGGGTCGGCTCGGCCAGGGCCCGGCGCACGATCGCGGCGCCGGTGGCCTCGTCTCCCTCTGCCACCACGGCCCCGGCCGCGTCCTCGGCCCGGATCAGGGCCACGCCCCCGCCGGGAACGATCCCCTCCTCCAGGGCCGCCCGGGTGGCCGACAGGGCATCCTCGATCCGGTGCTTCTTCTCCTTGAGCTCCACCTCGGTGGCCGCTCCCACGCGGATCAGGGCCACGCCGCCGGACAGCTTGGCCAGCCGCTCCTGGAGCTTCTCGCGGTCCCAGTCCGAGTCCGTGCCCTCGATCTCCGCCCGGATCTGGTTGATGCGGCCCTTGATGTCGTCCTCGGAACCGGCCCCCTCCACGATCGTGGTGTCGTCCTTGGTGACCACCACCCGGCGGGCCCGGCCCAGCATGTCCACGGTGACGTTCTCCAGGCGAACGCCGATCTCCTCGGACACCACCTGGCCGCCGGTGAGGATGGCCATGTCCTGGAGCATGGCCTTTCGCCGGTCGCCGAACCCGGGGGCCTTGACCGCCACCGACGTGAAGGTCCCCCGTATCTTATTCACGACCAGGGTGGCCAGGGCCTCACCCTCGACGTCCTCGGCGATCGCCACGAGGGCCTTCCCGCTCTGGGCCACCTTCTCCAGGATCGGCAGGAGGTCCTGCACGCTGGAGATCTTGCCACCCGACAGGAGGATGTAGGGGTCCTCGTAGACGGCTTCCATCCGCTCCTGGTCGGTGACGAAGTAGGGCGAGATGTACCCCTTGTCGAACTGCATCCCCTCCACGAACTCGAGCTCCAGTCCGAACGTCTGGGACTCCTCCACCGTGACGACCCCGTCCTTGCCGACCTTGTCCAGGGCCTCGGCGATCGTCTCTCCGATCTCGCCGTCGGCCGCGGAGATGGCGGCCACGTGGGCGATCTCGTCCTTGCCCTCGATGTCCCGGGCCTGCTTCTGGATGGCCTCCACCGCGGCCTCCACGCCCTTCTCGATGCCTCGCTTGAGGCCCATGGGGTTGGCCCCGGCGGCCACGTTCCGCATCCCGTGGTGGACCATGGCCTGGGCCAGGACGGTGGCCGTGGTGGTGCCGTCGCCGGCCACGTCGTTCGTCTTGGTGGCCACCTCCTTGGCCAGCTGGGCCCCCAGGTCCTCCCAGGGGTCCTCCAGCTCCACCTCCTTGGCGATGGTCACCCCGTCGTTGGTGATGGTGGGGGCGCCCCACTTCTTGTCGAGCACCACGTTGCGGCCCTTCGGGCCCAGCGTGACCGAGACCGTGTCGGCGAGCTTGTTGACTCCGGCCTCCAGCGCCCTGCGGGCGTCCTCATCGAACTTCAGCATCTTCGATGGCATGATCGTGTGCCTCCCCGGCGCGCCCCGGACGGGCGGCCTGCTCAGGTGGCGGGTCCGACGCCCGCTACTTCTTGACGATGGCCAGGATGTCCCTGGAGGACAGCACCAGGTACTCCTCGCCCTCGATCTTCACCTCGGTGCCGCCGTACTTGGAGTACAGCACCCGGTCCCCCGCCTTGACGTCCATGGGGACCCGGTTGCCGTCCTCGAAGCGCCCCGGACCCACGGCCACGACCTCGCCCTCCTGGGGCTTCTCCTTGGCGGTGTCCGGGATCACGATGCCGGAGACGGTCGTCTCCTCCTCCTCGCCGGGCTTGACCACCACGCGGTCCTCCAGCGGCTCCAGTCCGAACTTCTTGGCTGCCATGTGCTCCCTCCTGGGTCGCTTAGCACTCTCCTCCGTCGAGTGCTAAGTCTAGCCGACCCTCCCGTCGGCAGGCAACCCGCCCGGTTCAGCCGGTTGGGGGACTTGACCAATGCGAGCGAAGGGCCCACACTTCTCCGCTGTCAGCCGCCCGCCCGAGGGAAAGGGGGGACCAAGCACTCCGATCCATCACACCTCCCGTGAAAGGGGAACGAATGTTCGAACGCATCCGGAAGCACGCCGAAACCATCGTGGTCGCTTCGCTGACAGCCATGGTCGCAGCAGGGGGGGTAGCCATCGCCCACGACGCCGACGGCGGGGGGCACGACAGCTTCGCCCACAACGCCGGGAAGCTGGGGGGCAAGAAGCCGGCCTTCTACAAGGCCGACTGGGCCCTGGTTGATGCGGATGGCTCGATCCTGAAGTCGTCCTCCGGCGTCTCCGTGGTCCATGGCTTCATCGGCGGGTTCTACGTGACGTTCCCGAAGAACCAGCGGCCCCGGGCGTTGTCGGCCACCGGAACGTGGCCCAACAACAACGAGAACGTGTCCGCCCGCGTTCGGGTCTGTGGCGGTGGACCGGTCGGGGTGAACTGTGATCAGCAGGACAACAAGAAAACCGTCTACGTGGAGCTGAACAACCACGACGGGACGCGCGTGGACCGTGCCTTCTACATCGTGTCCCACCCGTCCAACTAGACGCCCTTGAGGTAGGCCACGGTCTCCCGGAGGCCGTCCTCGAGGTGGGTCCACGGACGCCAGCCGAGCTCCGTCTCGGCCAGTGAGGAGTCCAGGGCGATGCGGCGGAGGTCGCCGGGGGGCAGAC
>JBOGVZ010000082.1:0-26859 GCA_050692985.1 Actinomycetota bacterium
AGTCCCGGCGCTGGTTCGCGCACCGGGACGTCAAGTGGAGGTGAGGGGAGTTGAACCCCTGACCTCTGCCGTGCGAAGGCAGCGCTCTACCACTGAGCTACACCCCCGAGCCGCTACAGGGTAGCAGCCGGAAGGAGGGGTCCGGCCCGGCGTCGAAGCCTACACGCGACGTGCGACGCATCACGATCCTGACCCTCGCCCTGGTGGCCGCCGCGGTAGGTTCGCCGGCAGGCAGCCAGGGCCTTGAGCCGAACCCGTGGCTCGAGCGGCGGGTGCTGCACATCGCCCACCAGGGCGGCGAGATCGAAGCCCCCTCGAACACCCTGTTCGCGTTCGGGACCGCCCTCCGCAAGGGTGCCGACGTCCTGGAGCTCGACGTCCATGCCACCGCAGACCGCGAGCTGGTGGTGCTCCACGACCCCACGGTGAACCGCACCACGAACGGCTCGGGCCGCGTGGACCAGATGACCCTGGAGCAGATCAAAGACCTGGATGCCGCGTACTGGTTCGTGCCCGGCTGCGGCACGTGCCACGGCCATCCTGTCGAGGCGTACGTGTACCGCGGCCTGGCCACCGGTGACCGGCCCTTCCCGGACCGACTGCGGATGTTCTCGCCGAACGACTTCGCCGTCCCCACCCTCCGCGAGGTCCTGGTGGCGTTCCCCGGCCGTCTCATCAACATCGAGATCAAGAACACCGCCCCCGACACCGCGCCGTACGAACGTGAGCTGGCCATCCTCCTGGCCGAGCTCGGCCGCACCGACGACACGATCGTGGTGTCGTTCCTGGACCACGCCGAGGAGCTGTTCAAGCTGTGGGCGCCCGAGGTGCACACGGCCACCGCCACGGCCCAGACGGCCCTCTTCTGGGCCAGCGGCCAGGGCCCGCTCCCCGGCGCCCCCAACCCCCGCTACCAGGCCCTTCAGGTCCCCATCGTGTTCGAAGGGGTCACCGTGGTGACACCGGAGTTCGTCCAGGAGGCCCACGCGAACGGACTAGCCGTCCACGTATGGACGATCGACGACCGGCAGACGATGCAGTGGCTCGTGGACATCGGGGTGGACGGCATCATGACGAACCGCCCCACCATCCTGGAGCGGGTCCTGAGGAACGCCGGGGTCCTCTACGAGGGCTGAGCGGGCCTGTCGCGGAGGTCGTGAGCGTGGCGCTCCAGGGCCTCGCGGAGGCTGCGCTGGACGATCGAGAGGGTCAGGTCGCCGCGGGTCCTCTCCAGGATGCTGCGGCCGACGTCGGTGGACCGGCGGAGGTTCCCGATGATGGCATCCGGATAGTCCATCGACACCAGCACGTGGTACATCTCCTCCATGGCCCGCAGCAGCTCCTCCCCCCGCTCCACCTCTCCGTGCCGGAGCTGGTCGAGGACGGCCCGGCGGGCCTCCCCGATCGTCTCGGCCATCCCGTTCAGGTAGGCGGCCGGGGTCACCCCGAGCTCATCCGGGGCGGGGAGGTCCTTGCCGGAGATGACCGCCTCCGTCAGCCGTGCCTCGGCGTACTCCTTCTGGGCATCGTGGAGGAACCCCGCGTATCGCACGTCGGGGTGCTGGTCCACGGCCCGCTCCCCCTCCGCCAGGGCGGCGGCCGCATCCTCGAGGAGGCGGCCCGCCTCCTCGAAGTCCTGGCGATGGATGGCCCGGATCGCGTTGGCCGATGACCGGATGGCCCGCCGGGCCGCCGGGAGGGCGGCCTCCCGGGCCACGGTCTTCTCGTCGAACCGGCGCTGGAGGTCGGCGGACAGGGGCTGGAGGTCCATGCCGGGATTCTTCCAGGGCCCCCGCGGCCCCGTCCAGCGGGAGGAGGCCTACCGGCCGCCGACGCCGGCCAGCCCGCGCTCGCGGTGGGCCCCGCCGCGCTGGCGGTGGGCCCCGCCGTTGTCGTGGAGCACCCGCAGGGCCACGGCGGTGCTGCCGGGCGGGAGGACCGGCTGGGTCTCGGCCTGCAGCCCCACCATCCGCACCACCAGGCCCAGGTAGACGGCCAGGAGGAACGCCAGGGCCCCGGTGACCACCAGCATGGCCCGCAGCGGCGGGAACAGGCCGATGAGCGCGGTGAGGGCCATGGCCTCCAGCAGCACCACGAAGATGCGGCGGCGGCGCTCGCGGGCCCGGAGCCGGGCACGCTGCCGCGGGCCGACGAACCTCGCGCCCTTCTTCGGCGCCAGGACCCACCGACCCGGCTGACTCGTCTCGCTCCGCAATTCCATATGGCTCAGGTTGGGGAAGGTCTTGGTCTTTCCTCGTCGCGGTGCGGGCATGAGGAATGCGGCCCAAATGATGCACAACACCGCCACCGATAGCCAGTCCACGCACCCTTCCCTCGTCGGGCGGCCCCCGGACTACACCGCAACATGGTGGGCTTACACGCATGGTATTCGCCTACATATTGTGGTGCAAACATTTTCAGAGAAATTCCCGGTCGCCTCGGTCGTTCCGGACATCCCCGGTTCGGGGAGCCGGGCGGGTCAGCGCTCGAGGGGGCGGAAGATCTGGACCCTGACCCGCTCGCCGGCCCCCAGCGCGGTGTCGCCGGCGGGGATCACCACCAGCCCGTTGGCCTGGACCAGGGCCCCCTGGAGGTTCGCCGCGGCCGGGCCCGTGGGCAGGGCTCGCCAGGACCCCTGGCGGTGGGACACCCGGGCCGGCAGGTACAGGGTCAGCCCGGCGGGGCCGGTGACCTCCTGCTCGAGGACGGCCTCGACCTCAGGGCGGTGGACGTCGCGGCGGCCCATCGTCTTGAGGATCGCTGGCCGCACGAAGACCTCGAAGGCCACGAAGACCGCCACGGGGTCCTCGGGCAGCGAGAAGAACGGCTTTCCCTCCAGCAGCCCGAACCCGACGGTGCCGCCCGGGAACATCGCGGTCCGGTACGTGGTGACGTCGCCCATCCCGGCCAGGGCCGTGGCCAGCGCCTGGCCATCGTCCTCGCCCATCGCCCCGGAGCAGATGAACGCATCGGACCGGGCCAGGTCCGAGAGCAGCACCTCCCGCAGCTCGGACTCCAGGTCCTGGACGATCGGGATCCGGTAGGGCACCGCGCCCACGTCTCGCAGCGCGCCCACCAGGGCGAACGAGTTCGCGTCGCGGACCTGGCCGAACGCCGCCGGGCGGCCGGGCTCGATCAGGGCGCGGCCCACCGACACCACCGACACCCGGACCCGGGGGTACACCAGCGCGCTGCCGAACCCCCCGGTGGCCAGGGCTCCCATCTCCGGCGCCGAGAGCCGCCGTCCACCCGGGACCAGGACGGAGCCGGCCGGGAGGTCCTCGCCGGCCGGCCGGATGTTCGAGCCGGCGTCCACGGGGGCACGCACCCGCACCACGTCGCCCTCGGACTCCGCCGACGTGCTCGGCACCACCCCATCCGCTCCCGCGGGCAGCGGTGCCCCGGCGGCAACCCCCACCGCCTCCCCCCACCCCACGGTGGCCCCGGGGGCCCGGCCCGGCAGGGCCCACCCCGATACCCGGAGCTCGACCGGCGTGTCGGCGGTGGCGCCGTGGATGTCCGCGGCCCGGACGGCGAACCCGTCCGCCACCGCGGAGGAGAACGGCGGCATGTCGTACTCGGTGGCCACGTCGCGGGCCAGGACACAGCCGTGGGCCTCGGCCAGCGGCAGGTCGATGGGCTGGAGGGGCTGGACACCGCCCAGGATGCGGCGGCGTCCCTCGTCCAGCTCGAGCAGGGTGGTATCCACGAATCGCATCCTATCGTCCGGATCCGGCAGGATCCGTCAGACGAGCTTCTTGCGCTGGACCAGGTCCGCCAGGAAGTCGCGGAAGCCGGGGCCCAGGTCGTCCCGTTCCACGGCCAGCTCGACGGTGGCCCGAAGGTAGTCGAGCTTCTTGCCGATGTCGAAGCGCTGGCCATCGAACACGTACGCGTACACGGCCTGCTCGCGGGCCAGCAGCGCGATGGCGTCGGTGAGCTGGATCTCTCCGCCGGCGTCCGGGGCGGTCTCGCGGATGGCGTCGAAGATCTCCGGCGTCAGGACGTAGCGGCCGATCGCGGCCAGGTTCGACGGCGCCTCCTCGGGCGGGGGCTTCTCCACGATGTCCACCACCCGCGCCAGGTCGTCCTCGACGAACTCGGGCTTCACCGCCCCGTACAGGTGGATGTCCTCCCGCCGGACCTCCTGCACGGCGATCACGCTGCGGCCGTACCGCTCGTAGATCTCCACCAGCCGCCGCAGCAGGGGGTCGGCGGCCAGGACGATGTCGTCGCCCAGCAGGACCGCGAACGGCTCCCCGGCCACGTGGGGCTCGGCGGTGGCCACGGCCGAGCCCAGGCCGAGGGGGTCGCGCTGCCGGATGTACTGCACCACGGCCATCTCGGTGATCTCCCGGACCTGCTTCAGCTCCTCGTACTTCCCGCCCTTCTCCAGGTAGTGCTCGAGCTCGAACGACCGGTCGAAATGGTCCTCCAGGGTCCGCTTGCCCCGGCCGGTGACGATGAGGATGTCCTTGATCCCGGCCCGGACGGCCTCCTCCACGACGTACTGGATCGCCGGCTTGTCGACGATCGGGAGCATCTCCTTGGGCTGGGCCTTCGTGGCAGGGAGGAACCGAGTCCCCAGCCCGGCCGCCGGTATGACCGCCTTCTTCACCATCGGGCGCTCCTCGGCAGGAGGAAGCCTAGAGTCTATTCCCCGCCCCCCGGACCTGGGAAGCGGGACTCAGCCGTCGGACGCGGTCGCCACCCGGTCGCGGCCCTCATCCTTGGCCCGATACATCGCCGTGTCCGCGGCGCGAAGGAGGTCGTCGGCCATCTCCCCGTCTCCGGGAAAGGTGGCGGTTCCGATGCTCACGGTCATGTGCACATCGGGGCCGGTCGGGCTGGTGATGGGGCCATCCGCCACGGCCCGGCGGATCTTGTCGGCCACCACCCGGGCCCCGTCCGCCTCCGTCTCGGGGAGGACGATCACGAACTCCTCCCCTCCGTATCGGGCCAGGGTGTCGATCCGGCCCCGGATGCGGCCCTGGACCCGCCGGGCCACCTCCACCAGGACCTCGTCCCCGCGGCGATGACCGTGCTCGTCGTTGACCCGCTTGAACCGGTCCAGGTCGAGCAGCAGGACCGACAGCGGCCGGCCGAACCGCTGGGACCGATCCACCTCCTTGGCCAGCGTGGCCTGGAGCGATCGCCGGTTCGATACGCCGGTGAGGCTGTCGGTGACCGACATCCGCTGGGCCTCCTGGTGCAGCAACACGTTCTCCACGGCCACGGCCGCCTGGGCGGCCAGCGACCGAAGCGTGCGGGTGTCCTCCTCGGTGAACGCCTCGGGCACGCTGCACCCGTACACGGCCAGGACCCCGATGGCCCGGTCCCGCGGGGTCAGGGGGACGGCGATGGCCGTGCGGAACGGGGGCTCCACCGGCGCGGCGGCCTCGATGGGGAGCGCCCCCGGAACACGGACCATCACCCCGGTCGCCGACCGACCGGCGATCCCGTGGCCCACGGGAAGGGCGGCTCCCTCGGGAGGGCGGTAGCCCCGGGCGGCCTCCAGGCGAAGCTCCGTCCCCGTGGGTCCCATCAGGAACACGGCCCCGGCCTCGGCTCGCAGGGTGGCGGTGGCCGTCTCCAGGACGAGGCGCACGATCCCCGGCAGGTCGTGCGTCGCTCGGAGGGCGGCACCCAGCCGGTCGAGCCCGCGACGCAGCTCGTCGCGGGAGGACTCCAGCTCCTCCACGTAGCTCCGCAGGTTCGCCGTCATGGCGTTGAAGGCGTCGGCCAGATGGGCCACGTCACCCTTCCCCACCGGGTCCACCCGCGTGTCGAGGTTCCCGGCGGCCACGGCCCGGGCCCCTTCCGCCAGCCGCACCAGGGGCCGGGCGATCACTCCGGCCAGGGCCCAGCCGAGGATCACCGCCAGGCCGAGCCCCGCGACCGCCACCACCCAGATGGCCGCGGAAGGGACACGACCGTCCAGGGTGGCGATCAGCGCGATGCCTCCCTCGGTGCCGGCGGTGGGAACCATCAGCCCTCGGCGCCCCTCGTCCAGCTCGAAGATGCCCTCGCCGGTGGGGATCGAGGGGGGCGGCTCCGCCGTGGTGGCCAGCACCCTGCCGCCCTGGAGGACGACGACGTCGAGGCCGGTGACCTCGGCGAAGCTCTCGGCCAGCCGCTCGTCGGCGAACCATCCGCCGGCGAGGGTGGCGCTCTCCCGCCCCGACACCACGTCGACCTGGGAGCGCAGCACGCCCGGGGGAGGATCCTCGGCGACCAACGCCGCTGGGGATGGGTCGGGGCCGTCCGAGGCGAACGCGGGCGGCTCTACGGCCGAAGCGATCACGGTCCCGTCGCGGCGGGCCAGCACCAGGAAGTCCAGCGAGGCACGGCCCCGCTCCCGGGCCAGCTCGTCGTCGTCGGCGGTGGCCCCCAGCGCCCGGGCGGCCACGGCGACCTCCTGCTCGGCGCGGGCCACCCGCTCGTCCCACAGCGCGCCGACCGCCAGGGCGGCGCCCTGGAGCCTAGTATTGGTCCTGCGCTCGACCTCGCCCGAGACCACGGCGCGCAGCAGGAAGCCCGCAACGAGGAGGGGGACCACCACGATGCCGACGAAGAAGAGCGTGAGCCGAGCGCGCAGCGTCAAGGCGATCTCCTTCGAGGGCAGCGTTCGGCCCCCGCGGCCGATCTCCGTCCGGTCCCTCCTTCGTGAAGGTATCGGAACAACCGGCCGTTCGCTTGACATGGCTCGCCCGTGACGGGAACCGCCGAGAAGGACGAGCTTCGGGCCCGCATGCGGCAGGCTCGCGCGGCCCTCGATCCCGGCATGCGCCGACGAAAGGCCGCGGCGGTCGAGGATCGGCTGTTCTCCGTCCCCACGGTGGCGGCTGGCGGGTCCGTGCTGCTCTTCTACTCCTTCGGCTCGGAGATCGGAACCGCGGGCATGGCCGAGCGCGTGCTGGCGGGCGGCAAGCGCCTCCTGCTCCCCTATCTCGACGCGGAGGGGATGGAGGCGGCCGAGGTTCGTCCCGGCGAGGCCCTGGTGGCCTCGGCCTACGGCCCCAAGGAGCCCGTCCGGCGGGTGGCCGTGGACCCCGCCGCCGTGGACGTCGTGGTCACGCCGGGGCTGGCCTTCGACCGCCACGGCCACCGCCTGGGCTACGGGGGCGGCCACTACGACCGCTACCTGGGCCGCCTGGGCTCCCATGCCCTGCGGGTGGGGATCGCCTTCGCCGAGCAGGTGATCGACCGCGTCCCCGCCGGCCCCCGGGACCAGCCGGTGCACCTGGTGGTGACCGACGCTGAGGCCATCGACTGCCGCCGGGGGCCCCGCCCGGTTGCCCCGGACCGCTGAGGATGTAAGGCAAGATCATCGTCCGGTGAAAGGGGGGGCCACCTCCACGGCCCCTTCTTTCGCCAGCGCCGGCCCGTCTTAGAATCTGGGGGTGGATCGAACCGGCCCCGAGGACCAGCTGGCCGGCATCGCCGTCCTGGCGGAGCCGGTCCGGCGGGCCCTGTACCTGTACGTGAGCTCCCGTGTGGAGCCGGTGGGCCGCGACGAGGCCGCCCGCGACCTGGGGATCGCCCGGTCCCTGGCGGCGTTCCATCTCGACCGACTGGTCGAGGAGGGCCTCCTGGAGGCCGGGTATCGCCGCCTGTCCGGCCGGGTGGGCCCGGGCGCCGGTCGGCCGGCCAAGGTGTACCGGCGCTCGGCCCGGGAGATCCAGGTCAGCGTTCCGCCGCGCAACTACGAGCTGGCGGCCCGGATGCTGATCCGGGCGGTCGAGGGCCCCCGGGGCGCACGCGACCCCGCCGCCACGTCGTACGCGGCCCGCGCGTTCGGGGAGGCACTGGGACGGGAGACCCGGCGACGAGCGGGCACCCGCCGGGGGCGTGCGCGGACGGTCGAGGCGCTGGTCGAGGTGCTGGGTGAGCACGGGTTCGAGCCCCTCTCCGGGCCGGTGGGCGAGATCCGCCTGCGGAACTGCCCGTTCCACGCGCTGGCCCGGGACCACCGCGACCTGGTGTGCGGGATGAACCTCGAGGCCATGCGGGGGGTCCTGGATGGGCTGCGGGCCACCGGGCTGGAGGCCGCCGTGGACCCCGGGCCCGACACCTGCTGCGTGCTCTTCCGCCGCCGGGGCCCGACCCGAGCGGCCACCCTATAATCGCCAGGCGATGCCCACCTACGAGTACGCGTGCACGGACTGCGGGACCCAGGTCGAGGTCGTCCAGCGCTTCGGTGACGAGCCCCTGCGGGAGTGCGGCCTGTGCGGGGGCCGGCTGCGCAAGGTGTTCCACCCCGCGGGCATCGTCTTCAAGGGGTCGGGGTTCTACGCCACCGACTCCCGAGCGGCCTCGAAGGGCAAGGGGCAGAAGGAGGACGCGTCCAAGACCGCGGCCGCGGGTGGCGACGCGAAGGGCGAAGGCTCCAAGAAGCCGGACCCGTCCAAGGCCGGGTCCTCCCCGAAGGAGAAGACCGCCTGACCACCGTCGGGATCTTCGGTGGCTCCGGCTTCTACTCGCTCCTCGAGGGCGTGGAGGAGGTCCGGGTCGACACCCCGTACGGGGAGCCGTCCGCTCCCGTGGCCACCGGCGAGATCGGCGGCCGGCGGGTCGCGTTCATCCCCCGCCACGGGAAGCGCCACCAGTACCCGCCCCACCGGGTCCCCTACCGGGCGAACCTGTGGGCCATGAAGGAGGTGGGGGCGGAGCGGGTGATCGGGCCCTGCGCCGCCGGATCTCTCCAGGCCCACGTGAAGCCCGGCCATTTCGTGGTCTGCGACCAGCTCGTGGACCGCACGTGGGGGCGGGAGGACACGTTCTACGACGGGCCGGAGACCACCCACGTCGGCTGGGCGGACCCGTACTGCCCCACGATGCGAGAGGTGGCCATCAAGGAGGCCCGCGAGCAGGGCATCGACGTCCACGAGCGGGGGACGGTGGTCGCGGTCCAGGGCCCCCGGTTCTCCACCCGGGCCGAGTCGGCCTGGTACCGCAGCCTGGGGTGGGAAGTCATCAACATGACCCAGTATCCCGAGTCCATCCTTGCCCGGGAGCTCGAGCTCTGCTACCTGAACATCTCGCTGATCACCGACTACGACGTGGGGGTCGAGGACGACGACGCCGAGCCGGTCAGCCACGAGCTGGTGATCAAGGTCTTCAACGAGAACCTGTCCCGGCTGAGGGACCTGCTGTTCCGGATCGTGCCGTCCCTCCCCGTGGAGCGCGACTGCCCCTGCGCCACGGCGCTGGAAGGCGCGCAGTTCGAGCCCTGAGTGTCGGCAGCCCGCGCTCCGGTCGAACCCTCGTCGATGTCACCCCCGGGTCCTAGACTCTGAGGCCTCTCGGTTCCGAGCGTTCCTCCCCCGGAAAGGAGCGCCATGCGCCGCCGGCCTCCCCGGTCCTCCCGGGTCCTGCTCGTCCTGTCCTTGCTCGTCGCCGCCGCGACCACCCTGGCCTTGCGCGACCACCTGGCCCGAGTGGAGGCCCGGGCCGCCGTGGGTGGGCCGGGGGTGCCCGTGGTGGTCGCCGCACGGGACCTGACCCGGGGGACGGTGCTGTCCTCGGCGGTCCTGCGGGAGGAGTCGCTGCCGGCCCGCTACCGTCCTCCCGGAGCGCTGCCGGGCCTCGTCGGGGCCGTGGGCCGGTCCCTGGCCGCCGGCGTCGTGGCCGGTGAGGTGCTGACCCAGGCCCGGATCGCTCCCCCCGGCGGCCCGGTGGCCTCGATGGTCCCCGCCGGGCTGCGGGCGGTGCCTGTCGCCGTCCCCATCCCCCGGGACTCCCTGGCGCCCGGGGATCGGGTCGACGTGCTGGCGACCTACGCCACCGGCCGTCCCTACACCGACACGGTGGCCCGGGAGGCCGAGGTCCTCGACGTCCTGGCCCAGTCCTCCACCGACGTGGGCACCGCCACCATCGTGGTGCTGCTGGTGAGCCCGGAGGTGGCGGAACGACTGGCGTTCGCCCGGGCCTTCGCCGATCTCTCGGTGGCGGTGGCGCCCCCTCAGGTGACGGAGGCGGCGCCGTGGACCACCGGTACGGATACGGGTTGATGGCCGCTGTAGACTCGCGCGGATGTTCCGCTCGCTCGTCCTCGGCGCGGTCCAGGGGCTCACCGAGTTCGTGCCGATCTCCTCCTCGGCGCACCTGGTGCTGGTGCCGTTCCTGGTGGGGTGGCCGGTGCCGGACCTGGTCTTCGACGTCGCCGTCCACCTGGGCACGGCCCTGGCGGTGATCCTGTACTTCGCCCGGGACCTGGGGGGGATCGTGGCGGGCACCGCCCGAACGGCGGTGGGCCGGGCCCGGGAGGGGGACCGTGGGCAGGCCCGCATCGCGCTGCTGCTGGCGATCGGTTCGATCCCCGCGGCCGTGGCCGGCTTCCTCCTCCAGGGGGTGTTCGAGCGCCTGTTCACCACGACCGAAGATGTCGAGCGGATCGGCGCCCCGGTGGTGGCCCTGTTCCTGCTGGGCACCGCGGCCCTGATGTGGGGGGCCGAGATGGTCTACTCCCGGTCCCGCCGGGCCCGCCGGGACGTGGACGGCGTGGGGGTGCTCGACGCGCTGACGATCGGGCTGTTCCAGGCGCTGGCCATCGCCCCGGGGATCTCCCGGTCGGGGGCCACGATCAGCGCGGGGATCTTCCGGGGACTGTCGCGGGATGCAGCCGCCCGGTTCTCGTTCCTGCTGGCGCTGCCGGCCATCGCCGGGGCCGGCCTGGTGGCCCTGCCCGACCTCCCGCCGGGCGCCGACGTGGCCCAGATCGCCGGGGCCACGGCGGTCTCGGCCCTCACGGGGTTCGCGGCCATCGCCTTCCTTCTGCGCTACCTGCGGACCCGCGACCTCAAGCCGTTCGCGGTGTACTGCGTGCTTGCCTCGGCCGTCGCCCTGGGCTTCTGGTTCCAGGTCAAGTAGGCGGCCGACCCTCCGCGGCCGGGGCGCGGTCACGCGCGGTCAGCCAGACCCGTCCCCAACGCAGCAGCAGGAGCACCAGCGCGATCACCCACACGCGAAAGGATAGAGCGCTTGTACCGTTCGCCACCCAGAACGCCAGGCCGGGTTCATTGAAGGATGACCCAGTATGGGGAACAAGCGATTCCCTGACGGTCGCCGAAAGAATCCATACTCCCATTCCGATCAGGAGCGCCCATCGGAGGGCGCGATCCCATCGATCGATCGATCCAGAGGAACCCTTTGTCACTGACAGGAGGGAATCGTCGGCCACGTCCTTGGCCCGCCGGGTCCGACGCTCCCACCGGATCAGCAACAGGGCGGTCAGCAGGAGAACGCCGCCGATCGCCAAACGGAAACCGACGACGTCCAGGAGGCTCGTGAGATTAGCGGACCACTCACTCTCGCCGTCCAGGATGAGAAGCCCCGCGCCAACTGCAACGCCGAGGACACCGGCGACCAGCCAGGCGATGGCACCGACTGCCACCACCACGGCAAGCGTCGTCGGCAACTGGCCCCGAATCCGGCGCTCCATGCCGCTCAGCTCCAGGTACCGCGTGAACGCGGCGTCGAACCCCTCGTCGGTCACGGGGAATCGCTCCAGCGGCTCGTCGCCGCCGCGCTTGTCCCAGATCCCGTACGAGCGCTCGTCCTCGCCCAGGATGTAGCGGCGGCTCTCCTCGATCCGATCGGGCCCGGCCATCGGCCCGAGGATAGTTGTCAGCCGCGGGCCGCGGGAACCCTCTGGCTCAGGTGCCGGCCACGGTCATCTCCCCCACCAGCAGCGTGGGGGTGCCGATGGCCCCGCCGCCGGGGAAGAACCGCAGGTCCGAGCCCACCCCCCGCACCTGCCGCAGGACCTCGGGCAGCGTGCTGGCGATGGTCATCTCCCGCAGCGGCGGGCCCAGCGCACCGCCCTCCACCCGCAGTCCTGTGGCGCCCACGGAGAACTCCCCGCTCACCGGGTTGGCTCCCGAGTGCACCCCGGTGACGTCCTGCACGTACACTGCCCGGCCGGCCGAGGCCAGGATGGCCTGGGGCCCGTCCGGGCCGGGCTCGACGAACAGGTTGGTGGGGGCCACCCCCGGCACGCCACGGTACGACGGCCGGGACGCATTCCCCGTGGAGGACCCACCGGCGCGACGGGCCGTGGTGGTGTTGTGGAGGAAGCCCCGCAGCACGCCGCGCTCGACGATGGCCGTGCGGCCGCTGGGAACGCCCTCGTCGTCGAACGGGGCCGTTGCGGGCCCTTCGGGGAGCCGGCCATCGTCGACGATGGTCAGCAGCTCGGAGCCGACCTGCCGAGCGACCAGCCCCGCCAGCAGCGAGCGGCCCTTCTGCACCTCCTCCGCAGACAGCGCCCGGGCCAGCACGCCCAGGAACGACGCCGCCGCCCAGGGGTCCAGGACCACCGGCACCCGCTCGGTGCCGGGCTTGGTAGCCCCCAGCAGCCGCGCCCCCCGCGCGGCCGCCTCAGCGGCGGCCTCCTCCCAGGCAAGCTCGCCCAGCTCCCGGGCCACGCGGAAGGAGAACCCCGACTGCGTCTCGCCGTCGCGCTCCGCCAGGGCCGAGACCACGCACCAGCAGTCGGTCCGGGCGTACTCCGCCGCCACCCCGGTCGTGGAGGCCACGGCCACGCGGGAGATCGCGTCCCCGTACGTCACCTCCTCGACCTTGCGGACCTCGGGCTCCGCCGACACCGCCGCCCGCTCGAGGTCCAGGGCCAGGGCCACCTTCCGCTCGGGGGCCAGGGCAGCCTGGCCCTCCCGGAACAGCCCCGGCAGGTCCGCGGCGGAAGCGGCCTCCGGCAGAGCGTTGGCCTCGTCTGGGGTGGCGTGGGCCGCGCTCTCCCGGGCCGCGGCCACGAGCCCGGCGGCCTCCTCCGGGCCGGGGTCGGCGGCCCACGCGTAGCCCAGCCGGCCGTCCATCACGACCCGCACCCCCACGCCGCGGGACTCGGAGGCCGACAGCGACTCGACCTCGCCGGCCCGGGCCTTCACGTCGGCGCGTCGGCTCGCCGTGGCGTAGGCCTCGGCCTGCTCACCGTCCCCGGCCCCGGCCAGCGCCATCCGGCACAGCTCGGCCAGGTCAGCCCCCGCCGCCACCCGTCCCTCCCACCGTCATCCGGGCGATCCGCAAGGTGGGGCTCCCGGTGGTGACCGGGACCCCCTGGCCGTCCTTGCCGCACGTGCCCGGGCGGGCGTCGAAGTCCGAGCCCACGGCATCCACGGCGCGCAGGATCGTGACGCCGTTCCCGATCAGGTTGGCCCCTCGCACCGGCCTGGTGATCTCGCCGCCCTCGATCAGGTAGCCCTCCGACACCCCGAACACGAAGTCCCCGGTGGCCGGGTTCACCTGCCCGCCGCCGAGCACCTTGGCGTACAGGCCCCGGGGGGTGTCTGCCACGACCTCCACGGGGTCGATCTCCCCGGGGAGGATCGAGGTGTTCGTCATCCTGGGGATCGGGATGTGGCCGTAGGACTGCCGACGGCCGTTCGCGGTGGGGTCGGCGTCGTCGCGCTCGCCCCAGTAGCGGTCGTACAGCAGGCCGGTCAGCACGCCCCCGTCCACGAGCACGGTTCGCCGGGCCGGGGTGCCCTCGTCGTCGAACGAGAACGACCCCCACGCACCCGGCTCCGTGCTGTCGTCGACGCCGGTCACCACGTCGGACCCGATGGCCTCGCCGACCCGCCCGCGGTAGATCGAGGCCTCCTTGCCCACGGTGTCGGCCTCCAGGCCGTGCCCGCAGGCCTCGTGGAACAGCACCCCGCCCCCAGCGGGGCCGACCACCACGGCCATCTCCCCGGCAGGGGCCGAGATCCCGTCGAGCATGGCAACGGCCATCCGGGCGGCGGTGCGGGCGGTCTCGGCCGGGGGGTGGGCCTCCATGACCTCGGCCCCCCCGAGCCGGGCCGGTC
This sequence comes from Actinomycetota bacterium, assembly GCA_050692985.1. Taxonomy (GTDB): domain Bacteria; phylum Actinomycetota; class UBA4738; order UBA4738; family CALAEC01; genus JBOGVZ01. The sequence goes on from JBOGVZ010000082.1 coordinate 13,827, forward strand.
CGTCGAACCCCGTCTGCATGACCCCGTCGCGGGCGGCCACCACCGAGACCACCAGCCGGACCCGGTGTCGCTCCTCCTCGCTCCAGGCGCCGCCGGACGTGGCCACCAGCAGGCGCTGGTGGGAATCCCCGTAGGCGCACATCACCTGCTTGACGTCGCCGGACACCGACCGCGCCGCGTCGTCGGCCTCACGGACCCAGGCCACCTTCCGGTCCCTGGGCACGAGGCCGGCGGGTTCGGACGCGGGGTGGATGATCTCGGGCTCGGTGCGGCGGAGATCGAGCACCCGGACCGGCTCCTGCCCCGTGACGGCTGAGGCCGCGGCGCGGGCGGCCTCCAGGAGGGCCTCCCGCTCCAGGCGGTTCGAGTATGCGTACGCGGTGGTGGATCCGGACACGACCCGCACGCCGGCGCCGCGGTCGATCCCGGTGGTCAGGTCCTCGACCTTGCCGTCGTCGAGGCGGACCTGCGTGGACCGGCGCTCCTCGGCGTAGACCTCCGCGAAGCCGCCGCCGGAGGACAGCGCGGCCCGCAGGACCTCGTCGACCAGGGAGTCCTCGAGCACGCGGCACGCATTGTAGCCGTGGAGCACGGATGGAGGCGGGGGAGAACGAAATGTGCCCGCGAAAGCTGTACCGTGCTCCCGTGGCCCGGGTGACCTCCGTCCGCGGAGCCCCACCGAGCGGCCGCGCCGGCCCCCGGCCGCCGTCGTGGCGCGCCGTCCTTTCGGCGGCCGGAGGCGCAGCCGCCCTGGTCCTGGCCCTGTACCTGGCCCATCCGCTGATCCAGGGGTACCGGCTTCCGGTGGGCCCGGACGGGCCGGTGTACACGTGGTGGACCCGGTACGCCGAGGTCGCCCCCCTGGGCGGCGTGGCCTCGGGCCGACCGGGCGTGCCCGCGGCGGCGCTGGTGCTGGGCGCGATCCTGGCGACCCGACCGGTGGAGACGATCGCCCTGCTGGGACCGGTACTGGCGGCGGTAGGCGGGCTGGCGGGGGCCGCCGTGCTCGACGCGGCCCTGGGGCCCCGGCTGCCCCGGACCGTGCTGGCCGCCGTCCTGACCGGCGCCTTCGCCGCGTACCTGGCGGGAGGGTGGCTGGCGAACCTGGCCCAGGCGGGGCTGTTCCTGGGCGCGGTGGCGTGCTTCGGCGTGGCCGTGCGGTCGTGGCGAGCGGTGTGGGCTGGCGCGGGGTTCCTGGCCGCGGCCGGCCTGGCCCACCGGCTGTTCCTCCTGGTGGCGCTGGCCATCCTGGCCGGGGTGATCCTGGCCCACGTCGGCCAGGCGCTGCGGGCCACCGGCCGGGGCGTTCGCGCCTGGGACACCGCCGCGGGGCGGATCGCCGCGGGCGCCGGGGCCGGGGCCGTGGGGGGCGCACTGGGGCTGACGGCCGTCTCCGGCGTCAGGGCCGTGCCCGGAGACACCTCCCAGGACGGCTTCTTCCAGCGCCTGGGCCTGGACCCCTTGTTGGCGAACCGGTACCGGGAGCGGCTGGCCGGCGACCTCACCCGGGCGGCGGCTCCGCTGGCCGTCGGCGTGGGCCTCGGGGCATTCGGGCTCCGGATCCTCCGGAGGTCCGGCCCGCCGGAAGGGGTGCGGTACGTCACCGCGGTGCTCGGGTCCTGGGCGACGATCACCGTCGTGGGCGTCCTGGCGCTGATGGTCACCCGGTGGGGACCGCCCAACCGCATGGTGGTGTTCGGCTTCTTCCTCCCCCTGGGTGCCGCCCTGGGGCTGGAGGCCCTTCGGCGGCGTGGAACCGCCGCGGTGGTGGTGGCCGTGGTGGCCGCGGCCGCGTTCGCCGCCGTGGCGATGTTCGGCTGGTACCGGCAGTCGCCATCGGTCTCGGAGGGGGAGCTCCTGGTGGCTCGCGAGGCCGGGCGGGTCGTGGACCGGCTCCCCGAGGCAACCCCGGTCGTGTTCCTGGTGGACACCCCGGAGCCCGCCTCCGCCTTCCACGTGACCCGGTTCTCCAACGTGATCCGCATGGGCGTCCCCGCTCTCCGGTTGCCCGACAGCCACGTCGTGGTGGGCTCGCCTCAGGACTACCTGGCACGCCGCCCCACGCTCACCGGCGACCCCGAGCACGACGCCATCGCCCAGGACTCCCTCCTCCAGGCGGAGCCCGTCCGCGACCGGGCCGTGGTCCTCCTCCTGTGGTCGTTCAACCCCGCCTTCGCCTCGAACCCCGAGGACCCGGTCGCGCCGGGGGTGAAGGTCCTGGCCGGGCCCCGTCCCCCGCCCCTTCCCGAGGGGCCCCCCTCGCCGGGCCCGGTGGCCTCGGCGCCGGAGCTGGCGCTGCTCTCGGTGACCCTGTTGGTCCTCCTGGCCCTGCTCGGAGGGGGGTGGGCCACGTGGGGGCTGCCCGGCGCGGGCCGGGCCGCCGTCGTGGCCCTGTCGCCGGCGGCGGGGTTGGGCGTGGCGGTGCTCGGCGGCGTCGCCGCGGACCTGGTCGGGTGGGGTCCCGGACCACCCGCCGGGGTGGCCGCCGCGGCCGTCCTCGCGGCCGCCGGGTACGCGGCCGCGGTGGTCGCAGGGGCCAAGGCCCGGAGCGCGCGCGACTAGGAGGAGCGCACGGCCGGAGGCGCGGGGGCCGGCGTCTCCACGAGCAATGGGTCGTCCCAACCCGTCGCCGGGCCGAGGGCCAGCCGCCAGCGCAGGTCGAGGAGGACCCGGACGAGCAGGATGAGCACGATCGGCGTGGCCACGTAGTGAAGGCCGATCACCATGGCTTCCCACGCCACGGGCGCACGGCTGGGCTCGGCCACGAGCTCGGTGACCGTCAGGGCCACGGCCACCAGGATGGCCCCTCCCCGGGCTGGGCGGGGCAAGATCCACACCAGCGGCACCAGCCACGCCACGTACCACGGGTACAGCAGCGGCGCGACCATCAGCGCGATCAGCGTGGCCCAGCCCATCGTGGCCACCACCAGGTCCGGCGTGATCCGCGACCGGTCGCGGCCCAGGTGACGGGCCAGTCCGACCAGGACGAGCACGAACACCGCCGGGAAGGCCACCCGGACCACGGCCGAGGCGACCGAGCCGGCCACCTCGCCACCCAGGACCCGGGCGGCGCCGCGCAGCAGCACCAGCACGAATCGCGACGGGGCCAGCCACCCCAGCCGGGTGCTGAGCTCCAGCGACCCGAGGGTGGGGTCGTGCGTCTGCATGAACGGCACGATGAACGGCAGCCCCGCGGCCAGGCCCACGGCCGCGTGGGCCGCGAACCGTCGCAGCCGCCGCCCCGCCGGTTCCCGGACAACCGCCGCGACCACAACGACCGCGAGCGGGATGGCCGCCGAGACCTTCACCAAGCTCCCCACCGAGAGGACGGCCGTGGCCCACAGATCGCGCTGGGTCAGCACCAGGAGGGCGGCCGCCGCCACGGCCAGCCCCACGAGCGCGTCGTTGTGACCGCCGGCGACCCCGTGGAAGATCACCACCGGGTTCCACCCCACCAGCGCGGCGGCGAAGGCCGCGCGCTCGGGCCGCACCCGCCGGGCGGCCGCGGCGACCAGCAGCATCGTCCCCACGCTGGCCACCGCGGCCAGCACCTTGAACGAGAGGACCAGCGCGGCCGGCGAGCGGACCACCGCGGTGACCCCGGCGGCCATGGCGCTCCACGCCGGCCCGTAGACCGACGGCGAGTCGATCCAGTCCACGGACACCAGCGGGTACACGGGGTCCGACCCGAAGCCCGCCGGGATGTCCACGTAGGGGTTCACCCCGTGAACCGAGACCATCCGCCCGTAGATCGCGTACGAGTACACGTCCCGGGACAGGAACAGCGGCACCACCACGGCCAGGACGTGGAGCGCCACCCCCACGGCCACCACGTGGGTGAGCGTGAGCCGCCGGTGCCACGCCTCCCGCAGCGCGTACAGGAACGCCCCGGCCGCGAGCACCAGGAACACCGCCGAGACGGCCGCGGCGGCCTCCCGCGGAAGCGCGGAGAGGCCCAGCACGTCGGCCAGGCCGGCCAGCCACGCGGGCGCCTCGGCGCCCGCGGCCAGCGGCGGGGTCAGCGGCGACCGAGGCCGGGAGGCCAGCGCCGCCACCAGCAAGGACGTCACGATCGTGGCCGCCGTGGCGATGCGGGAGCCGCTCAGCGCCGATCCCCGGGCGCGTTCGGGCTCGGCGCGCACGTCCGCGTGGGCGGTGCGAACGCCGTCGGCAGGAGGGCCCATGGACAACAAGCAGTCTAATTCGGAGCCGAGGCTATGATCGGAGGTGGATCATGCGCATCCGTGCCGCCATCCCGGCATTCACCGTGCTGCTCGTCGTGGCCCTCGGGGCCGCGGGGTGCTCGTCCGGCTCGCCGGGCGCAGCGGACCGGAGCGCGGGGGCCGGGCGCCCCAAGGCGCCGAAGGCCGTGGAGGCCACGGAAGGCCATCAGCCGAGCGAGGCCACGGTGCCCGACGTGCTGGACTTTACCGCGCCCGCCGTCGGTGGGGGGAACGTTTCCGGCGCGGAGTTCGCCGGACGGGACGTGGCCATGTGGTTCTGGGCGCCGACCTGACCCGTGTGCAACCGGGAGGCCCCGGTGGTCGCACAGGTCGTGCGGCGGTTCGGAGACCGGATCTCGTTCATCGGCATGGCCGGCAGGGACGACCCCGCGCTGATGCCCGAGTTCGTGGACCGGTACGGCCTGGAATCGATCCCGCACACGATCGACCGCGACGGCTCGCTGTGGGCCCGGCAGGGCATCGCCTATCAGCCCGCCTGGATCTTCGTGGGCCACGACGGCTCGGTCGAGGTCGTGCCCGGCTCGATCGAGGCCGACGAGCTCGCCGCCACCCTCCAGGACCTGATCCGCACGTGAGTCCGGGCGCTCAGGGACCGGTGGGCGGCGGGATCGTGTAGTCCACCTCGGCGGCGAACCGCTCCCGGTCTCCCTCGAACAGCTCCCGGGCCAGGAGGGCCGCCCGGTCCTCCGCCCTGTCCACGGCCAGCACGCCGTCCAGGTGGTCGAGCTCGTGCTGCATCAGCTCGGACGCCGCCAGGTCCAGCCGGTCCCACGGGCGACGATCGCCACCGGCCTCCGTGTACGACAGCGAGATCGACCTGTGCCTGCGCAGCCGCACCATCAGCCACGGGAAGCTCATGCAGTCGTCCCACAGCGTGAAGGTCTCCTCGCTCCGCCACGTCACCACCGGGTCGATCACCAGGAACGGGCCCTGGCCGAGGTCCACGGCGATGAACCGCTTCGACACGCCGATCTGCGGCGCGGCGATGGCCCGGCCGAACCCGTGGCGGGCCCGGAAGTCCTCCAGCGCCTCGAGGAGCACGCGGGACTCCTCGAGGAACGCTGGCTCGTCGACGTTGCCGACCTCGGTGGCCCGGGCCCGGAGGACGGGGTCCCCGATCAGTCGGACCCCGGGAGGGGTCATGGCTCCATCCCGAAGAGCGGCGCGGACTCGACGGAGCGCCGAAGGAGCGGCGTGGTGATGTTGGCGCCGGACAGGATGAGGACCACCCGCCGGCCGCGGGCCTCCTCGCGTCGCTCCCAGGCGGCGGCCAGGGCCGCCGCCCCGGCCGGCTCAACCAGCACGTGAGCGGACTCGGCCAGGGCTCGCACCGCGGACAGCAGCGCCTCGTCGGGAACGGCCACGGCATCGTCCACGAGCGTCCACAGGCCGTCCAGGGCACGACGAGCGGGGACCCGGCAGGCCAGCCCGTCGGCCACGGTGTCGATCGGCAGCTCCACCGGGCGGCCGGCGTGGAAGCTCTCGACCATGGCCGAGGACCCCTTGGCCTGCACCGCCACGACCCGGACGTTCGGCTGGAGCGCCTTGAGGGCCGCCGCGCACCCCACGGCCAGCGTCCCGCTGCCCATGGGGACGAACACCGCGTCGATCGCCTCGAGACCCCGGGCGGCCTCGAGGCCGACGGTTCCCGCACCCTCCATCATGTCGAGGCTCTCCCCATCGTCGATGAAGGCGAGCCCCTCGCGCTCGGAGAGCGCCAGCGCGGCGGCCTTGGCCTCGTCGATGTCCCGGCCGGACAGGTGGATGATGCCCCCGAAGGCCTCGATCATCCGCCGCTTCACGGGGTTGGGGTTCTCGGGGAGGAACACGTGCGCGGGGAGGCCCAGGAGCCGGCCCGCCCAGGCCACGCCCTGTCCGTGGTTGCCCGTCGAGGAGGTGACCGCCCCCGTGACCGACCCGGCGTCGTTCGCCCGGAAGATCGCCGTGAGCGCCCCCCGCCACTTGAACGAGGCGATGGGGCTGACGGTCTCGTTCTTCAACCACACCTCGGCATCGAATGCGCGGCTCAACAGCTCCGAGCGCACCAGCGGCGTCTCGGGCAGCCACCGCCGGAGCAGCTCCGCGGCGGCCTCGATCCCCGGAAGTCCCGGTAGCTCGTGTGCGCGCTCGCCCACTCCGCCTCCTTCGCTCGCCTGCGCCAACAATAGATGGGGATCCGGACTCGCTCGACGCCGTCGCCCGATGCGGCGCGAGCCCCGACGAGGGACGATCACCTCACGGCGTAGCGTTCCAGCACCTCGTCCGAGAATCGGGGCCAGGACTCCAGGGCCCAGGGGCCGAACTCGTGCTCGGTGAGGACGACCGTGCCCAGGGTGACCGCCTGGTCCACCCACAGGAACGTGCCGGTCCCCCCGAAGTGGCCGAAGGTGGCCGGCGAGTTCCGGTCCCCGGTCCAGTGGGGGCTCTTCTCGTCGCGGATCTCGAAGGCGAGCCCCCAGGGATTGGGATCGAACTTCCCCAGGTCCGGCAGCACCCCGGCGAGCTCCGGGAACTGGGGCCGGGTGGCCTCACCCACCGCCTCCCGGGACACCAGGGTGGGGCGGAGCAGCTCCCGGCAGAAGGCCAGCAGGTCCGAGACGGTGCTCCACACCGCATGGGCCGGCGACCCCCGAAGCTCCGTGCGAGTCATCTTCAGCGGTTCCAGGACCCCCAGCCGCAGGTACTCCCCGAAGGGCATGCCGGTCCGGGCCGCCAGGTGATCGGCGAACCGCTCGATCCCGGTGTTCGAGTAGATGCGCCGGCGGCCCGGCCGGGCGATGCTCCGGTCCCCATCGAAGGCCAGCCCGGACGCGTGGGCCAGGAGGTGACGGACCGTGGAGCCGTTCGGCCCGGCCGACTCGTCGAGATCGATGGCCCCCTCCTCCACCGCCACGATCGCCGCCAATCCCACCAACAGCTTTCCCACGGAGGCGATGCGGGTGAGTCGGTCGCCGTCCCCGGCCAGCGCGAGCGTCCGCTGAGGGTCGGTCACGCCGGCGGCAACCTCCTCCACGGGCCACCCGGCCACCAGCGGCGTCAGGTCGTCGATCGCCCCGCTCTTCACCCGTTCAACCGAGTGGTCATCCTAGCGACAACGGTCGAGGCCGTTGAACCCACGCGACCCTGGCACCGTATACATCAAGGAGATCGTCGCCCGGGAACCGGAGTCCCGCGAGGAAGGAGGTCCCCGATCCCCGTAACCGCCAGTGACGGGAAGACCCAGGGGCAAGGCGGAGCAGCCGACGCGCAGGGGCAGAACTGCTAGCGGGGAGGGTCGTGCTGCACCGAACGTGAGGGCAGCGGAGGGCCGAACATCGCCGGCCATCCGCTCCTCGGCGACGGAAGGCCCCTCCCCGGAAGAAGAGCCGGTCGTCACGTGTGCTCGGCCAGGAAGCCGACGACCGCCTCGATGAACTCGTCCCCGTCGAGCAGAGCGGGGTCGTTGTGGTCGGCCCCGGGGATCACGACGTGGCGCGAGCGGTGCGCCGCCCGGGCCACAGCGGCGCTGTGGTCCGGCGGGACGATCGTGTCTGCCTCCCCCCCGACCACGAGGACCGGACCGTCGTAGGACCGCAGGTGATCGACCACGGGGAAGCGGTCACGCAGCAGCGCCCCCACGGGCAGGAACGGGTAGTGCACCCTGCCGAGATCGGCGAGGGACGTGAACGGCGAGCGCAGCACGAGTGCCGCCGGAGGCCTCTCGGCGGCAAGGCCGGCCGCGACGCCGCCCCCGAGGGACTCGCCGAGGTACGCGATCCGATCGGCATCGACGTCGTCACGGTCCGCAAGCCACGAGACCGCCGCCCTGGCATCCTTCGCCAGGCCCTGCTCGGACGGCCTCCCGGGATTGCCGCCGTAGCCGCGATAGTCGTAGAGCAGCACCGACCACCCCCGATCGCGCAGCGCCTCCGCCAGCAGCACCCGGTGGCTCCGGTTACCCGCGTTGCCATTGCAGACGAGCACCGCGCGCCCATCGGATCCCACGGCGGCGAAGAACCACCCACCGAGCTCCAGCCCATCGGAAGTGGTGAACGTCGCCTCATGGACGCCGGGCGGCGGCGGCCCAAGGTGACGGCTCGGGAAGTAGATCATGCTGCGCTGGAACAACCACGCGAGGCCCACGAACCCGAGCACCACCACCGCGAGCAGGACGGCGATGCGCTGCATCGTCCCCAATCGTACGCGTCAGGCGGTTGACGCCGGGGAAAGTAGTTCGGTACGCGAGGAAAGGAGGTACCCGATGGCCACCGTCTACACCTCCAGGGTGAGGATCGAACGCTTCGCCGACGGGACGAGGCGAGCCGAGATCCCCGTGGAGGCCCCCATCATGCTGGGCATCCACGACGAGGTGGCAGAGCTCTACAAGAGGGAACCGGGCACGTTCGAGCCGCACGCGGCGAGCCTCGACTACGTGGTCGCGGCCGCGGGAGGGTGACTGACGGGAACCCTGGGAGCCGCGCTGGAGGCGCGCCAGATACCCGCATCGAACCGACGCCTCGTGTCCGAGGTGACCGGCGAGATCGAGAGAAGCGACGACGGCGTGCTCGTGGTCCGACGCGTCCACGTCCTGTACCGACTGCGAGCGGATCCGGAGAAGCGAGAGGCGGTCGACCGCGTCCTGGAATTCCATGCGCGGAAGTGCCCGGTGGCCAGGACGATCGGCGACTGCGTGGACATCAGCACGGAGCTGGACCTCATCGAAGAGTAAGGACGGCTAGGTGTCAGCAGGACCTCCGACGGAGGTGACGTGTCCCTTGGGCCCCCCAGCGATCCCGCGAGCCTACCCGCGGATGGGCTCCCCCTCCGAGGAGACCACGAACCACACGTCGCCGATCCCTTGGCCGTTGGTGTCTCCGGGCTGGGCGTCGTCGGCGAAGGAGTACAGGGGCATGGCGTTGTAGGTCACCTGTAGGGCGCCATCCTGGCGCTCCGTGGTCCCCAGCAGCGAGGCGTCCACCCCCTCCCCGGCCTGGAGATCGCCCTCCGCCTCCAGGGCGGGCCAGGTCTGGGCGCAGTCGTCATAGCAGGTGCTCTCTCCCTCGGAGTCGTTCAGGAACACGTACAGCGTTCGCCCATCCGCGTCGGTGAGGATGGTCCCCAGTTCAGACTCGGCGGTGTCGACGGTGACGCCTGCCTCCGGCGGAGCCGGGCTCTCCGGTTCGGGTGAGGCCGCCTCCGGTGTGGCGGGAGTATCCTCCTGTCCGCACGCCGCGCCGAACACAGCCAAGCACAGAACCACGATCATCCTTCTCACCGGGCACCTCCGCGCTCGTCTCTACTTCGAATACGATCGAGACCCGTCCCCGGTTCGGTTTCCTGAAGGGAATGGCACACTGAGGTCATGCGCACCCCGATCCCATCGGCTGTTCTGGGCGCCGGCATACTGCTCCTCGCCGTCGCCTGCAACTCGCCGTCCCCGGCGGGGCGGCCCCGGGCTACGGTCGACGAGGAGCCGGCCGCGACTGCCTCACCGGCTCCTCGCCGGCAGCCCTCGTTCACCGAGTACCCGGTCCCGGCGGGGAGCCGCCCTCACGACGTCGCCCCCGCGTCGGACGGGGGGTCTGGTATACGGCCCAGGGCTCCGGAGAGCTGGGGCGCCTGGACCCCGCCACCGGACGAACGCGCCACATCCCGCTCGGTGAGGGGTCGGCGCCCCACGGGGTCATCGTGGGGCCGGACGAGGCTCCATGGATCACGGATGGGGGGCTCAACGCCATCGTCCGGGTCGATCCGGAGAGCCACGACGTCTCCACGTTCCCCCTCCCCCGGCCGGCGTACGCCAACCTGAATACCGCGGCGTTCGACGGGGAGGGGACCCTGTGGTTCACGGGCCAAAGCGGCGTCTACGGCAGCGTGGATCCCCGGACGGGGAGGGTGCGGGTCTTCGACGCGCCGCGCGGGACGGGCCCCTACGGGATGGCGGCGGCCCCCGACGGGACGGTGTGGCTGGCGTCGCTGGCGGGCAGCTACATCGCCCCGGTCGATCCTCCCGGAGGTGGCCTGGCCGTGGTGGACGTTCCGACGCCCGGGGGCGGCGCCCGGCGGATCTGGAGCGATTCCCACGGCCTCCTCTGGGTCACGGAGTGGAACGCGGGGAAGCTCGCTCGGTACGACCCGTCGAGCGGGTCCTGGAGCGAATGGCGTCTGCCGGGCGAGAACCCGCAGCCGTACGCGGTCTACGTCGACGAGCGTGACGTGGTGTGGATCACGGACTTCGGCGCCAACGCCCTGGTGCGCTTCTCCCCTCGTTCCGAGCGCTTCCGGTCGTTCCCCTTCCCCAGCCGCGCCGCCGAGGTACGGCAGCTGCTGGGGCGCTCGGGCGAGGTGTGGGGCGCGCAATCCGGAACCGACAAGCTGGTCGTGTTGCGCACGAGCTGATATCGGCCATGCTCAGTAGCAGATAGATCAACGCGCTGACTCGCGCCGCCCTTCGAAGACACATCCAGACCGAGGCCGCGTAGGCCCTTCTCCCTGCAGGAGGGACCGGTCAACGACGTCCGGAATCAGTCCCCACGTCAGAAACACTGCCGACCGCTGCTTGAAGGAAATGCGCTGCTCCGCCGAAGCCCTCAGGACTCGGGCATGACCAGAGTTTTGTCCTACCATTTGGCTAAGTCCTGCCCTCGTAGCTCAGTGGATAGAGCACCGGTTTCCTAAACCGGGTGTCGGAGGTTCGATTCCTCCCGGGGGCACTCTGTGATGTGTCGGGCCATCGTGGACGGATGTCTCGGGACATCGTGGACACTCTCTCACTCCATGGGCTGGTAGTCGCGGCTGGGATCCAGCGTGAGGTGGCGCAGCAGCTGTCCTTTCTCTGACACGATCCGGACGTCGAGGCCGTCGACCAGCATGATCACCCGGACCCCCTTGTAGGTGGCGGAGTTCACGTCGCAGTTTGTATGCCACTCCCCCGGTCCCCGAGTCCACTTCGACTTGTTATCGCTTGATCGGTGAATCCATGCAGCCCCTAGCCGTCATTTGACCCCGCTGACCCAGCGAACGACCGCCGACGTACGAGGCGCACGGCGGGATGGGCTCAGGGAACCCCCGCGCTCCAGCCGTCGGAGGGACCTGAGTCTCATCTCAGCACCAGCACACCCTCCATGCCGGGCGCGTGGGGACGGCAGTAGAACCGATATGTGCCGGGGCCTGCCGTGAAGGTGATCCTCTCGTCGGTGTTGGGGGGCACGTTGAGATCCACACCCAGCTCATCGATGGTGAAGGTATGGCGGGTGCCATCCAGGTTGGCGACGTGCACAGAGACCTCGCCATTCTCGACCGTGATCCCCTTCGGCCGGAACGCGATGTCCTCCGCCACCAGGCGGATGTCCCCGCCCTGGGCGGGAACGCTCTCAATTCCCGCGAACGCGATGATCGACACTACCGCGGCGACCACGAGCAGCGCTCCCGTCGCCATGGCGATCATCCGCGGGGTGCTGGAGGTGGCATCGGGCCGGGCCCGCTCCCGGAAGGTGGGGATCGCCGCCACGGCTCCGACCACACACCCGACCGTGAAGAAGGAGAGGGGGATGAAGTCAGCCATCGACTCGGGATGCGTCAGGGCCTCCACCAGGAACGGCGCGCTGAACACGAGCAGCCCAAGCGAGACGACCCCGAGCCAGATCGCACCGACCCGAGGCCAGGTGACCAGGAGGAGCAGGCCGATGGCCAGCGGAGCCGCCATCGAGACGATGAAGGGCTCGAAGCTGAACGAGATCAGCATGGGCACCAAGAGGGATCCGAGGACCGCCAGGGCGGCGAGCGCCTGGAGCCGACCCCACCCAAATACCCCCCCGTCGGGTGGCGGCTCCACGTATCTCTGAGCCTCCGCTGCCGCGTCCAGATCGTGCCTCATCCTGTCCTCCTTTTCAGGTATCCTGGCCTTCAGGAGACCTGAGTATGCGCCAACCCGACCGAGATAGTCAAGCGGAAGGAGCAGCAAGACCGCCGGAGAACACGGTGGCCCTCTTGGGCCTGGCCCACGCGGCCCTCGGCCACCAGATCGTGGCCGGCGTGGTGGAGGCCGGGTTCCCCCAGCGCCCCGCTCACTCCAACGTGTTCGCCCACATCGACATCGAGGGCGGAACGCGGCTCACGGAGCTGGCCCGACGGGCCAACATCACCCCCCAGGCGATGGGAGAACTGGTCGACGACCTCGAGGGAATGGCCTACGTGAGCCGCCACCCAGACCCCGAAGACCGGCGCGCCAAGCGCATCGTCCTCACTGCCCGGGGGCTCGCGTGCGTCCAGGCCGCGCTGGGAACGATCGCCGGCATCGAGGACAGGCTGAAAGCGCTGATCGGCGAGTCAGGCCTCCTGGAGCTGCGCTCGACACTGGAGCGAATCATCGCCGCCGGGGAGCTCACGGACCGCGCTGATGAAGCCCGACCGTAGCCAGCGTCGCATCCACCCCTGCGAGTCCAAGTGGAGAGATGTGGAATCGAGCGGACCGCCTGGTCACGAAACGGGTCCCCCTGCGCCAGCGCACACCCCCAAACGGTGGTACCCAGTGGTGCCGCTGCTCGCACGATCTGGCGACGGGCCAAATCCTCGGGTCACGGGGCGTAGAAGATGTGCGGCGTCTCCCGCCCCTGGCACAACGCTGCGCATCTGGACATCACTTGTGCTTCGGTTTGGGCCGAGGACCGAGTACGTAGCCCTGAGAGGCTGTCGCGTAAACCCTCGGTAAACGGTCGCGGATGTGCTCGCCAGCAAGTCTCCCTGCGGGGACAATGACATCGGTGTAGTTCGCTCCCGAGCCCTTATGGAGGCAGCCGATGGCCTACAAC
>JBOGVZ010000083.1:0-8332 GCA_050692985.1 Actinomycetota bacterium
GGCCGAGTCCCGCAAGTTGGTGGACTTTGACACCGCCATCCTCTCCTCCTAGGCGATCGCTGCGACCAGCTCCTTCGTGAGCTCACCCCCTTCGATCTCCGTCCCGATCTTGGCCATGGACTCCGCCGAGAAGTACCGGCGGTCCATCACCTGCCACTCGTCGTCCTGCTCGAGCAGGAGCGTCCCGACCATGCGCAGCAGCGACGCCCTGTTGGGGAAGATGCCCACGACCCGCGTCCGTCGCTTGAGCTCCAGGTGCAGGCGCTCCACTACGTTGGTCGAATGGAGCCTGCGGCGGTGCTCCTTGGGGAAGTGCAGGTGGGCCAGGACGTCTTCGGCGGCCTCCTCGAGCAGTGCAGCCGCCTCGGGGAACCGCGGCTGCAGCATCTCCGCGACCTCCCGCAGATGGGCCATCGCCGCGGCGTGGTCGGCCTGGTAGAAGATCGTGCGCACGAGCGCCCCCACCGCGTCCTGCGCCGCCTTGGGGACCAGGGCCAGGAGGTTGCGCATGAAATGCACCCGGCACCGTTGCCACGCCGCGCCGGAGAGCACCTTGGCCGCCGCCGCCTTGAGACCGACGTGGGAGTCGGAGATCACGAGCCGCACGCCCTTCAGCCCCCGCTTGAGGAGCGAGCGCAGGAACGCCGTCCAGAACGCCTCGTCCTCGGCAGCTCCGCAGTCGGTGCCCAGCACCCGCCGCTCGCCCTCGGCGTTGCACCCGATGGCCACGACGTTCGCCACGGAGACGACCTGGCCCGCCTCTCGGACCTTGTGGTAGGTGGCGTCGAGCCACACGTAGGGGAACTCGCCGTCGATCGGGCGGGTGCGGAACGCCTCCACCTCGGCATCGAGCGCCTTGCAGATCCTCGAGACCTGCGACTTCGAGATCCCGTCGATGCCGAGCGCCCGGACGAGGTCGTCGACCTTGCGGGTGGAGACGCCCTTGATGTAGGCCTCGCACACCACGGCGTGGAGCGCTTTCTCCGCCCGCCGGCGCGGCTCGAGCAGTGAGGGGAAGTAGGTGCCGGCGGTGACCTTGGGGATCTTCAGCTCGACCGTCCCGACCCTCGTGTCCCAGGACCTGGAGCGGTACCCGTTGCGGTAGGCCGTGCGGTTCTCCGTCCTCTCGTAGGGGGCGGCGCCGATCTGGTTCGAGACCTCGGTCTCCATCAGCATCTGGGCGAGCACCCGCACGCCTTCTCGGAGCAGGTCGACGTCTTCTTCCTCGAGCAGCTTGCCTGCGAACGACGTGATGTCCATGCTGGATTTGGCCATCGTCCCTCCTCACTCGACTCGCTGTCTGAATGAGGATGGCGGTGGCCATCTACGTGGTGGTGGATTTCCACCCCGAAAGTCCATCCCGAATCTCAACCACTCCCCGACGCTAACGAAGTCGTTCCATGCGAGGGCATAGGATCCCTGCTCCTCGAACTCGTGCATGCCGCCTTCTGAGTCGTCTGGTTTCCTCTCGACCCACCGGCGGGTACCACGTATCTCAATACCTCCTTCAAGGCCGCGAGCCGTGCCGTCCACACTGCCGATGGTCACGGCGGTACCCAGAATCTCCCCACGAGCCTTCGGAGGAGTCAACCGGCGCATTTCCCGATCGAGGAACTGATCGGCGGTCTCTCCCCGTGAGTTTCCTCGCCCGACGCCACCTTTGGTAGAGGTCGCGACCAACACCGGGGGGTGGATGTGTGGTTGGGTCCATCACATCGATCTGTCCGAAACGCCTCTCGAAGGAAGCCGTGAAGTGGCGAAGCCCAGGCCGTAGGGACGTATACAGAGCAACGAATGGAGTGACCAGGATCATCCATCCCAAGCCGCCGATGAACAAGAATCCCGAGACCAACCCCCAAACCCAACCGGCACGGGCCCATACGTAAATCGTGATAGGGATTCCGACCAGACCTAGGGCTTTCCTGAGCCCCGGCGGCATCTTCAGGGCGAATTGTCGACGAAGCGTAGGCAGCGATTCAAGACCGCCTATCCGGAACCGACTTTGCGAATGAACCGGTCCAACCCCGAGGCTTGAGTGGGTCAGCCGGAGAAGGGGGCGCGGCGGGAGACCGGACGGACCAGGAAGTCGCCGACCCACGGCAGGTCCCGCTCCCGCACCCGGGCCTCGACCGTGGTTCCCTCGTCCTCCTGCTTGACGCCCAGCACCTCTGCGTCCCGGTACAGCCGCGACACGACATCGTGGCGCTCGTAGGGGACGAACAGCCGGACCTCCACCGGCGGTGACGGAAGCACCTCCTCGACCCGGGCCAACAGGTCCTCCAGTCCCTGGCCGGTGAGCGCCGACACCGGCACCCCGTCCGGGAACCGGCGCTGGACCCGGGCCCGGCCCGTCTCCGAGACGAGGTCGATCTTGTTGACCGCCAGGACCTCCGGCAGCCCGCCGGCTCCGATCTCACCCAGCACCGTCCGCACCGCCTCCACCTGGGCCTCCACGTCCGGGGCCGAGGCATCGGCCACGTGCAGCACCAGCGACCCCATGGTGACCTCCTCCAGGGTGGACCGGAAGGCCTCCACCAGGTCGTGGGGCAGCTTGCCCACGAACCCCACCGTGTCGGTCAGCGTGGCCTGGCGCCCACCGGGCAGGCGCACGCGCCGGACCGTGGGGTCCAGGGTGGCGAACAGCTGGTTGGCCACCACGACGTCGGCGCCGGTGAGGGCGTTCATCAGGGTGGACTTCCCCGAGTTCGTGTACCCGGCCAGGGCCACCTGGGGGATCCCCGAGCGCTCGCGCCCCGCTCGCTTCACCCCCCGAGCCTTGGACAGGTTCACGATGTCGCGCCGGAGCTTGGCGATCCGGCGGCGGATGTGCTGGCGGTCCACCTCGAGCTTGGTCTCGCCGGGGCCCCGGGTTCCGATCCCCCCTCCCAGCCGCGACATGGCCTCGCCCCAGCCGCGGAGCCGGGGCAGCAGGTAGTTGAGCTGGGCCAGCTCGACCTGGGACTTGCCCTCCCGGGACCGGGCGTGCAGGGCGAAGATGTCCAGGATCAGCGCGGTCCGGTCCACCACCTTCACCCCGAGCCGCTCCTCCAAGGTGCGCAGCTGCGCGGGGGTGAGCTCGTCGTCGAACACCACCAGGCGTGCGTCGGTCCCGTGGACGACGTCGTGCAGCTCCCCGAGCTTGCCCTTCCCGATGAACGTGGAGGGGTCCGGGGCGTCGCGGTCCTGCACCACCCGGCCGACCACCTCCGCCCCGGCGGTGTCGGCCAGCGCCGCCAGCTCGTCCAGCGATCCGTCGTCGCCGGTCCGGTTCACCCCCACCAGCACCGCCGGCTCGAGCACCGCCGGCCGCCACGTGCCGGACAGCGGGGACTCGGTCACGGTCCGGCGGTCGCGGGTCACGCCAGCGCCTCGCGGAGACGGTCCATGGCCTCGGCCAGGCGGTCGTCGGGGACCGTGAGGGAGATCCGGACGTACCCCTCGCCACCGCCCCCGTAGCCCGATCCCGGCGAGACCACCACCCCGGCCCGCTCCAACAGCAGCTCGGAGAACTCCGCGGACGAGAACCCTTCGCGCGTGGGGAACCACACGTAGAACGCTCCCCGGGGAGGCTCCAGGTCCCACCCCAGGTCGTTCAGCGTCCCCACCACCACGTCCCGGCGCTTCGCGTAGATCGCCCGAAGCTGGTCGAGATGGTCCTGGGGCCCGGTCAGCGCCACCACCGCGGCCCGCTGGACCGCGTTCCAGATGCCCGAGTCGATGTTCGTCTTCACCGTGGCCAGGGCCTCGATGGCGGTGGCGTTGCCCACCGCCCATCCCACCCGCCACCCGGTCATGTTGTAGGTCTTCGACAGCGAGCCGAACTCCACGGCCACGTCCCGGGCCCCGGGGACCTGGAGCACGCTGGGGGCCACGAACTCGTCGTAGGTGAGCTCGGAGTACGCGGCGTCGTGGGCCAGGAGCACGTCGTGCTCCCGGGCGAGGTCCACGGCCTTCTCGAACAGCGGCAACCCGGCCACCGCGGCGGTGGGGTTGCCCGGGTGGTTCAGCCACAGGACCCTGGTGGCCGGCGACACCCGGGCGGAGCCGAGGTCGGGCAGGAAGCCGCGCTCCGGCTCCAGCGGCAGCGCCACGGCGGTGCCCCCGGCCATCACCGTGGACACGGCCGGGACCGGGTAGCCGGGGTCGGGGCACAGGGCCTCGTCGCCCGGGTCGATGAACGCCCACGACAGGTGGGCCAGGCCCTCCTTGGAGCCGATCAGCGGCTGGACCTCCGTGTCGGGGTCCAGCTCGACCCCGAAGCGTCCCCGGTACCACTCGGCGATGGCCCGCCGCAGGGCCGGGAGCCCGAAGTACGAGGGGTACCGGTGGGTGGAGGGATCCTCGGCCGCCTCCTGGAGGGCCTCGACCACGTGGCGGGGGGTGGGATGGTCGGGGTCGCCGACGCCGAGCGAGATCACGTCCACCCCGGCGGCCCGCTTCTCCTCGATCTTCCGGTCGAGCTCGGCGAACATGTACGGCGGCACCGACGTCGCCCGGCTGGCCACCCTCATCGCCGCTCCCCCACGCTGGCGGCCATCCACGCCGGGGTCAACCGGCCCTCGAACACGAACGTGGCCGGGCCGTCGAGATACACGCGGTCGTCCTCGGCCCACTCGACGTCGAGCTCGCCGCCCGGGAACCGCACCGTGGCATGGCGCGGCACCAGCCCGGCCAGCGAGGCCGCCACCAGCGAGGCGCAGGCCCCGGTCCCGCAGGCCATCGTGGCCCCCGACCCTCGCTCCCACACCCGCACCTCCACCACGCCGTCCTGCACCCGGATGAACTCCACGTTCGTGCCCTCGGGGAAGTCGGGGTGGTGCTCGAGCCGCGAGCCCACCACGTGCAGGTCCAGGGCATCAAGGTCGTCGGCGCCCCGGAGGACGAGGTGGGGGTTCCCCATTGATACCGCGGTGCCCACGTAACCGGGGCCCGCGTCCAGGAAGGGCCGGTCCACGAACCGCTCGTCGGCCGGGCCGGCCATGGGGATGGCCCCCCGCTCCAGGGCCGGGGGACCCATGTCCACCCGCACCGAGGCCACCTCACCGGCCTCCGCCGTCAGCACCAGGTGCTTGATGCCGGCCCTGGTGTCCACGTCGAGCTCCGTCCGTTCGGTCAGCCCGTTGTCGTAGACGTACTTGGCCAGGCAGCGCACGCCGTTGCCGCACATCTCCGCCACCCCGCCGTCCGCGTTCCAGTAGTCCATGAAGAAGTCCGCCCGGTCCGAGGGGGCGATGCGGATCACCCCGTCCGCACCCACACCCATGTGCCGGTCGCACACCCCGGCCACCAGGTCCGCCGACAGCGCGACCCGATCCTCCAGGTCCTCGATCATCACGAAGTCGTTCCCGGTGCCGTGGTACTTGGCGAATCGCAGCCCGTCGCTCATGCTCGGAGGTACCCCTCGATCTCGTCTACCACCCCTGCCGCTCCGTCGGCGCCGGCCCGGAACCACCGGATCCGGGGATCGCGCCGGAACCAGGCCATCTGCCGCCGGGCCAGGGCCCTGGTGCGGCGGGCCGTCTCGGTCACCGCCTCTTCCAGCGTGATCTCCCCCGCCAGGTGCCGGGCCACCTCCAGGTAGCCGATGGCCTGCGAGGCGGTGAGGAAGGGGCCGGAGCCCCCCTCCAGCAGGGTTCGGACCTCGTCGACCAGCCCACCCTCGACGATCAGGCGAGCACGGTCCTCGATCCGCGCGGTGAGGTGGGCGGGGTCCAGCACCACCCCGGCGGCCCGGACCCGGCCGTCCTCGTGCCGGTCCCACGCGCCGGCGAAGGAGGAGAACGGCCGGCCGGTGACGGCCGCCACCTCCAGGGCCCGAACGGTGCGGCGGGCGTTGCCGGGCTCGATCCTGGCGGCCGCCCGAGGATCGAGCTCGGACAGGCGGGCGTGCAGCACCGCGGGGCCCACCGCCGCGGCCTCCACTTCCAGGAACGACCGCACCCGGGGGTCGGTTCCCGGGAACTCCAGGTCGTCCACCACCGCCCGGAAGTACAGGCCCGACCCTCCGACCAGCAGGGCCCGGCGGCCGCGGCCGGCGATGTCCTGCACGGCCCGGCGCCCGAGCGCCTGGAACCTCGCCACGGAGAACGGCTCGGTGGGATCGGCCACGTCGACGAGGTGATGCGGCACGCGGGCTCGCTCCTCCGCGGTGGGCTTGGCGGTGCCCACGTCCATCCCCCGGTACACCGTCATGGAGTCCACCACCACGATCTCGGCCCCCAGCCGCTGCGCCAGGACCAGGGACGCCTCGGTCTTCCCCGAGGCGGTGGGCCCCACCAGGGCCAGCGGCGTGGCCACGTCGGATCCGGTCGCGCCCCTCCCGGGCCTTGCCGTCACCGTGGTCCGGCTCACGCGGGGACGCTCACCTCCACGGGCTCCCCGACCAGGTGATGGGGGTGGCCACGGGTCACGCGAACGTCCACGAACGTCCCCGGGGCGGCGTGGCCCTCGAAGTTCACGACCTTGTTCGTTCGCGTCCGCCCCTGCGCCCCTCCCTTCCGGCCCCGCCCCTCCACGAGCACCTCCACCTCCAGCCCTTCGAGGGCCCGGTTGCGCTCCAGGGATCGCCGCTCCTGGAGCGCCACCAGCCGGTCGAACCGCTCCTGCACCACGGCCTTGGGCACGGGGCCCTCGTACGAGGCCGCGTCCGTCCCGGCTCGGGGCGAGTACTGGAACGTGTACGCCGCGTCGAACCGAGCCGCCTCCACCACCCGAAGGGTCTCGCGGAAGTCCTCCTCGGTCTCCCCGGGGAAGCCCACGATGATGTCGGTGGTCACCGCGATCTCCGGGATCCGGTCCCGGATCCGCTCGAGCCACGCCAGGTACCGGGCCGAGCGGTAGGAGCGGCGCATCATCCCCAGCACCCGGTCCGAGCCCGACTGGAGCGGGAAGTGGATGTGCTCGCACACCGATCCGCACTCGGCCATGGCCTCGATCACGTCGGGGGTGAAGTGGTGGGGATGGGGGCTGGTGAACCGCACCCTGCGGATGCCGTCCACCGAGTCGACCGCCCGCAGCAGCTCGACGAACAGCGGCCTGCGGGCCGGCGAGGTCTCCGGGAAGTGGACGTCGCGGCCGTACGTGTTCACGTTCTGGCCCAGCAGCGTCACCTCCACGACACCTCGACCGGCCAGGCCCCGCACCTCGGCCACGATGTCGCCCAACGGCCGGGACCGCTGGCGGCCCCGCACCAGGGGCACGATGCAGAACGAGCACCGGTTGTCACAGCCCACGGAGACGGAGACCCACGCGTGGTGGGCCGTCCCCCGGCGGGCCGGCAGGGAGCTGGGAAACACCTCGGTGTACTCGCGGACGTCCATCTGGGGACCCTCGCGCTCGGCCCGTTCCAGGAGCTCGAGCAGCCCCCGAAGGGCATGGGTGCCGACCACCACGTCCACCCACGGAGCCCGAGCCTGGATGTCCCCCCGGTCCTTCTGGGCCAGGCACCCGGCCACCACGATCCGCATCCCGGGGTTGCGCTCCTTGGCCGACTTGAGCACGCCCAAGGAGCCGTACAGGCGGTTGTCGGCGTTCTCCCGGACCGCGCACGTGTTGAGCACGACCACGCCGGCCTGGCCCACCTCTTCGGTGGGGGCCATGCCGTGGCCGTCGAGCAGGCCGGCGATCCGCTCGGAGTCGTGCTCGTTCATCTGACACCCGAAAGTGCGCAGTAGGTACCGGCGATCGCTCATCCTTCGATCAGGCTACTTGGCGTACTCGACCGAGCGCGTCTCCCTCACCACCGTGATCTTGATCTGGCCCGGGTACTGGAGCTCCTCCTCGACCTGCTTGGCGATATCGCGGGCGAGGATCTGCGCGGCCAGATCGTCGACGTCCTGCGGCTTGACCATGACGCGGACCTCGCGTCCGGCCTGCATCGCGTAGACCTTCTCCACGCCCGGGTAGGTGTTGCAAATCTCCTCGAGCCGCTCGAGCCGCTTGATGTAGGTCTCCAGACTTTCCCGACGAGCGCCGGGCCGGCCGCCCGAGATGCCGTCGGCGATCTGCGCGATCACTGCCTCGACGGTGCGCTGCTCGACCTCGCCGTGGTGCGACTCGATGCAGTGGACCACCTCCGGCGATTCCTTCATCCGGCGGGCGATCTCGGCGCCGATGATCGCGTGGGAGCCCTCGATCTCATGGGTCACTGCCTTTCCGACGTCATGCAGGAGGGCACCCCGCTTGGGGATCGCGGGATCGATGCCGAGCTCCGAGGCGATCGCCGACGCGATGTGTGCGGATTCGACGAGGTGCTTCAGCACGTTCTGCCCGTACGAGGTTCGGAACTGCAATCGTCCGAGCAGCCGGATCATCTCGGGGTGCATGTCGGTGA
>JBOGVZ010000084.1:0-7779 GCA_050692985.1 Actinomycetota bacterium
CGGAGTCCATGGCCAAGATCGGGACGGAGATCGAAGGGGGTGAGCTCACGAAGGAGCTGGTCGCAGCGATCGCCTAGGAGGAGAGGATGGCGGTGTCAAAGTCCACCAACTTGCGGGACTCGGCCCCTGGACGATGTCCTCGGCAGCATGCGTGTCGCCCGTCACGAGATAGGCGAGCCTATAGGCCTTGTTCCAGTTCCTCTCGTAGAGATCGGAAAGCCGATCCCGCTCTGCCTCGTTGCTCACCACGACATCCATATAGGCGCCTCTTCGCTCTCTTCTTCCGATCTTACGAAAATCTCCATCTCACCCGGGCTCACCCAGGACTTCTCATAGCTAATGACACGCTGGGGGAGGAGGATTGATCGGTGGCGGCGTGAGATAGGGGTGGCGATGCGAACATCCTGAATCACCAGCAGGCAGCGGGACCACACACCAGTCTTTTGGGGACATCCTCAAGGGGTTGCACCGGAACAGGCAGGTGGACAAGGCCCCACTACCGTGTGCTGCTGGCTCGCTGATCGTCCTCATGGATTCACTTGAAGGAGGAGCACCGTGTTCGCGCTACGCTCAATCGGGAAGCCATTTCACCACATCAACCGAACCCCGCTAATAAGGAAGAAGAGGCCGACCCCCGCCAGGAGAGACCCGCTCATCAGCGAAATCTTCGCCTCGAGATGGACCAAGGCGGGAAGTAGTCGATCCAGCTTGGAAGCTGACCCTGCTCCCGTAACGGCGAAGGCAATCAACGGGACGGATCGAGCCAAGCCATAGGCGCCGAAGAGAAGAGCCCCCAGGAACCAGTTCTGCTGAAGGATCGCCCATAGTGGAATCAGGTAGAAACTACTGAACGTTATGATGGTGGCAAGACCGACCCCAAGACCTGCTCCATACAAGAAAGAGGCCAGCGACAGTGGAAACCGCCAACGCCAGTGGTTAGGTACCTGGCGCGCGATCTCCAGGCGAGGAAGGGTCGCGATTCCAGCATCGTGCAGGCTATAGGCGACCCCAACGACCCCGAGGGCGAGCATCCGCACACTGGGCTCCAGTCGAGGCAAGGCAACCTGCCCCAACACCCCGAGCGCGGCACCCAAGAGAGCCGCACTGGTACTACTTCCAATCATGTGGAGTAGGACCGCCTTGAATCGCGGACTGCCGGATAACCCTTCGCTTGAGGGGCAGCACGCTACCCACCATCGAAAGTCCTCAAGGAGACCAAAGGCTTGCCAAGCCCACAAACACTGCTACCACCACAATGAGGACGACCCGAAGATTCATGAGCTCTTCGAACGGTAGCAGTGCGAGGCCGGCGCCGCACGCTGCGGACGTTGCAAGTGAAAGCATCGACCAGATCCGCTCGGTGGCCACGGCCTCCTCCCGGCGCATCCCGGGTGTCTGGGCGGTATCGTCCTTCCGCTCCTCGGCGCGGATCACCCTGATTCCCTCCGCCATCAGAACGCGCCGGGGGCGGGGAGCACGATGAACGTGGCCGTGGCCCGGGCCAGCAGGCGGCCCCGGCCGTCGAGCACTTCGGCCTCGCCGTAGCCCATCCGCGTGCCGAGATGCACCGTCCGGCCCCGGCCGACCAGCCGGTTCCCCTCGCCCTTGGCCAGGAAGTGCACGTTGAGCTGGGCGGTTCGATGGGTGTGGCCCGGGGGGAGCTTCGAACGCAGGGCCAGGCCGATCGAGGTGTCGGCGAGCGCCGAGATCACCCCGCCGTGGACGATGCGCTGGGGGTTGAAGTGGTGGTCCTGGAGCTCCATGGCCAGCTCGGCCTTGCCGTTTCCCACGGCCACCAGCTCCATGCCGGCCCACCGGTGGAACGGCGAGGAGCGGATCCGCTCCGTCAGGGCCTCGAGGTGGTCCGCGGTGAGCCCGGTCCCCGGCTCGAACTCGTCCATCGCTCCCTCCGGTCCGGCGGTCGGGGCGAGTCTATCCCGACCCGCGGTCGTCCTCGGGGCGGCCCCACGGGCGGATGAAGTCCTCGTCCTCCACCCCCAGGGCGTCGGACACCCGGGTGATGTAGGCGAAGTAGCCGATCACCTGGACGGCGTCGTGGATGGCCCAGTCGTCGAACCCGTGGGCGCGCAGCTCGTCGAGGTCCTTCGGCGACATCCGCTGCTGGTCGTGCGTCAGCTTGGCCGCGAACGAGCACAGGGCCCGGTCGGCGGCGGCGAGCGGCGCGGACCGCCAGTCCCGAGCCACGGCGTGGACCAGGGCATCGGCCTCCTCCTCCGGTGTCGCTTGCTCGTCGACCTCGTCACGGAGGTCGTGGGCGTGGGCCTGCGTTCAGTAGTGGCACTCGAGCTCGGCCGAGACCACCGTGGCCAGCATCTCCCGCTGGACCCGGGACAGCGGCGACTCGCCCTTCATGATCGTCTGGTAGAAGCGCATGCTGTCCCGCAGCGCCTCCGGGTTCACGCTCATGATGTGGACGATGTGCCACACCCGGTCCGCCCGCTCCACGGCGGCGTCGAACTCCTCCTTGAGGACGCCGGTAGCCTCCTCGATGGGGACCTGCTCGATCCACGGCACGGCGCTTCGAGTCTAGCCGCGACCGAGCGCGTCCAGGGCCGCCGCCACGTCCGTCTCGTCGTTGAAGGCGTGGAAGCCCAGCCGAACGAAGCCGCCCCGGACCGCCCCCACCACCCGCCGCTCCAGGAGCCCCCGGCGGAGGGCCACGGGGTCCGGGACCTCGAGAGCCACGATGTGGGTGGGCTCCTCCTGGGGCACGGTGCGGAACCCCCGCCCCCGGAGCCCCTCGCGGAGCTCGGCGGCCAGGGCCAGGCACCGGGCCTCCACGGCGGCCGGGTCGAGGGACAGGATCAGGCCCAGGGCCGCCCGGGCCCCCACCCAGGGGAACCACGCCAGCGAGATGTCCAGCTTGCGGGCCTCCTGCGGCATCCGCAGCGGACCCCCGTAGTACTCCTCGTAGGGGCGCTCCACGCTCTTCCAGTTTGGGGCCAGCGGCGCCAGCTCGTCGATCCGGTCCTCGCGGACGTGCAGCCACGATGTCCCGCGTGGAGCCAGCAGCCACTTGTACCCGTGGCAGGCCACGTAGTCCGCACGGATCGCTTCCTGGTCGAACCGCAGCACCCCCAGGGCCTGGGTGCCGTTGACGAACAACCGGGCCTCCACGGCGCGGGCCCGCTCGGCCACGTCGGCGATCCGGACCCGGTAGCCGTTCGAGGACTGCACCTCGCTGACCGTCACCAGCACCGTCCCCTCGGTGATGGCCTCCACAAGCGCCTCCGTGCTCACCACGCCGTCGGTGGCCGGCACCTCCACCACCTGGAAGCCCCGGTCCCGCAGCGCCAGCCACGGGAACAGGTTGCTCTGGAACTCCCGCTCACCGACCACCACGCGCCCCGGGGGGAGCGAGGCCGCCACGGTGGCCGCGGCCTCCGCCACGGTGGGCAGCAGGGCCACCCCGGTCGCCTGCCCCCCGATGAGCCGGGCGAACTGCTCCCTGGTGGCGTCGGCCTCCTCCTCCCAGGCCTGCCACGAGCCCTCGCCCTGCTCCCATTCGCCCTCCACCCGCCGCAGGGCTTCCAGCACCGGCCGGGCCGCCGGCGGCAGCGTGGCGGCGTTCAGCCAGACCTTGTGCTGGAGAGCCGGGAACAGGGCCCGGAACGCCGCGAAGTCGGTCATCCTCGATACACCTCCAGGGTGGCCCGGGCCGTCCGGGCCCAGGAGAACTCGGTTGCCCGGGCTCGCCCGGCCTCCGTGAGCCGGGCGGCCAGGGTCCGGTCGGTCAGGACCCGTTCGATCGCCTGGGCCAGCTCCTCGACCGAGTGCGGGGACGCCGTCAGGGCGGCGTCACCGGCGACCTCCGGGAGCGAGGAGGAGCTCGACACGATCATCGGGATCCCCCGGGCCATGGCGTCCACCACCGGGAGCCCGAAGCCCTCGTACAGCGACGGGTAGGCGAAGGCGTCGGCGCCCCGGTACAGCGCATCGAGCTCGTCGGGCTCCACCCGTCCGGTGCGAACCACCTCCCCGGCCGCGGGGATCGCCAGCTCGCGTTCCAGGGCATCGCCGCCCCAGCCCGGCGGCCCCGCCAGGACCAGCGCGTGGGGGAGCTCGGACCTGGCCACGGCCCGGCGATAGGCGCGGACCAGCCGCACCAGGTTCTTCCTCGGCTCCAGCGTGCCCACGAACAGCAGGTACGGGCGGGGGATCCGCAGGCGGTCCACGGCCGGGCCCGGGTCTCCGGCCGAGGCCGGGAGCGTGGCGGCCAGGGGGGTGACGTGGATCTTGCCGGCGTCCGCCCCGGCCCGGTCCACCAGATCGCGGGCGGTGTGCTCGGACACCGCCACCAGGGCGTCCGCGTGGCGCACGGCCCGCCGCAGCCCCATCCGGTACATCGTGCGCCACGCCGGGGGGAACAGCCGTGGCTCCACCAGGAAGGCCAGGTCATGCACGGTGACCACCAGCCGCTGGCCCGGTCCCGCGGGGGGGACCGCGGCCGGGGAGGGGGAGTGGAGCACGTCCTGCCCCCGGAGCGGCTCGGGCAGCGCGGGGAGCCCGGCCAGCGCCCATCCCGGGTACAGCGTCCGGATGCCCCGGCGCAAGGGCACCACCGGCAGGTCCGCGGCCCACCCCTCGGGCAACGAGCGGCCCTCCGCCCGGGCGTGGAACAGGGTGATGGCCACCTCGGGGTCGGCGGCCATCAGGGCGGGGACGAGCTCGCCGACGTAGGTCCCGATCCCGCCGGGCACCCGGGCCAGGAGCTGGTCGACCTGGAACGCGACCGAGGTCACGGCCGGGAGGCCTCGATGCAGGACACGCCCTGGGGGCCGACGGTGGCTGCGTGCTCGGTCCCCGGCTCGATGTCGAGCCGGTCGCCCGGGCCCAGGCCGACGTCCCGGCCGTGCATGTGGAAGGTGATCCCTCCCAACAGGCAGTACAGGACCTTGTGGTAGGGGTGGTCGTGCCACCCGTAGGTGTCGCCGGGCCCGTTCGACCACCGCCTGGCCGTTCCCAGCCCCTCGCCCCGGAGCCGTCCCTCGACCTCGCCGAGGCTCTCTGCCGACCCGGTCCCCGGTGTCTTCCGCACCCCCATGGCCCGCTAGCGTACCCAGTGGAGGCGCGGCGGCGAGCCCCCAGATGCCCAACGGCGCGGCGGGGAGCCCCAGATGCCGACGGCCCCAGATGCCGACGGGGGGCGGCGGCTTTCACGACCCCGGGGGCCCGAGTCGCTCCCGCAACGTGAGGGACCGGCCGCATCGTCCGAGATCGCTGCTTCCACACGTTGCTCCGCTTGGCCCCCGGGGTCGCTGCGCCGCCGCTCGGGGCGCGGGGGCCGCCGCCCCCACGCCACCTCTTCTGTGGGGCATGGGCAGGCGGCAAGCATCCGTGGGGCATCCGGCCGATAAAGGACGCGGGCCGAACGACCGATAGCAGCAGTGGCACGAGGACCGGAGTCCGGCTCGCCCCCTGGCCGGCTCGGGCGCCCGCGCGGCAGACGGCCTGAGAGGAAGGAGCGCGTGGCGCGGGACTCGAGGCGGATCCTGTACCTGGGGGGCCATCCGCTGTTCCGGGACGCCATGGGCGTGGCCCTGGGCCGGTTCGGCTTCCAGGTGGCTCCCGCGGTGTCCCTGCGGGACGCCCTGGACGTCCTCCGGGAGGGGGGCGTGGAGGCGGCGGTGGTCGACGACGACGCCCTCGGCCAGGCCCCGGCCCTGGAGGCGGTGTCCACGCTGGTCCGTCACCACCCGGAGCTGCGGGTTGCGCTGCTGTCGGCCAGTCGCTCGGCGGTGCTCCCGGCCGACGCCATCCGCACCGGCGCCGCGGCGTACCTTTCGAAGGACATGCCCATGGCCGAGCTGCGCTTCGCGGTGGAGCGGATCCTCAAAGGCCAGCTGGTGGTCGATCCAGTGGTCACCCGCACCCTCCTGGGGATCATGGACCCGGCGGCCGACAACGGCGCCTCGAACGGCTCGGCCAAGCTCTACCTCACGCCCGTGGAGCGGAAGGTGCTCACGCTGGTGTGCGAGGGGAAGGCCAACAAGCAGGTGGCCGCGGCCATGGGGCTGTCGCCCCTCACCGTCAAGAATCACATCGCCCGCGTCCGGGCCCGGCTCGGCGCGGCCGACAGGGCCCAGGCCGTGGCCGTGGCCATCAGGGCGGGCCTGTTGGACTGACGCTACCCGCTCAGCACCGTGGCCAGGATCCGGATCATGGCCGGGCCCAGGATCACGATGAGCAGCGCCGGGAAGATCCCGAAGATCAGCGGGAACAGGATCTTCACCGGGGTCTTGGCGGCCTGCTCCCGGGCCCGCTGGCGCCGCTTGCGCCGCATCTCGTCGGCCTGGGTCTTGAGCACGTTGCCCACGGCCACCCCCAGGGCGTCGGCCTGGAGCAGGGCCAGGACGAACCCAGAGAGCTCGGACACCTCGACCCGCTCTCGGAGGGCCTGGAAGGCGTCCCGCCGAGAGGCTCCCAGCTGCACGTCGTGCAGCACCCACCTGAACTCCTCGCCCAACGGGCCACCGATGTCCTCGGCGGCCCGGGCCATCGCTCCCTCGAGGCCCACGCCGGCCTCCACGGAGATGGCCATCAGGTCGAGGGCGTCCGGCAGGGCCCGGCGGATGGCCGTGGACCGGCTGTCGATTCGACGGCGGAGCCTGAGGTCGGGGAGGAAGAACCCCGCCATCCCCACCACAGCCCCCAGGAGCATCCCCGTGACCGGAGCCCCCGTGGCGGCCACGATCCCCACCCCGACCCCGACCACCGCGCCCAGCCCCTTGGCGGCCAGCACCTGCTCGGGTGAGCGCCGGCTGTGAGCCCGGGCCAACCGGCTCCGCAAGGCCGAGGTGTAGCCGGACGGGGTCAGGCGCCGCCCGATCCCCACCAGCACCCGGTCGCCCAAGCCGCCCCGGCTCTGGGGCACGGGCACGAACCCGTCCTCGCCCAGGTACCGGACCGCCTCCCGGTGCGTGGTCTGCACCCCCCGGGCCCGAGAGACGCCGATCCACAGCATCGGGACCGCGGCCACCAGGGCCGCCAGTCCTGCGTACAGGGCCATGGTCATCGTCACACCTCCACCTTGACGATCCGGGTCATCCACACCGTGCCCAGGGCCATCAGCACGGCCGCGGTGATGGAAAGGATCCACCCGAGCGGGGTCGTCACCAGCAGCGCCAGATAGGCCGGGTTGACCAGGGCGAAGAACCCCGCCATGAGGAACGGCAGGCCGATCAGCACGTAGGCGGACATGCGGCCCTCGGCGGTGAGTGCCCGGACCTCCCGGCGGAGCTCCTGCCGCCACCGCATGAACTGGGCCAGGGTGCGCATCAGCCCGGCCAGCGAAGCCCCGAACTCCTGCTGGACCCGCACGGCTCGCACGCACCAGGCGAAGTCCTCGCTGCCGACCCGGACCGCCGAGGCCTCCAGGGCGTCCACCAGCGACTCTCCGAGCCGGTTGTCGGCCAGCACCCGGCCGAGATCCTCGGACAGCGGGGGCTGTCCCTCGGCGGCCACCAGCTCCATCGACTGCACCAGGGACGAGCCCGCCTCCAGGGAACCGGCCATGAGGTCCAGGGCGTCGGGGAGCTCCTCGTCGAACCGGTCGTTCCACCGCCGGGCCCGGCGGTGGACGATGAACCGGGCCCCGCCCACGATCACCGCCGCAACGACCAGGCCGAGCACCGGCCCCCCGGCCAGGGCCCCGGCGGAGCCGGCCGCCGCCGCTCCCACCCCCACGAAGGCCAGGAACTCGGCGGGGGAGCGGCGCACGCCGGCCCGGCGAAGCTCCGCGGCCAGGCCGGCGGCGAC
>JBOGVZ010000085.1:0-220953 GCA_050692985.1 Actinomycetota bacterium
CGGAGTCCATGGCCAAGATCGGGACGGAGATCGAAGGGGGTGAGCTCACGAAGGAGCTGGTCGCAGCGATCGCCTAGGAGGAGAGGATGGCGGTGTCAAAGTCCACCAACTTGCGGGACTCGGCCCCCCCGAACGCTCCCGTGGTCGCAGCTCGGGCACCCAAGGCGGGTGATGGGGGACATGGACGGAAGCAGGAAAACCACGCCAGGTGGGATGACCGGGTCTATCCTCTTCGCGGCTTCGCTCTGAGAAATCCTGGTCAGGACCTCGGGGGGACGAAGAAGGAACAGTTGTGGGCAGTCGCTCTGGAACAACCCTCCTCAGCCGGGGACGGACCCTATGGCACCAGTCCAGGCGCGGTCAAAATGCCGGCGATCTACCCAGCCAGTGGCTTGTTCAATCGACGTCCAGAACCAGCCGAGCTTCGGTAGTTGGCCCTCGGTCGCCTGCCGGCGCTCGGCACGGATGCTTGCATCTTCCAGGCGCCAGCCACGCCGGTACTCCCGCAAGAGGCCCAGGACCTTCTCAACCTGTTCAATCAGGATGTCACGCTGAACGAGACGTACCTTATCGAGACGGTCCAGCGCGGTCGCCTCCGCCTCGGTCCAGGGTGTAACGAGCAGTCCTCGTACAGGACGTGAGCGCTGGGTCTCCAGCGCTCGTACCGCTCCTTCTGCCTGTTCGACGTCAGCGTTCACAACACGCTGACTGGTTGGTGCCAGCTTGACCTCGAAAGTGAGCATCCGATGGGGCCCGAGCAATTCCCAGTGCGCGTCATGTTCGCCAGCGGTTGGCTTGGGAGTATCGGCCGACAGTCCAAGAAGTTCTCGGCCTACGCGCGCCAGCCCTCGCACGACCGTATCATGGGAACTTGAGCGGAGTTCGCCGACTAACCCGCCTGCCCATTGTTCGAATCTGGGGCCGGAAGCTCCGTACCGATCGATGATCTGGTCCCACAGGTCGAACAAGTTATCGTGACTAGCGTCGGGATGGGACAACGCCTGCCCCCGCCTCCGACTCTCGGACAAGCGAAGACGCGTGAAGAAAGTACTGGCCGCGCCTGCGCCTGCGGCCGCCCGCAGGGCGGCATCAGCCTGAACCGCTGAGGCTTGATCTCCATAACGCCCCGCGAGCTGCAGTGCGAGGGCACGCAGCGCGAGCCAGAACGCACGGTATTCTCGAGTCTGGCTAACGAGCGAGGCGACCTTGTCAAAGAGGTCCGCCGCCCGCGCGTAGTCCTCACGCCAGAGCGCAAGGAAGCCATCGACTTCGTGCGCCGCCGTCGGAGGTAGCGACTCTGTCTGAGTCGAAGGTTGGTCTGGTGAAGAGACCGTAGCCGGCTCTCCCGCGAGGAACCGTTCCGCTTCCTCCAGACCAGTAAGAAACCCTCGATCGCTGCGGGCGAGAGCCGCGACAATATCGGGGCGCACATCCTCAGGGAGCTCATCAACGGTGCGGCGCTGTGAGAATCGAGTGAGGAAGTTGGGGTCGGTGAGGATGTAAACCGCACGGTCGTTGTCGCTCCGATTGCATCTACCAAGAGCCTGAGCAACCCGCTGAGAGAACCGAGCCTCCGCGAACCGGGCATCCCGGAGATAGGCGCTCGCCCACTCCTCAAGATCGCTCGTGGCCACCGGAACCTCTGGGAGTATCTCCACGCGGCACGCCTCGTCCGGGAAGTCCATTCCGTCATAGCGTCCTGCCGTGATTAGGTGCCCGTGGTCGTCGGCGGCGAATGGTTCGTCGGCGGCGTTGTCCTTCTCGAGGATCCTTACCGACCCCGGAAGCTCCGAAAGAGTCAGGGCAAACTCCAGGGCGGAGACGGTATCCCTACGAGCGCACAGCCACAATGCCTTCGGACGGGTTGAGAGGAAGCTCCGGAGCAGGTCGACCAACTCGGTTGCCGACAGGAGTTCCGGCTCCTCTCGGAGAACCACGAGTCGTTCCCCTTGCCGCGGCTGGACGGAGGCAGTCAATTTCTCAAGTGGTGGAGTGCCGAGCCGGCGGCGGAGATCCTCGACGCTCCCAATCGTAGCGCTCAGGTACAACCGGCGAACCGGCTCAGCGAAGTGTCTGATCGTTTGCGCGGGCGGGACGTACGGCGTGAAGGAGATTGCGCGGGCGGAGATGAGCCAGCAGCACACCTCGAGCCGTTGTCTTATCTCCTGCCAAGCCCACCAAGGGTCGGTACCGTGCACTAACCGACTGTCGAGGAGATCCCGAACCTCGTCGGCGAGGTCCGCGCTGTCGGGGAAGACCAACATCTCGGGGGGCGAAGGAGGTTCAACCCCGCCAAGCAGATCCTTCGCCAAGCTGTAGTAGGAGCATCGCTCAACGATGCGTCGAAGGATTTCCTCATGCAGAGGATCTGAGCGGGGAATCGCCACCGTGAAGAAGTCACGAAGAGGCTGCTCCAAGAGGTGCACATCATCAAGGATGAGCAAGCCAGCCGGCTCGACCCCGGGACTCGCGTTGATGTAATTCCAGTAGTTCATCACGCCGATCGCCTGGCCGAAGTTGTAGGCACGGACATCTCTCGGAGACCAGGAATCCTTGGGGCCTTGGAAACGGACGACAGGAAAGTTGACCTGACGTGCGTGGCGTTCTACCTGCTGGGCGAGCTGCTTGTTGCCCGCAAGGTAGGCGACGGGGCCTCGGCCTTGTTCTCGGAATTCCTCAGCCGCCAGGAGGCCGATCAGCGTCTTCCCGGTGCCCGTCGGCAGCTCCACGGCTACGTCGACTTCCAGAGGCTCGTACGCAGCCAGAACCTCCTTCTGCCAGGGCCACAACTCAGGAATCGCCGCGGTTCGGTGCCGAGCGAAGAGGGTCTCGAAGCGGTTCGTCACGGACACAACCCGGAGGATAGCGGCCAAAGGGCAGAACCGGGGACGGCCACTGCCTAGTCGGTGGACTACACAGGGAGTCGATCTGCCGGCGAGGCATGTCGATGCCGTTCGGCCACGATGTCGGTGGCAAGGGTCGCGTACCGCTTGACCATAGCGTAGGACGAGTGGCCGAGGAGCTGGCGGAGCTCCAACACGCCGAGCTCCACGAGCTTGAGGAGACGTCGCCGTGCCCGTCTTACGGCATCGAAGTGGAGGTTGGTGATCTGCTCGATGGTGAGCACCTTGTGGTCGTAGAGGTCCAGACAGATGTACTGATCCCTGTCGGTAATGGCCCGGCGGTTGTCCAGAGCGATCGCGGAGGGACGAGAGCGCCCAGGCGCTCGAGTCCCTACGCCAGTTCTGGAACCGACGGGCCCACTCATCGGGCGCCGCCACCTCGCCTTCTGCTCTCATCGGGATGGGCCGCTCTTGGGCGGCCCCCGGACGGGCCCACCGAGGGGCCCACCGAACGACCCACCGAGCGCTCCCGGTCAGCGTTGGGCAGGAGCCACAGCTCGGGCCTGGCCTGCCGGGTCTTGATCTCCTCGTCGACATCCTCTCGCCGCCGGGCGAACCGTCGGCTGGCCTCGCGTACCTCTTGCGCCCGTGTCCCCGACCCAGGAGCAAGCGGCGCCGTTCGGAACGTGAACGCCGCCTGCTGCCCTCCGCCCACGCACGGCCGGCAGGCGGCCTGGAACGCCGAGAGGTGCGACAGGTCGAACGCGCTGAGCCTCGGGGCGAAATGGGGTTCGAGGTAGCGAGCGTCGTCGGGAGAACACGTGAACACGACCTTGGTTCGGGCGTTGGCGTCGAGCGCTTCGCGGACGTCGGAAGGGAGCTGGCCGCGGTGCTGATGGGCAAGCACCAGCGACAGCCGGTAGCCGCGGGCCTCGGCAGCGAGGTCCTCGAACGAGCGCGGCAGGGCCAGGTAGTTATGGACCTCGTCCACGTAGAGCGTCGTGTCAAGCCGCTCTGCCTCCCGGAGGGCTGCCCGGCGCATACACGCCTGCCAGACGCGCGCGATGACGAACATCCCGAGGAGGCGCGACGTGTCCTCGCCGACCGTTCCCTTCGGCACTCGGGACCAGGAGGAGCCCTCCGGAGTCGAGGAAGGCGCCGACGTCGAGGGGTGGATCCGCCTGTCCGAGGATGGCCCGCACCGGTCCTCGCAGGAGGAAGGCGCCCAGCTTGTTCATCAGGGGCGCGAACTGGTTCATTCGCTGCTGCTCCGGCATCCGCTCGTAGACGCTCAGGAACCGGTCCACGTCCGCGGTGCCCCCGAGACGCTCCCGGATGGCGTGGCGCCAGCGGTAATCCGTGAGCAGGACCGGCACCTCGGCCAGCATGGTCCCCGGGATCTGCATCAAGGTCAGGCAGGCGGATCGCATGATGTGGTCGGTGCGCGGACCCCAGTACGGCCCGTAGATCCGGCTGAATATCGACAGGACCTGGTCCGCAACCAGGTCCGGATCTCCTCCGGCCAGGACGTTCAGCCCGACCGCCCAGTCGCGGTCGCCGGGGTCGATCACGCAGGCGCGCCGTTCAGCACCGCGCGGGAGCCGCTCGAGGACGGCCTCCACGAGGTCGCCCTTGGGGTCAATGACGACGGCGGAACGGCCCGCCTCAGCGTCCCGGAGGACGAGATTGGCGAGGAGCGTCGACTTCCCGGTCCCCGTCTCGCCGATGACGTGGACGTGGTGGCGTGCGTCCTCCACGGCGAGCGCAACCGGACCCTCGGCGCCCGGATGATCCGCCTCGCCGAGCACCCTTCCGGCCGTCGGCAGGGTGCGCGGCGGCGGGGCCGTGCGGGCCCCCGAAGCCTCGTAGCCCGCGAGCGTTCCGGTGGCCGGGAGCGAAGCGACGCGCGCCAGCTCCGGTACCGAGAGCAGGTACGAACGGGAGAGCCTTCTCCCACGGAGCGCGCGCAGCCCTCCGCGGATCCGCCGGCGACGGAAGCCGTTCCGCCCCTCGAACATGGCGAACGCACCCGCCAGCGCGTGGATGCGGCCACGGCTCGTCCGGCGTTCCGCTGTGCGGACGGCAACTCGGACGATGCAGTGCCACGCCGGAGCCGTCGCCTTAGTCATGATCGACCGGACGTCGCCCTCGCGGATCGGATCCGGCGTGGCCCGCTGTGCGGACGAACCACGTCCGGCTCGCCAAGCCCACCGCCCGGACCGGACGCCGGCGCGAAGCGCCTGGGCGGCCCTCCATAGGCCACGTCGGGCGCGTGAGGTCGCCGGGCTGGCCACGACCTGGAGGAACGTGCTGTCCTCCGCGTCCACATGGCCAGCAGCGGCGAGGGCCAGCTCCAGCGGACCGTGCTTCGACTCACCTCCGATCGGGAACCACTCCCGGTCGGCAAGAGCCAGCTCACAAGCGGCGACGGCAGCTCCGTCCCAGCGCCGGATGCCAGCGACGGGATCCTCGCGGCCCTCCTCGACCCGGGCACCCGGCCAGGCCACCTCGACCGCGCGCTCGACGAAGCCTGGGGCAACCGTCTTCGGCACCCAGATGGAGACCTCCGCCTCGCCACCGGTCCCGACCACCTCCCAGGCGACACGAGGCTGGCCCGAGACGACGCGCCGCCACCACGGCCTTAGAAGCGAGTGGAAGCCCATCCACAGGACCTCAGCCCGCTCGGGATCAACTTCAGGGGGCGGACGGATGCGGAGGCGCCGGGCCCCGGCAGCGAGCCGCCGCTCCCTCCACCAAAGCCACCCGAGCCGCAATATCAGCGTGAGGACGGCCAGGGCCAAGAGGGCGACGGCAAGGGGCGTAAGGTCCGAGAGGAAGTCGAGGACCACGTGCAGGAAGCGTCTGATGAACCTGCCCGGATGGAACAGCAGCTCCTCGAGCCACGTCGGGAGCTCGGGGAGCCCGTCGTCCGCCTCGGGTCGCTTCTTCATGGCCGCTGACGCGACCAGGGGCGGGAAGAAACCGTCGAGTCGCGAACCCATCATGGGCCCGATGATGGGAGGGCGGCCTCCCACCAACCTCCCACCAGCCTCCCGCCAACCTCCCACTCCGGCCGGAGGCGTGAGCCGAGCTCCCGCGAACCTCCCGGAAAGCTCCCGCCAGCCTCCCACTCGCCGAGCGGAACGGCAGGTTCGCGGATCGTTCGGGTCCTTGGGCATCGTCATGGGCACCGATGGTCGGAGGTCCTACAGAAATCCGACAAGAACCTGACAACGGCCGGCGGGTTGGCGGGCTATTTGGCGTCGGATCTGTGTCGGGAATCTGTTGGGAATCTGTCGGTCTGCTGTCAGGCCGCGAAATGCCTGCTCAGGAAG
Source organism: Actinomycetota bacterium (assembly GCA_050692985.1). Taxonomy (GTDB): domain Bacteria; phylum Actinomycetota; class UBA4738; order UBA4738; family CALAEC01; genus JBOGVZ01. Next base: position 6,179 of record JBOGVZ010000085.1, read on the forward strand.
CTTACAGGCGCGTCACGGCTCAAGAGCATTCCTGAGGTGACCGCCCTCATCAGGCCGCGGGAACCATGTCGGTGCCCACGCTTAACCTGTCGAGGACCATGCGTGCTGAGCGTCAGCCGCGTATGCAGGACCTGCCAGATGAGGACCGCCCGCGAGAGCGCCTTTGGGCGAGAGGGGCGGACACTCTCTCGGATGCCGAGCTGCTGGCCCTCGTGCTTCGGAGTGGGCGACGGGGCGAAAGCGCGCTCCACCTTGCGACTCGGTTGCTAGCCGATTTCGGAGGGGTTCGGCGGATCGCCACGGCGGGGCTCGAGGAGCTCGCTGCCTACCCTGGGGTCGGTCCAGCCAAGGCAGCATCTCTTGTTGGGGCACTCAATCTCGCCGGCCGCGCTGCGCGTCCGGAGCCCAAGCGCACTCCCATCAAGCGGCCAGAGGACCTCGCTTCGGTCGCGGCCGAGGAGCTGAGGGGGGCGCGTCGAGAACGCGTTGTCGTGCTGGTCCTGGATTCAGGGCACCGTCTGAAGCGGGTAGTACGCGTCAGCGACGGCTTCCTCGACCGCTCCTCACTACTACTCCGCGAAGTATTCAGTGCTGTTCTCCGCCATGACGGAAAAGCGTTCGCTCTCGCGCACAACCATCCCTCCGGCGATCCAACGCCCAGCGCTGAAGACCGCAAAGCGACGCACGACCTCGGGCTCGCAGCGAGAACTCTTGGCCTTCGTTTCCTTGACCATGTCGTGGTAACTGACACGGCATGGGAAAGCGTCCTCGACGGGAAGACTAGAGTTCGCCGACAAACGCACGGTCCAGAAGAGCAATCGATAGACGACCACCGAGCGTCTGCGCCGAAGCGGTCCTCGCTCTAAGTTGGCGAACCCGCCCGCTTACTCCTTGCAGATAGTTTACGATCCTCTCTCGTTCAGCCTCTGGAGCAAGAGGAACCGTAATCTGTTGAAGCCGTTTTCCGTTGACGTTCATGTGTGCAGTGCCCCTTGACCCGGCCCGGATTTGAGCCCAGTACGAAGGACTCTGGAAGTACCAGTAAAGGTAGTCCGGAGACACGCCCTGGCGAACTCGCAGTCGAATCAGATAGGAAGCAAACACAGCTTCGGGACCCTGTCGAAACAGGAACGTGCTTCCCGGGCGTCCGGTTCGAGCGACGAGCAAATCCCCTGCGGCGACAAAGTACGAATCCGGGTTCGGACACTCGCAGAAAGGCACATCATCCCATTGAATCGACCCTCGGGAAATGTCAGTAATCCTGACGAACTTTGGTCCAACCGGCTCCCAAACCGCAGCAGCAGTGTAGCCGTACTGAGGAGTTTCGCAGAGTTCATGAACGCTAGTCTGTATCCACCCCTTCCCCGGTTGGAATGTTGCCTCAACCGCAGAAGGAAGCATGGCCTGAAGCCATGACTCCGTTCGCGTACGGAGCTGTTGGACTTTTCGCACCCGATCAGACAGACTTCGAAGCTTCGTCGCCACCCGCCGTTGCTCATTGATCTCGGGGAGTGGAACGGAGACGGAAAGCAACTGCTCAGGATGGACGCGCTGGCGGCGGAGTCCCAAACCCTTAGTCAACCGGGCCAAGTTGTCGTGGAAACTTGGCCACCGACAAACCAGGGCGAGATACTCCGGCAGAGCCCTCTCGCGTCTGATTGAGAAGGTGGGGAATTCCTGCGACATGAACGTTCCATCAAAGGATGGAGGTACAACTGCCACGGCGCCTTCCCACGCGAAGAGGCGACTGTAAACGAATTGGCCTTCGTGCAGCCGAAAGTACTTCTTGTAGCTGGTAAGGGATCCATTGATCGACTCCTTGCGGAACAATCCGCGGCCGAAACTCAGGACCCCTGCCATCTCATAGGACTGAAGTGGATTCACTGGTACTTCATCGCCATGCGGATCCAAGATCTCAGAAAGGGGAACAAGCGGATAGCGTGTCACCGGCGAGGCTCCAAATCCTCCTTCAGGGTTTCCAGCAGCGACACAATCTCCTCTTCAGTCGAAAGAAGCTCATTGACGAGTTCTTCAGCCGGTCGATTGGCAAGTTCCGCTGGCGCGTTCGGGTTCTTCAAGTCGAGATTGAAGTCGTTCTCTTCGATGTCAGCTATCGGCACGCGCCACGCCCGCTCAGTCTCAAACCGACCCACTCGGTCGGGTCCTCCCCACCACTCCTGGCACTCTGTGAATTCGTCGAAGCGCATCGGCTTCGTTTTCGAGTACTTTTTCCGGCCCTCTGGAGGCTCGATCTCGTAGTACCAAACCTCCTTGGTCCGCCCTGTCCTCTCGAAGAAGATGAGGTTGGTCGGGATGTCCGTGTACGGCGCGAAGACCCCTGGAGGAAGTCGGACGATCGTGTGGAGGTTGCACTCCTCAAGCAATCGCTCCTTAATACGCGCCGCCACATCTGAGCCAAAGAGGACACCGTTGGGCACGATCATCCCGGAGCGACCTCCTGGCTTGAGTCGTCGCTGGATAACCTGGAGGAAGAGAAGCGCGGTTTCGGCCGTCCGCGTTCCCTCAGGGAAATTGGCCTGGATGCTCTTTTCTTCCTCTCCCCCGAACGGTGGATTCGTAAGAACCACGTCCACCCGCGCGCTGCGGCCGATCTGAGAGATGGGCGTTGCCAGCGCGTTCCCCCGTTCGATGTTGGGCTGCTCGATCTGGTGGAGAAGGAGGTTCATCATTGCCAGCAGGTAGGGCATCGGCTTCTTCTCGATACCCCGCAGATTCACTTGAAGGGCTTTCCACTGCTGGACCGTCTTGACCTGCGGTCTGATGTGCTCTAGGGCCTCTACCAGGAACCCTCCAGTGCCGCACGCAGGGTCGAGGATCACCTCGTCGAGCTTTGGATCAACCTGCTGGACGATGAATCGGATCACCGGGCGGGGCGTGTAGAACTCCCCGGAGTCGCCGGCCGCGTCTCGCATCTGGCGCAGCATCGACTCGTAGAGAGCCGCCATCGTGTGGATGTCATCCGCCGAAGCGAAGTTGACGCGGTTCACCACGTCAATCACGTCTCGAAGGAGGTAGCCGGAGAGCATCCGGTTGTAGGTCTCCTTGAACACCGCGGCCAACACGTCGCGCGGATCGTGTTCTCCCGTCCCGCGCAGTCCTCGCAGATACGGAAGGAGTTCGCCATTGACGAACGCCAGCAGATCCTCGCCCGTCTTGCCCTCGACGGGGTCGGCCGCCCAATCGCGCCAGCGATAGGGAGGCTCGATTGCGGGACGGAAGTCCCGTTCCGTGACCTCCCGGCGCTGCTCAAGGTCGTCGAAAGCCTTCAGGAAGAGCAGCCATGCGAACTGGGGGATCCGATCCGTCTCCCCGCTCAGACCGGCATCCTTTCGCATGATGTCCCGGCTGCTCTTGATCGCAGAGGCAAGTCTCTGCTGGGGGGTGGGTTCGGGAGCCTCTGGCTTCTTCCTCTTGGCCACGCCTACCTCCTCGGTGTGGATGCGAGCGCCTTCGACCAGAACTGGCGAACGAGATGCATGGCGTCGTCGATGGTCTTCGCGTCGATATCGAGCTCCTCAGCCATCCCCGCATAGTCCTCTTTCCACCCCGCCGGAGGATCGGGAATCTCTACGGGGACGGGGTGCGTTCCTCGGGAGCCGAAGACTCCTTCCACGGCGGGGCTGATGGCCTCCGTGGTGACGAGCCTCTCCTCGATCAGGATCGCCAGGTCAACGAGGTCCCGGGTCCGGCTGCTCGGTCGATCGCCGTAGGTGCGGGTGAGAGCATGCAGCTTCTCGGCGAAGTGCTGCGCGGGAGAAACCACTTCGACATCTCCCGTTGGAATCTGCGCGAATGACAGGCTCCCCGGCAGGGGGAGACGCTCAGTCCGATCGGTCTCGTCGAGTCTCGCGACAACATCCACCCGAACCTGGTCGAACACTCGACCCGCGAGTGAGCACCGGACCGAGAACCGCCACCCGGGGCGGCCAGCGGTGTCCGCTCGCAGGGCCTGGGCGGGACTTACCTCGAACGTGAAACCGTCGCCGTCCGGGTCCGCGATCAGGGCCTCGATGAGACCGTCCCGGACGCCATCGCCGTCGCGGGCATCCTCGCGAAGAGCCAGGTCGAGGTCTCGAGTGGCGCGCGCCCGCTCCCTGAGCCGAACCTCCAGAGCAACCCCGCCCTTGAGGACCCAGCGGCCCGGCTGCGCCTTCTCGAGGCGAACCAGCATCCGCTCGAACACGACCCGCTTGCGAAGGCGTTGTAGGTCGATCCCCTCTTCGCGGGCCTGAGTGGCGAGCCTGGCCTCCAGGGCCGTCCTGAAGTCGGCGGCGCTCTGGTAGCGCATCACCCGACCTCTTGGAGAAGTGCGCGCTCAACGGCAAGGGCGGCCTTGGAACCGAACTCATCCGCCCGGGACCGAAGGACGCGCTTGGTCACGACACCTCTGCCGATCGCGTCTTCGATGACCCGCGCGAGCTGATCCGTCTGGATGCCGGAGGCTGCGGTGTCGAGGATCGATCGAAGCGGCGTGGTCACCGAGTATCCCTCGCGCTCCTCGAGGTCCCCCGGGGGGAGCTGCGCGTGATGGAGGATCACCGCCTGGGACCGTCGCGCGAACCCGGGAGGGACGGTGAGATGGATGCGCGCCGGCATCACATCCCCGAGCTCGTGGACTGCGAGAGCCGTGTCGTGTGAGACCGTTCCGCGTCCGCCGCTCCAGAGTGTCCAGCGAACGAGGTCCTCATGGGGTCCGGGAGGCCACTCCGGGAGCCGATATACGCCTCGCTCGACACGGACCCAGTTGCCCCGCGCGACGTGGTAGCGCTGGGCCTGGTAGGAGTAACCAGCCTCCCGGGCTTGGGCGGCCGTGAAATAGCCGGACTGGCTCGCTACCGTGCTGAGGAGCCGGCGCCTACTGTCTCGGGGGTCCTGCCTCGCCATACGGCGGATGGTATCACAGCGAGCGATACTAAAAGTCAGTTTTAGGTTGCTGCTTTACTCAAGTTAGAAAACTACAAGTGATTTGTATGTTCTAAGCTGCGTACAAGAGGCCCTGAAGCCGTTCCACGGCCTCCCGCAGCATGTCCGGGCCCCCGAAGCGCTCGGCGATCTCCACAGGAGTCCCGTAGTCCGGGAACGGAGGGACATCCAGGATGTGCAGGTCGTCGAGCTGGTCGATGCCGTGGTCCGAGTACTTCTCGAGAAGCTCGTTCAGCAAGTCTCGAGCCTCAGGGGCGAACCCGGCCAGGAAGTCGGCGTGTTCCTTACGGACACGGTTCGCCCGCTCCCGACGGCTGGAGAGGGGCCCGTTCCAGGCGACATGGACGAGCAGGTCGAAGGGATCGGCGTCGACGAGGGCGGTCCGCTTCGCCAACTCCTCGAACGTGATCCCGCGCTTCTCGAGGGTCTCCACGACCTCGTTCCGGCCGTCGTGCGTTCGCCATAGCCGGCGAAGCTCCCCCACGTCGGGGAACACCCGGCGCACCTGTTGCGCCACGTACTCCTCGTACGCGACCACGCGCAGGCGGGACCCGTCCGGCTCCAGGATGTAGAGGGCCTCGGCCGTGATGAACACCTCGCCCTCATCGACGTAGTACTTGCGAGCCCTGGCCCGTTCGAGCTCCTCCGGAGTGACGTCAGCTTCCCCTTCACCGGTCTCATAGGTGGGCTCCGGCTCCGCCACCACCTGTTCCTCCACCGCCTTGCCCTGGTCGTCGATCTCCTCCTCGGTGATGTACTCGGGCAGCCCGTCGAACTCCGGATCCTCGAACAACCGGGTGGCGCCGACGTAGTCGATGATTCGGAAGAAGAGCTTGTCCTGATCGGGGTACAAGCGCGTTCCTCGGCCGATGATCTGCTTGAACTCCACGATGGAGCCGATGGGGCGGAACAGCACGATGTTGCGGCAGGTGGGGACATCGACGCCCGTAGCCAGGAGCTTGGACGTCGTGGCGATTACAGGAGTGTCGCGTTCCGGGTCCGCGAAGTCGTCGAGATGGCCGCGGCCGATATCCCCCTCCGCCGCCACGATTCTGGCCACGTAGTGGGGGAACTGCCGGACGAGATCCGCGTTGGCGTTGTTGAGCTCCATCCGCATCTGCTCGGCGTGTTCCTGGTCGACGCAGAAGACGATGGTCTTATCCATGCGGTCCGTGGCCTTCAGATAGTTGGTGAGGTGTTGCCCGGCAGCCCTGGTGCGCATGAGCAGCGAGACCACGCGCTCGAAGTCCTCGGTCATGTAGAGGCCGTCTGGGATCTCCTTCCCGAACAGGTCGAGCTGTTCGGGGGTCGGCGACCACCCCGCAGCGTCGGGACTGAGTACGACGCGATGAACGATGTAGGGAGCGATGAAACCGTCGTCGATTCCTTGCGCCAGCGAGTACTCGAAGATCGGGTTGCCGAAATAGCGGTAGGTGTCGCGGTTGTCATCGCGCAAGGGAGTGGCGGTCATCCCTACCTGCGTGGCCGGGGCGAAGTGCTCGAGGATGCCCCGCCACGTCGACTCGTCTCGCGCGCTTCCGCGGTGACACTCGTCGACCACGATCAGGTCGAAGTAGTCGGGCGGGTAGTCGCGGAAGATCCCGGGGCTGGGGCCCATGTCGCCAAGGGCCTGGTAGAGGGCGAAGTAGATCTCGCGGCCGGTTCTGCGGTCCCCCGAAACCTTCCAGACGGCGTCACCAAATACCGGCCTGAACTCTCGCTCGATCGGCTGGTCGACGAGGATGTTCCGGTCGGCGAGGTACAGGACCCTCGGCTTGCGCTCGCCCTTCCATCGGCTCTCCCAGAGCTTCCAGACGATCTGAAGGGCGACGAATGTCTTCCCTGTGCCGGTCGCCATCGTGATTAGAATCCGATCCCGGCGCGAGAGGGCGGCCTGGACCGCACGCTGGATGGCGATGCGCTGGTAGTAGCGAGGCTCCTTCACGGAACCCTCGGGGTTACGGAGGTCGCGGTTGAACGGCAGCATCAGCGCGGATGCTGTCTCGTCTTCGGCTATCCCCTTCCACGCACGGTACCTGTTCCAGAGCTCGTCTGGGCCCGGAAAAACCGTGAGGTTTCGTTCCCGTCCTGTGTCGAAATCGTGCTCGACGATCCCCTTCCCGTTGCTGGAGTACGCGAGGGGGAGGTCCAGGATCTCGGCGTAATCCATCCCCTGCTGGAGGCCGTCCCCGGGAGTCCTGTAGAGGCGTTTTGCCTCCACGATGGCCACGGGGACCCTCGGCGAGACCTCGAGGACGTAGTCAGCACGCTTACCCTCTTTGCGCCGGTGACCCTTCCCCGTTGGGACCACCCGTCCATCCGTGAAGTAGTGCTGCTCGATAATCTGCTCGTCTGCCCAGCCGGCGGCTCGGAGCGCCGGAACCACGTACTCCCGGCAGGTGTCCGTCTCCAGCGGTCCCCGGTCGGGTGCAGCCGCCGTCATGCGTTGAGGATACGCATGGAGATCTCAGCGGGCCAAGGGTCGTCAAGTCGAGTGCCGGATCGCTCAGGACAGCGGGAGCCGTAGCTCCTGGCGGGGGCGCCCGTGTCGGTGGCTCTCCCTAGAATCCCGACGGATGGCATTTCTTTGACGGGATCTGGGCCAGCTCATCGGAGAGAAGATGACGAAACCGAATCCACAACAGGTGGCGAGAGCCGGAGAGCATTTCGTTGCCGCTGAATTGCACCGCCGAGGGGCCTATGCCGTGACGTTCGCCGGGAACATGCCGGAGGTTGACATCCTTGCGAGCGACCTCGCACAGACTCGCACCGTCGCCATCCAGGTGAAGACGAAACGCGCCGGAGATTGGCAGACGTCGCTCCGAGAGTGGACGTCCCGGACGCCAGAGGTCACTGCCAGCCGATTCTGGATCTTCGTGGACCTTCATAAGCAGCCAGTGGATCCCCCGGAGTTCTTCATCGTGCCCGAGGAGTGGATCCAACAGGACATCGACCGAGCTCATCGCGCGTACCTAGACCGTCACGGCGGCCAGCGGGCGAGGACACCGGCATCCCGACACCACGCCATCCGGAAGAACCGGATCGAGCAATGGCGCAACCGATGGGACCTCTTAGGTATCTTCCCATCGCCTGAAGCAACGTCCTGACTGGCACCGCGGTTCCCCCAGCATCCTCCCGTCCGAGCCGCCGGAGGCGCCTCGGCAGGCAGGAACTGATTGCCGCGGCATTCCACGGGTTCGTATCGTTCCGCGACCTGTTGGGGGGTCGGTTGGAGGAGGTGCCTCGCACCGCAGGCATCTACGTCGTTCTCCGTGAAGAGAAGGGGCCACCGACCTTCCTCACCACCAATCCAGGCGGTCAGTTCAAGGGCAAGGATCCGACTATGGACCCTACCGTGCTTGAGGCGAAGTGGGTCGAGGACGCCCACGTCCTGTACATAGGGCTCGGCAGCGTGCTTCGGAATCGGCTGCGGCAGTTCGCTCGGTTCGGCGCGGGAGCCCCTGTGGGCCACTGGGGAGGTCGCTACCTGTGGCAGCTCCAAGGGGCGATGGACTTCCTCGTAGCTTGGCGGGAGACACCTGAAGCGCCGCCCCGCGAAGAGGAACTGGCTCTCCTGGCTCGCTTCCGAGAGCTCCACGGTGGGCGTGCGCCGTTCGCAAACATCGCGGGATGACAGAGCGCGGCCGAATCCGCAGCTTCGCCGGACTTGAACACACCCCTAGTCGGAACCGCCCTCTTGCCGTAGCGGCATGAACCCGAGAATGGCGTTGTCGATCACTTTCGTTACGCTCGTGTTCATACCTTCCGCCGGCCTGCGCACGCGGGCGTCGATCTCTCGGAGACACCCAACAGCGATCTCGTGAAACAAGGGGAACAGAGCCCGGAAGTAGTCTCCGTCCCGACCCCGATAGATGTACGGCCGGCCCACGAAGAACCTAAGCGTGTGGTTGCGATCGATGGGAGGCACCAGATCGGGCAAGACATGATGGAGCGCCTTGCTGTTCGCAACGAGGATGTTTCTCCGATGCCGACCCGAAGCTGACGGAGCACTTCCCAGACAGCACCTGCGATTTCGGTGACCTGCCCCGCCTCGATCTCGTGGAGCCGTAGACGCTGGAGGTCTTCGATCCCTTGACGCTGTGCCCAGAGACTCGCCTTTAGCTCGTCGATCTCCACGAGCTTCGCGTTTCCGGGCCCCATCCGGTGCAGACCCCATGACGCCAGCGTCGCGTACAGATGGTCGAAGAAAGCGTCATCTCCGAGGACATCGGCGGGGGAGGGATGGGACCGGAGCGTCGCGATGGCCTTGGCATGGAAGTACAGGCTCGGTCCGGAGAATTGTCGATTCCCCTCGAAGAGATCCACGAACCGCCCGAAGCTGGCCATCAGTCGCTCCACCAGCGGCCGCCTTTCCGCGATCCGCTCCTCAAGCGACAGCCGACGCCGCATGGTTTCTCCGTCCTTGCGCTAACCCGCGTCGCCCGGCCGTGGCTGGACCGGAGCGGTGTCGATGACATCCAAGCCAGAGAGGTCCCTCGGCTCTTGGAGGGCCGGCTCCTCCTGCCTGCGGGCAAGCAAAGCTGGCCTGATCGTCTCTCGGAACCCTCGGTACACGGATCGGAGCTTCCAGCGAACCGTCGCCCGCTTCGCGTCGAGGATCACCTGGAGCTTCTCCGCGACCGCTCGGAGCGCGTCCTCCGGATCATCTGGGAGAGAGGTGATGATCTCCTCCATGGTGAGCTGAGCCCGGTCACGACTCGTCGTGCTGTTGCAGAACTGGCACGCCGTCACGATGTTAGCCTCACGGATCCATACAGCGAGACTTGCCCGCTCCGCATCTGAAAGGTGAGGGAACCTCGCATCGACGGCACGGCGAATGCGGGGCGGGTAGCCTCCCTGTCCCTCACCGATCAGGTGCTCGATGGTGAACTGCCGCCACAGGTCGAAGTCGATGTCGGGCCCGGCGCCGCAGCCGCACAGTTGGCAGATGCCGCCCGAGCGCTCGTGCGCGGCTCGTCCATAGCCGAACAGGGACTGGAGCCCTGACTCGTCGTACGGCCTGTCCATCGCCCCTCCAATATCCGAAACCTACCCGACGCGGCAACTGGGGTGATCTCGCCAACGCACTTTGGGCGAGACTGAGCGGGTGCGCGGCGAACGGTCAACCACCGAGACGACTCCTCAGGGGGTAGCGATCCGGCCCGGGTCGAAGGTGCTCGGAATCGACCTTGCTGCGGACCCGGTCCGCACGGGCGTCGCCATCCTCACGGTCGGGAGCGACAGTGTCGGCGTCACCGTCGAGGCAGGAAGGGGCACCGATGAGGCGCTCGTGGAGTTGGCCGACGACGTTGACGTGGTAGGAGTCGATGCCCCGCTGGGATGGCCCGAGCCCTTCATCGAGGCCCTCTTTCTGCATCAGCGGGGAGAGCCGTGGCCAGCCGCCGACGACCCCGTGCATCAGCGCAGACTGCTCTCGAAACGACGGACAGACCGTTTCGTCAAGGAAGTCACCGGGTTGGATTCACTGCCCGTCGCCGCTGACAGGATTGCGGCGGTGGCGATGCGATGTGCCCGCCTGCAGACGCTCTGGGCCGAGGGCTGGGGTGGGCTGGAGGATCGTTCTGGGACCGGTCGGCTCGCCGAGACGTATCCAGCCGCGGCCCTCAAGCTGTGGGGGCTTTCATATCGCCTATACAAGGGCCGGGAGAAGGCGGCGGAGCGGGATGCTCTTGTGGGGTCGCTCGTCGTCACAGCTCCGTGGCTCGACCTCGCGCGGGCAGAGAGTGCGTGCCGCATGTCCGATGACGCGCTGGATGCGGTGGTGTCGGGGGTCGTCGCTCTCGGCGCGAAGCTGGGGGTGACTCAGCCTCCCACGGCGCCCGCCGATGTCCGCCTGGCCGCCCGTGAGGGCTGGATCCATCTGCCAACGGGCACTCTCTCGCAACTGGGGGAAGCGCTCCGCTCGCTTCGATGACCGAAGCCGCCGCAGGTCTGAGAGCATCGCCGTCTGTGCTCGGGGCCGAGGTCGAGCGACCCGGCCGCTTGCCCGACACGTCATGCAAACGTCAAGCCTCCTTTTACCTGTCCATGACACGCATCGAACTCGTCACCGAGTCGTTGGATACTGGCGCCGAAACAGGGACAGAACCGATGAGGTGTTGAGGGAAGGAGGCGATAGCCGCGAGCGATTGGAACCCTCTGCAGGAGACGGACTTGAGCTCCTTGCTCGAACAGGAGTCCGAGAAGGAATACTGGGCCTGCCTCCGAAAGTGCATTGAGCAGGAACGGTCCTGCTACCCAAACAGGGTGTTCCCACCTGAGGACAAGGAGCTCGAGGCCCTCCGTCTCACGCTATGCAGGAAGACGAGGGTGGTGATCATCGGCCAGGACCCGTACCACAGTCCCGGCCTGGCGGACGGCCTTGCGTTCTCCGTCCCCCGAGATGCGAGCAAGCTACCGCCGTCGCTCAGGAACATCCTCCGAGCGCTGCGGGAAGACCCGGATCTACCGGACGACGCCCGCTCGATCGATCTCATCCCCACCAACCTGGCGGTCTGGGCACAACGGGAATGCGTACTGCTCCTGAACACCACGCTGACGGTGCGCCAGGGGGTCGCCGGCTCGCACCGTGGCATGGGGTGGGAAACGTTCACCGACCGGGTCATCCAGGAGGTCCAGAGGGAGGCACAGCCCGCGTTCATGCTCTGGGGAAGGAAGGCCCAGAGAAAGAGGAAACTGCTCGTGGACACTCCTCCGGCGATGATCACCGAATCGCCGCACCCTCGAATGCCAACCTTCCCAGAGAGCAGGCCGTTCAGCCAAGTGAACAAATCCCTCGATGCCGCCGGCCTGCCAAAGATCGATTGGAGGCTGGCCGATTGATGCGCCCTGCTCGTTCCCGACGGACCTGAAGGTCGTGCCGAACATCATCCCCAGTGCCCCGCGCCGGCCCTTCCGGACGACATCGGTTTGCGGTATGTACATGGAGGCAGGCGGAGATTTGGCGGGAGGTGATGCGACAGGAAGGAGGCCAAGCGGGCTCCGGACAAGTCTTCTGGGGGCCCGTGGACCGCACAAGTTCTCGTAAGTTTCGAGGACGGCGGAGAACGACAGAACCGCAGGTCAAAGGGCACTTTCCCACGGCGGAGGACCTTTCTTTCCTTCAAAACCGGTGAGGGGGCGAAAGCTCCCTGGCGGGTTCGATTCCCGTCCGCCTCCGCTACTGAATCGGTGCTCTGAACTGGGGTTTCGGGGCCGAGCGAGTTCTCTGGTGGCCGCGAAGAAGGAGTCGAGCGGCGGCCGGATATCCGCTCAACCGGACAAGTCTTCCCGAGTTTTCGCGCACATAGAACCGCACAAGTCTTGCCCGGGTAGCCGGAGCCGCAAGACTAGTCCGCCGTCCTCCCGAGGGAAGGACACCGATGGTGATGATCTCGACGGACCCGCTGGTGGTCGGGAGGACACGCTCCAGGACCTGCGGGGCGAGTTCGTGGTCGGGTCGGGATCCGCGACCGTGCGATCCCCCTGACCTTCCTCGACATGCTGGTAAAGGTGTCGGAGCTCCTGGTAGTCAACGCCGAGGACGTGGATCTCAAGGCCCGGACGATGCGGGTCATGGGCAAGGGCGCGAAGCAGCGGGAGCTACCCCTGGGCCAGACGGTCACCCAGGCGCTCCGGCGATACCAACGGATGTTGGAGGACGTGAGACTCGACGATCCATTCTTCGTGAGCAGGTACGGCCGGAGCACGCTGGCCTCGGGGGAGTCGGGCTCGCTGAGCGGCGAGCGGACCAGCGCGGGACGGCTGGACCTCGGCACCTACCGCATCGAGATCCACAACTGGCCGGGCCGCCGGGGAACCAGGTCACCGTGACGGTCACGTTCTTCAACTCCATCGGCCAGGCGGGCCAGTAGCGGGGCGTCTCGTCCCCCGGGGGCGTCGCCGCCACGGCGGGTGCCGGCGTTCGGAGCCGCGTGCCTCTAGCCGCAGGTCGACATGGCGATCGGGCCCGCGGTCGCGCCCTGGAGGACGATCGCATCCTTCGGCGTGTGGATGTCGATCCGGAGCTGACCCCGCGACGACGTGTGTCGCTCGAACTCGAGGTCCAGGGTCACCGGGCCGAGGAACACGGTGTGCGGGTGGTCGGCGTGGACGATGCCGTGGGTCTCGAGCACGGCGGTGCAGCCGTCGATCGCCACCGACACGTTGCCGGTTCCGAAGCACTCCACCTCCGCGAGCGGCGTGCTCCCGGGGGTGGCGCCGGGGCCGTGCGCGTCGCAGGCGGAGATGTTGCGCCCCTCGAGATGGAAGGCCATGTCTCCCCGGCCAGGCTCCTCCGATTCCTCTGCCATCAGCGTGAAGGTCCCGATCACCGTCTTGTCGGCGGACACAAGCTTGCCCTTCGCCTGGAGCGTCGCCCCCGGTCTGCCGGCTCCCGATCCGGCCCCCGCCACCAAGACCACGGCCGCCGCCACCACCGTGATCATCGTGAGGAGCGTGAAGCGCATCCGTGTGGACATGTCTCTCTCCCTCCTGCTCGAACCGACGGACCGTCGCGGCGGCCCGGCGCGGGTGAGACGGCCGCGCCGCCGTGGGGCCATGGCGGGGGGCCGCGACACGCGGGATGGACGGGGATTGACCCAGGAAGTACTCGTAGACGCGTCCCAATAGGTCGCGAGAGTGGTCCTCCTTCCCCCCCAGACCAATCCCGGAGATGAGGTCGATCAGCTCCCTGAGACGACGCTTGTCGACGACCGGGCGAGCGTAGTCCTTCGGCAGCACACCCTTGAGCGACGGATTCTCCCGCGCGATGGCGTCCATTCGCCTCGTCGATGAGACGGCCGATCTCCGGTTGCTTGGCAGCTGCCCGGAGCTCCTGCCAGCGCGCCTCCGGCGGCACCCAGAAGACATGCTCCGCGCGGTACTCGTCGGGGTCCTCGGGATCGGCCCCCTCGCTCTTCTCCAGAGCAAGGAGTTCCCGGTGCCGTGCCTCGATGGCATCGGAGATGTTCAGGAAGACCAGGCCGAGGACGACGTGCTTGTACTCGGCGGCGTCCATGTGGCCGCGCATCTTGTCGGCGGCGGCCCACAGGGTGGCCTCGAGGTTGACCGGCTTGAACTTCTTCTTCTTGCTGAGCCAGACCTCGACCTCACCCTTGTCGAAGACCAGCGTCTGGTCGCCGGCGAGGGGCGGGGGGAAGTCGCTTCCCTTCTTCTTCCGCCACTGGGTCACGGCCGGGACGGACATGCCCGCCAGGGTGGCGACCTCCTCCAAGCCGAGGAGGGTGCCGACCGCCCTTCCTGCCATCCTTCCCCCCTTCGGCCAGGAGGATAAAGTTGAGCGGGTTAAGCTGTCAACGCTCTCGGCGCCACCACTCTTGAGACCGCAGAGCGCTAGCGGAAGGAGAGGGGATACTCCTGCCGGCGAACCTGGTGGCGTGCATGACGGAGGCCTAATGCCCGATCGATCCTGTCGTCGTTCGTCGACTGGCTAACGAAGCCCGGCCCCCGTTCGCATAGGCACACCCAACTCCGCTGCGCCCGTTGGGACCGGCCAGGGACCGGCCTGTCATGCCTAGGTCAAGCCCTCTTTGAGCTTCCCATGACACGCCCCGGAGGGGAAACTACAAAGGACTTGTAGGTTTCGACGCGGAGAGCACCCGATTGAATACGGACGACGAGCGCTTCCAAAGAGATCGTCCGGCAGATCCGCGTCGGCGACACACGGACAATCGAGGCCGTCAAGGACGAGCTTTCCAGGCTGATGCTCCCCGGCCCACAACCGTCGACGTTTCCCGAGCCGGGCAAAGGCTGGCACACGATCCGGGTGGAGCTCGTCTCAGGGCTCGGCCAGGAGTTCGATCCGCCGCCGGGACGCGATTTCCTGGTCTCGCCTCAGCACACATTCCGGCAGCTCGCGCATCCCCGATCCGTGTCCCTCCTCCCAGGTCAGGAAGGCTGTCAAGGGGGAAACAGGCCCTGAAGCCGTCATCCGTCCAGGGGCTCCACGTCGAAGGGACCATGGAAGACGGTGACGAACAGGCAGGGGTCGTCGTCGGCGGGGGCGTGCCTCATCGCCTCCCCGGGGGGGAAGTGGCAGTATGCCCCCGGGCCGATGACCTCGTCGTTGACCCGGAGTCGGCCTTCCAGAACGACGATGGTGTGGGCGGCCGTGTGCCGATGTAACCGAGCCTTGAGACCGGCCGGGTACCGGATGAGGTAGTGCTCCGCCCCCGAATCCGGATCCCGATACAGGAGCCGCAAGCCGATCTCGCGATCGTAGATGGCGAGTTGAGACCGATCCAACTCGATCGACCTGAGCTGGTCGACGATGATCGCCCGACCGTATTCCATGCGCGAGACCTCACCGGCGAAGGCCCGGAACCGTAGGGACCAGGAGCGTCACGGCCATCCTGACACACGGAAGGGAAACGTCCGGGCCCTGACTGTATCGGGCTCTCCTACCAGGCCTGCCAGCGGGTGGGCGTGACGCGGATCGGCACGGAGTAGTCCTCGGCGAAGCTGCGCGGTGTCCAGTCCAGCGCCGAGATCTCCTGCCGGTACTTGTCGACGTACTCCGGCACCTGGTCGGCGGGCGGGGCGTCGGCGCCGACCGCCGCGCGCCCCTCCACCGTCACCACGTCGTAGCCGCGACGATCGCCGTCGAGATGGAGCGAGACGTGCGGGTTGGCGGCCAGGTTGTCGAGCTTGGGCTTGCCGCGCTGGCTGTAGATGAGGAACGTCTCGCCGTCCCACAGGAACCACACCGGGGTGGCCTGGGGCTGGCCCTGTGGCGACACCGTCACCAGCCACACGGCGATCTCGCCACGGAGCCGCTCCTCGGTCCGCTCGTCGAGATCGGCCATGCCGGCACCTTACCGCGTGCGATCGGCTCCCTGCCGGTAGTGGCCGGTTCAGAGCCAGGCGCATCTCCGGAGCCGACCCGCCTCCGGGACGGCGATGAGTTTGGCCCGTGCGAGCGGTCTGCAGATGAAGACAGCGAAGAGGAGATCCGCGGTTGGCCGCTCCCGAGGTGTCAGCCAGGGCACAGGTGCTGCGACGCTCCGGGGAGCCGGGGATCGTCCTGGTCATCGTCGGCCCGATCGTTCCCGCCGACGTCCCCCGGCTCTGCGAGCGCGTCCGCGCGTTGCTGGAGGGCAGCCCCGACGAGCCGGTCGTGTGCGACGTGGGGGCGCTCGCCGATCCGGACGCGGTCACGGTCGCCGCCCTGGCCCGGCTCCAGCTCACCGCTGGGCGGCTCGGGCGCCGGATCCGGCTCCGCCACCCGTGCGGCGAGCTGCGGGAGCTGCTGGCCCTGGCGGGACTGGACCAGGTCGTGCCGCGGTGTGACCGATGAGCCCCCGGGCCCGATCCAGGACCTGCCGGACGGTCGCAGCCAGGGGCGGGTGGCCCGAGCTACCCCTCGAGCCGAGGGGGCAGGCCGAACAGGGGGAACAGCCTGGCGGTGTCGAGGAAGAACGTGATCCCGCCGATCCGCTCGCCCGAAAGCTCGAGGACCTGGAGCGACCACGGCTCGTGGCCCTTCCCGGTCCCGTCGGGCTTGTACTGTCCGAACGCCGGAGCGCCGTTCGCCACGGTGGGGATCAGCCGCGAGCCGCGACAGCCGATGCCGGGCCCCAGGCACCACCGGCGGACGTCGAGATGGGTCTGGAGCCACAGCTCGTAGGGGGGCATCGACCACGTGGCGTCCTCGAGGAGCAGCGAGGTGAGCGAGTCCATGTCGTACCGCTCGAAGGCGTCGACGTACCGGGCCAGGAGCGCCCGCTGCTCCTCGTCCGTCGGCTGGGCCGGGTCGGTGGCGGTGGCCCCGGTGGCGGCGAGGGACGACCGGGCCCGTTGGAGCGCGCTGTTGACCGAGGCCACGGTGGTGTCGAGCAGCTCCGCCACCTCGGTCGCCTTCCAGCGCAGGACCTCCCGCAGGATGAGCACCGCCCGCTGCCGGGGCGGGAGGTGCTGGAGCGCGGCCACGAAGGCCAGGCGGATCGACTCTCGCTGCTCGGCCAGCTCGGCCGGGTCGCCATCCCCCGGGAGGACGCGGCCGTCGGGGATCGGCTGGATCCACGTGACCTCCGGAAGGGCCTCGCCGAGGGGTGAATCAGCCGTGCCCGCGGGACCGAGATCCATCGGGCGGGCCCGGCGCTCCCTCCCCTTCAGCATGTCGAGGCACACGTTGGTGGCGATGCGATAGAGCCACGAGCGCAGCGCCGCCCGGCCCTCGAAGCGATCGAAGCTCCGCCACGCCCGCAGCAGCGTCTCCTGCACCGCGTCCTCCGCCTCGAACGTCGAGCCCAGCATCCGGTAGGCGTAGCCGGTCAGCTCCCTGCGGTGCTCTTCGAGCCTGGCCTCGACCTCCCCGGACCTCCTCGGCTCCCGGGCCAGGCCCTCCGTTGCCGCCGCCTCACTCATCGTCGGTCGCTCCTCGCGGCTTGGCGGGCATGCTGTCTCACGAAGCGACCATCATATGGCCCACCCTCGGACGGCGACCACCGAGGCGGGAGGGACCGATGAGTTTCGGTGGCCCCCACCGTCGAATCCCAGAGATGGAAGAACCGGGACGAACGACGGGATCATGACCATCTCGATCCCCCAGCTCCGGTCCGAGCTCAGGGGCCGGGTGATCGGCCCGGGCGACCCCGGCTACGACGAGGCACGGGCCGTCTTCTACGGCGGGTTCGACCGCCGGCCGGCGGTCATCGTCCGGGCCGCTGGGGAGGCGGACGTGGCGCGGGTCGTGTCGCTCGGGCGGGAGACCGGGCTGGAGCTGGCCGTTCGCAGCGGCGGCCACAGTGGCGCCGGCCACGGCACCACCGACGGGGGGATCGTGCTCGACCTGGGGGACATGCGGGCCCTGGACATCGATGTCGAAGGGCGCACCGCGTGGGCCCAGACGGGGCTGACCGCGGGCGAGTACACCGCCGCGGCGGCGGCCCACGGGCTGGCCACCGGGTTCGGCGACTCCGGCTCGGTCGGGATCGGGGGGATCACGCTGGGCGGCGGCGTCGGGTTCCTCGGCCGCAAGCATGGCCTCACGATCGACAGCCTGCTGGCCGCCGAGGTCGTGACCGCCGATGGCCGGCTCCTGCGCGCGGACACCGAGACCCACCCGGACCTCTTCTGGGCGATCCGCGGCGGGGGCAACTTCGGCGGGGCCACCCGGTTCCGGTTCCGGCTGCACCCGGTGGACACGATCGTGGGCGGGATCCTGATCCTGCCGGCGACGGCGGACGTCATCGCCTCGTTCATCGCCGAGGCGGAGGCGGCGCCGGAGGAGCTCTCCACGATCGCCAACGTCATGCCCGCGCCCCCCATGCCGTTCGTGCCCGAGGAGCACCACGGCAGGCTCGTCGTGATGGCCATGCTGGTCCACGCCGGCGACACCGCGGCCGGGGAAGGCGCCGTGGCGCCGTTCCGGGCGCTCGCCTCCCCGATCGTCGACATGGTGAAGCCGATGCCCTACCCGGAGATCTTCCTGCCGGAGGACGAGGACTACCACCCGACGGCGGTGGGGCGCACGATGTTCGTCGACACGATCGATCGCGCCGTGGCCGAGACGATCGTCGAGCACCTCCGGGCGTCCGACGCGTCCATGCGGGTGGCCCAGCTTCGGGTGCTCGGCGGGGCCATCGCCCGCGTGCCGGCCGACGCCACCGCGTACGCTCACCGCCGCAGCCGGATCATGGTGAACGTGGCCGCGTTCTACGAGGGCCCCCAGGACCGGGCCGTGCGCGAGAGCTGGGTCACGGACCTGGCGGCGGTCCTGCGCCAGGGCGATCCGGGCGCGTACGTCAACTTCCTCGGCGACGAGGGCCGGGCCCGGGTCCGCCAGGCATACCCGGGGCCGACCTGGGACCGGCTCGCGGCGATCAAGGCTCGCTACGATCCGACCAACCTGTTCCGGCTCAACCAGAACATCCCACCGGCGACCAAGGAGGACACAGCGGTCATCGACGCGGTCACGCCCGAGCCGGGATGAGCGACGGGAATGCCGAGCCTGGAGGATCCCATGAGCAGAGTCCACGTGGACATCACGATGTCTCTGGACGGTTTCATCGCCGGCCCGAACGACGAGATCGATCCGCTCCACGACTGGCTGTACGGTCTGGCGAGCTGGCGCGAGCCGCACGGCCTCCCCGGGGGCACCGCCGATCGTGACGCCGAGGTGCTCGCGGAGGCGATGGGGAACAACGGGGCGGTGATCGTCGGCAGGCGCATGTACGACCTGGCGGGCGGCTGGGGGGAGAACCCTCCCTTCCACGTCCCGGTGTTCGTCTTGACCCGCGGGGCTCGAGAGCCCCTCGCCAAGGCGGGTGGGACCACATTCACCTTCGTCACCGACGGCATCGAGAGCGCGTTGGCGCAGGCACGGGAGGCAGCGGGCGACCGAGATGTCTCGGTGGGCGGCGGTGCCAACACGATCCAGCAGTACCTCAGGGCCGGGCTGATCGACGAGATGCAGATCCACATCGCGCCGGTCCTGCTCGGTGAAGGGATCCGGCTGTTCGAGCAGGGGACCGAGGGGATCGAGCTGGAGATCACCCGGGTCATCGGGTCCCCCAAGGTGGCGCACCTTCGATTCCGCGTCGTGAAGTAGAGCGGACGCTCCGAGTCGGACGACGCCTCCCCCTGCCCGGAGATCTCCGTCGCCGACCGATGAGTTCCTGCGCTCGCCGCCGTCCAATGAGAGAGATCGTCGGGAGGGGGGAGCCTCGGCCGGAATATCCGGGGCGGTGCCGGGGTTCCGTCGCCGTATGGGCGGAGACTGCGATGCCCGGTGAACGGAGGGGAGGAGTTCCATGACAGGATCTGCGATCGAGGCTGAAGGCCTGGTCAAGACGTTCGGCGAGGTCCGGGCCCTGGACGGCATCGACATGGTGGCCCGCCAGGGGACCGTGTTCGGCTTGCTCGGCCCCAACGGCGCCGGCAAGACCACCGCCATCCGGGTGCTGTCGACGCTGCTGCGCCCCGACTCCGGCCGGGCCTCGGTCGGCGGCTACGACGTGGTGCGGCACCCCAGGGAGGTGCGGGGACTGATCGGGCTCACCGGCCAGTACGCCGCGGTCGACGAGCTGCTCTCGGGCCGGGAGAACCTGTACATGATCGGCCGGCTCCTCGGCCTCTCGGCACCCGACGCACGCAGGCGGGCGACCGAGCTGCTGGGGTCCTTCGACCTGGCGGAGGCGGCCGCCAAGCTGGTCAAGACGTACTCGGGAGGGATGCGCCGCAGGCTGGACCTGGCCGCCAGCCTGGTCGGCCGGCCCCGGTTCCTGTACCTGGACGAGCCCACCACCGGGCTGGACCCGAAGAGCCGGCTCGAGCTGTGGGGCATGATCCGGGGGCTGGTGGCCGACGGCACCACGGTGCTGCTCACCACCCAGTACCTGGAGGAGGCCGACCGGCTGGCCGACGAGATCGTGGTGATCGACCACGGGCGGGTGATCGCCGCGGGGACGCCGCTCCAGCTCAAGACGCGCATCGGGGGCCAGATCCTCCAGGCTCGCCCGGAGGACCCGGGCGACCTGGCCGCCACCGAGCGCATCCTGGCCACCTTCGCCGACGGCGAGGACGGCACCTACACCGACGGTCAGCTGGTCACGGTGACGATCACCGACCGCTCGGCCCTGGGCCAGGTGGTCCGGCGCCTCGACGACGAGGGCATCGCCGTCGACGATCTGTCGCTACGCCGTCCGAGCCTGGACGAGGTGTTCCTGGCCGTCACCGGCCACGTGGCCGAGGAGGATGCCGACAACGACGACACCCGCGAGAGGAGCCGAGCATGAGCACCGCCACCCTGGCACCCGTGGGACGCGAGAGCGTCTTTCGGAACACGCTGACGATCGCCCGCCGGAACCTGCTGCACATCAAGGCCAACCCGGAGCAGCTTGTGGAGATGAGCATCCAGCCGCTGATGTTCCTGGTGCTGTTCGTCTACGTTTTCGGCGGGGCGATCATGGGTTCCAGCTCGAGGTTCCTCCAGTTCGTGCTGCCGGGGATCCTGGTGCAGGGCATCGCGTTCACCCCGTTCACCACCGCGCTCGGGCTGAACAAGGACTTCCAGCAGGGCCTGATCGACCGGTTCCGGTCCCTGCCCATCGCCCGATCGGCCGTGATCGGGGGCCGGATCGCGGCCGACAGCGTTCGGATCACCTGGAGCGTGCTGGTGATGGTGGGGTTCGGCGTCCTGCTGGGATTCCGGTTCGGGAACGGCGTGCTCGGGGCCCTGGGGGCGCTGGCCCTGGTGGTGGCCTTCGGGCTGACGATGTGCTGGCCGATGGCGTTCATCGGGATCACCGCGAAGAGCCCCGAGTCGGTGAACACGTGGGGGTTCATGATCATCCTCCCGCTCACGTTCGCCAGCTCGGCCTTCGTGCCGCCGGAGACCATGCCGGGGTGGCTGGAGGCGTTCGCCACCGTGAACCCGATCAGCCATGTGATCGACGCCGCTCGCGGGCTGATGCTGGGAGACCTTCCCGTGGCCAAGCCCCTGCTGTGGTCGGTGCTGTGGCTGGTGGGCATCACGGCGGTGTTCTCCTCGCTCACGATCGCCCGGTACCGACGGCGCGTCTGAGCGACGCGCGGCCCGCCGCGCCAGGTGCCTACGCTCCGTCGAGGGCCTCGCCGAGCCGCCGGGTCGGGCCGGCCAGGCCCAGGCGCTTGGCCAGGCGCGCGGCGGCCGGGGGGTCCGGGGCGCTCCGGCGAACCTCCACGTCGAGGTCCGTCCGGATGGGGACCACCTCCCGCATGGCCCGTAGGTACGGCTCCGCCCCGAGCAGCCTGGCCCGCAGGGCCGGAGATCGCTGGAGCACGGCCTTGGTCCGGCGAGGGGCCCGGACGGCCTCGAGCAGCGCCTCCAGGCTCGGATAGGCGTTCACCAGCTCGCGGGCCGTCTTCTCCCCCACCCGGCACGCCGGGCAGGCCGTCGGAGGGGTCGCCCCGCAGGACCGCGAAGTCCGCGTACCGGGCCGCCGGAACCCCGAAGCGCTCCAGCACGCCCCGCTCGTCCAGCTCCTCGAGGTTCGACACCCCTCGCCTGGTCATCAGCACGCGCACGACCGGGTCACGGACGAGCTGGATCAGGTGCCGGTCTCCGGTCACCACTTCCAGGCGATCTCCTCTCCCGCCCCGTGCAACCAGCGAGCCGATGGCATCCTCCGCTTCCCACCCGGCGGCCCTGGCCCAGCTCATCCCCACCGCCTCGAGCAGGCCCGGCAGCTCCTCGAACTGGCGGGTCAGCACCTCCGGCTCCTCCGGCCGCTCCGCCTTGTAGCCGTCGTAGGCCGCCACCCTCGGCGCCGGCCGCCAGTCGTCGTCGAAGCAGTGCACGACGTCCGGTGTGCCTCGCCCGCGCGCCAGCGTGGCGGTCATGTCCAGGTAGCCGTGCAGCGCGTTGACCGGGGAGCCCCGGGTGTCGGTGATCGACTGCGGGAGGGCGAAGTACGCCCCGTACATCAGGCTGGAGGTGTCGAGGAGGAGACGGTGGGCCACGGGAGGGAGCATAGGGCTGCGCCGGCGAAGCCCGCGACCCGGCTAGGCCTCGTGGAACGCGGCCAGGCGGGCGGACTCCTCCTCCAGCTCTCGGCGCGCGGCCCTGGGGAGCGGATCGAAGGGATCCAGCCGCACCCGGCCCCGCTCGTACCGCCAGATCCCGGCGACCCGCCCGTCGACCAGGAACGTGGGAGCGGAGTGCGGCGTCTTCGTGCCGAACACCAGGGGCCGGTGCTCCTCGGGGAGGACCTGGGTGCGCCGGGCGTGTGCCAGCAGGGTGGCGTCCCAGGTGGGGAGGAACCGAACTGGGGCGCGGGTGGCGGGATCGGGGAGCGGTGCCCGCGGCACGTCGAGGAGCTCCCCGCCGTGCTCGTCCCGGAAGCGGCGGAGCGACAGTCGCTCCGCCACCGGCCGGAGGGCCGTGGCCGGGACCCCGGCCCAGCCGGCCAGGTCGTTCAGCGATGCCGGCCCGAACCCCTGGAGATATCGGCGAACCAGGTGCACGAGGCCCTCCGGTTCGCTCACATCGGACGGCCCCAACCAGTCGTCGGCCAAGGCGTACAAGTCTGCCCGCCGCCGTTCCCACGTGCCCGAGGGTGGGACGCGGACCACGTCGACGAGCCACCCAGCCAGCTGCCAGGCGCGACGAGGATAGCCTTCTGCCTGGAGGAGCTCCTGCACCTCCGGGGCCTTGCGGGGTCCATCGCCCAGCACCTGGCGCACCCGAGCCGCCAGGGCGGCCGTGTCCACTCCGGCCAGCTCCTCCCCGAAGCTCCGCATCCATGACCGGGGCCGATACGTCCGGAGCCCCGCGGCGAACAGCGGGTAGTCCCGCGCCGAGACGATGTGGATGGTGACCCGCATCAGGGTCCCCTGGACGGCCCGGCGCCGCTCCAGGGCCGTGGTCAGGTCCTCCCGCCGGACCCCGGCCAGGCGCGACCACAGGCCGACGTATGCCGAGGGGGCGTACTGGGACTGGAGCCCGCCGACGCGCTCCAGGGCCCGGGTCAGGGGACCGTTGAACCGCTCCAGCAGCCCCTGACGGGCCAGCAGCGCCCGATTGAGCGCTCGGGTGGACAGGACGCGCTCCGGCACGGACGGACAGTGTAGCCACGGTCGCGCCCCGGCCGTACCCGAACCGCGACTCCGAGGGTCTAAGCCACGACCGCACGGAAAGGAGGGAGGATGTCGTTCGACCTGCTCGGCGACGTGAACTACGTGGCCGTCCTGGTGGCTGCGGTGGCCTGGTTCATCCTGGGGGGGATCTGGTACGCGCCTCCCGTGCTCGGCCGGGCCTGGCAGCGGGCCATCGGGATGGAGACCGTGTCCGGCGCCAACCCGCTCGTCTTCCTGGCGACGTTGGTGATCTACTTCGTCACGGCGGTGGCCATCGCCATGCTGGCCGTTGCCACCGATACCGGCACCGTCGGCGAGGCCGTCGTCCTGGGGATCGTCACCGGGGTGGGCTTCGCCGTGGCGCTCACGGCCGTGGGGGCCGCCTACGAGCCCAAGCCGAACCGGGGGGCCTGGTTCTGGATCACCGGGATCTTCAACCTGCTCGGCTACACGCTCGTGGCCATCATCCTGGCCCTGTGGCCATAGATCACGCCTGAGGGAGAGCGACCCCTCCGGGCGGTGGCGCTTCCATCACTCGGGGAGCCTCTTGAGCTCCTTCGATGTGAGCACGGTGGTCGTGGGCGAGAGCCGGAGGCCCACCATACCGATCCGGCCGGCGACCCAGACGCCGTCGGTGAGCGTCTCCACCTTCAGGCCACCGTCATCCGCCTCGATGACGCGCAGGATCAAGCCGCGCTCGGTGCGGTAGACGGGGATCTTCACGGCCACAGTCTACGCCAGTTGCCGCCTCGATGCATGGGAATGACCCCTCGCCGGCCCTCGGCGGATCGGGGGATCTGTCGGAAACGTCCGACCCCGGCACCCTGCCGGGGTCGGATCGAACTCGATCGCGCGGCTCAGGACGCTACAGGTTCTTGCACTGGTCTTCCTTGTTGCCGTCCACCTTGTTTCCCCCGCCCGTGGGCTTGGGCTTGTTCTCCTTGCACTGGAGGTTGCCGCCGATCACGTTCTTCTCGATGACCACCCCACCGGTGTTCTGGAACGCCTGCACGTTGCCTCCGGTGGTGCTGTTCCTCACCTTGACGAGACCGCTCTGCTCGTCGTAGAGGATGTCGCCCCCGATCTTCGACTTGGCCACCTTGCCGCGGCTGCCCTGCACGACCTGAACGCTCCCGCCCACGGACGACCCCGCCCGGACGATGACGTTCTTGGCGTTCTCCCCCTGCACGTTCCCGATCACGTTGACGCCCACCGCGTCGAGCACCGCGTTCTTGTTGACCTTCACGGTTCCCTTCACCTTGGTTCCTTTGAGCACGCACGTCGCTCCCTGCGGCACCTTCACGTTGTCAAGGGTCTTCGCGCCGATGGTGCCCTTGCACACGGTCTCCTCCGCCAGCGCCGCAGGCGCCAGGCCCACAGACAGCGCCGCCGCCAGCAGCCCTACGATGACTCTCCGCATCGCTCCGCCTCCCCGACTCGACCGGTCCGGGCGACGCCGCCCGGCTCAAGCCCAAGGTTGGTCCCGGTCGGTGAGAACGGCGTGAGGACACGATGTGAGGGCTCTAATGCGGGAAACGAGCCCCGGGTCGGCTACGCCGAGGGGCCCCGCTACGCGGTGCGGCGAGGGCGACCGTACAGCAGCGACCGGCGGCCGCGCCGCGAGGTGTAGACCACCCGGGGCGGAGCCACCTTCATCCCCTCGCGCTGGAACTCGTCGGCCAGGCGGAGCCGAGCGGCGATGCGGCTGACGTCCCCCTGCTGGTCCGGGAGCACGAGCGTGACGCCGGCCCCGGTCTTCCCGGCACGGGCGGTCCGGCCCACCCGGTGGACGTAGCCGTCGTCGTCCTCGGGCGGGTCGTAGTTCACCACGTGGGCCACGTCGTCGATGTCCAGGCCACGGGCCGCCACGTCGGTGGCCACCAGGGTGTTGACCTTGCCCGCGCGGAACCTGCCCAACGTCCGCTCGCGGATGGCCTGGGAGAGGTCGCCGTGCATGGCCGCCGCGGGGACCCCCTTGGCCCGGAGCCGCTGGGCCAGCCGGTCCGCGCCGCGCTTGGTCCGGACGAACACCAGGCCGAGGCCCGGCTCCGCCTGGAGGATCCCGGCCAGCGTGTCGAGCTTGTTCTGCTGAGTGACCGGGACGAACCGGTGCTCCACCTCCTCCACCGTCGGACGGAGCATCTCCACCTCGTGCCGGACGGGATCGCGCGTGTACCTGGCGGCCAGCCGGCCGACCTCGCCGCCGAGCGTGGCCGAGAAGAACATCGTCTGGCGGTCACCGGGGAGCCTGCGGACGATCTCGTCGACCTGGGGCTGGAACCCCATGTCGAGCATCCGGTCGGCCTCGTCGAGGATCAGGATGCGGATGGCGCCCAGCCGCATCAGGCCGCGGCGAGCCAGGTCCTCCAGGCGACCGGGCGTGGCCACCACCACGTCCGCCCGGGACACCTTGGCGGACTGCTCGCGGATGCTTACACCGCCGTACGCCGCGGCCACCCGGATCCCGCAGGCCTCGGCGACGCCGGCGAACTCGCCGACCACCTGGACGGCCAGCTCGCGGGTGGGGACCAGGACCAGCGCGGTGGGACGCTGCTTGGAGTGATTGGACCGCTGGGCGATGGGGATGGCGAAGGCCAGGGTCTTGCCCGACCCGGTCTGGGAGCGTGCCAGCACGTCCCGCCCGGCCAGGGCGTCACCCATCACCAGCGACTGGATGGGGAACGGCGCCTCGATCCCTCGTCGGGCCAGCGCCCGCACCACGGGCGCCGACACGCCGAGGTCGGCGAAGGTCCGCTGTGACATCTGTGAACTCCTTCTGCGGCGCGCTGCCGCGGTCGTTCCGGCGAGGCCTCGCACCCGCTGCGGAACGCCCGAAGGAGTAACTGCGGAGTTGAACCCTCACGGGGTGGCTCCATTCGCCACCCGTGGAATCAGCATAGCAGACCGGGCGGGGACTTCCCCTTCCTCGGGTGGCTCGCCCCAAGGCCGGCGGGAGCCTCGCGGGTCACCGATAGGTCCGGCTACCATCGGTCGGGTGAACGCCGGGGAGCCGGTCCGCCGGGTGGTGCCCGCGATGCGATGGGTGTTCGTGGTGGGCTCGGCCCTGGTGTTCGTGGCCGGCGTCTCGCTGTACGTGCTGCCCACGCGCACCGACCGGCTCTTCGCCTGGACCATCGCCCTGCCGCTCACCGCAGCGTTCCTGGGCGCCCTGTACTGGAGCGCGGCGCTGCTGGCGGCGCTGTCGGTTCGCGGGCGGGTGTGGGCGTGGGTGCGGCTGGGCGTTCCCGGGGTGACGGTGTTCGTGGTGCTCACCCTGGCCGCGACGCTGCTTCACCTGGATCTGTTCCACCTCGACGACCCCGACCCGGTGCCCCGCATCGCCGGATGGTTGTGGCTCGCGGTGTACTCGCTCCAGCCCCTGGCCCTCCTGGTCTCCATCCTTGCCCAGCGCCGGGCCCGGGGGCAGGACCCGCCTCGAACGGCGCCGCTTCCGCGGTGGCTGCGGACGCTCGGCGCCGCCGAGGCGGCGATCCTCCTCTCCTACGGCGTGGGCCTGTTCGCCCTCCCGGAGACGGTCGGTCGGTGGTGGCCGTGGGCGCTCACCCCGCTCACCGCCCGGGCGACCGCCGCCTGGCTGGTGGCCGTGGGGGTGATCGTGGCCCAGGGCGCCTGGGAGAACGACTACCTCCGGATCAGGGTGGCCGGCCCTCCGTACATCCTGCTGGCCCTCCTGCAGCTCGGGGCCCTGGCCCGGTTCCCCGATCAGCTCCGGTGGGGGGAGGCGGGGCCGTGGCTGTACGTGGCGTTCCTCGTCACGCTGCTCCTGGTCGGGGCGGCCACCACCGCGGGTGGGGCCCGGGCCGGGGGACGTGTCCTCGCCCCGAAACCATCCCCACAGTAGGGTCAACGGGTGGCCACGCGAGAGGGAGCGCCCCCCGGCCTGGGCCGGACATCGCTGTGGATCTTCGTGTCCCTGGCCGCCGTGTCGTGCGCGCTCACGATGGTGTTCCTGGGGATGCGCGCGGTGATGGGGATCGGGGGCTTCTGCGCCCGGGGAGGTCCGTTCGTCATCGCCCACCCGTGCCCCCAGGGGACGCCGCTCCTGCTGGTGGGCGGGATCTGGGGGGGGCTGATCTTCGCCGGCATCTACGTGTGGCAGGGCACCTCGAGGCAGGTCCCAGGGTTCTCCTCGCTCCTGTGGTCGGCGCTGTTCCTCTCGCTCGGGTGGAACTTCCTCGAGTTCGGGATCGACCCCCCCGGTGACGGCGGCCTGGCGTGGGGATGGCTGGTGTGCGCGGTGGTGTTCGCGGCGATGGGTGGTCTTCCCCTTCGGGGAGCGATCGGAGCGGTGGTGAAGGAGTTCGGTGGATCGAGCGCCGGCCGGCCGTTCGGCGGAGCGCTGCCCCCGGCGACGATCAGGGCGGCGGCGTCCACGATGGCGGCCGTGCGGAAGATGGGGCGCGCGGGAGGCGGGGACGCCAGCGGCGAGGACGGTGGGAACGGCGACGTGGTGTCGGCGCTCGAGCGGCTGCACGCCCTGCACCGCTCCGGGGCGCTCGACGACCAGGAGTACCGGGCGGCCAAGCGACGCGTCATCGAGGGGGGCCGGTCGTGACCGGCACCCGGTGGTACTGGCTCGTGCTCCAGCTCGCCGCGATCGCCACCGGGATCTGGGCGGGCGTGCAGGTCGTTCGGATCGTCACGACGTGAGGGCGGTCCCGCGGTGGGCGTGAGCTACGCGCCGGACCTCCCCCGCGGAGCGGAGGTCGTGATCGTGGGGGGCGGCATCGTCGGAGCGGCCACCGCCTTCTATGCCGCCAGGGCCGGGCTGCGGCCGGTCCTGCTCAAGCGCCGGCCTGCGCTGTGCTCGCTGACCACCGCCGCCGCCGCCGGGGGGTTCCGCCTCCAGCAGGACAACGAGGAAGACCTGGCCCTGGTGCGCGAGTCCGTGGACCTGTTCCTCCGCTTCGCAGAGGTGACCGGCCAAAGCGAGTACGACCCCCGCCCCCGGGCCCAGGGGTACCTGTGGGTAACCTCGACCGAGGAGGGCGCCGGGCGCCAGCGGCGCCTGGTGGAGGCCCAGCGGTCCTGGGGCCTGGACGACGTGGAGCTGCTGTCCCGCGAGGAGGCCCGGGACGCGTTCCCGTACCTGGACCCCGCGGTCGTTCAGGCGCGGTTCCGCCGGGGGGACGGCCTGATCGACCCCCGGGCCCTGACCTTCGGGCTGGCCGCCGGCTCCGGAGCGCCGGTGGTCCTGGGATGCGAAGTGACCGGGATCCGGCGCGGGGGCGGGCGCCTGCGGGTCGAGACCGGTCGGGGGGCCGTGGACGCCGACGCCGTTGTGGTGGCCGCGGGGCCGTTCTCCGGTCGGGTGGCTGGCCTGGCGGGGGTGGAGCTGCCGGTCACCACGGTGGCCCGCCAGAAGGTGGTGCTGCCCGACGTTCCCCGGGTGCCGCCGGATGCCCCCATGACGATCGACGAGGACACCGGGGCGCACTGGCGGCCCTCGTACCGTGGCGCCTCGATGCTGTTCACGGACCCGGCTACCCCTCCCACGCCTCCGACCGAGGAGGTTCCCGTCGACCACGGCTTCGCCTTCCGGCTCCTCGACCCGGCCAGCCCCGTCTCCGTGGCCCGGGTGGCGCCGTTCTGGCGGGAGGTGTGGGAGTGGGGGGCGGCCTCGTGGATGCTCCAGGCGGGCCAGTACACGATGACCCCCGACCGGCGCCCCCTGATCGGCCAGACCCCCCTTGCCGGGGTGTTCGTGAACACCGGGTACTGCGGGCACGGCGTCATGGCGTCCCCGGCCGGCTCGCGCCACCTGGTGGACGTCGTGACCGGGAAGGTGACCGCGGCCGAGAACCCGTACGGGCTGGACCGCTCGTTCGAGCCCCGCCCGCACCTCGATCCGCTATGACGGAGCTGCGAGGGACGTGGTTCGTGGTCCCCACCGCCTTCGACGAGGCGGGCGACCTCGACGGGGCGGGCCAGAGACGGCTGGTCGAGGCCGTGGTGTCGTGGGACGTGGACGGCCTGACGGCCATGGGGGTCACCGGGGAGGCGGCGGCGCTGACGCCGGACGAGCGCCACCGTGCCCTGGAGGCGATCTTCGAGGGGACGGCGGGCAGGGTGCCGATCGTCGTGGGGTGCTCCGGGGGCCATGCCCGGGTGGCCATCGACCTGGCCGGGAGGGCCGCTGCACTGGGGGCCGCCGCCGTGATGGTGTCGGCACCACCGCTCCACCGGGATCTGGAGTCGCTGCCGGCGTTCTTCGCTCAGGTCGCCGAGGGGGTGGACGTGCCGGTGGTGATCCAGGACGAGCCGGCCGCCACCGGCGTCCGCATCCCGGTGGGCCTCCTCCTCGCGTGCCTGGAGGCGGCGGGCTCGCGGACCGTGAAGCTCGAGGACCCGCCCACGCCGCCGAAGATCGCCCGGCTCCTGGCGGCCGATGCCGGGCTCCGGGTGTTCGGCGGCCTCGGCGGGGCCTCCGCGCTCGGCGAGCTTCGCCGGGGCGCGTGCGGCACGATGACCGGCTTCGCCTTCCCCGAGATCCTTCGCGCGGTCCGCCAGGCGGTCAACGCGGGCGAGCCCGGTGAGGCCGCCCGGATCTTCGACCGGTACCTCCCGTTGATCCAGCTCGAGGGGCAGCCGGGGATCGGCCTGGCGATCCGCAAGGAGCTGCTCCGCCGACGGGGCGCCCTTCCGTCGCCCACCTCCCGGCTCGCTCGGCCGCTGGCCGAGGACACGATCCGAGACATCGACGACACCCTCGGCCGCCTGGGGATCCGCCCCGGCCCCGCCCCCCTGGCCGTGGACCGCTGACGACGGTCAGGAGGAAGCGCGGCGTGCTCGGCGGCGAAGCGTGAGCCCGGCCACGGCCGCGGCCAGGGCCAGGAGCGCCGCCAGGATGATCCACCACGAGAAGCTGCCGAACAGCGAGTCGGCTGGGCCGACCCGCACCAGCATCGCCAGGCGGGCCACCACGTCCACGCCGGCCGACGACAGGCCCGTGTCGCTCTCGGCCACCAGGGCGGTGGCCGGCCGGCCCTCGCCCAGCACGGGCGGGACGTGCACCGTGAACTCCACGACCTCGTCCTGGCCAGGATCGAGCCGGACCAGGCTCCGGTCGGGGACCACCCAGGCCCCGGCCCCCTGACCCCGGGCCTCGTACGGGGCCACCTCGTAGGCCCCATCGGCGACGTCGACCGCGGCCCCGTAGAGGCGGACCTCCACCGGTTGCTTGGTCTTGTTCCACACCCGGACCGCCTCGGTGACCGACCCGCCGGGTGCCAAGGCCACGTCGAACGACCGGCGCACCTCGTTCCCCTCGAACAGCGGGTACGGCTCGATCCCGAAGCGTTGCGTCTCGATGGCCGCTACCGGCCCCGCGGCCATCAGCACCCAGATCGCCGCCAGGGCGGCGGCCGCAGCCGCCGCCCCGAGGCGGGATCCCCCGAGTCGCCTAGGGAACGTCGACAAGGGTGACCACCATCCGGCCCTTGTAGATTCCGGCGGTGGGCGCCGAGTCCGGATCCGCGTTGAGGTTCGGGACCGAGATGCCGGCCCCCGACTGTCCCAGCAGGTTCGCCGTGTCGAGCAGCCCCACCAGCGTGTCGAGGACCTGATCGATCACCGCACCCGTCTGGGGCAGGGCGATCGGGGGCAGGCCCAGCCCGGCCAGCTCCGAGTTGATCTGGTCCTGGAGACCCTGGACGGCCTCCGCCGCGGCGGCCTCCGCGGCTGCCGCGTCGATGGTGCCGTCGGTGATCATGTCGGAAGCGCTGATGCCGTCCACCAGGGCCTGGAGGTCGTCGATGAGGTCCTGCACGAACCCACCCAGGCTGGAGGCGTCACCGGACATCAGCAGCCGGGAGGTCGGCGACCCTCCGCCACCCCCGCACTGCGGGTGGCTCGCCGGCGTGGTGAAGGGACCCGGCGAACCGTTGGAGATCTTCACCGGCAGCACGGACGAGGCGCCGTTCAAAGCCCCGGCCAGCGTGTCCTCGACCTGTGCGGCGATCGGCCCGGTGATCTCCAGGGGCCGCCCCGCCAGCGGGTCGAGCCCCGCCGTGGACAGGATGAGCCCGATCGCCCCGGTGGGGTCGAGCAACGTGGCCAGCGCGCCGTCGACCGTCCCCTCCAGGTCCACCAGCCCCTGCACCAGGGCACCGAGGTCCTGGAGCTGGGCATCGATCGGGAACGCCGCCGACAGGTCCCCGGAGTCGACCTTCTTGGCACAGTCGAACGAGCCGCCGAACAGGTACAGGTTCGACAGCGTCGCGGAGACCTGATACCCGACGTGGTCGTAGTTCAGGTCGGTCACCGTCGTCACGAAGGCGCCGGTGTGGGCCGTCCCCAGGTTGAGCTCCCCGCCGTTCAGGTTCGTTCCCGTCGGCGTGGTGACCTTCAGCGTCCGGCTTCCGGCCACCGCGGCCAGGAGCACGTCCGTGGACTCCTGTGCCCCCACCGGGCCCGCCGCCACCGCGGCGATCACGAGCAAGCCGCAGGCGGTTGCCATGCCCTTGCGCATCTCAACTCCCCCTTCCTGTCTCCGTTCCCGCCCGCTCCCTGCCGGCGGTGAATCATCAGAGCCCCTCCCACGACCAGGATCGCCAGGAGGGCCACCAGCAGGAGGATCGGGAACCCCGTGAAGGCCAGCGTCGGCGGGCTGCCCGCCGGCCTCTCTACCGTCAGCGACACATCGACCGTCGAGGCCACCGCGCCGGTCGTCGTGGCCACCAGGACCAGCCCGGCCAGCAGCAGGATCAGCCGCAGACGCGTCGCGAGCATCGTGGTCGTCGTTCCTCCTCTCCCCCGCCCCGGCCATTCGGCCGAGGCGCTCCTGTCGTATATCGGGAGGAAGCGGCACGGCTTGATGGTCACAAAGGACCATTTCCGTGGGTCATCCGGCGGTCATCTCCGGACGGGTCGGGGCAAATCCGGCGCCCGCGGAGGGAGGAATCCGGGCCCCTGCAGAGAACACCTTCCCCGACGGCCCGTCCAAAGGAGGCCAGATGCTTCGCCGCTCGCTCTCCCTCGTCCTGACCCTCGCCGTGGTCGGCGTGGTCGGCCCACCCGCCGCCGGAACCCCCCGTGGCCGCGCGCTGAGCTTCACCGAGCCCCTCCAGGTGGAGGCCCACAACCCGATCGGCACCGCGATCGGCAACGGGGAGCGACAGCCCTCCGCCGAGCCGTCGATCAAGGTCGATTCCCAGGGAGTCATCTACATCGCCGGCGTCACCTCGGTGGGGCAGGCCTCTCCGCTGTGGGTGTCCCAGAACGACGGCAGGAGCTTCGATGAGCTGACCACCCCGCTGAACTGGCGGGAGCGGAGCCCCTACGGAGCGGAGGGCGACATCGCCATCGATGCCCAGGACCGCATGTACTTCGTGGACACCGCCATCCCCACCCTGGCGTTCAGCCGGTGGGCCCCGCCGGAGGGACCAGGCGACAAGCCGTCGTGGGAGTTCACGCTCCCCCACACGCTCGGGGTCCTCCCCGGGTTCGACGACCGTCCCTGGCTGGCCTACGGCGGGACCGGCGAGGACGACGAATCGCTGTGGCTCTATGTGAACCACGTCTCGCACGTGGCCGTGTACCGCAGCACCGACCAGGGGCTGACCTGGGAGGAGTCGACCTCCACGTTCCCGGGCCAGCGCTTCTTCACGGGGATGGTGGCCGCGCCCCGGGACGATTCCCAGACCGCGTACCTGTTCGGCAACTGCGGCAACGGGACCTCGCTGTGCTCCCGGGACACCCACGACGGGGGGCAGACGTGGCGGGAGACCACGGTGGCCGACGTTGACCCGGGACGGCGGATCGGCCCCATCATGGTGGCCAACGCGGTGGACTCGGCCGGTGTGGTGTACGGCGTGTGGTCCGAGGCCGGAGGCGGCTGCGACGTCTTCTACGCCGCGTCCACCGACGGCGGAGCGACCTGGAGGCCCAAGGTCCAGGTGGACGGGCCGGGGTGCTCGGCGTTCCCGTGGATCGCCGCGGGCAGGTCCGGACGGATCGCCATCGCCTGGTACGAGAACACGGCGCCGGGGCCGCACCCCGACCAGGTTCCGGCGGACTCCCAGTGGTTCCTGCACGCGGCGGTGGTGACCCGGGCGCCCACCTCCTCGCCCGTCATCGCCTCCGGCGTGGCCGACCCGAACCCGGTCCGCATCGGCCCGCTGGTGCGGGCGCTGTGGGACTACCTCCAGATCGCCATCGGTCCGGACGGGCGGTTCCACATCGCCTATGCCGAAGACGTGACCGCAGGCCCGGACGGTCCCGTGGGGACCGGGCTCAACCCCAGCAACGGGACCAACGCCAAGGACACGATGTACGTCGCCCAGGCCGGAGGGCCCCGCATCCGCTGAGGCCGGACGGAACCTTCCCGCGGCAAGTATCATCTGGCCCGCCAGACCAAGCGGCTTTCGCGCTCGCCAGCCCCGGGTAAGAAGCACCGGGCACACGAACCGAGGACCGGCGGATGAAGGTACTCGTGGTCACGAACGACTTCCCCCCCAAGGTGGGCGGGATCAACTACTACGTGTCCCACCTGGTCCGGCGGTTCCCCCCCGGGGAGGTCACCGTGTTCGCGTCGGATTGGCCGGGGGCGGAGGCGTTCGACGCCTCGTTCCCGCACCGGGTCGTCCGGTGGTCCTCGGACTCGATGTACCCCACCCCCGGGGCGTTGGACCGGGTGGTGGACCTCATCTCCGAGGAGGCCGCGGACATCGTCCTGTTCGGGGCGGCCATGCCGCTGGCGATGATGGGCCGCGCCATCACGAAGAAGACCGGGGTGCCCTACGCCACCTTCACCCACGGCGTGGAGATCTGGTCGGCCAAGGTCCCGGTGACTCGATCGGTCCTGGCAAGCGTCGGCCGCCACGCGGCGCTGGTGATGGGGGTGTCGGTGTGGGCCACCGATCTGATGCGGGCCGCCGTGGGTGACAACCACACCCGGACCGAGCTGCTCCCCCCGGGCATCGACGACGAGCTGTTCCACCCGGGCGTCGACGACGCGTGGGTCCGGGACCGGCACGGCCTCGGCGCGGCCCCCGTGATCTGCTGCGTGTCCCGGCTGACCCTGCGCAAGGGCCAGGACCAGATCATCCGGGCCCTGCCGCGGATCGCGGAGGAGGTCCCCGACGTGCGGTTCCTGATCGTGGGCTCGGGCCCGGACTACGAGCGCCTCCGCTCGCTGGCCCGCCGCAAGGACGTGGAGGACCGGGTGGTGTTCGCCGGCGAGGTGGGCTACGAGGACCTCCCGGCGTACTTCCGGGCCGGCGACGTGTTCGCCATGCCGTGCCGGACCCGCAAGTGGGGGTTGGAGGTCGAGGCCTTCGGGGCCGTGTTCCTCCAGGCCTCCGCGGTGGCCCGGCCGTGCGTCGCCGGTGACTCCGGCGGCGCCCCGGAGGCCGTCCTCGACGGCGAGACCGGCCTGGTGGTCGACGGCTCCGAGCGGGACGAGGTCGCCGGTGCGATCCTGCGGCTGCTCACCGCTCCCGAGCGGTCCACCAAGATGGGCCGTGCCGGGGCCGACCGGGTCCATCGCGAGTTCACCTGGGACGCCCTGTCGACGCGGCTGCGAGGGCTGCTCATCGACACCGTCGCGGAGCGATGAGGACCGAGCAGCACGTTCCAGGGGTGGAGGGCCGGACGGTCGGCCGCGCCATCCGGGCCAAGGTCCCCCTGCGGATCAGCTTCTCCGGCGGCGGCACCGACGTCATGCCGTACCCGAAGGACCACGGCGGCTGCGTGCTGTCGGCCACCATCGACCTGTACGCGTTCGCATCGCTGCGCCCGAGGGAGGACTCCGAGTACCGGGTGTTCTCCGTGGACGGCTCCTCGGCCACCTACGCCAGCCCCGAGGAGCTGGTGTTCGACGGCCACCTCGACCTGGTCAAGGCCTGCCTGCGGAGCATGGCGCCCGAGACAGGGCTCGAGCTGCACCTGCTGTGCGACGCCCCCCCGGGCTCGGGCCTGGGGTCCTCGTCCGGCCTGGTCGTGGCCATGCTGGCCGCGGTGGCCGAGCAGACCCATACCCCCCTGACCCCGTACGAGCTGGCCCGCCGGGCGTACGAGGTCGAGCGCGTGGACCTGCGCCAGGCGGGCGGCCTCCAGGACCAGTACGCGTGCACGTTCGGCGGCTTCAACTTCATCGAGTTCTGGGGCCAGGACCGCGTGGTGGTGAACCCGCTCCGCATCCCTCCGGACGTGGCCAACGAGCTCCACGGCTCGCTGCTCCTGTGCTACACGGGGATGACCCGCAAGTCCGGCGGCATCCTCCGCCGCCAGGTGGAGGGGTACGTCACCGGACGGAAGGAGTCGGTGGAGGCGCTGGGGAGGATCAAGGCCCTCACGCTGGAGCTGAAGGAGGCCCTGCTCACCGGCGACCTGGTCACGTTCGCCGAGGTGCTGGACGCCTCCTGGCACGCCAAGCGACACCTCACGGAGGGCATCACCAACACCCGCATCGACGAGCTGTACGAGCGGGCCCGCGGGGCCGGGGCCACCGCCGGAAAGCTGCTGGGCGCGGGCGGCGGCGGGTACCTCCTGCTGTTCTGCCCCTTCAACGACCGCCCCCGGGTGGCCGAGGCCATGGAGCTGGCCGGGGCCCGGGTCGTGAAGTTCCACTTCGAGGAGCAGGGCGTCCAGACGTGGCGGGCGCCCTAGACCCCGAGGCCCGGGCCCGGGAGGAGCTCGAATCCTCCGCGCGGGCCATGGCGGCGCTGGCCGAGGGGGACCTCCCGGCCCTGGCGGCCAAGGCCGGCGCCATCCTCACCGAGGCGGTCACCGGAGGCGGCAAGGTGCTGTTCTGCGGCAACGGGGGAAGCGCCGCCGACGCCCAGCACCTGGCGGCGGAGCTCGTGGGCCGGCTCGATGCGGGCCGGGAACGCCGGGCGGTGGCCGGTGTGGCCCTGACCACCGACACCTCCATCCTCACCGCCGTGGGGAACGACCTCGGGTTCGATGAGGTCTTCGCCCGGCAGGTGGCCGCCCTAGGTCGGCCGGGCGACGCCCTGGTGTGCCTGTCGACCAGCGGCCGCTCGACGAACGTCGTCAGGGCGGCCCAGGAAGCCCGGGCCCGCGACGTGCGGGTGGTGGCCCTGGTGGGGCCGGGGGCCTCGCCGCTCGACGACCTGGCCGACGTGTGCCTGCACACCCCAGGGGAATCCAGCGGGCGGATCCAGCAGGGCCACATCACCGTGGGGCACCTGCTGTGCCGCTTCGTCGACGAGGCCTTCCCCCCCGAGTGAGGCCCGGGGTCTTCCTCGACCGCGACGGCACGCTGATCGCCGAGGTCGGCCACCTGGGCGAGCCCGAGCGCGTGGAGCTCCTGCCAGGGGTGTCCCTGGCGCTTCGCCGGCTCCGGGACGCCGGCTTCGGCCTGGCGGTGGTGACGAACCAGGCCGGCGTGGCCCGGGGACTGTTCACCGAGGCCGCCGTGCGGGCCGTCAACGCCAGGGTGGCCGAGCTGCTGGGTGGGGAGGAGATCTGGGTGGACGGCTGGTACTTCTGCCCGCACCATCCCGAGTTCACCGGGCCCTGCGAGTGCCGCAAGCCCGAGCCCGGGATGCTCCGGCTGGCGGCCCGGGAGCTGGACCTGGACCTGACCGCCTCGTGGATGGTCGGCGACCACCCGGGTGACGCGGAGGCCGGCCGGCGAGCCGGGGCCCGGCCGATCATGGTGCGCACCGGCCACGGGCTGCTTCCCGGTTCGGACCACCACCCCGGCCCCGACGTCCCCGTGGTCGACGACCTCGCCGCCGCCGTCGACCTGATCCTGGAGGCCTCGTGACCTCGTTCGTCACCGGGCTGACGTGCTCGAAGTGCCACCGGACGTACGACCACGGCCGCCCCCAGGGCGTGTGCCGGGAGGACGGGGCGCCGCTGTTGGTCGACTACGACCTGGAGGCGATCGGCCGGGCGGTCCGCCCCGAGGACGTGGCCGGACGGGTGCCCACGATGTGGCGGTACCGAGAGCTGCTGCCGGTCGAGGACGACGAGCACGTGGTCTCGCTGGGGGAGGGCTTCACCCCGATGCTCGTCTCCGACGGCACGGCCTCGCTCCTGGGCGTGGGTGGGGTGTGGATCAAGGACGAGGGGCGGAACCCCACCGGGACCTTCAAGGCCCGGGGAGCCTCGTGCGGCGTTTCCCGGGCGGTGGAGCTGGGGCTCCCGGACGTGGCCCTGCCCACGGCGGGGAACGCGGGGGGCGCCTGGGCCTGCTACGGCGCGGCGGCGGGGGTCCGGGTGCACGTGGCCGTGCCCTCGGAGGCCCCCCGGATCACCGCGCTGGAGTGCCGGGCCCACGGGGCCGACGTGCTCGAGGTCGAGGGGAACATCGGCGCCGCCGGCCGGGAGCTGGCCGAGGTGGTCGAGCGGGAGGGGTGGTTCGACGTCACCGGGTTCCGCGAGCCCTATCGCCTGGACGGCAAGCGCACGCTCGGCTTCGAGATCGCCGAGCAGCTCGGCTGGGAGGCTCCCGACGCCGTCGTGTACCCGACCGGTGGGGGGCTGGCGCTGATCGGGATCTGGCGGGGGTGGGTCCAGCTCCGCGAGCTCGGCTGGATCGAGGGCGACCTGCCCCGGATGATGGCGGTCCAGTCCACCGGCTGCGCCCCGGTCGTCCGGGCATTCGAGGAAGGCCGCGAGGACACGGAGGTGTGGGAGGAGGCGGGCACGATCGCCAGCGGCCTCCTGGTCCCGAAGGCCCTGGGCCACCGCATGGCGCTGTCGGCGATCCGGGACAGCGGCGGTACGGCGGTGGCCGTTCCCGACGCGGCCATCGTGGAGGCGGTGGGGACCATGGCTCGGGAGGGAGGCGTGCTTCCCTCGCCGGAGGCGGCGGCCACCCTGGCCGGGGCGCTGGCGCTCCGGCAGCGCGGCGACCTCGGAGCGGAGGACCGCGTGGTGCTGGTGGCCACCGGCAGCGGCCTCAAGTACCCCGACGTCCTGGAGGAGGCGCTCGAGTGACGCTCCCGGTGAAGCCGCCGCTGGAGCCCATGCTGGCGAAGCTCGAGCGAGACATCCCCCGGGGCGATGGCTGGCTGTACGAGCCGAAGTGGGACGGCTTCCGGGCCATCGTGTTCCGCGACAGGGACGAGGTCCACGTTGAGAGCAGGGGGAAGCGGGTCCTGCACCGCTACTTCCCGGAGCTGCTGGATCCGCTCCGCGGGGCACTGCCCGAGAGGTGCGTGGTCGACGGGGAGATAGTGCTGGCGGGGCCGGACGGCCTGGACTTCGACTCGCTCCAGCTCCGGCTGCATCCGGCGGAGTCGCGGATCCGCCTGCTGGCCGGGCAGATCCCCACCTCCTACGTGGCGTTCGACCTCCTGGCCGAGGGCGGCAAGGACCTCCGGAAGCGACCGCTGGCGGAGCGGCACGCCCGGCTGGTGGAGATCCTGGGCACGAAGCCGACCGGCAGGGCCATGAAGGAGATCCTGAAGCCGGGAACCCGGGTGGCCCTCAGCCCGTGGACGACGAAGCCCGAAGAGGCGGCCCGGTGGTTCGACGACTTCGAGGCGCACGGCCTCGACGGAATCATCGCCAAGCACGAGGGCCTCACGTACCAGCCCGGCAAGCGGGTGATGGTGAAGGTCAAGCACGAACGCACCCTGGACTGCGTGGTGGGCGGCTACCGCATCCACAAGTCCGGCCAGGGCGTGGGGTCGCTGCTCCTGGGTCTGTACGACGACCGCGGCGTGCTCCATCACGTCGGTGCGGCCGGGGCGTTCCCCGCCAGGGAGCGCCTGGCCCTTATCGAGAAGCTGAAGCCGCTGGAGGGCGGGGAGGGGTTCGGCCAGGGGACGGTGCTCGGTGGGCCCAGCCGGTGGCGCCAGTCCGAGAGGGAATGGATCCCGCTCCAGCCGAAGCTGGTGTGCGAGGTGGCCTACGACCACTTCCAGGGCCACCGCCTCCGCCACCTGGCCCAGTTCCGCCGGTGGCGCCCCGACCGCGACCCCCGCAGCTGCACCTTCGCCCAGGCCGGCGCCACCCCGCCCGACTGGGATCGGCTACCCGAAGCCTGAGGCGGTCCTTCTCCGCTCTTCCCGGGGAATCCCGAGCGGATGGGTCGACACGGGCCGCCCCCCGGGATCGTGGAACCGCAGGTGTCGATCGGGATGGCCGCTGGTCCGCCATCCGCCCTCGTGCACCAACCGGTGATGGGCGTGGCACAGCAGGATCAGGTTCCCCAGGTCGGTGGGGCCGCCGTCCCCCCAGTGCACCAGATGATGGGCCTTCAGCCACCGCCGGCGCTCGCATCCGGGGAACCGGCACATCCCGCGGTCCCGGTGGCGCAGCAGCCGGGCGATGGGCCCGGGAACGGCGCGGCCCCGCCGGCCGATGCCCACCGGCTGGCCGTTCTCTTCCAGGACCCATTCCACCCGGGAGTCACAGGCCATCCGGCGGACGGCGTCGTCAGACAGGCGGTGCCCGTCCTCGGTCTCGGCCAGCCACGGCCCCCGGTGGGGTTCCGACCCGGCCACCACCCGGGCGTCGGCGTGGATCACCAGGCGGTCGGTCGAGCCCGTTCCTCCGGCCTCGGTGACCGCCTCCACCAGGGCGTCAGCCATCCGGGCCTCGCCGGGGTTCTCCGGCTGGTCGGTGAGCACGACCTGCTCGGCCCGGCGGGAAAGGGCCGCCTCTACGGCCGCTCCCTCCTCTGGCGGAAGCATCCCCTGAAGGCACAGCATGGGCGAGTCGGTGTCCCACCACAGGGACAGGAACCGCCTCCGGCGGGCCTCCCGCTCGTCTTTGGTCCCCACCCGGCGGTGCCGCTCCGCCTCCCGCCACAGGGTGACCGGGCGCAGGTGGGCCCCCTTTCGGGCCCAGTAGGTCTCGGTGTCCCGGGTCACGAATCGGCTCAGGGGCCGGAGCTGGTCCCAGGAGATCCTCCCGGACCGGTAGGCCCCGAACAGCCGGGGGAGCTCCCGCAGGGCCCGGGCCATCCGGACCCACTCCCGGGCGGTGGCCCGGGCCAGCCCGTAGCGGGCCGCCAGCCAGGCGCTCATGGAGGTCGCCCCATCCCTGCGCCACAGGCCACGGTCCTCGCAGTCCCAGACGGCTTCCAGGATATCGGCGGAGGCGGCGGTCATCTGGGCCATAGCCTCGTCGAGCCTATCGACGGGATCGGTGAGCCGGATCGGCGTGGCAACGCTCATGGGAGGATCCTAGAATCACCCACTGACATTTCCGACGCCGCTCACCGGCAGGGATAGGATCGGCTCGTGGATCCGGGGATGCCGGCCCGCTCCGAGGATTGGAACCTCGCGCTCCCCATCGAGGCCCAGGATCCGGCGCACGGCCGACGTGCACGGCGCGTCGCGAAGTTGACCACGGGCTTCGTGCTCGTTCTCCTCCTCGGCCTGGCCGTGCTGATCTCGATCCCCGGCTACTGGGAGGCCAGATGGCGGGAGTGCTTCGAGGTCAAGGAAAGGGGCCGGATTCCCGGTAGCCTTCATCCGCCGCGGTGGTTGTCGTGGCCACCGGGATGGGAGTGCGTGTTCGAGACCCCGGACGGCTCGATCACCACCCGCTACATCGGGTTCTGAGTCACCTCGGCCTCCTGGCGCGGGAGGGGGCCACGCGGGTGGGCTCGCCGGGCATCTTGGGGTGGTGGACCGGCCACGGAGCATCGGACAGGCCCTCGCGCTCGTCGCGGTCGGCCAGCTCCAGCAGCGACTCCAGCGAGTCCACCGCGTCGTCGATCCCGGCATGCGGATCCCCCCGCTCGGCGAACCGCTTCGGCACGGTGTCCAGCCGCAGCTCCCGGGGCTCCACGTCCGCCACCTCGTCCCACTCCAGCGGGCACGACGCCCGGGCGTCGGGCACCGGACGCACCGAGTACGCCGAGGCCACGGTGCGGTCGCGGGCGTTCTGGTTGTAGTCCACGAACACCCCGCGGCGCTCCTCCTTCCACCACGCCGTGGTGGCCAGCGACGACCGCCGCTCCACCTCCCGCGCCAGGGCCAGGGCGGCCCGGCGGACCTCCTGGAACCCCCACCGGGGCTCGATCCGAACCAGCACGTGGATCCCCCGCTTGCCGGACGTCTTGGGCCAGCCCACCAGGCCGTGCTCCTCCAGCACGTCCCGAACGACCAGGGCCACCTTGCGCGCGCTGGCGAACGGGATCCGCGGCGTGGGGTCGAGGTCCACCCGCAGCTCGTCGGGATGGTCGGTGTCGGAGGCCCGCACCGGCCAGGGGTTGATGTCCAGGCACCCCAGGTTGACCATCCATAGCAGGTGGGCCACGTCGGCGATCACCAGCTCCTCCGCCGACCGGCCGCTGGGGAAGCGGATCCGCACGGTCCGGAGCCACTCGGGCCGCGAGGACGGCACCCGCTTCTGGTAGAAGGAGTGGCCCTCCACCCCGTCCGGCCACCGGTGCATGACCACCGGCCGGTCGCGAGCCCCGCGCACCGCCCCCTCCCCCACCGCGAGGTAGTAGCGGGCGAGGTCGAGCTTGGTCAGCCGGGGCTTCGGGAAGAAGACCTTGCTCGGGTTGGAGATCGGGATCTCGCGGCCGTCCGCCTCCAGGACCTCTGGTTGCTCGCTCAGGCGATCTCCTTGGCCAGCTTCGCCAGGTCGGCCACGAACCGCTTCCGCTCCCGGCGCCGGGTCGGGTCATCCGGCGCTCGCAACACCGACGAGGGGTGCACGGTGGCCATGACCACCGGCGCCAGGTCCGACTCCAGGAGCTTGCCACGGTCCCGGGACACGCGGAAGTCCTTCCCCGGCAGCGCCCTGGCCGCGGTGGCTCCCAGGCACACCAGGGCCCGGGGCCTCACCTGGGCCAGCTCCGCCTCCAGCCACGGGAAGCAGGCCCGGATCTCCTCGGCCGTGGGGGTCTTGTGGATGCGCCGCTTGCCCTTGCGGGTGAACTTGAAGTGCTTGACCACGTTGGTGATGTAGGCCCTCTTCGGGTCGATCCCGGCCTCCTCCAGGGCCTGGCTCAGCAGGCGCCCAGCGGGGCCGACGAAGGGGTGGCCCTCGACATCCTCCCGGTCGCCCGGTTTCTCCCCCACCAGGACCAGCTCGGCTCGGGGGCTCCCCTCACCGAAGACCGTCTGGGTAGCGTCCCGGTACAGCCCGGCACCCGCGGCAGCCCCGGGCGGCTTCCCGGAGGGCGGTCAGCGACCGTCGTTCGGGCAGGAACTCCTCGGCCCCCACGCGGTCACCCCCGCGGGGTCAGCTCACCTCACCGGCGTCTGGGTGGTGCCGGGCGCCGGGGTCCCGGGAAGGTGCATGAGATTGCGGACGTCGCGAACGCCGTAGATCGCCCGCACCCGCCGCTCGATCTCGGCGATCTTGTCCGGGCTGTCGACCTGGCCGCGGAGGAACACGACCCCGCGCTCGGCGTTAACGCTGATCCGGGCCTTGGGGATGTCGTCGGACTGGAAGACCTCGCTCTCCACCTTGTGGGCCAGGACCTGGTCGTTCTCCGGCCCGCCGTCGCGCCGGTGGCGCAGGGCCTCGATCTTGCCGGTCGCGGTGGAGGCCACGTAACGGCCCGTCCGCCCGGCCCTGCCGGCCAGTCCGCTGGCGAACGAGGTGAGCTTGTCACGGGCCACATGGCGGCGACGCTTGCCGCTGACCGGGTCCAGGAAGAACGCCGCCGCGGCGCCGGCCAGGACGGCCAGCCCGCCCCGGACGACCTTCGCCCCGCGCTTGGGCGGCCTCTCGCCGGCGATCCGGTAGCCGATGGTCCTGCGGGCCCGCTTGACCCTGCGGCCGACCTTCACCGTGGCTCCCCTGGCCGTGCCCCCGACCCTCGAGCCCACGTCCTTGGCGCCCTCGGCCAGCTTGCCTCCCACGCCCTTCAACCCCTCGAGCCCCCCGGTGAGCCGCTCCTTGACCGCGCCGTTCCCGAGGGCCTCGGCGACATCCTTCACCCCTCGCTCGGCTCTCTTCCGCGCGTCGATCGCCATCCTCGCCACCTCCTGGACCATGCGCTCACCTAGTTCGTATCCGCCTCGGCGAGCGCCAAACGCCCCCTGGAGGCCCGTGGCCGAACCGCCGGACCGGCGGGGGTCCCGGACGCTACGCTGGCCGCGGTGATCAAGTACCTGGGGTCGAAGCGGCGGCTGGTCCCGGTGCTCGGCGAGGTGGCGGCCCGCGCCGGGGCCAGGACCGCCGTGGACCTGTTCACCGGCACCACCCGGGTGGCCCAGGAGCTCAAGCGCCGGGGGGCCCGGGTGTGGACCGTGGACACCGCCCGGTACTCGGAGGTGTTCGCCCGCACCTACGTCGAGACCGACGCGCACCGGATCGATCGCCCCGCCCTGGTGCGGGCGGTGGCCGAGCTCAACGGGCTGCCCGGCCGGCCCGGGTACGTCACGGAGACGTTCTGCCACCGGTCCCGGTTCTTCCAGCCGAAGAACGGCATGCGCATCGACGCGATCCGCGATGCGATCCGCGACCGCTACGCGGGCTCGCCCCTGGAGCCGATCCTCCTGACCTCGCTCATCGAGGCCGCCGACCGGGTGGACTCCACCACCGGCGTGCAGATGG
Source organism: Actinomycetota bacterium (assembly GCA_050692985.1). Classification (GTDB taxonomy): domain Bacteria; phylum Actinomycetota; class UBA4738; order UBA4738; family CALAEC01; genus JBOGVZ01. Next base: position 50,174 of record JBOGVZ010000085.1, read on the forward strand.
CCTACCTGAAGGACTGGGCCCCCCGTTCCTACCGCGACCTGGAGCTGCGGGTCCCGGCGCTCCTGCCGGGGCCCGGACACGCCCTCCGGGCGGACGCGGCCCGGGCGGTCCGCTCGGTGCCGGCCGTGGACCTGGCATACCTGGACCCCCCGTACAACCAGCACCGCTACTTCGCCAACTACCACGTGTGGGAGACGCTGGTGGCCTGGGATGGCCCCGCCGTCTACGGGGTGGCCTGCAAGCGCGTGGACGCGCGCGACCCGGGCACCGCCAGCCGGTTCAACCGCCGGGGCGAGATCCACCACGCGCTGGCCGAGGTGGTGGCCGCCGTCCGGGCCCGGGTGGTGGTGCTCTCGTTCAGCGACGAGGGATGGATGACGCTGCCGGAGCTGGTGGAGATGGCTTCCGGCCAGGGCCACGTTCGGACACTGTCCTTCGACTCCCGCCGGTACGTCGGCGCCCAGATCGGCATCCACGACCCGCGGGGACGGAAGGTCGGCACGGTGTCGCACCTGCGCAACACCGAGCACCTCCTGATCGCCGGGGAGCGCGCCGAGGTCGAGGAGCTGGCCCGGGGCTTCCCCGCCGCCACGCCGGAGCCGGTGCCCACGCCGTGAGTCGCTGGGCCGAACGGCCGACTTCCAACGTTCCGCCATCCCACGTACACTGGCGCCGCCCGAAATGCCCGAAGGGAAGCCCGTGCCGAAGCGACTGGCCCTCGTGGCCCTCTCCCTGGCCGTGTGGAGCCTGGCCCTCCCCGCCCAGGCCGCCGACACCTACCGCCAGCCGGTGTGGTTCCTGTGGGAGCGCTCCACCCTCGATGTGGTCATCGTGCCCCCGGCGCACGGGCAGCTGTGGAACTCCGGCGGGGTGCTGGGGGGGCAGGGGGTCATGGAGGCCACCCCGTTCAACTCCTACCTGGCGGCCATCGAACGGGCCGCCTCCGACTGGCGGCGGGCCGTGGACACGTTCGGCCCCTCGTGGCTCCGGTCGGGGCTGGTGATGCGGACCTACGTGGTGGGCAGGGACAACGTCCCGGGCTCGGCCCTGCTCCAGCCGGAGATCGTGGTCGTCACCGACGAGACCAAGGGGCCCCTGCTGGGCGCCTCGATCAGCACGCGGCCGTGCGTGGCGGACAGCTCGAGCTTCTACACGGCCAGCTTCACCCCCACCGACATGTACAACGTGAGCCTGCACGAGATCGGGCACTGCCTGGGTCTCGATCACGCCACGGGTCCGAGCAGCGGCAAGATCACCCACGACACCATGTACGCCTCCTACGGCCACACCCCGGGGGCGGCCGGAACCCACTCCCACTGCCCCAGCAACCTGAACGTGGCCGGGCTGGAACGAGTCTTCGGCCCGTTGTTCGAGAAGCCGGGGGGCGGGTCGGTGTCGATGTCGTCCACGGACTACAAGCGCATCACCTGCTAGGCGGCCTCCCGCCGCCCCGCTCCCGGATTGACCGGCGGTCAGTCAGTCGGGTACGATCGCGGAGGCCTCGGCACGGGCCGCGCTCCCGACCTAGCGCCGAGCCCCAGGAGCCCTCGACATGCTCGCCACGGTCGCCCGGTTCGTCGCGCGACGCCCCGCCGTCGTCCTGGTGGCCTGGGCCGCCGCCGCGGCCGGGCTGCTGGCCCTGGCTCCCCCGCTCCGCCAGGTGGCCACCCAGGACAACGCGGCGTTCCTGAACGACGACGCCCCCAGCGTGCGCGGCGGCTTCGAGCTGGCCCGGATCTGGCCGCGAGACGAGATCGGCAACACCGCCGCCCTGGTGTTCCGCCGTGACGACGGTCTGACCGACGAGGATCGCGCCTTCATCCGGGACACCGAGGAGTGGCTCCGCTCCGGCCAGGCCCCGGAGGTGGTCCGTCGAACCCAGTCGCCCTACTCGCGGCCGGAGCTTCGCCAGGTCCTCCGCTCGCCGGACGGGAAGGTGGTCCTCCTGGTGGCGGGGTTCACCACGCCGCCATTCCAGCCCCGCACGAACGAGGCCGTGGAGGCGATCCGGGCCCACGTGCGGGCCGGGCTGCCGGCGGGGTTGGAGTTCCACGTCACCGGGAACGCCGGCGTGGCCGCCGACCAGGCCTCCGCCATCGACAGCGCGGTGCACCGAACCACGATCATCAGCCTGCTGCTGGTGCTGGCCATCCTGCTGTGGGTCTTCCGCTCCCCCATCACTCCCCTGGTCCCCCTGGCCACGGTGGGGGTGGCCCTGGTGGTGGCCCGCGGCCTGGTGGCCCTGGTGGCGGACGCCGGGCTCCAGGTCTCCGGGCTCGTGGAGACCTTCATGGTGGTGATCGTCTTCGGGGCCGGGACCGACTACTGCCTGTTCATCGTGTCGCGGTACAACGAGGAGCTGGGCGGCCGGGTGGCCACCCGGGCCCGGGCCCGGCCGGTGCTGGTGGGGACCATGGCCGTGATCGGAGCGGTGATCGCCTCCAGCGCGGCCACCGTGGTGGTGGGGTTCGCCAGCCAGAGCATCGCCGAGTTCGGCCTGTACCGGACCACCGGCCCGGCCATGGCCATCGCGGTGCTGGTCACCCTGGGCGCCGGGCTGACCCTGACCCCAGCCCTGCTGGCCCTGCTGGGGAGATGGGCGTTCTGGCCGCGGCGGCGGCAGCTTCTCCTGGTGGAGGAGCCCCGGGAGGAAGCCGCGTGAGCTGGCAGCTCCTGGCTCAGCTCGTCCTGCGTCACCCCGTCCGGGTCATGGCCGCCGCGCTGGTCGTGCTGGCCGCTCCCGCTGCCGCGCTGCCGGCCCTGAACACCTCGTTCGACCTGGTGGCCGAGCTCCCCCCGGACAGCGACTCCGTCCAGGGGTTCCGGGCGCTCCGGGGCTCGTTCGGCCCCGGGCAGGTCCAGCCGATCATCGTGATCGCCCACGCCGACCGCAGCGTGTGGGACGACCGCACCTTCCGAGCGATCGACGAGCTGACCGCCAACCTGGAGAAGGTCCCGGGCGTAGCCCAGGTCCGCTCGATCACCCGGCCCACCGGCGGCTCGGTGGCCGAGGGGCGGCTCGACGCGCTGGGGCTGGGCGGCCTGTCGAGCTTCACCGACCGGCTGCCGCGGGCGGTTCGGGGGCTGGAGCGGATCGTCTCCGGCCTGGGGCGGATGCTCCGGGGCCTCGAGCAGATCCGGGCCGGGGTGCCCGAGCAGCGGGCCGGGGCCGAGGAGGCGCTCGACGGCATCGAGTCCATGCGCCAGGGCCTCGAGCAGATCCGGGCCGGGCTGGACCGCATCGAGCGCGGCCTGAGGCGGGCCGAGCGTGGGCTCCGCCGGCTGGCGGAGCGGGTGGCCGAGCCCACCCTGGCGGCCCTGCGCCGTGCCTGGGACGACCTCCGCGACGCCTCCGTGGCCCGGGCCGATCCCCGGTACCCCGACCTGGCCCGCCACGTGGGCCAGGCCCTGGCGCTGGTGTCCGGCCGGTGCCCGGACGCCACCGGCATCGGGCCCCAGCCGCAGGACTGCCCGGCGGGGCAGAAGGTGGACCCCCGGTACGACGGCCTGGGTCCCACGCTGCGGGAGGTCGCCGATGGGCTGGACGGGGCCGGGGACGGTCTCGGCCGGATCGACGCCGGCCTGGTGGCCATCGACGACGGCCTGGCCGACCTGGAGCGCGGGGTGGAGGCCTCGGTGCCCGAGCTGGAGCGGCTCGAGGCCGGGGTCGGCCGGATGATCGACGGGCTGGACCGCATCGTCCCCGGGCTGCGCCGGCTCCGCCGGGGGCTGGCCGTGGGCACCTCGCTGGCCGAGCGGAGCGGCCTGATCCCCGGGCCCGGGGACGACGTCGCCGTGACCGCCTCGCTGGCCGAGGCTTTCCCCAAGCTGAGGCGCCAGCTGCGGTTCTTCGCCGGCGACGACGGCACCGCCACCAGGGTGTTCGTGTTCCTGGAGGAGGAGCCGTACAGCGAGCGGTCCCTCCAGGCCTCCCGGGAGATCCGCGAGGTGGCCGCCCTGTCGGTCCGGGAGACCGCCCTGCGGGACGCGCAGATGGCCGTGACCGGCTCGGCGCCGTTCTTCGCCGACATCGCCGACGTGACCAGGGGCGACTTCACCACGATCGTGTGGGCGGTGATCGCCGGGATCTTCCTGGTGCTGGTGCTCCTGCTCCGGAGCGTGGTGGCCCCGGTCTACCTGGTGCTCACGGTGCTGCTGTCGTTCGCCTCCACGCTGGGCCTCACCGTCATCGTCTTCCAGGGCCTCCTGGGCGAGCCCGGCCTGGTGTGGTGGCTGCCGGCGTTCCTGTACGTGATCCTGGTGGCCCTGGGGGCCGACTACAACATCTTCCTCACCGGGCGCATCCGGGAGGAGGCCGGGCGAACCGACACCCGGACCGCGGTGGCCGGGGGGCTGGCCGCCACCGGCCGGGTCATCACCTCGGCCGGGCTGATCCTGGCCGGGACGTTCGCCGCGCTCCTGGCCGCCCCGATCGAGGGCATGGTCCAGATGGGGTTCGCCGCCTCGGTGGGGCTCCTGGTCGACACGTTCATCGTCCGCAGCCTGCTGGTGCCCTCGATCGCGGTGCTGGTAGGGTCGGCCAACTGGTGGCCCTCGGCCCGGGCGAACCTTCCCTGAGCGTCAGTCCCTCTGCTCCAGCCGAACCGCGTCACCGACGTTCGAGTTCCCCTCCAGGAACCCGATGCGCGCGACCTGCCTGGCCCGCGGCCCCGTGTACCGAAGGATGTACAGGCCGTTCCGCAGATCGACCAGGTAGATCAGGCCGTCCTTGATGATCGGGAAGCTCCACATCACCACCTTGCTCCGGCCCAGGCTGAGGGCCGGGTCCTCGGTGAACACGAACGGGAGGGGCTCGGGGGCGAACGAGCCGACCTCCTCGGTGACCCTCCCGCCGCGGGTGACCCGGAAGGCCTGGAACCCCCCGGAGTGCCAGGTCACGAACCCCAGGTCCTTGAACACCGTCGGGTTGTGGGCCGAGTAGCTGGTGACGAATGTGTTCGTGGGGTCCTGGCCGTCGGGGGTCTCGCAGAAGGCCGGGTCGTTCTCCGGCAGGACCCGGAACTCTCCCACCAGCCGAGGGTTGGCCTCGTCGGACACGTCGATGAGGTGCACCCATCCCCACGGGCAGCCGAAGTCGTTGCGGGGCTGGACCAGGGGGTCCAGGAGGTCTCCGTAGACCTCGTCGGTGGTCAGCACCAGGTCCCGCCCGGGCATGGGGACCGCCGAGTGGACGGTCATGTTCGGCCAGGTGGGGCTGTTGGCCGGCGGGGTCAGCCGCTTCAGCTCGGGGTCGGGCACCCCGGCGGCCACCTCGGTGGAGTCGACGACCAGCATCCCCCCGCCCAGGTGGGCCAGGTACGTGCGGGAGCCGTCGGCGGTCACGGCCATCGAGTGCAGCCGCACGTCGCGGGTCTGCCGATCCTGGGCCGTGTACTGGTCGTTGGCGTTGAACGAGGCGATCTCGGCGAAGGTCCCCTCCCGGGCCCCGCTGATGTCGGTGACGATCAGGTTCGGCAGGGTGGTGCTGATGGTGGGCGTGGACATCCACAGCAGGGCCCGGGCCGGGTCGGCGGGGTCTACCCACAGGTGGAACTCGTGGGGGGTCCGCGAGGGAACGTAGGTCGACACCAGCGGCGGGTTCACCGGGTCCGCGGCGACGTCGAAGAACTTGATGTTCCGGACGACCGAGCCCGTCAGGTCCGACGGCGACGTGCAGGCGTGGATCAGGGCGCTGCAGTTGAAGTTCAGCACCAGCAGCAGGCCCGCCTGGGGCCACACCCGCAGCTCCCGGGACGTCTCGGCCACGTTGCCCTCGTCCGGGGGACCGATCTCCCCCACGACCTGCGGGTTCGACGGGTCGGCCACGTCGACCACCAGCACCCCAGGGTGGGGATGGTGGGGGGAGCCATCGGTGCGGCTGCCCACGTACACGTGGTTCCCCAAGATGGCCGGGGCCGCGTTCATCCCCCGGGAGAACAGCGGGTCGTGCCCGACCAGCTCGAAGTTGTTGGCCTCCCCGGGGGCCGGGGCGGCCCCCGTCCCGGCGGGGACCAGCAGGGTCAGGGAAACGGCCAGCAGGGCGGCCGGCAGTCGACGACTCATCGTGGGACCTCCTTGGGCGCTCGGGGCCTCCGAGCAACGTATTCCATCCCCCTGGCCGGAACTCCTGCCTGCGGCTTCCTCCAGCAACCTACCGGCCGGTAAACTTCTGCCATGGACCTCAGGGACAGCCCGGACCAGGCCGAGTTCCGCCAGGGGCTCCGGGAGTGGATCGGGGCCAACCTCCCCAAAGGGTGGGGGACCCCGGCGTGGCGGTGGCCGGAGGACCGGGTGGCGTTCCTGAAGGACTGGTCCCGCCGGCTGTACGACGCAGGCTACTCGGGGATGGCGTGGCCCCGGGAGTACGGGGGCCGGGGCGCACCGCTGACGCTCCAGGCCATCGCCTACGAGGAGTTCGCCAGGTCGGACGCCCCCGAGCACGTGGGCCTCATCGGCATCGGGATGGCCGGGCCCACGATCATCTCCGTGGGGAGCGAGGACCAGAAGCGCCGGTACCTGGAGAGGATCCTCACCGGCGAGGAGGTGTGGTGCCAGGGGTTCTCGGAGCCGGGGGCCGGCAGCGACCTGGCCTCGCTCCAGACCAGGGCCGTCCCCGACGGCGACGGGTGGCGGATCACCGGCCAGAAGGTGTGGTCCTCGTTCGCCCACTTCGCCGACAGGTGCATCCTGCTGGCCCGCACGGACCCCGACGCCCCCAAGCACCAGGGCATCACCTACTTCCTCGTCGACATGCGCGCGGCCGGCGTGGAGACCCGGCCGCTGCGGCAGATCACCGGGGAGGCCGAGTTCAACGAGATCTTCCTCGACGGCGTGTACGTCCCGGCCGGAGACGTCGTGGGGGAGGTGAACGGCGGCTGGCAGGTGGCCATCACCACGCTGCTCCACGAGCGGGGGTCGACGGCGTTCTTCCTGCTGGGCCGGCTGGAGCGGAACCTCCAGCGGCTCCTCGCCCTGGCCGGGGAGACGCGCAGGAACAGACGCCTCGCCGCGGACGACCCGATCGTCCGCGACCGAGTGGCGGCGTCGTTCACCGACCTCCAGGCCATGCGGTTCACCTCGTGGCGGGCCCTGTCCGACCTGATGCAGAAGGGCCTGCCGGGGCCGGAGGGCTCGATCATCAAGCTCCACTGGTCGGAGGCCAACCAGCGGCTCGGCAGGCTGGCCCTCGACATCCTGGGGCCGGACGCCGCCCTTGCCGGTGCAGAGGAGGGCCTGGGGTTCTGGCAGCAGCAGGCGCTCCGCAGCCGGGGCAACACGATCGAGGCCGGGACCTCGGAGGTCCTGCGGAACATCATCGCCGAGCGGGTGCTCGGCCTCCCCAGGTCGAGGTAGACGTGGACCTGACCTACACCGCCGAGCAGGAGCTGTTCCGGAAGAGCGTTCGGGACCTCGTTGGGGACCGGATCCCGACCGAGCGCCTGGCGGAGGTGGCCGACGGTCCGGACGGGTGGGACCCGGGCCTGTGGAAGGAGGCCGCCGGGCTGGGGCTGGCGGGGATCTCGGTGGCCGAGGACCTGGGCGGGGCCGGCCTGGGGTTCGTGGAGGAGTCCATCGTGGCCGAGGAGCTCGGCCGGGGGGTGTTCCCGGGGCCGTGGCTCGGCAGCGTCGTCCTGGCCCAACCGGCGCTGGCCGGGGCGCCCGAGCTGCTCCGGGCCGTGGCCGCCGGCGACCGGGTGGCCACCCTGGTCGGCCTCGGTGGGCCGCTCCCCGCCGAGGGCTCGGCGGTGACCGGCCGCGCGGACCGCATCGTGGACCTGGCGGCCGCGGACCTCCTCGTGGTGGTGGCCACCGGAGGCGTCTTCGTCGTGGACAAGGGCAACACCGAGTGGCGTGTCGCGCCGACCGTGGACGGCACCCGCCGCCTGGGCCAGGTGGCCTTCCACGGCACGCCGGCCCGTCGGGTGGGCGACGCCGACCCGGAGCTCCTGCGAACGATCCGCACCCGGGCGCTGGCGGCGCTGGCCGCCGAGGCCGTGGGGGTGGGGTCCCGGGCGGTGGAGATCGGCGTCGACTACGTCAGGGAGCGGCAGCAGTTCGGCAAGCCGATCGGCAGCTACCAGGCCGTCAGCCACCAGGTCGCCGACGCGTTCATGGACTCCGAGAACGCCCGGTCGCTGGCGATGTGGGCGGCGGCCGCGATCGAGGGCGGGGCGCGGGACGCCACGGTGGCCGCGGCCACGGCCAAGGCCTTCGCCTCGGAGGCCGCCGTCCGCGCCTGCGAGCGGGCCATCCAGGTCCACGGCGCGCCTCTCGCTCTTCGGCGTGCTCGGCGAACCGCGGCAAGACCTCCTTGGCGAACAGCTCCAGCGACTCGCAGATGTCCTCGTGTCGGTTCGGCCCGGCCTGGGCCACGAAGATCACCTGGTCGACGCCGGCCCGCTCGTAGCGCTCCACCAGGTCGGCCACTTGGTCCGGCGTCCCCACCGCTCCCCGCAGCGACCCCAGGCCCTGCTCGAGCAGCCGCATCCCGAGCGGCCCGCCGCCCGCCCGGACGATGTCCCGGGCGAACCCGAACTCCCCCCGGTGCTCCTCGAACTCCCGCCACACCTCGGTGCGGCCGGGATCGTGCTCCCCGAACACGTAGTAGTGGGCCAGCGAGTACCCGAAGAAGTGCCCGCCGTCGATCCCCCGCTCGATCGCGGTGGCCTCGTCCCGGTGGCACATGAACGGCACCACCACGGCCACGGCGGGGTCCATCCGGAACCCCGCGGGGACACACCGGTCCGAGGTGATCGTGTCCCAGTACGCGTCGGCCCAGGCCCTGGCGTCCTCGGGCTCCACGAACGCGAACGACAGGGCCCCCAGGCCCTTGCGGGCGGCCTGGACGATGGTCTCCCGGCGGCTGCACGCCATCCACAGCGGCGGGTGGGGCCTCTGCCTGGACTTGGGGATCACGTTGCGCCGGGGCACGTGCACGAACGCGCCGTCGTACCCGGCGAACGGCTCCTCCACGAACATGCGGGTGATCGCGTCGAGCGCCTCTTCCCACATGGCGTGCTTGGCCTCGCGGTCGATCCCGAACCCGCCCAGCTCCATCTGGGACGAGGCCTGCCCGGTCCCGAACTCCACCCGGCCGCCGGAGATCAGGTCCAGGGTGGCGATCCGCTCCGCCACCCGCACGGGATGGTTGAACGGCGGGGGGAGCTGCACGATCCCGTGCCCCAGCCGGATCCGCGAGGTCCGCTGGCTGGCCGCCGCCAGGAACACCTCGGGGGCCGAGGAGTGCGAGTACTCCTCCAGGAAGTGGTGCTCCACCTCCCACACGGAGTCGATCCCCAGCCGGTCGGCCAGCTCGACCTGCTCCAGGGCCTCCCGCAGCACCCGCTCCTCCGAGCCGGGATCCCACGGCCGGGGCACCTGGAGCTCGTAGAACAGCCCGAACCGCATCGGTGCGAGGGTGCCACAGGCCGGCCCGCCCGGCCACCGCTTCGCGTGTTCCGGTCAGGCCTCCATGGGGACCAGCGGGGGCCAGGGGTTGAACGGCAGGCTGGGGATCCCCGGCACGTCGGGCCCGGCCCACCGGTGGACGAAGTTCCGGTCCCGCAGGCTGCCGGTGGTGTAGTGGGGGTACAGCCCCAGGAACTCCCACCGGGTGGTCTCCACCCACTCCCGGCAGAACCCACACCGCAACCGGTGGAACGCGCGGACGAACCCCTCCTCGTACACCCGGAAGATCGAGTAGCCGCCCGGGTACTCCTTCGACGGCCCCACCTCCACCACCGGCATGCGGCCGGTCCACGGCGAGTAGCTGATCCAGTTCCGGTGGGTGTGGGCGTTGATCACCAGGCGGACGTCGTGGTCGGCGATCGTCTGGAGGAACCGCTGGGCGTCCTCCTGGCTCACCCCGAAGATCAGGGGCGGCACCGCCAGCGTCGTTGACCACTCCGACACCGGGTGGTGGAAGAAGATCACCGCGGGCTCACCTCTCTCGTCGGCCCGGTTCAGGCGCCGGTCCAGCCAGGACAGCTGATCGTCTGACAGCTCGCCGGTCCCGGTCGCCAGGTTGGCGGAGTCGAGGGCGATGAACGTGAACCCCCGCAGCACCCGGGCGTAGAAGATGTGCCGCGGCTCGTCGGTGGCGGGCAGCCCGCGGAAGAACACGGCGCGGAAGCAGTCGCCGTCGGGCGGGCATTCCTGTCGAGCCGCCTCGTACTGGTTCGGCCGGTCGTGGGATCCGCGGGCGATCACGTAGCGGCGACCCAGGCCGCTGACGATGGCCCGCAGGCGCTCGAAGTCGTGGCGGTGCCCGTGGCTGGTGGCATCGGCCGGGAGGACCGAGAACGAGACCCCCCGCCTGCGGACCTCCGCCACCGCGGCCCTGGCCATGATCTCCGGGTACGGAAGCTCGGAGCGGTACGCGGGCGGGAACTCCGTCGGCGAGGACGTGGCCTGGCCGGACACGGTCTCACCGATGTGGACGTCGGCGATCGCGGCGAAGGAGAACAGCAGCTTGCCGCCGGGCAACGTGAGCGTGGTGAACGAGCCGGGATGGTAACGGTCGTACCGGCCCGGGAGCCCACCCGAGGACACCTGGTAGAAGTAGGTCGTCCCTTCCTCCAGGCCATCGATCACCGCGTGGTGGAAGGCCACGCCCTCCTCGGTCCGCACCACGTCCCACGCGGGGGGGTTCGGCGTGGTCCCGTAGGTGATGGTCGTGTCCGAGGGCAGCGGGCGGCCTGCCCCGTCGCAGGTCACCCAGGTCGCCTCGAACGAGGCCTCGGTGACGGTGACCAGCTCGACGTTCTGGGGCACGCCGGGGAGCCGGTCCTCGGGCCGCTGGCAGGGGCCGGGCGGCACCTCGGCGACCTGGGCGGTCCCGGCCGGACCCACGGTCACCATCACCAGCGCGGCCGACACGGCCATGGCCCGCCTCATGCACAGGGGTTCGTGGCGGGCGGAGCGATCCCCTGCCCCGACTTGAGCGCGGCGGCGGGGCGGGCGAGACTGGCCGGGACGTGCGCGGGCTGCCACGCCTCCCCGTCCTGCTCCTGCCGGCCCTGGCCTCGTGCGGCACGTTGGGCCCGCCCGGGGGAGCCACCGAACAGGGCCGGGCCATCCGTGCCCTGTGGGACGTGTTCTTCTGGGTGGGGGTCGGGGTCGCCGCGGTCGTGTACGGCCTGATCCTGTGGTCCGTGGTCCGCTACCGGCGCCGCTCCGACGAGCTCCCCCCACAGGTCCGGGTCAACATCCCGCTCGAGATCGCCTACACGCTGATCCCGGTGCTCATCGTGGGCGTGCTGTTCGCCCTGACCTACCGGACGGAGTCACGGGTGGGGCGGCTGGTGGACGACCCGGCCCTCACCGTCCACGTCCAGGCCTTCAACTGGTCGTGGCGGTTCGACTACGAGGACCGGGGGGTATCGGTGTTCGGCACGCCCGAGGACCCACCGGAGCTGGTGCTGCCGGCGGGGCGCACGGTGCGGCTCCGGTTGACGGCCACCGACGTGATCCACTCGCTCTACGTCCCCGAGTTCCTGTTCAAGCGGGACGCCATCCCCGGCCACCCGAACGAGTTCGACATCTCGATCGACGAACCCGGCTCGTACACCGGCCAGTGCGCGGAGTTCTGCGGGCTCGACCACGCCAGGATGCGGTTCACCATCCGGGCGCTTCCTCCCACGGAGTTCGACCGGTGGCTGGAGCGGGCCAGCCTCGAGGGAGCGGCCCGATGACGGTGCGGGCACCCGACACGCCCGCCGGTGCTCCCCCCCTCCCCCCGCCGCGGCAGCCGGCGGTGGCCACGTGGTTCCTGACCACCGACCACAAGCGCATCGGGATCCTGTACATGGTCACGTCGTTCGCCTTCTTCCTGATCGCCGGGGTCCTGGCCCTGGTCCTGCGGGCCGAGCTGACCACCCCGGGGCTCCAGTTCACCGGCCGCCAGGCCTACAACCAGCTGTTCACCATCCACGGCACGGCGATGATCTTCCTGTTCGTGGCGCCGTTCGCCATCGGGCTCGGCAACTACCTCCTCCCGCTCCAGGTCGGGGCCCCGGACATGGCCTTCCCGCGGCTCAACGCCCTGTCGTACTGGCTGTTCCTGGCGGGCGGGCTCACGATCTTCGCCGGGTTCGCCACCACCGGAGGGGCGGCCGGCGCCGGGTGGACGGGCTACGTGCCGCTCTCGGGGATCCGGGCCTCACCGGGGACGGGCCTGGACCTGTGGATCGTGGGCCTCATGCTGACCAGCGCCTCCACGATCATGGGCGCCATCAACTTCATCACCACCACCTTCCTGTTCCGGGCCCCGGGCATGACGATGTGGCGGCTGCCCCTGTTCACCTGGACCATCATCGTCACCTCCCTGATGATCCTGATCGCCTTCCCCCCGCTGGCCACGGCCTTCACGCTGCTGTTCGTGGACCGGCGGTTCGGGGGCCAGGTGTTCGACCCGGGCGGCGGGGGCAGCGCGATCCTCTACCAGCACCTGTTCTGGTTCCTGGGCCACCCCGAGGTGTACGTGATGATCCTCCCGTACTTCGGGGTGATCAGCGAGGTCCTGCCGGTGTTCTCCCGCAAGCCGCTGTTCGGATACACGGGCCTGGTGCTGGCCACGCTGGGGATCGCGGGGCTGTCGATGGGGGTGTGGGCCCACCACATGTTCACCACCGGTGCCGTGGCCAACCCGTTCTTCGCGGGGATGTCGTTCCTGATCGCGGTTCCCACCGGGATCAAGTTCTTCAACTGGACGGGGACGATGTGGCGCGGCCAGCTGACCTTCCCCACGCCGATGCTGTTCGCGCTGGGGTTCATGCTCAACTTCCTGCTGGGGGGGATCACCGGGGTCATGGTGGCCTCGCCGCCGATCGACTTCTCCGCCCAGGACACCTACTTCGTGGTCGCTCACTTCCACTACACGATCATGGGGGGCAGCGTGTTCGGGGTGCTCGGGGCCATCGCGTTCTGGTGGCCGAAGTGGACGGGGTTCCGGCTGGCGGAGGGATGGGGGAAGGCGTCGTTCTGGATGCTGTTCGCCGGGTTCAACCTGACGTTCTTCCCCATGCACATCCTCGGCCTGCGGGGGATGCCCCGCCGGGTCGCGGACTACCTTCCCACCGACGGGTGGACGGACCTCAACGTGCTGGCCACCGGGGGCTCGGGCCTGCTGGCGCTGGGGGTGGTCACGTTCGTGGCCGGCCTGTGGGTTTCCCGGCGCCGGCGGCAGCCGGCCGGCGACGACCCGTGGGGCGGGAACTCCCTGGAGTGGACGACGTCCTCGCCCCCTCCGGAGCACAACTTCGACCGCGTCCCCCCGATCCGGTCGGAGCGGCCGGCCTTCGACCTGCGTCACTCCGAGGTCGAGCCGGCGAGGCCGGGGGGATGACCACCGGGGCGAAGGTCTTCCTGGGCTCCGCGGCCTTCGGGGCCGCGGTGGCCGGAGCGTACTGGGTCGTGAGCTACGAGCCCACGGGGACGGTCCTGCTCGGGTTCTTCGGGGTGGCGCCCCTGCTGGTGGCCGGGTACGTGGCCCTGAAGGCCCGGGGGACCCGCCGGGACCCGGAGGACCGTCCCGAGGCCACGCCGGCCGCGGCCGCCGACGAGCCCTTGGGGGAGTTCGCCGTGGAGAGCGTGTGGCCGGTGGTGCTGGCGGCCGGTGCCGCCCTCGTGGGGGGTGGGCTCGTCTTCGGCCTGTGGCTGTTCGTGGTCGGCGCCCTGGTGACCGCCATCGCGGTGGTGGGCTTCACCCGCGAGTGAGGGGGCCCGGGGGGAAGCTCGCCGAGCGGGTTCACCCCCGGATGCGAGGAAGCCCGCCTCCCCCGCGGAGGACGGGCTCCTGCCTTCGGGACGATCGTTGCCCCGGCGGAGCGACTTGGCTCGCTCCTCGAGGCCGCATCCCCGCCGCAGCGGGAGGCACCTTGGGCGTCCTTCCCAGGTTGCCGGGTCCAACCGGACCCTCGCGATGCACGCCCAGTATACCGCGAGATCCGCTCGCTCCAACTCCCCGCACCTACCGCCGGAGGGCCCGTATACTTGGTGGCCATTACCCGGCGGACGCCGCCTCGGGGCGACGGGCCGGAGGCGAGAGAGGCAGACGCGCGTGAGACTCAAACCGCTCCTAACCTCGCTGGCCCTCGGGGGGATCCTGGCGGGTGGCTTCCCCGCCCCGGGGGCTGCCCAGGAGCCCGAGATCGAGGTCCGCGAGGGCATCGTGTTCGCCCGGCCCGATGGGTTCGCCCTTCGGCTGGACGCCTACCTCCCGGCCGCGGACGGCCCGCACCCGGCCGTGGTGCTGATCCACGGAGGCGGGTGGGCCAAGGGCTCCAGGAACAATCCGGGGACGGTGGAGGCCGCGACGATCATGGCCGAGCAGGGATTGGCCACCTTCTCGGTCGACTACCGGCTGTCCGGCCGGGCTCCCTATCCGGCGGCGGTGGAGGACGTCCAGGCGGCCGTGGCCTGGATCCGGTCCCGGGCCGACGAGTTCGGCGTCGACCCGTCCAGGGTCGGCGCGGCGGGGCACTCGGCGGGGGGACACCTGGCGGCCATGCTGGGTACCCTGGGAGCGGGCTCCCTCACGACCGGTAGCCGGGTCGCGGCCGTGGTGTCGTGGTCGGGGGCATTGGACTTCCAGGAGATGCTCAGGACCGAGGACGACCCGGAGATCCAGACCGGGGTGCGGACCTTCCTGGACTGTCTCGACTCCGACTGCGACCCGACCGCCGCCCAGGCTTCACCGATCAACCACGTCGACCCGACCGACGCCCCCATGCTCATGTACAACAGCAGCGACGAGTTCGTGCCCGTGGCCCAGCCGACCGCCATGGCCGCTGCCCTGGAGGCCGCCGGCGTCCCGCACCAGCTCATCATCATCCCCGGCCAGCAGCACGGCTACCTGCGGTACAACTCCCCCCGCACCTCCGAGGGTCACGCCATGGAGGTCTCCGTGCGGTTCCTGGCGGAGCACCTGGACGCGCCTCCGCCGGACTTCTCCGATGCGCCGTGGGCCGGGGCCCCGCCCCCCCAGCGGTCGGACCGGCGCTCCGGCGAGGGAGCCGGTGAGACCCCTGGACCCACCCCCGTGGCCACCCCCGGAACCGTCCAGCCGGCCGGCCGGTCTTCGGCCGTCCGTACGGTCGCCCTGTTGGTGGGGCTGGCGGCCCTGGCGGCGGGTGGCGTCGTCCTGGGGATCGGCCTCGTCCGGAGGCGGCGCGACCGGGAGCCGTACTACCTGCCTGACTCCGAACGGCAGCGGGGCGGTGTCCCCGAGGCCCGGCCGCCGACCGAGCGCCTGGGCCAGCCGTCCGGACGTCGAGGCGACTGAGCGTCACCCCGCCGTGTCCCTGCTTCGACGGGTCCTGTACCTCCAGGCCCTGACCTCGGCGGTCGTCGCGGTGGCCCTGATCGGCTTCCCCCGGTTCCTGCTGGTGTCGGTGCTGGCCCAGCCGGAGTACCCCGACTACGCCTGGGTCCGCCTGGCCGGCGTCGGGGCGTTGTCCCTGGCGCTGGTGATGGTGCTGGTGGGCCACCGAGCCGAGGACCTGTGGTGGTGGGCGTGGGCCTTCGTGGTGGGAACGGCCGGGTCCGCGGCCGTCCTGACCCTTCACGCCGCCTTCGGCCTGCCCCCGGGGGCCGCGGCGTGGGCCTGGTGGATCGCGGCGGTGGGGACGTGGGGGTTCGCCGGAGCCCTCCTGTGGGGGATCTCCCGGGCCGGCCTGGAACCCCCGGCGGAGGGCCCCTAGCGGGAAGCGGTCTCCTCCGCCTCGTGCGGGGGGGCGCTCCTGACGGCGTCGATGACGGCATCGACCTCGTCGTCGTCGAGGAAGGCGTGGACCGGCAGCGACAGGACCACCCCGGCCGCCGCGGCAGCCACCGGCGTGGAGGGCGGGGGCGCGGTGCCCCGGAACAGGGGCTGGTCGCTGAGCGGACGATCGTAGTGCACGAAGGTCTCGATCCCTCGCTCGGTGAGGTGGCCCCGGAGCTCGTCGCGGCCAGGGGACCTGATCACGTACTTGTGGTAGTTGTGCACGGAGCCGGGCGTCTCCTCCGGAAGCGTGATGAACGGCAGGTCGGCCAGTCCCTTGGAGTACCGGGCGGCGATCTCCCGCCGGCGGGCCAGGGAGGCCTCGCTTCCGGCAAGCTTCACCCGCAGCACCGCCGCGGTCAACGTGGGCATCTGGGAGTTGAACCCCAGTCGCTCGAATCGCCCGCCGGGGCCCTTCCCGTGGTACCTCAGGAGCCGGACCTGCCCGGCGATGTCCTCGTCGTCGGTGAGCACCATCCCGCCGCTTCCCGGGGCGCTCAGGGGCTTCGTCGGGTCGAAGCTCATGCAGCTGACTCGGCCCACGCTGCCCCCCGGCCTACCGTCGAACGACGCGGCGAAGGCCTGGGCGGCGTCCTCGACGACGGGGAGGGAGAACCGATCGGCGAAGGCGTCCAGCCGGGAGGGGTCGATCATCTGGCCGTAGAGATGGACGGCCACCATGGCCCGGGTTCGCTCGGTCACGAGCTCGGCGGCCCGGTCGAGGTCGAGGTTGAGGGTGTCGTCCTCGACGTCGACGAAGACCGGGGTCGCCCCACACCGGAGCACGGAGGACGCCGTGGCCACGAAGGAGAAGTCGGGAACGAGGACCTCGTCGCCGGGCTTCACCCCCGCAGCCAGGAGCGCGAAGAAGAGCCCATCGGTGCACGAGTTGACAGCCACCGCGTGAGCCCGCCCCGTCAGCCGGGCGACCCGGTCCTCGAACTCGACGACCGCCGTGCCCTGGAGCGCCTGGCCCGTGGACAGGATGTCCTCGACCGCGGCCATGATCTCCCCGCGGTGGGAGGCGAACTCCCGAGCGGCGCCGTAGAACGGCACGGTCTCCCGGGACGACCGATCAGCCCCTGACAACCTGGTTCCCCTGGAGCCGGAACGTCGGACGACCCTCCCCGAGGCTCGGGTTGTGGTCGACCATGAACCGGACGTACTCCTCGATGCCCGCCTCCAGCGAGTAGCGCGGTGAGTACCCGACCAGCTCTCGGGCCTTGGAGATGTCGAGGGTCCCCCGGCTGGGACGGAAGTCGGCCACGCCCTCCTCTCGCTCGATCTCCAGGTCGGGGAAGATCTTCGACAGGATGTCGATGGCCTCCCCGAGGCTCCTCTGCTCGCCCCTGGTGATGTTGAAGTCCTCCCTCGCGGCGGCCGGTGAGGTCGCCACGCGGGCGATGCCGTCCGCCAGGTCCGACACGTAGGTGAAGTCGAGGAACGTGCTCCCCGGATTGGCCGCCTTGATCCCCTCTCCTCGGATGGCGTTCTCGATGAAGATCTGCAGCACGCGGCGATTGTTGTCCGTCGGTCCGTACGCGGCCGAGGGCCGGACGATCGAGTACGGAACGTCGTGCTGGCCGGACAGCACCCTGGTCAGGATCTCTCCGGAGAGCTTCAGGCCCCCGTAGATCTCCTTGGGGTCCTTGGCGCCGTCCTCGGGCATGGGGTTCTGGGTGAAGTCCCCGTAGACCATGCTGGAGGAGACGTAGACGAACCGCTCCACCGAATCGATCTCCCGCAACACGTCGAGCACGTTGACCGAGCCCAGGAGGATGCTGTCGAACGCTTCTTGCTGGTGGCTCCGGGCGACGCTGGGGATCGCCAGGGCCGCCAGGTGGATCACGCACTGGGGCTGGACCCGCCGGGCGTAAGCTCGGAAGTCCTCCTTGGACTGGGTGGCCCCCCACTCGATGTGGGCGCCGTCCAGCAGCTTCTGGAACCGGTAGTTCATGTTCTCCACGTACGTCACGGGGATCGGGGGGAGGTAGTGCTGGAACGAGTCGTACGTGAACACCTCGGCTCCCTCGTCCATGAGCCGCCGGCTCAGGTGGGACCCGACGAAGCCAGCGCCACCGGTCACCAGGATCCTCATGGACGTGCTCCTTCCACCACACGGGGGCCCGCCAGCTCGAGTTCAGGCATGGCGACAAAAACTATCAGAGCCGGCGGGGGGAAACCAGGGTGGATCGACGGCCCCTCGAGGAGGCCGATCCTACAGGGCTCTCCGGTAGAGCTCCAGCATCTCGTGGGCGACCTTCTCGGTGGTGAACCGCTCCAGGAAGCGCGCCCGGGCCCGCCCGGCCCGGCCCGCCGCCGCGGCAGGATCCGAGAGGGCGTCGACGATGGCGGAGGCCAGTGCCCGGGGATCGTCCGGAGGGACCAGCAGGGCGGTGTCGCCGTCCTTGACCGCATCGTGGTAAACGTCGAGGTTGCTGGCCACGATGGGCGCCTCCAGGGCCATGGCCTCCAGCATGGCCCCCGGGCCCCCCTCCCACCGCGACGGCTCGGCCCACACGTCGGCCGCGCACAGGAGGTCGGGCACGTCCGGCCGTTCCCCCAGGAAGCTCGTCGTGCCCTCCAGCCCGAGCCGATCCACGATGCCCCGAAGCTCTCCGGTCTGCCTGCCGGCCCGGCCGGCCACCACCAGCCGGGCGTCGGGCAACGCCCTGGAGACCTCCGGGAGGGCCCTCAGCAGGACGTCGAGGCCCTTCTGCGGCTCGTGCCGGGCCGCCGCAAGGATCACCGGGACGTCTCCGGGGTGACCGAGGGCGGCGCGGACCCGGGCCCGCCGCTCCGGCGTGCGGCGCCCCAGCCGTTCCTGGTCCCTGCCCCGGGGGATCACCTCGATCCGATCGTGCGGGATCCGGAGCCGCCTCCCCATGACCTCGGCCACCGGCTCGCTGATGGCGTGGAAGCGGGCCACGAACCGCGCGGTGGCCCAATCGGCCAGCCGGGCGGCCCGGGTCCGCCAGCGGCGGGCGAAGGGGTCCGCTGCCCGCTGCTCCGGGCCGTAGGCCAGGTTGACCAGGCTGGACACCACAGGGATGCCGCTCAGGCGTCCGGCCACCCTGCCGGCGACGTCGGCCTCGAACAGCGTGGTGTGGATCAGGTGCGGGCGAACCCGCCGGGCCAGGCTCCGGACGCGCTTGATCCGGCCGAGCCGACCTCCGCTCGTCCCCAGGTAGAACAACCGGCCCCCCGCCTGGGCGAGCACGTCCTGGAGTCCCGGCCGGTCGTGGAAGTAGGCCACGTCCAGGCGGACCCCGGCCCCGGTCCAGTGGGGGGCCATCGACGCCAGCGCCTGCTCGGCCCCGGACCGGGTCAGTCCATCGATCACGTACAGCACGTGGAGGTTCACGGAGTGCCGGTAACTGTACCGCCCGGGCGGGGGCAGGGCCCGGGCCCGCGGTCGTGCGGGGATGGGGGTATGTTTCTGGCCCAGGCCGCACAGGAGGAGCCACGATGATCACCCCGACGACCACAGGCCCCCGACGCCCGAGCGTGCTGCTCCGGGCCGCGGCGGCCGGGACGGCGTTGGTCCTGCTGGCCTCGGCGCCGGCCGCCGCCGGGAGGGCTTCCACCGCCACGGTCGCCCAGCCGGTGGCCGGCGGGCTGGCGTTCCCGGCGGCCTTCACCTTCGCCCCAGACGGCCGGATCTTCTACGGCGAGCGGTTCACCGGCGAGATCCGGGTCCTGGACCCGGCCACCGGTCAAGACACCCTGTTCTTCACCCTGCCCGCCGTGGCCACCTCCGGGGAGCAAGGGCTCCTCGGGCTGGCCCTCCATCACCGCTATCCCCGCAAGCCTCTGGTCTACGCCTTCTACACGAAGACCGGGCCCCAGAACCTCATCGTCCGGATCCGCGACTCAGGGGGCACCGGCGCCGACCTCCGAACGCTGGTGACCCTTCCCGCGGGGACCATCCACAACGGCGGAGTGATCCATTTCGGACCCGACCGCATGCTCTACGCCGTGGTGGGAGAGGTGGGGGTCCCGGCCAACGCCCAGCTCCTGTCCACCACCGCGGGCAAGGTCCTGCGGATGACCGACGCTGGCCGGCCGCCCCGCAACAACCCGTTCGCCGAGAGCCTCGTGTACTCGTTCGGACATCGGAACATGTTCGGGTTCGCCTGGGACCACCTCACGAGGAGGCTGTGGGTGACCGAGAACGGCCCCGAGTGCAACGATGAGGTCAACCTGGTGGTGGCCGGAGGCAACTACGCGTGGGGGCCCAATCAGACCTGCGCGGGCTCGCCGCCGGAGAACACGAACCAGGACGGGCCCTCGCCCCGCTTGCTGCCCGAGGTGTTCTACGGTCCCCCGATGATCGCCCCCACCGGAGCCGCGTTCTGCCGGGGCTGCGGGCTCCCCGGACAGGAGGGCAACCTCATCTTCGGGGCCTGGAACGACGGCATCCTCCGGAGCCTTGTCCTGGACGCCGAGCGAGACGACGTGGCCTCCCAGTCCATCCTGTACGACCATCCCTCCGGGGTCCTGGCGGTGGAGCGCGGGCCGGACGGCGCGCTGTACTTCAGCGATCCGGACGAGATCTTCAAGCTCGTCTCGTCGTGAACGCCGGGATCATCCGCACGCCGGGGAGGGGCTCGCCGAAACTCACCGACACCCAGAGGGTGATCCGCAGCTACCTGCTGATCACCGGGCTGTTCACGCTGTCCGCGTCGGTGATCTGGGGCGTGAACACGTTGTTCCTCCTGGGTGCCGGGCTGGACATCTTCGAGGTGTTCCTGGCCAACGCCGCGTTCACGGCCTCGATGGTGGTGTTCGAGGTGCCCACCGGAGTGGTCGCCGATACGGTGGGACGGCGGGCCTCCTTCCTGTTGAGCGAGGCGGTTCTCCTGGTGGGCACGCTGGCGTACGTGGGAGCGGCCGAGCTCGGTGGTGGGGTGGGCTGGTTCGCCGCCACCGGCGTGATCCTGGGCCTGGGCTACACCTTCTACTCGGGGGCCGTGGAGGCCTGGGTGGTGGATGCCCTGCGGGCCACCGGCCACCACGGCGACCTCGACCGCGTGTTCGCCCGGGGTTCGATGGTGGCGGGGGCGGCCATGCTGGTCGGGACGGTTGGGGGAGGCCTGGTCGGCACCCTGGACCTGTCGGCGCCGTACCTGGTCCGGTCCGCCCTGGTGGCCGCGGCCTTCGTCGTTGGCTTCGTCCGGATGCACGAGGTCGGGTTCACCCCCCGCCCCTTGCGGTGGGGGCGGGTGGCGGGCGAGATGGCCGCGGTGGGACGGGCCGGAGTGACGTACGGGTGGGGGCGGCCGTCGGTGCGGCTGCTGATCATGGTCTCGTTCGTCCAGTGGGGCTTCTTCGCGTGGGCCTGGTACGCCTGGCAGCCGTACTTCCTGGACCTGTTGGGCCGAAACCTGGTGTGGGTGTCGGGGCTGATCGCGGCGCTGTTCGCCCTGGCCAGCATCACCGGCAACGCGCTGGTGGGGCGGGTGGCCCGGCCGGGTCGTCGCCGGACCACGATCCTGCTGGCGATGGCATCGATCTTCACGGTGGCCGCGGTGGGGGTGGGGACGATCCGGGTGTTCTGGATCGCCGTGCCCCTGTTCCTGGTGGGCGCGGTGGTCATGGGGGTCCAGGGCCCGATCAAGCAGGCCTACCTCCACCAGGTCATCCCCAGCCCGCAGCGAGCCACGATCGTGTCGTTCCAGTCGATGATCGCCGGGGTGGGGAGCTCCGGAGGGGAAGCGGGGCTCGGGTACCTGTCGCGGGTGCGATCGATCGGCGACGGCTTCCTGATCGGAGGTCTGTCCACCGCGCTGGTGCTGCCGCTGCTGCTTCGGCTCCGGCACCTGCACGAGCCCGCGGACGTCGTCAGCGAGGAGGTCTCCACCGGGGCGACCGCAGCGCAGGTGCACGAGCCGGCGGCGGTGGAGTGAATCAGCGCGTCCGCTACCCGCCCTCCGGCCGAGGGAGCGCCGGGGCATCCGCGCTCCGGCCCGCGGCGCGCTCTGCCCGGGCCCACGAGGATGCCACCAACACCACGGCCAGGAGCATCAGCAGACCCCCACCGGTCCACATGATGGCCGCCGCGGACCGTTGGTCGGCCAGGGCCGCCGGGTCGGCCGCGTAGTGGGCGTAGAGCACGGCGTCCGCCTGGAACAGGGACGACGCCAGGAGGGCGTTCGCCGGGAGCGCCAGGAACAGGTACAGCAGGCGGGCTCCGTGGCCCAGGCGCCACGGCGAGGGCTCCACGGCCAGCACCGGGAACCAGAACAGCACGGCTGCGCCCAGGTACAGGGCGTGCTCGAGGACGTGGACCGCCGGCCGCTCCAGGGCCAGCTGGTACAGGGCCGTGTAGTGGGAGGCCCACAGGACCACCACGAACGTCGACCAGGCGGCCACCGGATGGGTCACCGCGTGGACCGGGCGGCTGCGCAGCGCCGCGGCCACGGCCCGGCGACCCCGGGGAGGGCCCGCCCGCCGGACCACCAGGAGCGGGCGACCGAGCAGGAGCAGCGGAGCGGCCACCAGGGCGATCACCAGGTGCTGGACCATGTGCCACGAGAACGACGCTCCGGCAGCGGCCTCGAGCGGCCCCACCAGGGCCAGCCCCAACGCCGACAGGCCGGCCAGGAACACCCACACGCGGCGGCGGGGGAACCGTTCCCCGGGGCGGAGGGCGTCGTGCCGGCGAACGCCCGTCAGGTACAGGACCGCGGCCGCCGCCAGGACCACGGCCGTGCTCACTCCTCCTCCTCCTCTTCCCGGAACCCTCCCGTCGCGGTCCGGCGAAGCGTGATCGTGCGGTGCCCCCGGATCGGGTGGATCTCCCGCTCCTTCAGCTCTCGCATCAGCCGGTACGTCCCGTAGCCGACCACCGGCGGCAGGACCACCACCAGGACCCGGAACACGCGGGTCACGGCCTCCACGGGGACGCCGAAGAACTCGCCGAGCACGTCGTTGCTCCCGGCCAGCGTGAGGATCCCGGTGAACGCCAGCGCCGCGGCACCCACCCCGGTCCGCCACGGCACGTCTCTGGGCCGGTCCAGGAGGTGGTGGAGGCCGTGGTCACCGGTGATCCGCCGCTCGATCCACGGCCACAGGAACATGATCGTGAAGAACAGCCCGGGGATGACCACGCCGGGCCAGAAGACTTCCGACACGGTGTGCTCGAAGGCCTGGATCTGCCAGTCGGGGAACAGCCGAAGGGCCCCCTCGAGCCACCCCAGGTACCAGTCGGGCTGCGCCGGCGAGCTCACCACGGAGGGGTCGAAGGGCCCGTACAGCCACACGGGGTTGATCTGCACCAACCCGCCCATGCCGGCCAGGACCCCGAACACCACGAACGCCACGCCGGCGCCCTTCATCGTGTAGTTGGGCCACAGCGGCGAGCCCACCACGTTGTCCTCGGTGCGCCCCGGGCCCCGGAACTGGCTGTGCTTCTGGTGCCACACCAGCCCGAGGTGCACCGCCAGCGCCGCGGCGATCAGAGCGGGGAACGCCATGATGTGCATCACGTGGAGGCGGCTGATGATCTCGGCCGTGGGGAACTCGCCACCGAACACCAGGAACGCCGCCCACGTTCCCACGAACGGGATCGACAGCAGCACCGAGTACGCGATCCTCAGCCCGGTGCCGGAGAGCAGGTCGTCGGGCAGCGAGTACCCCGTGAAGCCGGCGCCGATCCCCAGCAACAGCAGCGTCCCCCCCAGCACCCAGTTGATGTCCCGGGGCTTGCGGAAGGCGCCGGTGAAGAACACACGCATCAGGTGCAGGACGATGGCGGCCACGAACACCAGCGCGGCCCAGTGATGGGTCTGGCGCATCACCATGCCGGCCCGAACATCGAAGGAGACGCGCAGGACCGACTCGTAGGCCGCCGACATCTCCTGGCCCCGGAGCGCCGCGTACGTCCCGTCGTACACGACCTCCCGGCCGGAGGCCACGAAGAAGAACGTCAGGAAGACCCCCGTGGCCACCAGCAGGATGAAGCTGTACAGGGCCATCTCGCCGAGCATGAACGCCCAGTGGTCGGGGAATGCCTTGCGCAGGGCCCGGCGGGCGAACGAGGCCGTCCCCACCCGGTCGTCCAGCCACCCGAACGCCCGCCGCATCATCGGGTCACGGCCGGTTCCAGAAGGCCGGGCCGATCGGCTCGGGGAAGTCGCCGCCGGCCACCAGCCGGCCGTCCTCCCCCACCTCGAGCGGCAGCTGGGGCAGCGGGCGGGCGGCCGGACCGAACACCGGCTCGGCCCCCCGGAGCACGTCGAACGTGGACTGATGGCACGGGCACAGCAGCTCCTGGGTCTGGGCCAGGTACAGCCCCACCGGGCAGCCCGCGTGGGTGCACACCTTCGAGTAGGCCACGTAGCCCTCCGGGGCCCCCACCAGCCGGTCCGGCGGGAGGTCCAGCGAGCCCGGCTCGACCCGGATCAGCAGGGTCTGCGAGTCCGCCGACCCCACGTGGCCCTCCGGGAACACGGTGATCACCGAGCCCACCTCGAGGGTGTCGAGCGTCACGGCGGCGCCGTCCTCCCCCACCAGGGCCGCCCCTGGCCGCCACTGGGTTCGGAACAGGGTTCGGCCCGGACCGGGTCCGAGCGATCGGATGGGGAACAGGGCCGCGAACCCCAGGGCTCCCAGGGCCCCCACCAGGAGCCGCACCAGGAACCGCCGCCGGGTGATGTCAGCCCCGCCCCGGTCCAGGGCGTCCTCGGCGGCCTCGCGCTCCGGCTCGGGCGACGGCCCCAGGTGACGGGCCTCGGTGATCTGGTCGGGCCGAAGGAGTCGCTTGCCCCACAGGATCAGGCCGAAGCCGAGCCCACCGAGCGCCACGGCCAGGAGCGCACCCTCGACCTGCGTCTGCCCCCCCAGGATGTAGGTGACCCCCAGCCCGATCCCGGCCAGGATGGCCAGGACGAAGGCCACCGCCGCGGGAGCCTCGGGCCGACTCATTCCCTGGTCCCGGTGAACCGGATCGCCAGGACCAGGAGCCCGAGGCCAAGGACCACACCCACGAAGCCCTCCACGACCGGTCCGACGTGGCCGAGCCCGATCCCTCCGGGGTTCTGTCCTTCCCGGAGCGCCAGGACGTAGCGGACCACCGAGTCGAGGTCCTCCCGGTCGATCGTCTCCGGACCGAACCGGGGCATCGCCCCGGGGCCGATCCTGGCCGCCTCCGCCAGCTCGGTGGGCGTGGCCGCATCGAGCGGGGGGGCCACGGCCCCTCCCCCGACCGAGGCGCCCTGGGCCCCGGCCCCGTGGCAGGCCAGGCAGTTGGCCGCGTAGACGGCTCGGCCCCGGGCCAGGTCCCCGGCTCCGGGCTCCACCTCGGGGACCGCAGGACCACCCGGGGCCAGCGACGTGACGTATCCGACGATGGCCCCGATCTCCCCGGGGGTGAACGCGACCGGGCCGCGCACCGGCTGTGCCGCCGGGTCAGCCAACGGCATGCGACCCGTGGACAGCATGAAGTCCACCGACGCCGCTCCCACCCCCAGTAGCGGCGGCCCCTGGGACGTGCCCCCGGCCCCGGGGCCGTGGCAGCTCGCGCAATTGGCCACGAACAGGTCCCGGCCCTCCTCGACGATGTCCTCCTGGCCCACGGCCGGGCGAGAGGCCCATCCGGCCGCCACGAGGAGGACGGTGGCCACCCCCGCGGCGGCGACGTGCCGGCTCGCCGCCCGGGCCGTCATCGGATCAGGTAGATCGTCCCGAAGATCGTCAGCCACACCGCGTCCACGAAGTGCCAGTAGTAGCCCACCGCCTCCGGGCCGCCGAGGTGCCGCGGCCCGTACACCCCCCGGGCCGCCCGGGCCGTGACCACGGGGATCAGGGCCAGGCCCACGGCCAGGTGGGCCCCGTGGGCTCCCAGCATCGTGAAGAACAGCGTGCCGTACGCGTGGGAGTCCACCCCGAACCCCGCGGTGGCGAACTCGTAGCCCTTGATCGCCAGGAAGACGGTTCCCAGCGCGAAGGTCACCGACAGCCACCGCCGCAGGGCCCGATGGTCGCCCCGGCGCAGGCCCGTGGTCCCCGCATGCATCGTGAAGCTCGATGCGGTGAGCAGGACGGTGGCCGCGATCGTCAGCTCCATGTCGAGGTTCACACCGGAGGGCGGCCACGGCGAGGTATTGCTTCGGAGCGCGAAGTAGGCGGCGAACAGCCCGCCGAAGAACATCAGCTCGGAAGCGAGGAACAGCACCATCCCGAAGACCTGCGGCGGGGTCCGGGACCGAAGCGCGGGGCGGTCCGGGGCCAGCTCTCCGGGAGCGGAAGGCACGCCTCAGGGTGTACCAACCCAACCCTGCCCAGTCAAACGCCGCGGACGCGGGACCCGGGCCGGTCGCTACCGGGGATCGCGCTCGACGGTGATGGAGTCCTTGCCCCGGAGGATCCCCTCCGCGCGTTCGATCTCCCCGGGATCCTCCGAGGTGACCCGGATGCGCACGCCGTCGGACGTCGGCTCGTGGGTGAGCTCCCAGTCATCGGACATGGCCGGCGTGGCCAGGCCGGTCATCACGCCACCCACCGCCCCGCCCGCCACGCCGCCACCGATGGCCGCGGCCCACATCACCGGTCCGCCGAAGCCCCCCGTGGCGATGCCGGCGGCCACCGCACCGATGACCGCCCCGATGACCGAGCCCACCAGGAGCCCGGTGATGGCCCGCTTGCCCACGTGGCCGGTGACCCGGAGGTCCCGTTCCGCGGTCACCGGGTCGTCGGCGGCCCGCGCAGCCGGCTCGCCCTCCAGCGAGATCTCCGCGGCCTCGATGCCGCTCCGCTCGAGCGCGGTCATGGCCTCGCGGGCCCGATCCATGTCCGGGTAGACCCCCAGGATTGTGTGACGTTCAGGCATCGAAGGCTCCTTTTCGCGTTCTTGCCCCTCCCGCTCGCGGGGCAAACGTTTCCCGGATCCACCGCTCGGGTAAGTCGCCGTCCCAAGCGGCGGCACGGGCGACCGGCCGTCAGAGAGGAGCCAGCGGTGTCTCGGTGCCCGGCCTGTGACTCGGTCAGGATCGTCGTCGTCGTCAGCCCGGAACGACGCGCCTTCTGCGCGCGTTGCGGGGCCCGGTGGATCCAGGATGGCTCGGTCCAGCGAGCCGTCCGCCGATCGATCCGGACGTCCGAGGCTCCCTCCTCGGCCACGCCGCTCCAACCGGCCTGACCTTCGGCCCTCCGCACCGGCGGGGCCCAGGAACGCGGCCCCGCACGGGCCAAATCGGTCGAGCCGCTCCCGACCGGGCTACGGTATCCTCGCCTGGCGTGGCCTCCCCCCGGACACCCGACGCCCTGCTCTCCGGCCACCGTCCGGACCACGATCGGACGGAGGTCCCCGCCGTTCGCCTGTCCGGGGTGACCCGGGTGTTCGACCTGGCTCCCGCCCTGGTACGGGTCGACCTGCGGGTGGAACGGGGAGAGGTCCTCCTGCTCCGCGGCCCCAACGGGGCAGGGAAGAGCACGCTGCTCCGGGTGCTGGCCACGGCCATCTCCCCCACCTACGGATCGGGCCAGGTCCTGGGGTTCGACCTGGCCGGGGGACGAGAGGCCATCCGCCGGCGGACCGAGCTCATGGGCCACCGGACCAGGCTGTACGAGGGCCTGTCGGCCCGGGAGAACCTCCGATTCGTGTGCGACCTGTACGGGGCCCCGGCCGACGCCATCGCCCCCGCGCTGGGCCGGGTGGGACTGGCCGACGTGGCCGACGAGCGAGTGCGGACCTATTCCCAGGGCATGCGGCAGCGGGCCGCGCTGGCCCGGGCCATCCTCCGCTCGCCGGAGCTGCTCCTGCTCGACGAGCCCTACGCCGGGCTCGACGAGGACGCCAAGGAGGTCGTGGACGAGGTCATCGCCGAGGCTCGCCGGGGCGGCCGGACCGTGGTCCTGGCCACCCACGACCCCCGCCGCGGTTCCCAGGCCACCCGGTCGCTGTTCATGGAGGGAGGCCGGCTCCTCCCGGAGGTGGCGACGCCGTGACGGCCCTGCGGGAGGCCCGGGCCATCGCCGCCAAGGACCTCCGCATCCAGGTGCGGGGGCGGTTCGCGGTGGCCACCGTGCTCCCCTTCGCCGCCACCGTGCTCATCGCGTTCGGGTTGTCGCTGGGACCGGGGCGAACCCTCCTCCAGCAGACCGCGCCCGGGCTGCTGTGGATGGCGGTGCTGTTCGCATCGATCCTGTCGTTCCGGCAGGCCTACCGCTCCGAAGGCGAGGACGACGCCCTGGAGGGGCTGCTGCTGTCCCCCGCCTCCCGGGCCGCGATATTCCTGGGCAAGGCCGCGGCCGTCACCGTGGAGCTGCTGGCCCTGGAGGTCGCCGTGGTCCTGGCGGTCGTGGTCCTGTTCGACGTCTCCCTGGGGGCGGCCCCCCTGGCCGTGGCCGGAGCCTTCGTCCTGGGCACCGTGGGGCTGGCGGCGGTGGGAAGCCTGTTCGGCATCCTGGCGGAGTCCCCCCGCCCCCGGGAGGCCGTGTTCCCCCTGCTGGTGCTGCCCCTGGCCACCCCGATCCTGGTGGCCGGGGCCCGGGCCACCGCCAGCGCCGCGGGTGGCGCCGGAGCCGAGGCCGGCTCGTGGCTGGGGCTGCTGGTGGCCTTCGACCTGGTGTTCGTGGCCACGGGCATGCTGGTGTACGGGTACCTGCTGGAGGACTGAGCGCTTGTGAGCCAGGCCGAGCGGCTGATGGGGCGGATGGTGGCCCGACGGGGCGAGCGTGCCCTGGGGTGGGCCACGGCCGGGGCCATGGCGGCCACCGCGGTCATGTCCCTGGTGGTGGCCCCGCCCGACGCCGAGCAGGGTGAGGTCCAGCGCCTGATGTACGTGCACGTCCCCACGGCATGGCTGGCCTACCTGGCCTTCGCCGTGGTGTTCGTGGCCAGCATCGCGTACCTGCGGACGAATCGGTCCCGGTGGGATCGCCTGGCCGCCGCCTCCGCGGAGATCGGGGTCCTGTTCACGGGGCTGACGATCGTGCTGGGCTCACTGTGGGGCAAGCCCGTGTGGGGGACGTGGTGGACGTGGGATCCCAGGCTGACCACCACGGCGATCCTGTTGCTCATCTACCTGGGGTACCTGGCCGTGCGGCGGCTGACCGAGAGCCCGCCCCGGCGGGCCCGGTGGGCCGCGGTGGTGGGCATCGTGGGCTTCGTCGACGTGCCGATCGTCCACCTGTCGGTGGTGTGGTGGCGCTCGCTGCACCAGGGCGCCACGGTGGCCCGCCTGGACGGGCCCACGATCGCCCCCGTCATGCTGGCAGCGCTGCTGACCGGGGTGGCCGCCTTCACGATCGCCTACCTGTATCTCATGGCCCTGCGCCTGCGGGTCGGCCGCCTCGAGGATCGGGTGGTGGCCGAAGCCCTCTCCCCCCGCATCGGGGAGGCGGCCCGGGCCTTCCTGGAGGACGAGCCCGAGCCCTCCACGCCTTCGGCCCGAGGGGGAGGCTGATGGCGGACAACATCGGGTTCGTGATCGCCGGCTACCTGGTGACCGCCGCGGCCGTGGGCGGGTACGTGGGCGGGCTCCTCCTGCGGGCCCGGAGGGCCCGGCACCGGGCCGCCGCGATCGCCGCCCGCCGGGCCGCCCCGCCGTCGTGAAGCGAGGAGGGGCCGTGGTGGCGATCGCCGTCGTCGCCGGGAGCCTGATCTGGGTGGCCACCCGGGGACTCAGCGGCAACCTCGTGTACTTCCGCACCCCCACCGAGGTGCTCGAGGCCGGCGACGAGATCGTGGGCGACCGGATCCGTCTCGGCGGCCAGGTGACCCCGGGGACGTCCCGGCAGACCGGCGAGGGATTCCGGTTCGTCGTCACCGACGGCACCACCCGGCTGACCGTGCTCGACACCGCCGGGGTGCCGTCCCTGTTCCGGGACGGACAGGGGGTCGTGGCCGAGGGGTTCTACGGGCGGGACGGCGTGTTCCACGCCGACACCGTGCTGGTGAAGCACGGCAGCGAGTACCGCCCGCCCGAGCCCGGCCAGACGCCCACCTCGGCCGAGCTGGAGGAGGGCTAGGTGGCACGGCTGGGGACGTTCGCCCTGGTGTTGGGCCTGGCGCTGGCGGTGTACGGGTTCCTGGCCTCGGCGGTGGGGGCCCGGAGCCGGCGGCCCCTGCTGGTGGAGAGCGCCCGGACCTCCGCGTACTCGCTGGCGGCGGTGGTGGCGGCCGCCAACGGGGCCATGCTGGCGGCCATCCTGGCCGACGACTTCTCCATCCGGTACGTGGCCGAGAACTCCAGCCGGGCCACTCCCACGTTCTTCAAGGTGCTGTCGCTGTGGTCCGCGGATGCCGGCTCCCTCCTCCTGTGGAACCTGGTGCTGGCCGGGTTCATCGCCGCGGTGGCATTCTGGTTCCGGAGCCACCGGCCGGAGACGTTCCCGTGGGCCATGGCCACGATGTACGCGGTGCAGGTCTTCTACCTGGCCCTGGTGCTGGGGCCCACGAACCCGTTCGCCACGCTGGCCACCGCCGTGCCAGACGGCCGCGGACCGCTGCCGCTTCTCCAGAACCATCCGCTGATGGCCGCTCACCCACCGATGCTGTACCTGGGATTCATCGGCTTCACGGTGCCGTTCGCCTTCGCCATGGCCGCGCTGATCACCGGCAACCTGTCCGACCGGTGGATCCGCATCACCCGCCGGTGGACCCTGGCGGCGTGGACGTTCCTCACCGTGGGGCTGGTCCTGGGGGCGCTGTGGTCCTACGGCGTCCTGGGGTGGGGAGGGTACTGGGCGTGGGACCCGGTGGAGAACGTGGCGCTGCTCCCGTGGCTGGTGGCCACGGCGTTCCTCCACTCGGTCCTGATCCAGGAGCGACGGGGGATGCTGAAGGTGTGGAACCTGTCGCTGATCGTGGGGGCGTTCGCCCTGACCACGTTCGCCACGTTCCTCACCAGGGGGAGCATCCTGTCCTCGGTCCACACGTTCGCCCAGTCGCTGGTGGGCCCCATGTACCTGGGGTTCCTGCTGCTGGTGCTGATCGCCGGCTACGGTGGCATCGCCATCCAGGCGTGGCGGCTGCGCTCGGGCGGCCGGTTCGACTCGGCGCTGTCGCGGGAAGCAGCGTTCCTGGGCAACAACCTGGTGCTGGTGGCGCTGACGCTGGTGGTGCTGCTGGGGACGATCTTCCCGCTGCTCGTCGAGGCCACGTCCGGCCGCCAGGCCACGGTCGGAGGGCCGTACTTCGAGCAGACCACCGTCCCCCTGTTCCTGGTGCTGCTGCTGCTGATGGGCGCCGGGGTGATCCTGCCGTGGCGCCGGGCCACCCCCGAGCAGGCCCGGCGGCGGCTGGCCCTGCCGGCGCTGGCGGGGGCGGCGACGGTGGTGGTCCTGGCGCTGCTGGGCATGCGGCACCTGGCCGCGCTCGTGGCCCTGGGGCTGGCCGCGTTCGTGATCGCCGCCAACGCGGCCGAGCTGGTCCGGGGGGTCCGGGGATTCGCCCGGGCCTCGGGCCGGGGTGTGGTGGCCGCGATCCCGGCGGCCGTCTCCCGCAACCGCCGCCTGTACGGGGGGCTGGTGGCCCACCTGGGCGTGGCCATCGGCGCCGTGGCCATCACGGCGTCGTCCGCCTTCGCCCTCCAGACAGAGGTCACGCTGGCCCGAGGGGAGGAGACGGCGTTCGCCGGTCGGGTGCTCCGCTACGAGGGCTTCCGGGCCAGGACCGAGCCTCACCGGCGCGTCCTGGTGGCGGACGTGGCCGTGTCCGAAGCCGGCACACCCCGGGGGACCATGACCCCCTCGCTGAACCTGTACCCGGCCGCTTCCGAGCCGATCGGCACCCCCGCGGTCCGCTACGGCATCCTGGAGGACCTGTACGGCTCGGTCCTGGCGTTCGACGGCGAGGGACGGCGGGCCACGTTCCGGTTCCTGGTGAACCCCGGGGTGACGTGGCTATGGGTGGGGGGGGCCGTGGTGGCGGCGGGCGGGGTGGTGGCGGCCTGGCCGTCCCGACGCGCCTCGCGGGTCTCCCGGCCGGCCGAACGCCGCCGGGAGCTGGAGCGGGTGGGATAGATGGCCCTGCACGACGACCGCCGGCCGGTGGGGCGGCCCGGGGCCCCCAGGCCGCGGAGCCGGATCGGGGTGGTGGCGGCCGTGGCCGTGGGCATCGCCGCCCTGGCCGGCCTGCTGGGCTTCGGCCTGACCCGCGAGCCCGGGGTGCTCCGCTCTGCCCTGGTGGGGCGGCCGGCCCCGGACTTCGAGCTCCGGACCCTCGACGGCGGGCGGACGATCGGGCTGGATGGCCTGCGGGGGCAGGTGGTGGTGGTGAACTTCTGGGCCTCGTGGTGCACCGAGTGCCGGATCGAGCATCCCGCCCTGGCCGAGGTGTGGCGGCGGTACCGGGACCGCGGCGTGGTGGTGCTGGGGATCCCCTTCCACGACACCGAGGAGGACTCCCGGAGGTACCTCCGCGAGCTGGGCGGTGACTGGCCGATCCTGGCCGACCCCGGGGCCCGCACCGCGCTGTCGTTCGGGGTGTACGGGATCCCGGAGACCTACGTGATCGGACCCGATGGCCGCATCTCCAGCCGGCACGTCGGCCCGGTCACCTACCCGATCCTCAGCGAGGAGATCACCCGGGTCCAGGGAGCGGCCCCGTGAGGTCCCGCCGGGGGGCCCTGGCCGCGACGGCCCTGGCGGCCGCGCTGGTGGCGGCCGGTGGGGCGCTGGCGGTCACCGCGGCCCGGGGGCCGGAGCCGCCGGTGACGGTCGAGGAGCGGGCCCAGGCCGTGGCCGAGGGGCTGCGGTGCCCCGTCTGCCAGAACCTCTCCGTGGCCGACTCCCCGTCCGCCCTGGCCGCCGAGATGCGCCGAACGATCGCCGACCGGCTCCGAGCCGGCCAATCCCCCGAGGAGATCCGTGGTGGGTTCGTGGCCGCCTACGGCGAGTGGATCCTCCAGGAGCCTCCCAAGCGAGGCATCAACCTGGTGGCCTGGCTGGCGCCGGGGATCCTGTTCCTGGCGGGGGCGGCCGCGGGGGTGCTGGCGATCCGGCGGTGGACCGCCGGGGGCCGGCCGGCGGGGCCTCCCGGAGGTGACGGGACCGGTCCCCCCG
This sequence comes from Actinomycetota bacterium, assembly GCA_050692985.1. Lineage (GTDB taxonomy): Bacteria > Actinomycetota > UBA4738 > UBA4738 > CALAEC01 > JBOGVZ01. The sequence goes on from JBOGVZ010000085.1 coordinate 82,947, forward strand.
CGCTGCCGGCGGCGGACCGCCGCCTCCTGGACCGGGCCCTGGCCTCGCTCCCGGAGGAGCCTGAGTGACCTGGGTGGTGCTGGCCGTCGCCGCCGTCCTGGCCGCCGTGGCCGCGGCCGGGGTGATGAGCCCGTTCCGCGGCGGCCGCCGGGTGAGCCTGGAGGGCCCGCCGGACCCCCTGGAGGAGGAGCGCCGGACCCTGCTGCGGAGCCTCCGCGACCTGGAGGAGGAGCGACGGGAAGGCGAGGTCACCGAGGGGACCTACCGATCGCTCCGGGCCGAGACCGAGGCCCGGGCCGTGGCCGTGCTGCGGGCCCTCGAGGAGCGCCGGGGCGCGGTCCCGCAGGAGCTCGGGGACCTCCGGCCCCGGCCACCGGCGGGAGGCGGGCACCGCCTGACGGTGGCCTCGGGGGCGATCCTGCTCGTGGCGCTGGGAGCGGCCATGGTGCCGCTCCTGGCCGGGGCCGTTGGGGACCGCCCCCCCGGCCGGCCGATCACCGGCGGGGTCCCCGGGGCCACCAACCCGATCTCGTTCTTCGAGCAGCGCGTGCGGGACCATCCCGACGACCTGGCGGCGCGCCTGGACCTGGCCGAGCGGTACCTGGAGGCGGGGGACGCCCGGGCCGCGGTCCCCCAGTACCTGGAGGCCCTGCGCATCGACCCCCGCAGCGCCGAGGCCCACGCCCAGCTCGGCTTCGTGCTGTACCGGTCGGGCCGCCCCCGGGACGGCCTGCAGGCGGTCGACGAGGCGCTGCGGGTGGATCCCGGCTTCCCCGTGGCGCTGTACTACCGGGGCCTGATCCTGCTCGACGGCCTGGACCGCCCCGCCGAGGCGGCCGAGGCGCTGCGGGCCTATCTCCGGGAGGCGCCCTTCGGCGCCTACCGGGAGGCCGCGGAGGACCTGCTGGACCGAGCGGGGGCCTGACCGGCCGCCGGGCTCAGGCGTGGGCCCGGTGGTGCCACCGAAACGTTCGCAGCCGTTCGCGGTCCACCGAGCCGCCCACGAACAGCACCGACACCAGCAGGCCTCCGACCGCCAGGGCGGCGTCCACCCGGAATGGACCCATGGTGGCCCGGCCCGATGCGACCGTCGAGGAGCGGGTCACAGGGAGATGAGCGGCAGGCCCACCTCGTCGTCCTGCCGACGCTCGAGCACGGCGGGGAGTGGAGAGAGGAACAGCTCGCAGGTGGCCCCCACCCGAGCATCGAACACGTGCCCGCCCCTGGCCGTGCCGTCCCGGAAGGAGACCGTGGCGTGGAGATGGATCCTGGGCCGGCCCTCGAACCGCGACACGTTGCCGAGGAGGGCGAGGACCTCGACCTCCTCCTCGATGCGGAACCGGTCGTACTCCTTGCGACCGAGGTCGTAGAACCCCAGCGTGGCCTCTCGCAACGCGCCGATGCCCTCGACCCGGGCGCCCCCCACCCCATGCTCGTCAGCCAGCGCGGCGAGGGATCCCATCACCTCCTCGCCGGTCTGGAGCACCACCACGAACGTGCCATCGTCGAAGCGCCTGGCGTTCATGCCACCTCCGTTCATGGCGAAGGGCCGGGCGTGGCCCGGCCCTTCCGTCCCGCTCCCGCTCGCCCCCGGACTAGCCGACGCTCTCCCAGGCGGCGACCTTGGGGTGATCCTTGTCCACGGGACCGACCTGGGCGGCCCCGCCCGGCGACACGTACCCGGCGATCTCCTCGGAGAAGAACTCGGCGTTGATCGGGGTGAACTCCTTCCACTCGTCGGGGACGTCGTCCTCGGCGAAGATGGCGGTCACCGGGCACACCGGCTCACAGGCCGCGCAGTCCACGCACTCGTCGGGCTGGATGTACAGCATCCGCCCGCCCTCGTAGATGCAGTCCACCGGGCACTCGTCCACGCAGGCCCGATCCTTCACGTCGATGCACGGCTCGGTGATGGTGTAGGTCATTGGCCTCGCTCCTCCCGGCTCTCGGTACTTCTTTTTCCCTTTTCCACCGTGTCAACCGTGTATTTCGGAGTGTACCGCGAGATGGGCCAGGGGGCCAGTCAAGGACGAGCTACTCCCCCGGACCCCCTTCAGTCCCGGGGGATCGCTCGCCGGGTGGTCTCGCGCCGGTCCCGGATCCGGGCGAGCTACTCCCCCGGACCCCCTCAGTGCTCGACGGCCGGATCGGGGGCCACCGCCAGCACGGTGCCCATGATCGAGGACACCGCCTCCTGGGCAGGCACCGGGTACACGACGACCAGGTCCGCCCCGGCCTGGTGGAAGGCGGCCAGCCGCTCCTGGGCCTGCTCGCGCGTCCCCAGCAGGCAGACCGTCTCGACGAGCCCCCGGGGGACGTGGTCCCATCCCGGCCCCCCGGTCGGACGACCGGCGGCCTCCGCCTCGTTGCCCAGCCCCATGGCCTCGAACTGACGGCGGTACTTGGGCATCGCGGCGTACTGCCCGGCGACCTCCCGGAGCGCGGTCAGCGCGTGGGCTCGGTCGTGGCCCAGGCACGCCCGGACGTAGACGGCCACGGCGACCCGGCCGGGATCGCGCCCGGCCCGCTCGGCGCCGCGGGCCACCTCCTGCCGGGCCCGGACCACCCGCTCGGGGGTGCACCAGTTCAGGAGCACGCCATCGGCCGCCTCGCCGGCCAGCTCGGTCATCCGCGGACCCAGGGCGGCCAGGAACACCGGGACCCCGGGGGCGGGGTGGTCGAGCCCGGCCACGTCCGTCTGGCCCCCGGGACCGTCTTCCACTACGTCGCGGCCGAGAAGCGCCTCCCGCACATCCCGCAGGAACCGTCGGGCCTCCTCGATGGCCCCGCTCGACCCCAGTCCCAGGACGAACCGGCCCGCGGACAGGTCGTCGATGGTGGCCGCGGCCAGGGCGGTCGTTTGGACGTCGCGCCGGTCCATGCGAACAACCCCGGTGGCCAGGCGGAGCCGGGTAGTCGCCCCGGCGAAGCCGGCCAGGGTGGAGAAGGCCTCCCGGGCAGCGATCTCCGGGGTGAACACCGCTTCGTACCCCGTCTCCTCCACGGTCTCCACGATCTGGAGCAGGTCGCGCCACGGCACCACCTGCCGAACCCGGGCGCCGCGTTCCTCGAACGTGAGCCCGTACCCATTGAGGGCCACGGCAAGCTGCATGGTCCGCTCCGCCATCCCGGCGGTATCCTCACACACCCGTGGGCGGCATCCGCTTCGAGACCGAGGACGGCCTCAGCCTGGAGGGGGAGGTCCGGCTGCCGGACGGTCCCGCCCGAGGCACGGCGGTCCTGTGCCACCCCCACCCCCGGCACGGCGGGAGCAAGGACCATCCGTTGCTGTGGGCGATCCGGAACGACCTGGCCGCCCGCCGGAACATGGCCGTGCTGGCCTTCAACTTCCGGGGCATCATGGGGTCGGAGGGCGAGTACGGGGGCGGCCAGGCCGAGCTGGCCGACGTGGCCGCGGCCGTCGATCGGGTCCGTCAAGAAGCCGACGGCCCGACCGCGCTCGTGGGCTGGTCCTTCGGCGCCTCCGCTGCCCTGCGCCATGCGCTGGACGACGCGCGCGTGGGCGCCGTGGCGTTGGTGGGCATGCCCCTCGGAGAGACCTCCGTCGCCCTGCCACGGTTGCCCGACCGGTACGAGCTGGCACGCCTGGACGTCCCGGTCCTCCTGGTGGCGGGCACGGCCGACCGCTTCTGCCCCCTTCCCGCCCTCCGCTCGCTGGGAGAGGAGCTTCCGGGCGCCGAGGTCGCGGTGATCCCCGACACCGACCACGTCTTCTGGCGCCGCGAGGGCGAGCTGGCCGAGGCCATCGGCACGTTCGTGGACCGGGCGTTGGCCCGGTGAGCGGCGCTCAGGGCGGCAGCTCGTGGTCTCGCCCGCGGTCGGGGTACCGGCCCTCCGAGGGAGGCCGGGGCCGAGAGCGGTGGCGCTCGAGCTCCCGGGCGACCCGCCGGAACCGCGCCCGCACCAGGTAGTACCCGGCCAGGGCGATCCCCACCACGGCCAGGAACACCCCCACGGCCACGCCGGCGGCGACCTCCAGGACCTCCCCCAGGCTGCCGGTGATCGCCGCGGCGACCAGGATGAGGATGATGAGCAGGATCACGGCTCCATCCTTCCCCACCCGGGCGGATCCCGCACGCGTTCGCGCCACGGCCGCCCGGGGAAGGAACGATCCGTGATCCACGTGGGGACCAGCGGGTGGCAGTACCGGGACTGGCGAGGCGGGCTGTATCCCCAGGGCCTCCCCCAACGAGCATGGCTGGAGCACTTCTCGGCCCGCTTCCCCGTGGTGGAGGTCAACAACACCTTCTACATGCTCCCCGCGGAGGAGACCTTCGTGCGGTGGCGGCAGCAATCGGCGGACGGCTTCACGTTCGTGATCAAGGCCAGCCGGTTCATCACGCACATCCGGCGGCTCCGCGAGTGCCGGGAACCGGTTCGCCTGCTGTGGTCCCGGTGCCGCCGGCTCGGCGCCAAGCTCGGCCCCGTCCTGTTCCAGCTCCCGCCGAACTTCCGGCGCGACACGGACCGGCTCCGGTCGTTCCTCCGGGTGCTGCCCGGCTCGATGCGGCCGGCGCTCGAGTTCCGCCACCCGTCGTGGGACCACGCCGAGACCCACCGGCTCCTGGACGAGCGGGGGTGCGCCCTGGTGCTGGCCGACCGGCCCGGCGCCCGGGTCCCGGAGGTGGTCACGGGGGACTGGGCCTACGTCCGATTCCATCAGGGGCGGCGGACCGAACCCGGATATCCGCGGGCAAAGCTCCGTCGGTGGGCCGACCGCGTGGCCGCCCTTCCCGCGACGGAGACGTTCGTGTTCTTCAACAACGACCCCACCGGGGCGGCCGTTCGCGACGCGGTGACGCTGTCGGCGCTCCTGCGGGATCGGGGCGCCGACGTCCGCGGTCCCTCCCCCGACCTCGCTCCCCGGTCCTGAACGCCACCCGTACGGGGCGACGCGCGTCGAGCCTAGGACGCGGCCGAAGATCGGGCCTCGGGGACGCCGCGGGGCAGGAACACGCGGAACGAGGCCCCGCCGCCCGGTCGGTCCTCCACCCAGGCCCGGCCGCCGTGCAGCTCGGCGAACCGGGACACGAGCGACAGCCCGATGCCGGTGCCCGGCGAGTGCGAGTGAGCGCTGGGGCCGCTCTCGAACGGCTCGAACACTCGGTCCTTGAGCTCGTCCGGGACGCCCGGTCCCTCGTCCTCGACCGAGATCAGAACCCCGTCCTCCTCGTTCGTGACCCGGACCCACACCGCCGCGTCCCCTGGGGTGTGCCGGCCCACGTTCACCAGGAGGTTCTCCACGATCCGCTCGACCTTGGGGCCGTCCACCTCGGCCATGGCCGGCTCCACGTCCAGCTTCACGGCCCGGCCGTTCAGATCGACGTCCTCGGCGATCTCGCGCACCAGGTTGCCGAGGTCCACGGGCTGCCGGTGCGGCTCCACGATGCCTCGCGACAGCCGGTCGACGTCGAGGAGGTTGGAGAGGAACCGGTCGAGCTTCCTGGCATTGGCCGCCAGCCGACCCAGCATCGCCGCCCGTTCCTCGGCGGGCAGATTGACCTCCTCGCGTTCCAGCGTGAGGGCGTAGCCGAGGACCGAGGCCAGAGGGGTCCGGAGCTCGTGCGACACCGCCGTCAGGAACGCGTTCTTCATCTCGTCGAGCAGGCGGAGCCGCTGGGCGGCCTCCCGCTCCCGGTCGTAGGCACCCCGGAGGGCCTCCTCGGCCTCTTTCCGCTCGGTGATGTCCGACATCAGCCCCTGGTAGTAGAGGGGGCGGCCGGCGCCATCCCGGACCATCACCGCCTCGTCACGGACCCACACCACCCGGCCGTCCCGGGCCAGCATCCGGTGCTCGGACGTCACCCGCGCCTCCGGAGGGCCGGCGTGGTCCGCTTCCTCGTCCCCGAGGACTCGTTCCCGGTCGTCGGGGTGGATCTGGCGCCACCACAGCTCGGGGTCGGAGGTCCACTCCTCGGCGGGGAACCCGAGCAGCGCCTCGACCTGAGGGCTGACGTACTGCCACACACCCAGGCGACCGAACCCGGCCGTGTACGTGACCGCCGGCACGCGCTCCACCAGGCTACGCAGGCCGGCCTCCGTCTCACGGAGGAGCCGCTCGGCCTGCCGGTGCCGGATCGCCGAGCCCAGCGTGTTCGCCAGCGACCGGAGGAAGTGCAGGTCGTCGGCGGTGAACGTCCGGGGCCTGGTGTCGTGGGCCGCCAGGACCCCGAAGGGCCCATCATCGGTGCCGGGGATCGCCACGCTGACCCCGCTGCGGGCGTCGTGCTGACGCAGGATCTGGGTCAGCGGGAACCGATTGTCGGTTCGCAGGTCCTCCACCAGCACCGGCTCGCTCGAGTGCAGCGTGTACCCGGCCTGGGACCGGAGCGGGACCGTCCGTCCGACCACCCCCTCCGCCCACCCCGCGGCGGCACGGATCACCAGCCCTTCGGATGCGAGCTCGAGGGCAGTGCCGAACTCGACACCGAGGCCCCGGGCCACCAGCCTGGCCGCCTCGTCGAGCAGCGACGGGACGTTGGCTCCCGACAGGGCCCGGCGGCCCAGCTCGGCCACCGCGGCCTGCTGGCGGGTTCGCGCCTTGAGGACCCGCACCATGGCGTCGATCTCGTGCACGACGTTCGCCAGCACGTCCCGGTCATGGCCGCTGACGTCCTCGGCGGTCGCCTGCTCCCCGGACGCGGCGCGGGCCGCCGCCCGGGAGATCCGGGCCGTCCTCCGGAACACCAGCCAGTACAGGACCAGCCCCACTCCCACGAGCAACGCTCCCACCGAGGCGGCAAGCACGACCACCACGTCCCGGGTGGCCACGTCGATCGCTCGGTCCAGCTCGACGGCCGCCCGGCCGTCCGGGGGTGGACGGAGCCGGTCCACCGTCCGCACGAACAGCAGACCGACCACGGCCGCCCCGGCGGTGGCCACGGCCGCGACCGCCGTGCCGAGCTTGGCCGAGAGGGGGATCCGCCGGTCCAGCCGCCGCAGCAAGGCGTGCAGGCCGGACCGCCGGCTCCACGGCGGCAGGTTCGTCGAGGTGCCCATGCGTGTCCAACCTCAGTGATCGGCACGGAAGACCGACCGCCTTGAGCGGGACGGTACGGTCGCCCGGGGCCCCTACTCCTCCGTGGGTCGAGCGGTGGCCAGGCCCCGGATCTCCTCGACGACCTCGGCGTTGGCCAGCGTGGTGACGTCGCCCAGGTCCTTCCCGGTGGCCACGTCGCGGAGCAGTCGCCGCATGATCTTGCCGGACCGCGTCTTCGGCAGGTCGTCGGTGAGGATGATCGCGTGGGGCCTGGCGATCTTCCCGATCTTCCCGGCGACGTGCTCCCGAAGCTCGGCGATCAGGGCCTCGTCGCCGTCCTGGCCGGCCCTCAGCGTGACGAAGGCCACGATGGCCTCTCCCACGTCCGGGTCCGGCCGGGACACCACGGCCGACTCGGCCACCGAGGCGTGATCCACCAGCGCGGATTCGATCTCGTACGTCGACAGGCGGTGGCCGGCCACGTTCATCACGTCGTCGATCCGGCCCAGCAGCCAGAAATAGCCATCCTCATCCCGCCTGGCCCCGTCCCCGGCCAGGTAGACGCGGGGACCGAACCGGGCGAAGTACTGGTCCACGTAGCGGTCGGGGTCGCCATAGATCGTGCGGAACTGCGCCGGCCACGGCCGCCGCAGCACCAGGTACCCCCCGGTGTTCGGGGGCACGGGGTCCCCCCGGTCGTCGACCACGTCGGCCGAGACCCCCGGGAACGGCCGGGTGGCCGAGCCCGGCTTCAGCCGCGTGATCCCCGGCAGCGGGGTGATGAGGATCATCCCCGTCTCCGTCTGCCACCACGTGTCGACCACCGGACACCGCTCACCCCCGATGTTCCCGAAGTACCACATCCACGCCTCGGGATTGATCGGCTCCCCGACCGTCCCCAGCAGCCGCAGCGAGGACAGGCCGTGCTTGGCCGGGTACTCGGAGCCCCACTTCATGAACGCCCGGATGGCGGTGGGGGCCGTGTACAGGATCGTGGCCCGGTAGCGCTCCACCATGTCCCACCAGCGGTCCTTGCCCGGGAAGTCCGGGGCGCCCTCGTACAGGATCGAGGTGGTCCCGTTCGCCAGTGGTCCGTACACGATGTACGAGTGGCCGGTGACCCAGCCGATGTCGGCCGCGCACCAGTACACGTCCTCCTCCGGGTGGATGTCGAAGATCATCCGGTGCGTGGCGGACACCCCGACCAGGTAGCCACCGGTAGTGTGCAGGATGCCCTTGGGCTTCCCGGTGGTACCCGAGGTGTACAGGATGTACAGCGGGTCCTCGGCATCCATCTCCTCCGGCGGGAACGATGGCTCCTGTCGAGGGGTGACGTCGTGGTACCACACGTCCCGGCCCTCGGTCCACGGGACGTCCTCGCCGATCCGCCGGACCACGACCACGCTCTCGATCGAGGGACAGTCGGCCACGGCCCGGTCGGCGTTCTCCTTCAGGGGAACCACCTGGCCCCGTCGCCACCCCCCATCGCCCGTGACCAGGACCTTGGCCTGGGCGTCGTTGATGCGGTCGCGGAGCGCGTCCGAGGCGAACCCCCCGAACACCACCGAGTGCGGCGCCCCCAGGCGGGCACAGGCCAGCATGGCCACCGGCAGCTCCGGGACCATGCCCAGGTAGATGGCCACCCGGTCCCCCCTGCGGACCCCCAGCTCCTTGAGGGCACCCGCGAACCGGCACACCTCCTCGTACAGCTCCCGGTAGGTGATCGTGCGCCTGTCGCCCGGCTCCCCCTCCCAGTGGTAGGCCACCCGGTCCGGCGCCCGCCCGATGTGGCGGTCCAGGCAGTTCACCGAGATGTTGAGGGTGCCGCCGACGAACCACTTCACCCAGGGCGGATCCCACTCGAGCACGCGGTCCCACCGCCGGGACCACGTGAGCTCTTCGGCCTGCCGGGCCCAGAAACCCTCGACGTCGTCCTGGGCCTCCCGATAGACGTCGTCCGTCCCCACCAGGGCCCGAGCCCGGAACTCCTCGGGGGGGTCGATGACCCGCCGCTCCTGGAGCAGGGCGGCGATGTGCTGGAGCTCCTCCTCACCCATCGGTCTCCCCTCGTCTCGCCGTTCCCACAAACCCTACTGCCGAGCCGACCGGCCGGCGAACCGGGCCGGTCAGGAGGGCGCGACTACACTGGCGGCATGCGAGCGTTCGTGACCGGCGCCACGGGCTTCATCGGGGGTCACGTGGCCCGCAAGCTCCGCCACCGGGGCGACGACGTCGTGGCCCTGGTCCGGTCTCCGGGGAAGGCCGGGGCCCTGAAAGAGCTGGGATGCGAGCTGGTGGACGGCACGCTGGGAGCCACCGGGTCGATCCTGGACGGCGTCCAGGGCGCCGATGCCGTCTTCCACGCGGCCGCGATGTACGAGGTGGGGATCCCCAGGTCACAGCGGCCCGCCATGTACGACGCCAACGTGCGGGGCACCGAACGGGTCCTCGATGCGGCGATCGAGGCCGGGGCTCCGAGGATCGTGTACGTCTCCACCGTGAACGTCTTCGGGAACACCCGGGGGCGGGTGGTCGATGAAGCGTACCGCAGGCCGGAAGACGGATTCCTCAGCTACTACGACGAGACGAAGTGGCTGGCCCACCAGGTGGCCCTGGACCGGATCCACCGGGGCGCGCCTGTCGTGATCGCCCAGCCCGGGGGGGTGTACGGACCCGGCGACCACTCCCAGCTCAGCAACGTCATCGACCAGGTCAGCACGGGCAAGCTGAAGTTCAAGGCCTTCCCGGAGACCGGGTTCCTGTTCCTCCACGTCGACGACTGCGCCGACGGGATCCTCCTGGTCCACGACCGGGGGCGGCTGGGGGAGTCCTACGTGCTGGGCGGCGAACGCACCACGCTGGGGGGGCTCATCGACTCGGTTGCCGAGGTCGCCGGCCGACGCCCCCCTCGGGTCACAGTGCCCCCGGCCATGGTGAAGGCGGGGATCCCCTTCGGGCCGCTGATCGGCAAGCTGATGGGGACGGGGCCGAACCTCCGGGAGCTCATCCGGGCGGCCGACGGCGTGACGTACTGGGCCACCGACGAGAAGGCTCGTCGCGAGCTGGGGTACGCGCCCCGGGACCTCGACACCGGCCTTCGGCAGACCCTGGCCGGGGCCTGAGCCACCTACCGAGCGTAGACGGCCACGTGCCACATCCACCGGCGTGACCGGACCAGCGGGCGGAGCCCCGCCTCCCGAACCATGGCGTCGATCCGCCGGACGTCGTGGACGAACGCCCGGAACGGATCGCGGCGCAGGAACCGCCAGGCGTTCTCGAGGGACAACGCCATCCGGGACACGAGCCCCCTCGCTCCCCGGGACTCCGGGGCGGTGAACGCGTACACCGAGCCGGCCAGCGGGATGGACCCCCGGACGAAGCGATCCGCGTCCGGGTAGCAGCAGATCGACTTGTCCAGGACCACCACGTCGTGGAGGGCCGCGTCGCCCGCAGCGGCATCGCCCACCTCGAACGTGGCCCGGCCGTCGAGGCCAGCCCGGGCGGCCCGCCGCCGGGCGACCTCGATGCTCGTGGGGGAGATGTCGATGCCGGTGGCCCGGGCCGCCCCCCGTCGCAGGGCCTCCAGGGCCAGCCCTCCCATCCCGCAGCCCAGGTCCAGGATGGAGCGACCCTGGAGCCCAACCTGCTCCACCCGCTCCAGGAGGAGAGACGAGACCCCGGCCACGCCATCCCCCAGGTCCCCGGTTCGGCAGCACGGCTCCGCTTCCCGGTCGAAGAACCCCGCGATCGGCTCGGTGCTCACCCTTCTGCCTCCCTCAAGACCGGAACTCGTCCCGGACCCGGGGACCGCGCTCCCCCGGGGACGTCGCCCTCACAGGGGGACGTGGGACAGGACCAGGATCCGGGGCTCGGTCATCTCCTCCATGGCGTACCGCAGCCCCTCGCGCCCGTAGCCCGAGTCCTTCGACCCCCCGTACGGCATCTGGTCCGCCCGGAACGCCGACACGTCGTTCACGATCAGGCCCCCCACCACGATGTCCCGGTGGGCCTGGAGGGCGCGCTCGATGCTCTCCGTGAACACCCCCGCCTGGAGCCCGTAGGGGGTGGCGTTGACCGCGTCGATGGCCTCCTCGAACGTCTGGTACGGGCTCACCGTGGTGACCGGGCCGAAGATCTCCTCCCGGCACACCTCCATGTCCTCGGTCACCTTGGCCAGCACGGTGGGGGCGTAGAAGGGGTCGTTCCGCTCCCCGCCCACCAGCACCTCTGCGCCCTTGGACACGGCGTCCTCGACGAAGGACTGCACCTTCTCCAGGGCCCCCCGGTCGATGAGCGGTCCCACCTCGGTCTGGGGGTCGAGCGGGTCTCCCACCTTCAGGGCCTCCACCTGCTTCACCAGCCGGGTGACGAAGTCCTCGTAGGCCGGGGCGTGGACGAAGATGCGCTGCACCGCGATGCACGACTGCCCGGCCTGGTAGTAGCCGCCGAAGGCGATCCGCTGGGCGGCCTGGTCCAGGTCGGCGTCCGAGTGGACGATCACCCCGGCGTTGCCGCCCAGCTCCAGCGTGAAGTGCTTCTTGGGGGCCTTCTCCTTCAGGTACCACCCGGCGCGCCCGGAGCCCGTGAACGACACCTTGGCGAAGCGGTCGTCGCTGAGCAGGGGCTCCGCTCGCTCGCTGGACAGGGGGAGGACCGACACCATCCCCTTCGGCAGGTCCGTCTCGGTGAACAGCTCCGCCAGGAACAACGCTCCCAGCGGGGTGGCCGAGGCGGGCTTGAGCACGATCGGCGCCCCCACCGCCAGGGCAGGGGCCAGCTTGTGGGCCACCAGGTTGACCGGGAAGTTGAACGGGCTGATCCCCAGCACCGGCCCCAGCGGGAACCGGCGCACGATCCCCAGCCGGCTCCCCAGCGACGCCTCGGTGTCGAGCCGCAGCAGCTCGCCGCCGAACCGACGGGCCTCCTCCGCAGCCCACCGGAACGTGGACGCCGCCCGAGCGGTCTCCACCTTCGACCACTTGAGCGGCTTGCCTCCCTCCCGGGCGATGAGCTCGGCCGCCTCCTCGGCCCGTTCCTCGAGCCGCCGGGAGATGTGCATGAGCGCCTCGGCACGGACGTGGGTCGGCAGCGTCCGCGATTCCTCGAACGTCGAGGCCGCCGCGGCCACGGCCTCCTCCACGTCGGTGTCCCTGGGCACCGCGATCCGGGCCACCACACCCCCGTCGTAGGGGCTGCGGACCTCGAAGGCCTCGTCGCCGGTCCGCCACCGGCCGGCGACGAGGTACGGCTTCGTCGTCATGGTTCGATCACCGCCCGCTCAGTCGATGGGGGCCATCACGTGCTTGAGCTCGGTGTAGTGCTCGATCGAGTAGATGCTCATGTCCTTCCCGTAGCCGCTCTGCTTGAAGCCCCCGTGGGGCATCTCCGGCGTCAGGGGGATGTGGGTGTTGATCCACACCGTGCCGAACCGGAGCTTCCGCGAGGCGTTGAGGGCCCGCCCGACGTCCCGGGTCCACACCGAGGCCGACAGACCGTAGTCAACGTCGTTGGCCCAGGCGATGGCCTGGTCGTCGTCGTCGAACCGCTGGACCGTGACCACCGGGCCGAACACCTCGTTCTTCACGATCTCCGACTCCTGGGCCACGTCCGTGATCACCGTGGGCCGGTAGAAGAACCCCGGCCCCCCGATCCGCTCGCCGCCCGTCAGGACCTTGGCCCCCGCGTCGCGGGCCCGCTCCACGAACCCAGACACCCGCTCGAGCTGGGCCTGGGCCACCATGGGTCCCATCTCCGTGTCCTCGGCCGTGGGGTCGCCGACCTTCATGGACTCCACCGCGGGGACCAGCTCGGCCAGCAGGTTGTCGTAGACCCCCGGGCCGGCCAGCACGCGGGTGGCCGCGGTGCAGTCCTGGCCGGAGTTGAAGTATCCGGCCGTCTTGATCCACTCCACCGACGACTCCAGGTTCGCGTCGTCGAACACCACCACCGGTGCCTTCCCACCGAGCTCCAGGTGGACCCGCTTCAGGGTGTCGGCGGCGGCCCGGGCCACCTCCTTGCCCGTGCTGACCTCCCCGGTGAGCGACACCATCCCCACGTCCGGGTGGCGGACGATGGCGGCGCCGGCGGGGACCCCGTCGCCGGTGACCACGTTGAGCACACCGGGCGGGAAGATGTCAGCGGCCAGCTCCGTGGCTCGGAGCAGCGACAGCGGCGTCCACTCGGACGGCTTGATCACCACGGTGTTCCCCGCGGCCAGCGCCGGGGCGAACTTCCACATGGCCATGTACAGGGGGTAGTTCCACGGAGCGATGAGGCCGACCACGCCGATCGGCTCCCGGCGCAGCCAGCTCGTGTACAGCGTGGTGTCCTCCTTGTGGTACTCGCCGGTGGCCAGGCCCCCCACCACCCGGGCCGCCCCGGCGAAGAACCGGACCTGCTCGGCGATCACCATGATCTCGTCGGAGACCACCCACGAGGCCGGCTTCCCGACGTTCTCGGTCTCGAGCCGCCCCAGCTCCTCGGCGTGCTCCTCGATGGCGTCGGCCCACCTCAGCAGCATGGCCTGGCGCTCGCCGGGGGTGGAGTCGAACCAGACCTCGTCGAAGGCCTGCCGGGCCGCCCGCACCGCCCGGTCCACGTCCTCCTCGGACGCCCCGGGCGTCTCGGCGATGGTGTCACCGGTGGCCGGGTTGACGATGGGGAGCGTGGCCCCGTCCGCGGCATCCACCCACTCCCCGCCGATGAACATCTGCCGCCGATCGACCGTGGTCGCCATGCCAACCCCTCCTTCGGTCCCTCAGCCGGTCCCTCAGCCTCCTCTCAGCCTACCGGCGCCGCCCGTTCGGGGCAGGGGCGGCCGCTCCAACCGCGCCGGGCCCAGTTGTACGGATGGGACAAACGAGCCGCCCCGATGCGCCGGCCAGCCCGGGCCTACTCCTGGACCAACAGCTCCCGGGCCCGCAGGGCCAGCCAGAACTCCATCCGGTCGTGGGGAGCGCCGAGGTCACGGCCGGTGAGCTCCTCGACCTTGCGCATCCGGTACCGCAGCGTGTGGCGGTGTACGAACAGGGCGGCCGCGGCGGCCTCCCAGCGGGCGTTGTGGTCGAGGAACGAACGGAGCGAGCCCAGCAGCTCGCCGCGTTCCTCCGCGTCGTAGCGGTCCAGGGGGGCCAGGACGGAGTCGGCGAAGGCTCGGAGTGCCTCCGGCTCCTGGAGGGTCAGCAACAGCCGATAGGTCCCCAGCGAGCTGAAGTCGGCCGCCGGGCGCTTCTCCACCCGGCACACCTGGAGGGCGTAGCGGGCCTCCCGGAAGCTCCGGCCGGTCTCCTGCGCGGGCACCACGCTGCCGGCCCCCACCGTCACGGGGGCCCCCAGGCGCTCCGAGGCCTCCCGGCGAAGCTCCTCCAGGGCTTCGGTCCCGTCCGCGCGGACCACGACGTACAGCACGTCCTCGCGGGGCGCCGTGAGGAACCCACCGGGGTGGCGGGACAGCACGTCCTCGACCGCCCACGTCAGGTCCTCGCACGGCAGCGCCGACTCCAGGGCCAGCACCGACACCTCTTCCCCGGGAGCCAGGCCGAACCGCCGGAGGCCCCGGGCCGTCTCCTCGGGCGCCAGCCGCCCCTCCACCAGCGCGTCGAGGAGATCCCCCCGCATCCGGCGCTCCGCCTCGGCCACGGCCCGGGACTTGTCGAGCTCCACCGCCAGGAGCGACAGGGTGTGGCTGGCCACGATGCGGTCGAACTGGGTCAGGGCCTCGCGCTTGCCCATGGCCAGGAAGGCCTCGACGCGGCCGCGGGCGCCGATCGGCTGCACGGAGACGTGGTCGCCCCGGTCTAGCATCGACACGCTGAAGCCGGGGTCCGAGGGGCGAGACTCCCGGAGCTCCTCCCACAGGCGGGGGGCTCGTCCCGCCGCCGACCCGGGCGCCGCCCCCAGGGGGATCCCGTGCAGGTCGAGCACCACCGCCCACCCCTTGATCGCCTGGGCCAGCGCCGTGGCCAGCCCGGCGATCCCGCCCCCGTCGAGGACGGACCGGGTCAGGCCGGCCTGCGCCTCGAGGGAGCGCTGGAACGTCTCGACCTGCTCGGAGGCCAGCCGGGTGTAGATGGCCTCGGTGATGGCGATGAACGGCACGGGGTAGGGGACCTCGAACACGGGGAAGCCCAGCCGGTCGGCCGCGTCGGCCATCGCCTTCGGCACCTTGGTGAACGAGAAGCCCACCCCCAGGCCCAGCCCCGCCAGGTTGGCAGAGGCCAGCCGCTCCAGGTACGCCCGCTGCCGGGCCGGCGACTTGCCGAGGCCCATGCCGGTAGTGAGCAGCAGCTCTCCCCCCTTGAGCCACGGGGTGGGGTCCTCGAGCTCGCTCACGTGCACCCACCGCAGGGGACGCTCCTGCCCCCGGGCCCCGCCGACCAGCGTCAGAGCCAGGCCGGGGGTCCGCAGCAGGTCGCCGATCCGAACCGTCACGGCCCGATTGTACGTTCCGTACAATCCGCCGGCGTACTGGCCGACGAGTGATCACCCGGGGGGCAGCTTCCACGACCCGCGGGGGGGGCCGAGTCGCTCCCGGAACGTGTGGGCCGGCCGCCCTCACACGAACGCGCGTTCCCGCAGCCGATCCCCCCGCCGCGTGGGACGGAGCGTACAAACCCCCCCGCGGGGTTTCGCCCGGTCGCCGGTTCGCCGGGGGCCGGCGGTCGTGGAGGATGGCGGGGTGGTGGAGATCCCCCAGGAGCGCCGGCTGGTGACCGAGATCCCCGGGCCCCGGTCCCGCGAGCTGCTGGAACGCCGGACCGCCTCGGTGCCCCGGGCGGTGTGGACCACGGCCCCGGTGTTCGTCCGGGCGGCCGCGGGGTCGGTGGTCGAGGACGTGGACGGGAACCGCTTCATCGACTTCGGCGCCGGCCTGGCCGTGCTGAACGCCGGCAACGCCGCCCCGGCGGTGGTGGAGGCCATCCGGCGACAGGCCGAGGCGTACACCCACACGTGCTTCCACGTGATGATGAACGAGCCGTACGTGGCCCTGGCCGAACGGCTGAACGACCTGGTCCCCGGGGAAGGCCCCAAGCGCACGATGCTGGTGAACTCGGGGGCCGAGGCCGTGGAGAACGCCGTGAAGGTGGCCCGGGCGGTCACCGGCCGGCCGGCGGTGGTGGCCTTCGACCACGCCTTCCACGGCCGGACCCTCCTGGCCATGTCGATGACGGCCAAGGAGATGCCGTACAAACGGGGGTTCGGGCCGTACGCCCCGGGGGTGCACCGCCTCCCGTTCTCCTACCCCTACCGCTGCCCCATGGATCGGCCCCCGGAGGAGTGCGGGCCGGCGTGCGCGGCCCACGCCGTCGCCGAGATGGAGCGCATCGGGGCCGAGGACATCGCGTGCGTGGTGGTCGAGCCGGTCCAGGGAGAGGGCGGGTTCATCGTGCCCGCCCCGGAGTTCATCCCGGCCCTGGCCTCCTTCTGCCGCGACCACGGCATCCTCCTGGTGGCCGACGAGGTGCAGACGGGGTTCGGCCGGACGGGGACGTGGTTCGGGATCGAACACTCCGGCGCGGTGCCCGACCTGGTGGCCACGGCCAAGGCCCTCGGCGGGGGGCTCCCGGTGGGCGCCGTGACCGGGCCGGCCGAGCTGATGGACCGCATCCACGTGGGGGGACTGGGAGGCACGTTCGGGGGCAACCCGGTGGCCTGCGCCGCGGCCCTGGCCTCCATCGACACGATCGAGCGGGAGGGGTTGGTGGATCGGGCCCGCCGGCTGGGCGACGTCCTCCTGCCCCGGCTCCGCGACATCGGGGACCGATTCGACGCGGTGGGGGACGTGCGGGGGGTGGGGGCCATGGCGGCCATCGAGCTCGTCGAGGACCGCGGGACCAGGGCCCCGGCCAGGGACCTGGCCACCCGGGTCATCGAGGAGTGCTACCGGCAAGGCCTGATCGTGCTCAAGGCCGGGACGTTCGACAACGTGGTCCGCCTGCTGCCCCCCCTGTCCGTCGCCGAGGACCTCGTCGACGAGGGCCTGGGGATCCTGGAGAAGTCCCTGGCCGCGGCCAGCGCGTAGAATCCCCTCGGTTCACATCCGAGAGGGTTGGGAGAGGCCAAAGATGTCCGCCCGCCGTGCCTCCATATCCGTGCTCGTCCCGACGTGATGGCGAAGCCCCAGCCACTGCCCGAGGAGGAGATCCGACGCCGGCTGGAGGATCTGCCGGGTTGGCGCCTGGAGGGCGGCGAGATCTCCAAGTGGTTCCGCTTCTCCGGGTTCCCCGAAGCGGTGGCCTTCCTCCAGCGGCTGGTGGAGCCTGCGGAACGGCTCCACCACCATCCCGACGTCGAGGTCCACGAGCGGCGGGTGCGCATCGGCCTCCACACCTGGAGCGTCCAGGCCATCACCGAGAAGGACCTGACGCTGGCGGCCGAGGTGGAGCGGGCGGCATCCGTGTGACGCTGGCGCGGTTGAGTCTCCCCCGCGCCAGAAGGGATACTGCCCGGGGTCCGGAGGGGGTTCGAGCGATGGCAGGTGCCGGATGGGACGTGGGTTCAGAACGATCCTGGCCTACTGGCGTGCCGAGCGGCGAACGATCCTGCATGGCTTCGTCGCCCTGGTCTTCGCCTCGTTCACCAGCCTGGTCGCCGGCGTCGCCCTGGGATCGATCACCGGCACCCTGGAGGCCCTCCCGGGTTTGATGGTGATGGTCCCCGCGGCCATCGGCATGCGGGGGAACATCTTCGGGGCCGTGGGGTCCCGGCTGGGGACCTCCGTTCACGCGGGGCTGTACGAGCCCAGCCGGCGCCGCGAGGGCGTCCTGTACCAGAACATCTACGCGGCGACGGTCCTCACCCTCGCCGTGTCGCTGGTCCTGGCCGTGCTGGCCAAGGCCCTGTCGGTGGCCTTCGGGGTCACCAGCATCTCGATCATCGAGTTCGTGGTGATCTCGGCGGTCGGCGGGATCCTGTCGAGCCTGGTCGTGGGGGCGCTCACGGTGCTGCTGTCGGCCCAGGCCTATCGTCGCGGCTGGGACCTCGACAGCGTGGCCGCTCCACTGGTCACGGCGGCCGGAGACATGGTCACGATCCCGGCACTGTTCCTGGCCACGTTCCTGGTCCGCATCCGGTGGGTGACGCCGACGATCGCCGGCCTGGCTATCGGCGTGTCGGTGGCCGTCCTCATCCGAGGGCTGCTCACCGACCTGCCCGTCGCCCGGCGGGTCCTCCGGCAGAGCCTGGCGATCCTGTCGGTGGCGGCCACCGTCGACATCTTCGCCGGGCTGGTCGTGGAGGCTCGCCTGGACCACTTCGTGCGGTTCCCGGCCCTGCTGGTGCTGATCCCCCCGTTCCTGGAGAACGCCGGCTCGCTCGGCGGGATCCTGTCTTCCCGCCTGGCCTCCAAGCTCCACCTGGGAGCCATGTCTCCCCGGGGCCGGCCGGAGGGGGTGGCCGTGCTGGACGGCACGATCATCCTGGTGTTCGCCCTCCTGACGTTCCCGCTGAGCGGCCTGGCCGCGCAGACCGCGGCCCGCCTGGTGGGGCTGGCCAGCCCGGGGGTGTTCGCCATGATCGGGGTGAGCATGCTGGCCGGGGCCATGGCCACCGTGCTGGCGATGCTGGTGGCCTACTACACGGCCGTGGCCACCTTCCGCCGGGGGCTGGACCCGGACAACTACGGGATCCCCATGATCACCAGCAGCATGGACTTCGCCGGGGTGATCTGCCTGGTGATCGCCCTCCTGGCGTTCGGGTTGGGCTGACGATGCCGGCGTATCCGACCGATGGCTATACTCGGGAGGCGACCTCACATGGGTGACGAACGCCCACGCAACGTCAAGGACCTCCTCGCGGAGGCCAAGGACACCTCGGAGATCATGGTCGACCTCGCCTATGCGGCGGTCTTCTTCAACGACGAGGACCTGGCCGAGGAGGTGGCCCGGCTCGAGGACGTCATGAACGGCTACCTGTCCGACCTGCGGTGGATCTCGATGCTGGCCGCCCGCAGCCCGGAGGACGCCGAGGCCATGGGCGGCGTGCTCCACATCGCCGGGTCGATCGAGAAGATCGGCGACGCCGCCGCCGACATCGCCCGGGTGGTAACCGCCGACCTGGGGATCCCCGAGATCCTGCGTCCCGACCTCAGGCACGCCGACGAGATCGTGGGCCGGGTCAAGGTGCGGGAGGACGCCCCCTGCGTGGGCCGCACCCTCCGTGACCTGGCCCTGCCGATCGAGACGGGCATGTGGGTGATCGCCGTCCGCCGGGGCGTGGAGTGGGAGTTCGACCCCGGCCCGGACACCGTGCTGGCCCCCGGCGACGTGATCGTGTACCAGGGCCCCGAGGACGGCGCCAACCTGCTCCGGGAGATGGCCGGGGCCCCCGCGCTGCCGGCGCCCCCGCCCGGAGATGCGATCCCGCTCACCGAGCTCGACCGGGCCGTGGACATCCTGGTGGAGATGAAGAACTCGGCCGAGGTCGCCGTGGGCCTGGCGTACTCGGCCCTGCTGTTCGCCGAGCCGGCCCTGGCGGCCGAGGTGACCACGCTGGAGACCCGGAGCGACGCCCTGCACGACGAGCTGGAGTCGTGGGTGCTGCGGGCGGCGCCCGAGGCCCGCAACCCCGACGAGCTCCGGGGCCTCCTGCGCCTGGCCTACGCCTCCGAGGCCATCTTCGACGCCGCCCGGGGCATGACCCGGCTGGTCGAGGAGGGCGAGGAGCTGCACCCGGTGGTGGCCGCGGCCATCCAGGCCAGCGACGAGGTCGCGGTGGAGACCCTGGTCGAGCCGGGCTCCCGGGCCGACGGGGCCACCCTCAAGGAGCTCTCCGTGGAGACCGAGACGGGGATGTTCGTGCTGGCGGTCCAACGGGGCCGCCGGTGGATCTACCGCCCCCGGCCGCGGTTCGTGCTCCAGGCCGGCGACCGGGTGATCTCGCTGGGACCGGAGGACGGGATCCCGGAGCTCCAGGGCCTGGTCACCGCCGCCGCTCGCGCCCCCGCCGGATAGGTCGAGATCAGCGCGCCGCCGGGGCCGCCCCGGCCCGGTGCTCGTCCGACTCGCGCACGCCGGCGGGGAGCCCGAAGTTCACGAACTCCTCGGTCACCCGGACCTCCTCCACCTCGGTGGCGCCCAGCGAGCGGAGGCGGGAGATGACCCGATCCACCAGCCACTCGGGGGCCGAGGCTCCCGACGTCACCCCCACCGTCTCGGCGCCCTCCAGCCAGGCGGGGTCGATCTCCGCCTCGTCGTCGATCAGGTACGCCGGGGTCCCCGCCGAGCGGGACACCTCCACCAGCCGGTTGGAGTTGGAGGAGTTGTCCGATCCGATGACCAGCACGACGTCGGCCCGGGCGGCGGTGCCCTTGACGGCCTCCTGGCGGTTCTGGGTGGCGTAGCAGATGTCGTCCCGCGGCGGCCCCACGATGTTCGGGAACCGCTCCCGCAGGACCGCGATGACCTCGTTCGTCTCGTCCACGGAGAGGGTGGTCTGCGACAGGTAGGCCACGCGGTCGGGGTCGGGGACCTCCACCGTCCGGGCCTCCCCCGTGTCGCCCACCAGCCGGATGTGCTCGGGGGCCTCCCCGCTGGTCCCGATGACCTCCTCGTGGCCCTGGTGGCCGATGAGCAGGATCGTGTAGCCGTCTCGGGCGAACCGCCGGGCTTCCAGGTGGACCTTGGTCACCAGCGGGCAGGTGGCGTCGATCACGTTCAGCAAGCGGTCTTCGGCGTTCGTGTACACCTCCGGGGCGACCCCGTGGGCGGACAGGATGACCGTGGCCCCTTCCGGAACCTCCGTCTCTTCGTCCACGAACACCGCACCCTTGCGCTCGAGGTCCCGCACCACGTGGATGTTGTGGACGATCTGCTTGCGGACGTACACGGGGGTCCCGTAGATGCGCAGGGCCCGCTCCACGGCGTCCACGGCCCGGTCCACCCCGGCGCAGTAGCCTCGAGGGGCCGCCAGCAGCACCTTCTTCGGGCCGGCCATGCTCCTATCGTACTGCACCGGCCCCGCCGAGCCCTGCTTGCAGGAGTGCTTGCGATTGCAAGCACCCGGCCCCGGAGACCGTGTATACTGCCCCCCTCGTAGGTCCCCCTCCCTCGCGTACCACGCGTTCCCTCATGTCCTCCGGGCGTTTGCGGCTGCGTGCGTGCGGGTAGGGAGGCCGGGTCCCGCGCCCGCGCCGGCCCGGACGCCGGCTCCGACGAACGAAGGAGGTGAAGCCAGCACCCGCGACCTACCACGGCCGAGGCCGGGGAGCAGACGACCCCGGGGAGGCCACGGGGGTGTGAGCACGCACATGGAAGGACGACATACGGCCCGCAGCAACAGGCGCGGCATCCTGGCCGCGCTGCTCGCCTCGAGTCTCCTGTTCACCGTCTACTCCCTGCCGGGGAACACCGAGCCCGGCGAAGGGAGCGCGTTCCTCACCTACGGGAAGGTCAAGAGCCCCAAGAAGAAGTGGACCGCGGTCCTCCCGGCCACGAAGGCCAAGAAGATCGCCACCAAGCGCACGAACAAGCAGCTCAAGAAGATCAAGAAGCACGGGGGCAAGGTCAAGGTCCGCCTCAAGCTGTTCGAGCGGTACACCTTCTGGGGTGACGCCACCGTCTACACGGAAGCGAGCAACGGCGGCACCGGGACGGCCTGCGGCATCCCGTTCGACGACACCGAGAAGACCGCCGCGCACAAGACGATCGAGTGCGGCACCAAGGTCGTCGTCACCAGCGACGCTACCGGCAAGAGCGTGACCGTCACGATCACGGACCGGGGTCCCTACGTGGAGGGACGGGTCCTGGACCTGTCCCCGGCGGCCTGGGACGCCATCAACGAGGGCATCACCGGCCCGGTCCACGTTCACGCCCGCGTCGCCTAGCGCCGCTCGTCATCCATCGATCCCGAAGGAGGTGAAGCCAACACCCGCGACCTACCACGGCCGAGGCCGGGGAGCAGACGACCCCGGGGAGGCCACGGGGGTGTGAGCACACACATGGAAGGACGACATACGACCCGCAGCACGACGCGCGGCATCCTGGCCGCGCTGCTCGCCTCGAGCCTGCTGCTCATCGCCTCCGCGCCGCCCGCCAACACCGAGCCGGGAGAGGGCAGCGCGGTGCGGACGTACGGCAAGGTGAAGAGCCCGGGCAAGAAGTGGAGCAAGGTGTATCCGGCCAAGAAGGCCAAGAAGATCGCCACCAAGCGCACCACCAAGCAGCTCAAGAAGGCCAAGAAGCACGGAGGCAAGGTCAAGGTCCGCCTCAAGCTGTTCGATCGCTACACGTTCTGGGGCGAGGCGTCGACGTACAGCGCCGGCCTCGACGGGGGCCCCACCGCGTGCGGCGGCCCGTACGACCACCAGGCCATGACCGCCGCCCACAAGACGCTGGCCTGCGGGACCAAGGTGGTGGTGACGAACCCGTCGACCGGCAAGACCATCACCGTCACGATCAACGACCGCGGGCCCTTCGTCCCGGGACGGGTCATCGACCTGTCGGGGAAGGCCTGGAGCAAGCTCACCGGGGGCGCGTCACCCGGCGTGATGCACGTCCACGCCAGGGTGAAGTAGCGAGCGGGCCACTCCGAAGGGGTGGGCCTGCCGGGCCCACCCCTTCCCCTACAACCAGTCCAGGCGCTTGAAAAGGGCGTACAGCGCGCCGCCGGAGAGGAGCATGAGGACCACCGTGATGGGCGGCCCCCACGGCGACCGGAGCGGCCACGGCAGGCTGGTGAAGTTCATCCCGTAGAAGCTGGTGATGAGCGTGGGGATGAGGATGATCGCCGCCCACGAGGTCACCTGCTTCATCACCACGTTCAGGCGGTTGCTCACCTGGGACAGGTGGGCCTCGAGGGCCGCCGTCAGGAGCTCGCGGACGTTGTCGATGAACGTGGCCACCCGGATCACGTGGTCGGCCACGTCCCGGTAGTAGGCCCGGAGCTGCTCGGTGACGATGGACCGGTCGTCCTGCAAGATCGCCAGCACGTCCCGCAGCGGCGTCACCAGGCGGCGCAGCTCGAGCAGGTTCTTCTTCTGCCGGAAGATCCGCTCCTGGATGTGGCCATCCTTCCGTTCCGAGAACACGCCTTCCTCGATCTCCTCGGAGGCGTCCTCCAGGTCGTCGACGACCTCGAAGTACCCGTCAACCACCCGGTCCAGCAACGCGTACAGGAGGTATCCGCCGCCCTCGCGGGTCAGTTCCTGGTGGCGCTCCCACCGCTTGAGCACGGGACCGAGGTCGAAGGCGGGGTCGAACCGGAGCGTGATGAGATAGTTCGCGCCGACGAACGCGTGCATCTCCCGGGTGCGGAGGTCGTCGCCCCCCAGCTCGATCGCGTAGAAGACCATGAAGTAGTACCCCTCGTAGGCCTCGATCTTGGGGCGCTGGCCGCGGTGCCGGGCATCCTCGATGGCCAGGTGGTGGAGGGAGAACTCCTCCTGGATGAGGGCCAGCTCCCGGTCGCTGGGCTCCTCCAGGTCCAGCCACACCAGGCCACCCTGCTGGAGGAGGTCGCTGACCCGGGCCGGGTCGAAGTCCTCCTCCTCGATCTTCCCGTCACGGTACAGGCGGACCTTCAGCACGGCCCGGCGAGCCTAGCGCACCCGAGGCTCGATCGGTCCGGGGCGGCGTCCGGGTACCATGGATGCGGAGCCGATGGCCGCGGAGACGCACCGGCGCAAGGGGGTATCGCTCGCGGGGCTCGGCCTGGCGATCCTCGGCCTGTTCGCCCTCCTGTTCGGGGCCATGCTGGCCGGGCGGCTCGGCCCGCTCCTGGCCGTGGTGGGCGGGCTGGCCGTCCTGGGGGGAACCGCGGCGGTGTGGGGAGCCGACTCACGGCGGGGCGGGAGGAACATCTTGCGGCGGCCTTCGCCCCCCGTTCCCCCGAACGTGGTGATCCTCAGGCGCTGGCCAGGGCCCGGCTGATCACCAGGCGCTGGATCTCGCTGGTGCCCTCGAACAGGGTGTAGATCTTGGCGTCCCGGTACCACTTCTCCACCGGGAAGTCCTTGATGTAGCCGTACCCGCCCAGGACCTGCACGGCCTGCTCGGAGACCCACACCGCGACCTCGGAGGCCTTGACCTTGCTCATCGAGCCCTCCGCGTGGGAGAAGTCCATGCCGTTGCGGGCCATCCACGCCGCCCGCCAGGTGAGGAGCCGGGCCGCGTCCACCTCCAGGGCCATGTCGGCGAGCTTGAAGGCGATGCCCTGATACTCGATGATCGGCTTCCCCCAGGTGGTGCGGTCCTTGGCGTAGTCGATGGCGTACTCCAGCGACGCCCTGGCGATGCCCAGTGCCTGGGCGGCCACCGAGGGTCTGGTCATCTCGAAGGTCTTCAGCGCCTGCGAGGACCGGCCGGTGCCCTGCTTGCTGCGGGCCCGCTCCAGCTTGGACTCGAGCTTCTCCACCCCGCCGACCACGTTCTCGAGGGGGACCCGGCAGTCATCGAGCAGCACCTCGGCGGTGTGCGAGGCCCGGATCCCCAGCTTCTTCTCCTTCTTGCCCTGCCTCAGCCCCGGTGTTCCGGGCCCCAGGATGAACGCGGCCTGTCCCCGATGGCCCAGATCCGCGTCCACCGTGGCCACCACCACGTGCACGTCGGCGATCCCGCCGTTCGTGATGAAGACCTTCTGGCCATTGAGCACCCACTCGTCGCCGTCCCGCTTGGCGGTGGTCCGCAACGCCGAGACGTCGGAGCCGGCCCCCGGCTCGGTGACGGCGAACGCCCCCAGCTTGGGATCCTCCGGAGTGCCGAACATCTTGGGCGCCCACTCGGCCAACTGCTCGGGAGCCGCCGAATACGCCAGCGTGGCCAGCGGCAGCCCGGTCCCGAAGATGCCCAGGCCGATCCCTGCGCACCCCCAGGCCACCTCCTCCTGCACGATCGGCATGGTCAGGCCGGTGTTGTCCTGGCCGACCATCTCCGTGTAGAAGTCCAGCGAGTACAGGCCCACCTCGGCCGCCTTCTTCACCACCGGCCACGGGAAGTCCTCGGTCTCGTCGTACTGGGGGGCCACGGGGCGGATCTCCTGCTCCGCGAACTCGTGGGCCCACTTCTTGACCGTCAGGTGGTCCTCGCTCAGCTGGAAATCCATCGAACCTCCCCGGGCACGGGGCCGTCGCGGCGGCCTTTCCTACTCGTCGGTAGGTTACCATCAAGTAGTATTCCCGTCAATGCGAGAGGCCCAAGCCACACCGAAGCGCCGGATGCGGGCCCCCGAGCGCCGGGAGCAGCTGCTCCAGGTGGCTCGGCGGGTGTTCTCCGAGCGCGGCTACCACACCGTCACCATGGAGGACGTGGCCTCGGAGGCCGGCGTCACCAAGCCGATCCTGTACGACCACTTCCCCTCCAAGCGCGACCTGTACCGCGGTCTCCTGGAGTCCGACCTGGCCGCGCTCAAGGAGCGGATCGAGACCGCCCTGGAGTCCTCCCCGGGGAACCGGGAGCGGATCCGGGCCTCCTTCCAGGCCTACTTCGACTTCGTCGACGAGGAGGGTGAGGGCTTCACCCTCCTGATGCAGGAGGCCGTTGGGGCCGAGGAGGAGTTCCGCGGGCTGATCGGCCGGTTCCGGGAGGACGTGCTGGCCGCGGTCACCGAGGTCATCGTCCGCGAGTCCCACGGGAACCTGGACCGCCGGGAGGCCGAGGACGTGGCCCTGGGGCTCATCGGCCTGGCCGAGACCGTGGCCCAGCACGAGCCCGGCCGCTCCAAGCAGGAGCGGGCCGCGACCGTGGACACGCTGGTCCGGCTGGCCTGGCGGGGCATCACCGGCCTGACGCCGTGAACCTCCCGGGGCCCGCCCGGGCCCTGGCCGCCCGCGCTCGCGACCTCCTCCGACCGATCGACTGGCGCGGATCGAGGCCCCACCCCGAGGACGTGCGAGGCGCGTTCCTGTTCGACAAGGACCGCTCAGTGGCCTCGTTCGACGGCACCGAGATCGCCTACACGGTGCTGGGCACGCGAGGCCCGTGGGTGGCCCTGGTCCCGGGGTTCGTGTGCCCCGACAGCCACTGGCGCTACCTGGCTCCCGACCTGGCCCGCCACCACCGGGTGGTGGTGTGGGACCTGCGGGGGCTGGGGCTGTCGGGGACGCCCCGGCCGGCCGGGTACCGGGCCCGGAACCTCCGCCCCCAGGACTTCGCGATCGAGGCCCTGGCCCGGGACCTAGAGGCCGTGCTCGACGACGCCGGGGCCGGGCGGGCGGCGTTGATCGGCCACAGCATGGGGGGGCAGACGATCCTGGAGGCCTACCGCCGCTTCCCCAAGAGGGTCACCACGCTCGTGTTCGTCACGGCGCCCCACGAGTCCCCCATGCGGATGTTCTACGGGCGTGACGTCACCGCGCTGACCCGGGCCATGGACCGGGCGGTCCGCCTGCTCCCCCGGCCCGTGCCGGTGCTGGCGTGGCGGGCCCTGCTGCTGGCCGACCCGTCGGTCCCCCACCGGCTGGCCCAGCTCGTGCGGGCCCTGGGCCCCGAGGCCCGGGTGGAGGACATGGAGGCGTACTACCGGCACCTGGGGCTGCTGGACCCCTTGGTCGTCCTGCACATGGCCGAGGCCATGCGGGCCCATTCGGGCGCGGACGTGCTGCCCACGGTGCGGGTCCCCGCGCTGGTGGTGGCGGCGGACCTCGACGGATTCTGCCCGCTCGGGGTCGCCGAGGCCACAGCCGAGGGGATCCCCGGCGCAGAGCTGGCGGTGGTGGAGGGCGCGGCCCACGGGGCCATCGTGGAGAAGCCCCAGGAGATCAACGCCGCCGTCCGCGGGTTCCTGGAGCGCCACCTCCGCCGCCCGGAACGCGAGCGAGGGCCCCGAAGGGCCCCCGCTCGTTCGGCCGACCGTCGGGTCAAGAGCTCTCGATCGTAAGATCTCCCCGCCCGACCGACGTGAAGTCACCGAAGTCGTAGACCACGTTCCCGCCGGCATCGAACAGGGTCATGCGGTACCTGTCCTGGTTCGGCGGGTTGGGGCCGTTGTCGACGATCCGGACCCGGAACGAAGCGGCCTCCGGCAGATCGCCGGTGTTCCCGGTGTGCCGCTGCCCCGTGCAGTCGATGGAACCCGTGATGATCACCTCGTTCGAGCCGACGATCGCGATCTGCTCGGGAAACCCCTCGTCGCATACGAACGGTCCCCGACGCGGGCCCCGGCGGGTCGGCTCGGTCGTCCGCAACATGGCCGACGACACGACGGACCAGCAGCCGCCGACGGTGGGACGGCCGCTGCTCTATGCCGAGCCAGCACTGACGATGGTCCATGTGTTCGGAGGTGCCCACACCACGTTCGAGCGGAGGCTGGCCAGGATCGAGACTTCATCGCCCGAACCGTACAAAAGGGGCGACGTCGGTGGGGTTCCGCCGGGGTGACGGTCCCATCGGCACGAGCCCTACGGGATATCGGGCTCGGCCGCGCCGCACCGCCGGCGGGCCGAGCCGCTCAGGCCGTCGGGAGCGCTCGCCATGCCCCTCCCTCGCCCGCCTACAGGTTGCCGCGCTCGGCCTGCTCCCGCTCGATGGCCACGAACAGCTCCTTGAAGTTCCCCAGACCGAACCCCTTGGAGCCGTGGCGCTCGATCAGCTCGTAGAAGACCGTGGGACGGTCCTGCTGGATCTTGGTGAAGATCTGGAGCAGGTACCCCTCGTCGTCCCGGTCGGCCAGGATCCCCAGGCGTTCGAGCTCCTCCACCGGCTGGTCGATGTCGCCGATGCGCCCGCGGAGGTCCTGGTAATAGGTCTCGGGGACCCGGATGAACCGCACCCCGCGGGCCCGCAGCGCGTCGACCGCCCCGATGATGTCGTCCGTGGCCATGGCGATGTGCTGCACGCCGGGCCCCCGGTAGTACTCCAGGTACTCCTCGATCTGGGACTTCTTCCTGCCCTCGGCGGGCTCGTTGATCGGGAACTTCACCCGGCCCTTGCCGTCCCACATCACCTTGGACATGAGCGCGGTGTACTCGGTAGAGATCTGGTCGTCCCGGAAGTGCACGAGCTGGGCGAAGCCCAGGACCCGGGCGTAGAACTCCACCATCTCGTTCATCCGGCCCAGCTCCACGTTGCACACCACGTGGTCGATGGCCTGGATCCCCACGGGGGGCCCGTCATCGGGATAGGGCTCCTCCTCCCGGTAGCCGGGGAGGAAGGGCCCCGAGTAGTTCTCCCGCTCGATGAACGAGTGGAGGGTGTCGCCGTAGGCCCGGATGGAGGCCCTGACCACCTTGCCGTGCTCGTCCTCCAGCACCGTGGGCTCCAGGGCGCTCTCCGCCCCGCGCTTGGTGGTCTGCTCCCACGCGTCGGCGGCGTCCGGAACGCGCAGGGCCACCTCCCGGACGCCGTCGCCGTGCTCGTGGACGTGCCGGGCGATGTCGCTCTCGGGGCCCAGGGCCCCGGTGAAGACGTAGCGGACGTCGTCCTGCTCCACCAGCCACGAAGCCCGGTCGCGCCTCCCCGTCTCCTGCCCCGCATATGCGCGGAGGGAGAAACCGAACGCCTTGGAGTAGTAGTACGCCGCCTGGCGCGAGTTGCCGACCCAGTACTCGATGTGATCGATCCCCATCAGGGGAAGGAAGTCCTCCTGCCGTGACACCCTCGTCACCTCCTCGCCGTCCCACGGACAACTCTACCGCCTGCGGGAAGCCCGGCGCCCTCGCGGAGGTTGGAACGAACGATGGTGCCGCCTCGTGTGCGCCTGGCGGCCATGGCCGCACTGGCGGGGCTGACCCTGGCAGCGTGCTCCCGGGCCGGACCCCAGCCGGCAGACGAACCGCGGGACCCCGACCCCCTGGTCACCGCGCGCGAGCTGGTCGACGTGCTTCCGGCCGACTCCATCCCCTCGATCGACGACCCGGCCTTCGAGCCCCCGGAGGAGGCATCGGCGTGGCTGGCGGGGAGGGAGCCGGTCGTGTCGCTGGAGCTGGAGGGCGAGGCCCGGGCCTACCCGGTGCAGGTCATGACCTGGCACGAGATCGTGAACGATGAGGTCGGCGGGAGGCCGGTGGCGGTCACGTACTGCCCCCTGTGCAACTCGGCCGTGGCCTTCGACCGGCGGGTGGACGGCCGGGTCCTGGAGTTCGGGACGTCCGGGAAGCTGCACCAGAGCGCGCTGGTGATGTACGACCGGCAGACGGACTCGCTGTGGACCCACTTCGACGGCCTGGCCGTCCAGGGGCCCCTGGCCGACACCAGGCTCGAACTGATCCCGGTGCAGATGCTCTCGTTCGACCAGTGGCGGGACGCGCACGGGGGCGGGCGAGTGCTCTCCCGTAACACCGGCGAGGCTCGCCCCTACGGCCAGAACCCCTACCAGGGGTACGACGGGCAGGAGGGGCCCAACGCGGCGTTCGTCAGCGGGCGGGTGGACCCCCGGCTGCCGGCCATGGCCCGGGTGGTGGGGGTGCGGGGGGCCGGCGACCCGGTCGCCTACCCGTACGCGGACCTGGCCAGGGGGCCACGGGTGGGGGTGGTCAACGATGCGATCGGGGGGGAGCCCGTGGTGGTCATGTGGCGGGCGGGCGTGGCCTCGGCGCTCGACGACGAGGAGATCGCCGCCGGCCGCGAGGTAGGCACCTCGGGGGTGTTCGTGGCCCGGGCGGAGGGGCACCGTCTGACGTTCGCGGTCCAGGACCACCAGCTCGTGGACCGCCGAACCGGTTCGACGTGGTCCATCGCCGGACGGGCCCTCTCGGGCCCGCTTCAGGGCGCGTCGCTGGAACCGGTGGAGCACGTGGACACGTTCTGGTTCGCCTGGGCGGCGTACCACCCGGACACGCGGGTCTTCGGTCGCTAGTGGTCGGCGGGGCCGGCCGCGCGTGGTCCGCTGCTGCCCCGGGCTCAGTCGGGGTCGTCGCGGAAGCCGTACGACAGGGCCTCGTCCAGCTCCATGGCCCGGCCCTCCCGGTCCAGGGCCTCCGACTCCCCGGCCGACAGCTCCGCCCGAGCCGCCGCCACGGCATCCCGGTAGAACTCGGTATCGGTGCTGGTGATCCCGGTTCCGATGGCATCCTCCTGGGCCTGGGCGGCACCGTAGAGGCGGATGGCCTGACGGGCCCGCCCTCGCCGCGACGCGATGAGGGACAGGTCCGCGAGCATGAGGGGGAACGCCGACCGGTCGTCGGCGGCCCGGAACAGCTCCAGCGCGGCGGCGATGTGCCTCAGGGCCTCCTCATGCCTCCCCAGCCCGGTCTCGGCCGCGCCCAGCATGTGCAGGGCCCATCCCTCGCCGAACCGGTCGCCGGCCTCCCGGTACAGGGTGAGCGAGCGGTGGAACATCTCCACCGCTCGCTCCAGCAGGTCCGGCTTCGGTGAGGCGCCGCGGCTGAGGGCGCGGCTGAAGTAGCTCCCGGCCAGGGCCCACATCGCATTGGCCTCCCCGGACGGCGACCCGACCTGCCGGTACAGGTCCATGGCCTCCCCCAGGAGCCCTTCCGCCCGGTCGACGTCCCGGTGGCCCGGCTCCGCGTACACGAGCACGGAAGCCAGATTGTACAGCGCGTGCGCGAGGGGAGCGGGGTCGCCGCCTTCCCGTCGCAGCCTCAGGCACTCCTCGTAGGCAGCGAGGCTTCGCGTCCAGTCACCCATCCAGTAGGCCACCCCGCCGAGCCCTTCCAGGCCGTCGGCGCGGGCCGCCGGATCGCCGGCCCCGGGGCGCGCCAGGAGGTCCTCCAGGCGCTCCCTGGCCTCCCGCAGGTGCCCCCGGATCTGCCAGAACCGCCACAGCCTGAAGGCCAGTCGGAGGCCCCCAGGGACGTCGCTCTCCGCGGCCCAGGCCAGCGCGGATCGGAGGTTGCCGTGCTCCCTGGCCAGCATGTCCAGCCAGGTCACCTGGTTCTCACCGGTGAGCTCCGGAGCCGCGCGCTCGGCCAGCGCCTGGAAGTGGGCGGCGTGTCGCGCCCTGACCCCGTCGGCATCCGGGCGCCCGGCCAACAGCTCGGACGCGTACTCCCGGATCGTCTCCAGCATCAGGAACCGGGGGTCGTCGCCGGTCCCCTCCACCTGCCGGAGCAGGCTCTTGTTCACCAGCGACGCCACCCCCTCGAAGGCGTCGAGCTCGGACTCCCCGTCGGGGGCACACACCTCCTCCACCGCCCCCAGGGTGAAGCCCCCCACGAACACCGACAGCCGGGCGAACAGCGTTCCCTCCTCCTCGTCGAGGAGGTCGTAGCTCCAGGCGATCGCATCGCGGAGGGTCCGCTGGCGGCCGGGGCGGTCCCTGGCCCCGCCGGCCAGCAGCGACAGGCGGTGATCCAGGCGCTTCAGCATGGCCTGGGGAGCCAGGATCTTCGAACGGGCCGCGGCCAGCTCGATCGCCAGGGGCAGCCCGTCCAGGCGGGCGGTGACCTCGGCCACCGCCGGCGCGTTCTCCTCGGTGATGGTGAACCCCGGGTTCACGGCCTTGGCCCGGTCGATGAACAGCGTCACGGCCTCGTACTGAGAGAGCGACCCCAGCGAGGGGAGGTGGTCGACGTCCGGAACCCCCAGGGGAGGCACCGGATACTCCCGCTCCCCGTGCAGGCCCAGTGGCTCCCGGCTGGTGACGAGCGTCTTCACCCGGTCGGTGGCCCCCAGGACCTCCCCCACGGGGGGGGCCGCCCCCATGACCTGCTCGAAGTTGTCCAGCACCAGCAGGAGCTCCTTGTCCTCCAGGTGCTCGATGAGGACCTCGGCCGGGGCCCGCCGAGGGTCCTCGGCCAACCCCAGGGCCTGGGCGATCGTGGGGACCACCAGGCCGGGCTCGGTGATCGGGGCCAGGGCCACGAAGAACACGCCGTCGGCGAACCGGTCCAGGACCTCGGCCGCCGTCTCAAGCGATAGCCGGGTCTTGCCGGTCCCGCCGGGGCCGGTCAGCGTCAGCAACCGGGACTCCTCCAGGGCGGCCTTCACCTCGGCCAGCTCCTGGTGGCGGCCGATGAACGTGGTGAGCTGCTGGGGAAGGTTCGTTGGCCGGACGTCGAGCGACCTCGGCGGAGGAAACTCCGATCGCAGACCCTCGGCCGCGACCTGGAACAGGCGCTCGGGATGCGCCAGGTCCTTCAGGCGGTGCTCGCCCAGGTCCCGCAGCGTGGCCCCTTCCGGCAGTGATTGCTCCACGAGCGCCCGGGTGGCCTGCGACAGCACGACCTGGCCCCCGTGGCCGGCGCCGGCGATCCTGGCGGCCCGGTGGACGTCGATCCCCACGTAGTTGTCGGCCCCCAGGACGGCCTCCCCGGTGTGCAGGCCCATCCGCACCCGAACCTCGGCCCCCTCGGGCCAGGAGTGCCCGGCCAGGGCCCGCTGAGCCGCGATGGCCGAGGCGACGGCATGGGCGGCGCTGGGGAACACCACGAAGAACGAGTCGCCCTCGGTGGCCACCTCCACCCCCCGGCCGGCGGCGAAGGCCTCCCGGAGCAGCCGCTGGTGGTCCTCCAGCAGGCGGGGATAGTCCCGGCCGAGCCGGTTCAGGAGCTTGGTGCTGCCCTCGATGTCGCTGAACAGGAACGTGATCGTGCCGGTCGGCAGGCTGGCGTCGATGATGGCTCCCTCCTGGCGACCATTATGCGACGCTGAGGGTTTCATCGGGCGTTCACCCGTGGGCCACCGTCCGGCCAGGTCCCCTGGGTACGGTTGGCCCGTGGGCGACGTCACCGAGACCGCGCGGGTGCCGGCCGAGGCTCGCATCACGGTCCCCGAGCGGCTGCGGCGACAGGTGGAGGAGCGGGTGCGCCGCAGGGCGGGGGAAGCCCTCCAGCGGCTGGCGTCCGCCCCGCAGGATTGCCCGCTCTGTGGGGCCGTGGGTGCCGTCCGCTCTCGGTACTGCGATGTGTGCAACGCCCCGCTCGGCCCCGGCGCGGCCGCCGCCCTTCCCCCGGCGGCCGCGCCCGCCCCGGACACCGGTCGGGAACGCCGCCCCCGCTCCGCGCTGCCTAGCAACCGTACGTCCTGTCAAATCGTGGGCGGGGTGAGCTGACCCGGGCCCCCCAAAGGGAGCCGGCTTTCTCGGCCGACACCCTGGTGGTCGGTGGAGGAGACCCTCAGGGCACACGCTGACGTACGCGGACTCACCCGAAGGCGGCCCAGGCAACCACGTTCGTGCTCCAGGACGAGGAGGGGCCGGGGCGTCATGCTAGGCGCGGAGTCCACCGAGGTTGGCCTGGGCCTTCATCTCTTCCAGCGGCTTCTCGATGTTGTGGAGGACGAGGAGCTCGCTGGCAGCATCCATGTGGTCCATGACCTCGTCCAGGCTCGACGCCAGCGCATGGATGTCCTCGCGGTCCAGCGGTGTCACGAACGTGGTGTTGAGCCGACGCATCACCTCGTGGGTGACCTCATCGAGCTCGTGCTCGATGTCGTGGAGCCGGCGAGCCTTCACGGCGACCCCGTCGAAGTTCACCACGATGTCGAGCAGGAGCTCCGAGCCCTGCACGAGGATCTCCCCTTGCTGGACGAACAGCTCGTAGAACGACTCTTCCCTGGGGATCAGCCGGAAACGCCGCTTGGCCATTCGATTCCTCCCGTCCTCCCCGGCGCCCGGGTCCGCGCGGTAGATACACCACGCGAGGAGGGCCTGTCTACTGGTCCAGGGTCCT
Source organism: Actinomycetota bacterium (assembly GCA_050692985.1). Taxonomy (GTDB): domain Bacteria; phylum Actinomycetota; class UBA4738; order UBA4738; family CALAEC01; genus JBOGVZ01. The sequence goes on from JBOGVZ010000085.1 coordinate 116,447, forward strand.
TCAGACCGGAACGGCTAGCCGAAGCGGCCGGTGACGTAGTCCTCGGTCCGTCTCTCCGAGGGGTTGGTGAAGATCTTCTCGGTGCGGTCGAACTCCACCATCACCCCGGTCCGGTGTCCCGTCTCCTCGTCGATGTCCACGGTGAAGAACGCGGTGCGGTCGCTGACCCGGGCGGCCTGCTGCATGTTGTGGGTCACGATGATGATCGTGTACTCCTCCACCAGCTGCTGCATGAGCTCCTCGATCCGAAGGGTGGCGATGGGGTCCAGCGCCGAGCAGGGCTCGTCCATCAGGATCACGTCCGGCTCCACGGCGATGGCCCGGGCGATGCACAGGCGCTGCTGCTGCCCGCCGGACAGGGCCATGGCGGAGGTCTTGAGCTTGCGCCTGACCTCGTCCCACAACGCCGCCTTGCGGAGCGCTTCCTCCACCACATCGTCCATGTTTCCCTTGAAACCGGCGACCTTGGGACCGAAGGCCACGTTCTCGTAGATCGACTTGGGGAACGGGTTCGGCTTCTGGAACACCATCCCCACCCGCCGCCGGACCTCCACGGCGTCCACCCGGGGGTCGTACAGGTCGATGCCGTGGTACAGGATCCGGCCCTCCACCCGGGCCCCGTCGATGAGGTCGTTCATCCGGTTGAAGCAGCGCAGGATGGTGGTCTTCCCGCACCCGGAGGGACCGATCAACGCCGTGATCTCGTTCCGGCGGATCGGCACGGTGACGTCCCGGACCGCTCGGAAGTCCCCGTAGAAGACGGACAGGTCGGAGACGTCGAAGACGACCGACTGTCCGACGCGCTGGTGCTCGCGCGCGGTCTTCACCGCGAGACCCTGCAGTTGGGACGCCTGGCGCTCATGGACCTCCATCCGGTCCGTCGCGGAGCCGGTTTCCACGGTATCACCACCTCCGCTCGTATCGGTTGCGCAGCAGGATCGCCGTGGCGTTCACCAACAGGAGCACGACCAGGAGGACCGCCGCCGCGGCCGCGGTGATCTCCTTGAACTCCCGCAGGTTCCGCGTGGCGAAGTCGTACACCTGGGTGGGCAGGGCGGTGTACGGGCCCCGCAGGCGCTCGAAGAACCCGGCCGTGCCGGTCGACAGGAACCCGGTCGCCGCCCCGATGAGGAGCAGGGGCGCGGTCTCCCCGAAGGCCCGGGCCAGGGTGAGCACGGTGCCGGTGAACACCCCGGGGGCCGCGTAGGGCAGGACGTGGCTGCGCACCACCTCCCACCGGGTGGCCCCCACGCCGAAGGCCGCCTCCCGGATGCTGTCCGGCACCGCCCGGATGGCTTCCGCGGCGGTGATGATCACGATCGGCAGCACCAGGATCGACACCGTCAGCCCCGCCGAGATCATGCTCCGCCCCCCGGTGAACCCCTGCATCCAGGAGAGCTGGACGAAGATCGCCACCCCCAGGAGGCCGTACACGATCGAGGGCACGCCCGCCAGGTTGCGGATGTTGGCGTTGATCAGGCGCGTCAACCAGGTGTCCCTGGCGTACTCCTCCAGGTAGATCGCGGCGGCGATCCCCAGGGGGAACGACAGGACGATCACGAAGGCCATCAGGGTCAGCGAACCCTCGATCCCCTGCCGGACCCCGGCCCGCGACGGGAGCTGGGACGTGTTCGAGGTCAGGAAGTCGGCCCCCCGTTCGCGGAACACGGAGAACCCGCTGCCGAAGATGTCGGTCAGCAGCGTGACCAGGATGGCCAGGGCCGCCAGCAGGGCCAGCAGCAGCGCTCCCTCGAACAGGTAACCCCGCCAGTCGAGCTTCCGGCCCAGGAGGGCCTGCCGCACGACCTCCTCGGTGCTGGGCAGCCGGCGCTCCGCGGTCCCGGTCATGTCAGTAGCGCTGGCGGATCCGGCGGACGAACCGCTCGCTCACGACGTTCAGCGACAGGGTCATGAGGAACAGGAGCATCCCCACGAAGAACAGGCTGGGAAACGCCTCGCTGGCCCCCTTCACCTGGTCCGATCCCGTGGCCAGGGCGGTCATGGCCGCGGTCATCGTCTGACCCGGCTGGGTGATGTCCAGGGAGAACAGCGATCCCCCCGTCGCCCCGGCGGCGATGGCAACCACCAGCGTCTCGCCGATGGCCCGGGACAGCCCCAGGATCAAGGCGGCCACGATCCCGGACACGGCGCCGGGGAACACGGTCCGCAGGGTGGTGGTGCGCTTGGTCGCTCCCAGGCCGTAGGAGGCCTCACGCAGCGAGGCCGGCACCGCGTGCATGGCGTCCTCCGCCACGGATGCCACCAGGGGCGTGATCAGGATCCCCACCCCGATCCCCGCCGCCCCCAGGTTGAACGCGGTGGCGTCTGCGAACCGCTGCATGATGTTCGGGCTGATCCAGGTCAGGGCGAAGTACCCGAGGACCACGCTGGGGATCCCGGCCAGGACCTCCAGGATGGGCTTGAGGTACCGCCGGGCCCGGCGGCCGGCGTACTCGGACAGGTACATGGCGGCCCCCAGCCCCAGCGGCGTGGCCACCACCATGGCCACCGCCGACACCAGCAGGGTCCCGGCCACGATGGTCCTGACGTCGAACAGGCCCCGCCGGGGGAACCACCCGCTGGTCCACAGGGCCGACGGATCGACCCTGCCCAGGAAGTCGACGGTCCCGTCGAGGAGGGAGATGACGATCAGGGCGTTGATGACGATCGACAGCACGGCGGCCGAGCGGAACACCGCCCGGATGAGGCTCTCCCGGCGCCGCCGGTACGCACCGCCCTGGAGATCACCCAGGGTCACGGGGGCCTGCGCCACGTTCACCTCGACCGTCGCCTCAGCCATCGTCCCCTCCGAGCCGTCGGTACGGTAGGGGAGAATGGGGCGGGACGCAACGCACGGGTCCCGCCCCGTCTCGTCCTCCGGGCTACGCGGGCTTCTCCGACTCCCAGGTGGACCGGGTGGCCTCGCGGTCCGACTCGGGGATGGGGATGTAGCCCACCTGCCCGACGACCTCCGCCAGCCCCACGTCCGTCACGTAGAAGTCGATGTAGGCCCGAAGGGCCTCGTTGTTCGCGGCCTTCTCCTTGTTCACGTAGATGAACAGCGGCCGTGACAGCGGGAACTCCGCGCTGGCGATGGTCTCCTCCGTGGGGGTCACGCAGTCGCTGCCCGTGCCCTCGGCGATGTCGACCGCCTTCACCACCGTCTGGTTCTGGACGTAGAAGGCGTAGCCCACCCACCCGAGGGACGTGGGGGTGCCGGCGACGCCCTCGATGATCACGTTGTCGTTCGCCGACGCCTGGTAGTCGGGCCGGGCCACCTCCTCCTGGCCCCGCTCCTCGGCGATGTCGCCGAAGGCGATCTCCAGGAACGTGTCGTACGTCCCCGACTCCTCGCCGGGGGCGGTGATCACCAGAGGCTCATCCGGGTACGGGGTGCCGATGCCCCCGACCTCCTCGGCGAGCTCGTTCGCGTCCGACCACCGGTCGAAGCCCTCGGACTCGGGTCCTATGAGCGCGTACAGGTCCGCGAAGTTCAGACACTGAGCGAAGTCGTTCTCCGTGGAGGTCAGCACCGACAGCCCGTCGATGGCCACGTACAGCTCGATGTACTCGACGCCGTTCTCCTCGCAGATAGCCACCTCCTCCTCGGCGATCGGACGGGAGGCATCGGAGACATCTGTCTCGCCGTTGCAGAACAGCTCGAAGCCGTCCCCGGTGCCCGGCCCTTCCACGTTGATGGCCACGCCGGGGTTGTCCTCGACGAACAGCTCGGCCACCAGGCCGGAGATCGGCTCCACCGTCGACGATCCGGAGACGAAGATGTCTCCGGTCAGTCCCTGGCTCCCGCCAGCGCCGCCGCCGCAGGCCGCCCCCACCAGGGCCAGGGCCGCCAGGGCCGCGGTCAGGAAGCTCTTCCGTGATCTCATGCGAGTCCCTCCTCGCTCGGGGTGGTCCCTCTCCATCGCCGGGCATGCTACGGACCGCCCGTGACGGCACCGCGGCCTCCGGGTGAACGGCAGATGAACTCCGATCCGGGATCCACAGCTCATCCACCATGGGGACCGCGGGGGTGACGCGCCGGTGAGCGCCGGGTGAACGCCGGGCGGCGAGCGGAGGAACGGTCGGTGGCACCCCGCACCCACGGGGATGCCGCGGTCAGCGTAGGGTTACGATCAGGAGAGCATGGTGCGGGCGCGACGACACTTCCACGAGGAGCTCGAGGCCCTGGAGCTCGACGTGGTGGACATGGGCCAGCTGGCCGAGCAGGCCCTGGCCCGGTCCATGAAGGCCCTCCTCTCTCGTGACCAGGCCACCGCCGAGCAGGTCATCAGGGAAGACGACGAGATCGACGACCGGTACCTGTCGGTGGAGCGCCGGTGGCTCGAGCTGCTGGCCCTCCAGACCCCGGTGGCCAGGGACCTCCGCCTGCTCTCGGTGATCCTGCACCTGAACCTCCACCTGGAACGGATCGGGGACATGGCGGTGAACATCGCCAAGATCGCCAAGATCACCCGCGAGCTGCCGGCCAACCAGACCATCCTGGCTCACCTCCAGGAGATGTCCGACGTGGTCCGTCCGATGCTCCGAACGGCCATGGACGCGTTCGTTCGTCGCGACGTCAAGCTCGCCGCCTCCCTGCCGGCCATGGACGATCCCGTGGATCGCCTGAACCGGGGCATGTACCGGGAAGTGGCCGGCTGCGGGGACAACCAGGAGATGCTCGAGTGGGCGGTGCGCATGATGGTGGTCTCCCGACAGCTCGAGCGGGTCGGGGATCACGCCGTGGACATCGGCGAGCAGGTGGCGTTCCTGCTCACGGGCGAGTTCCAGGAGTTCACCGACGCCTCGCACCCCGACGTCGGCCCCCCGGATGCGGGCTGAGAACCAGGGGCGGATCCTCGTCGTCGAGGACGAGTCCTCGCTCTCGGAGGCGATCGCCTACAACCTGGAGCAGGAGGGGTACGGGGTCACCACCGCCGGCGACGGGGCGAGCGCCCTCAACGAGTTCCGGGCCGGGGGACCCGACCTGGTGGTCCTGGACCTCATGCTGCCGGGCGTCCCGGGGCTGGACGTGTGCCGGACGATCCGCCGCGAGTCCACCGTGCCCATCATCGTCCTGACCGCCAAGGACTCGGAGGCCGACAAGGTGGCGGGCCTGGAGCTGGGGGCCGACGACTACGTCACCAAACCCTTCTCGATGCGCGAGCTGGTGTCCCGTGTCCGGGCCCACCTCCGCCGGACGCGCATGGCCGGGCTGGCGGAGGACGACCACGAGGTCCTGCACGGCGGTCCGGTCGAGCTCGACGTGGCCCGCCACGAGGCACGGGTCCGCGGCGAGCCGGTGGCCTTTCCGCCCAAGGAGTTCGACCTGCTGGAGGCGTTCCTGCGAAGGCCGGGACGCCTGCTCACCCGGCACTTCCTCATCGACGAGGTGTGGGGGCCCGACTACTTCGGCGACACCAAGACCCTGGACGTCCACGTGAAGCGCGTGCGGCAGAAGATCGAGGACGACCCCCACCATCCCCAGCGCCTGGTGACCGTGCGGGGGCTGGGCTACAAGTTCGTCGATGGCTGACCGGCCGGTCGTGCTGTTCGTCTGCGTCCACAACGCGGGCCGGTCCCAGATGGCCGCCGCCTTGCTCGAGCACCTGGCCGGGGACCGGGTCCTGGTGCGCAGCGCGGGCACCGAGCCGGCGGAGCGGATCAACCCCCGGGTGGTGGAGGCGATGCGGGAGGAGGGGATCGACCTCGAGGGCCGACAGCCCCGGCGGCTGGAGGACGAGGCGGTGCTCCGGGCCGACGTGGTCATCACGATGGGATGCGGCGACGCCTGCCCGGTGTACCCCGGGAAGCGGTACGAGGACTGGGAGCTCGAGGATCCCTCCGGGAAGCCCCTGGGGGTCGCGCGGCGCATCCGCGACGAGATCCGGGCCCGGGTCGAGGGGCTGATCGCCTCACTCGACCGCTAGGGCAACCCCATGCCCGAGCTCCCCGACGTCGATGCCTTCCGGCGAACCTTCGCCGAGCGCGCCGCGGGTCGCACCGTTCGGCGGGTCGTGGTCACCGATGCCGGCATCCTCCGCAACGCCCCCGCGCCGACGCTGGACCGGGCCCTGCGCGGCCACCGGTTCGAGGAGCCCGCCCGCCACGGCAAGTGGCTGGTGTGCCGGACCGACGGGCCGGCGGTGCTGATCCACTTCGGGATGACCGGCGAGCTCGAGTGGGCGGATGGCCAGGCCGGGAGGCACCGCTACGACCGGGTGATCTTCGTCCTGGACAGGGGCGAGCTCCGCTACCGCGACATGCGTAAGCTCCGGGGGCTGTGGCTGGCCCACGACGAGGAGGAGATCGCGGCCATACTGGGGCCGCTGGGGCCCGACGCGCTCACGGTGAACCGTCGAGCGTTCCGGGAGCTGCTGGGGCGCCGCCGCGGGCGCGCCAAGGCGGTGCTGATGAACCAGGGGGTGCTGTCGGGGATCGGCAACCTGCTGGCCGACGAGATCCTGTGGCACGCGCGCATCCATCCCTCGGCTCGGGTCGAGGACCTCTCGGAGGAAGACGTGGACCGACTCCACCGCGAGCTTCGCCGGATCCTGCGGGCGTCGCTGCGCCACGACCGGGTCCCGGCGCGGCGCGAATGGCTGCTGCGGGTCCGGGGCCTGCCGGGGGCGACCTGTCCCCGGTGCGGAACGCCGCTGGCCCGCTCGGAGGTCGCCGGGCGGACCACGTACGCCTGCCCCCGGTGCCAGCCCCCACCGTAGACTGCCTGGGGTGAAGCGCACCCTGGCGGGACGCCTCCTGATCGGGTACGCCGCGTCGGTGGTGGCCGTCCTGGCCTTCCTCGCGGTGCTCCCCGGCCGGGTCGGCAACTCCCGGCTGATCACGGTGTCCGCGATCGTCGTGGCCGCCCTCGCGGGGGGGGTGGCCCTGTGGCTGGTGGCCCGGGGGGTGACCGGCCCCCTGCGGCGGATGACGGCCGCCGCGCAGGCCATGTCGGCCGGCGACCTGACCGGCCGCGTCCCCGCCGGTGGCACCCGGGAGCTGGCCGTTCTGGCCGAGACCCTCAACCGGATGGCCGAGGACCTCGGGGTACGCATGGAGGAGGTTCGCCGGGAACGGGGCCAGCTCGAGCAGATCCTGGGAGCCATGGCCGAGGGGGTGGTCCTCGTCGAGGCCGGTGGGCGGGTGGTCTTCGCGAACCGCGCGGCCCGGCGCATCCTGCGGGGGTCCCCGGCCGACCTCCGGTCCCTGGCCCCCCACGGGCTCCGCGAGCTGGTGGAGGAGGCCCGCCGCAGCCCCACCCCGGCCCAGCGCGAGCTGGAGACCGGGCTGCCGGCCCGCCAGATCGTGGCCACCGGCCTGTCCGTGGGCACCGGCAGGGCGGTGCTCCTGGTCCTCCGGGACGTCACCGCCGCCCGCCGGGTGGAGGCCATGCGGCGGGACTTCGTGGCCGACGCCTCCCACGAGCTCAAGACGCCCGCGGCGGCGATCCGGGCGGGGGCGGAGACGGTGCAGCGGGCGGTCCGCGACGATCCGGCGGCCGCGTCCCGGTTCGCGGACCGCCTCCATCGCGACGCCGATCGCCTGTCGAGGATCGTGTCCGACCTGCTCGACCTGTCGCGGCTGGAGGCGGAACGGCCCTCGTTCGCGGAGGTGCGCCTCGATCGGGTGGTGACGGAGCAGGTGGAGGCGGTCCGGGCTCGGGCCGCCGAGGCGGCGGTGACCCTGGAGGCGCGTTCGGCGCCGGTCACGGTCCGCGGCTCCGGCCGGGACCTGGGGCTGCTGGTGGGGAACCTCCTCGACAACGCGCTGCGATACACGCCGCCCGGAGGCCGGATCGGCGTGGAGGTCGGGCCGCGGGACGGCGAGGCCTTGGTCACGGTGGTCGACACGGGGATCGGGATCCCCTCCCGGGATCTGCCCCGCATCTTCGAGCGCTTCTACCGGGTGGACCGGGCCCGCAGCCGCGAGACGGGCGGGACCGGGCTGGGGCTGTCGATCGCCCGCCACGTGGCCGAGCAGCACGGCGGCCGGGTGGAGGCCCGCAGCGAGCTGGGCCAGGGCTCCACGTTCCGCCTGCGCCTCCCCGCCATCGGCTAGCTGCAAAGACCCCCCAGGTCGCAGGAGTGGTCGGATGAGGGCGGCGGGGCGACCGCGAGGGCCCCGGGTGGCGAAGCCGTCCGGCGCCGTGGGGCTCAGCGGGCCGCGGAGGGCTCCTCGTCGAGCAGGGCCAGGCTGGCCGTGAAGCCGTGGAGGAAGTTCTTGCCGCCGACCGGCCCCAGCTCCCCGGCGCAGAAGAACCCGGCCAGCGGAAGACCTCCCAGCTCGCTGGAGACGAGCGCGGCGTCGTGGTCCGGCTCGCCGAACAGCCGGGAGCCGCGGCCGTTGCAGGTGAACAGCAGGGCGCCGGCCGGCGGGGGCCCCACTCCCGCCAGCAGGGCCCGAAGGTCCTCGTCGGCCGAGGCGGCGTCCCGGACGTGGAACCGCACGGTCTCCCCCACCGGGATGGCGTCGCCCACGGCGATGGCCCCGGACTCGGCGTCCGCCCCGATGACCCCGCGGATCAGGAAGTCGCCTCGATCCCAGCGGGGCTTGTACTCGTCGATGACCCTGCCGATGTGCAGGCCCCGGGACAGCAGGGTCCGGTCCCTGTCCGGCAGCGAGGTCGCCAGCTCCCGGACCCGCTCCAGCGGAGGGCGCCCGGCCAGCTCGTGGATGACGTTGCCCTCGGACCGCGTGACCGTGTAGGCCTCTCCCACCGGCCGACACCCCTGGGAGACCACCGTCCTGACCCGGACCCCCGGGGGGACGCGGATCCCCACGGCGCCCCGGTTCCGGACCTCCCGCCCCAGGAACAGCCGCGTCTCGCCGGGAGCCCCCCCGCCGCTGGCCATGCCCCCCACCACGACCGCCCCGGGGACGTTGCCGTTCACGTATCCCAGGACGAGATCGACCGGGAAGGTGAACGGGTCGCACAGCAGGATGTGTCCCCGACCCTCGCCGTCCGGGGGCCACCCGGCCAGCCCGATCCCCTGGTCGGTCTCCACCACGTCCATGGCGAAGGGCTCGGGGTCGCCGGTGAAGCTGCCCAGCCAGACCGAGACCGCGGGGGCCTCTTCGACCTCGCGCGCCTCCCCGACCACGGCCTCGCCCACGCACCCGAGGACCGTCCCGGGCCCGGCGGCCTCGTGGACGGCGTCGAGGACGTCGCCGGCCCGGTCCGTGTGGTGGGGGGAGGCGAACACCAGGGCCAGCGACGGTGGAGCGGTCAGCCCAGCGCGGGCGGCCATGGCGGCCTCCACCGCCGCCTGGCGGGCGTCGGTCGCCGTGGAGAGACCCGCGCCGGTGGAGAGCATCACTCCTACCCTAGCCCTTCGCCCACGAACGGCGCGGCTTCGGGCGGGACCAGGTCCGAGACGTCCTGGCCCCGGCGCAGGCGCTGGCGGACCGCGCTCGAGGAGATGCCGGCGACGGTGGGGGGAAGGTCGATCCGCTCGACGCTCCCCGCCCACCTCGGGTTGGCCGACAGCACCGCCCCGACGACCGGCTCGTCTCCGGCCCGAACCGCGAAGGCCACGTCGGCGGCGGCGAACAGCCGCTCCAGGGCCGCGTCCCGGTCGTCGTACCACCGGGGATCGAAGAGCTGGCGGAGCTTGTCCGAGCCGAGCGCCACCAGGGGGCGGGCGCCGGGGAAGGAGGCCGCGGCGGCCTCGGCCTGATCGGCCACCAACCCGTGCGAGCACACCGCCAGCCCCAGGCCGGTCCCCCCCTCGCACACCGCCGTCACGGCGGCCAGCCGCCGCTCCGGCGGAAGGAGGGGCGGTGGCGCCGGGGGGCCCTCCTTGGCCAGGGTTCGGGCCGAGTACACGAACAGCGCCGGGTCGGCACCCCTCCGGCGAAGGGCTTCGGCCAGCGCCACGTGCGCCCGGGTGATCGGGTCGAACGATCCGGGCACGATCCCGACCGGCCCGCCCCGGCCGGCCGCAGGAGCCAGGAGCTCCAGGCGGGGTGGCCCGGGCTCCCCGGCGGCAGCCAGGGCGTCGATGATGCGCGACGCGTCCACGGCTCTACGATGCCTCCATGCCGGGGCGCGCGCGAGGGACGTGGGAGGCGATCCGGGCTGCCGCCGGGGATCGGGAGTCGGGCGCGGCAGAGATCGCCCGCCGGGCCGCCGAGTCCCTGGCCGTGCTGCCGCGCCGGGATCTCGAGGCCGCGGCCCGCACCCTGGTGCGCGGCCATCCATCGATGGCGCCGCTGTGGAGGCTGGCCACCGAGGTCCTGGGGGCACGCGACCACGCCGCCGCCGCGACCGGCTTCGCCCGGCGGATGGTGGCCGAGGCTGGGGCCGTGGCCGAGCGGGCCGCCGAGCGCGTGGCGGGGCCGGTCGTCCTCCACTCGAGCTCGGGGACGGCTCAGGCCGCCACCCTGCGAGCGGGAGGGCCGGCGCTGTGCGCCACGTCCGAACCCGGTGGCGAGGGCCTGCGGGCCGCCCGTCGCCTGGCCTCGGCGGGCATGGCGGCCGGCGTCGTGGAGGATGCGGAGGCCCGGCGCCTCGCGGCGGAGGGCGCGACCGTGCTCGTGGGCGCCGACGCGATCGGCCCCGGTGGGGTGGTCAACAAGGCCGGGACCGCGGCGCTCGCCGCCGCGGGCCGGTGCCTGGTCCTCGCGGGGACGTCCAAGCTGCTGGCCGAGGACCTCCCCGCGCCGGCGCCGTTCGAGCGGACCCCGCTCACGGCGTTCGCGGGGATCGTCACGGAGCGAGAGACGCTCACCGCCGTGGAGGCGGCCGCCGCAGCCTCGGCGTTCCCGGTTCACCCCGCGCTCCGGGCCGAGCTCGGGACCACCGAGCGGGGCGGCCTCCGTGCCGGTGGATGAGGGCGGCGCCGGCCGCCAACGCGGGACCCGGCGGTACGATGGCGAGCCACATGGCCGCCCAGCCGGAGACCTGCTACCTGCATCCGGGCCGGGAGACCCGCGTCCACTGCACCCGGTGCGACCGGCCCATCTGCCCGGACTGCATGACCGCCGCACCGGTGGGGCATCACTGCCCGGCCTGCGTGGCGGAAGCGCGGCGGGAGACCCGGCGGGTCCGGCTGCTCCCCCGCCGCCCCCGGTCGGTCACCGCGGTGCTCCTGGTCATCAACCTGTCGGTGTTCGTCGTGGAGATGGGCCTGGGCGGGGCCACGGACACCCGCGTGCTGGCGCGGATGGGCGCCATGGTCCCGATCCTGGTAGCCCAGGGCGAGTACTGGCGGCTGTTCACCGCGATCTTCCTCCACGTGGGCGTGGTGCACCTGGCGCTGAACTCGCTGGGCCTGTACATCTTCGGGAACCTCATCGAGAACGTCCTCGGCAGCGCCCGGTTCCTGGCCATCTACCTGGTGGGCGGGCTGTGCGCCAGCGCAACCTCGTTCGCCTTCAGCGGCCCCGGCACGGTGGCGGCCGGCGCCTCCGGGGCCATCTTCGCGCTGCTGGGGGCGTGGCTGGCCTACAACCTGCGGCGACGGTCGCTGTCGCTGGCCAGGTCGAACATCCAGGGAGCCCTGGTGCTGATCGCCATCAACCTGGTGTTCGGCTTCTCGGTCCCCGGCATCGACAACCTGGCACACCTGGGCGGGCTGGCGGCCGGGGTCGGCGCCGGGTTGGCCGCCGAGGGCATCGGTCGCCGCGACCTCAGGGCGGTCACCCGGATCGCAGGGTTCGTGCTGCTGCTGGCCGTGGCGGCCGCGCTGACGGCGTGGCGCGTCACCGACCTGCAGGGGCTGCTGGGGTCCGTGGGCCCGCTACCCTAGCGGGCGTTGCGGGAGCCTCACCCGGGGCGGAACGGCGGGAGCCCGTCCCCCTCCCAGGACACGGCCTGGGGGGTGCGCTCGGCCAGCAGGGCGAGCTTGGCGGCCAGCCGGTTCCACCCGTCGCGGTCCCACGACTCCACCAGGTCGTCGATGCGCCCCTGCCGAACCAGGAACAGCGTGGGCACCGTGCGGATCCCGTAGGCGTCCGACAGCTCGTAGGGCGGCTCGTCGGGACGGGTCTCGAACCCGACCCCGTACTGCCGCTCGAACTCCCGGAGCCGCTCGGGGGGATCCTGGCCCACGGCCACGAAGCGGTCGGGCGCGGCGGCACGCAGCCGCTCGGCCACCGGGGCCGAGATCTGGCAGGTGGGGCAGGTCACCTTGTAGAACAGCACGGCCCGGGGACCACCTGAGAGGTCGGCGCCCGGGATCGGGGGGGCCTCCACTCCCGGCGGAAGCGGCATGCCCAAGAGGCTACATGGTCGGGAAGCGTGGAGGGCGTGGTCCAGGGTGACCTACGGGTCGCCGATACCGTACACCGCGCCGCCCCGCGAACCCACGTACACCATGCCCTTCCACACCGCCGGGGTGGACTCGATGCAGCCCTCCAGCTTCACCTGCCACAGCTCCTGGGGCGGGCCGGCCAGGGGGTTGTCCCGGAGCCGGTAGGCGTGGAGCAGCCCGGCGCAGTCCCCCACGATCAGCACGCCGTCCACGATCACCGGCGAGGTCCACGTGGGCGGGGTGAGCTCGATCTCCCACCGGACCTTCCCGGTCGCCCGGTTCACGGCGATGATGCGGCCACTGTTCGTGGCCTGGAGCAAGGCGTTCTTCCACAGGCCGGGGGTGGCCCACATCCCGCCGCCGGAGATGTCCAGCGCCCACACCACGGGGTTCGCCCGGCGTGTGGGATCCAGCTTCATGAGCTGGCCCACCTCCTTCCCCCGGGCGTTGTAGCGCTCCTGCTCGGAGGCCACGTACAGGAAGCCCTCGTCGTCGATCACGATCGAGGCGTCGGTGTCCTCCCCGGTCCAGAACCGGAACACCCGCCGGTGGGTGTCCTTGCCGCGGAGCACCTCGGAGACGTCCCACCCCTGGACCAGGCCGCCGGAGTTCGCGAAGTACGCCACGCCCCGCTCGGCGTCGAACGCCACCGAGTTCTCGATCGAGACCTCGTTGTCGCCGAGCTCGGAGAACAGCTGCTGGTCGAAGCCGGGGACCATCATCCGGATCTCCGGGTCGACGGTCACCTTGCCCTTCGCGTCGTAATCCCGGTTGAGCTTGACCACGTAGAACCACGAGTTCTCTCCGCCCTCGAGCACGTAGTCGTCGATGACGAGCGCCGAGCCGTCCCAGTCGTTGTTCCACACGGGGTTCGGAGCCGAGTTCGACGACAGGCTCCACAGCTCGACGGGCTTGTTCCCCCGGTCCAGGGCCAGGACGCGGAAGGAGTTGTCGCGGGAGCCGGTGTAGAGGAGGGGGTACCCGTCCGGGTCGCTGGTTACCGTGCCCTTGATGAGGTCGCCGGTCACGAAAGGCTCCATCACCGCTCGGCCGGTGCGGGCGTTCAGGATGTGGACCGCCCGGTCGTAGGCGCCGAACCGAACCTGCGGCGGGCCCTTCTCCGGCTCCACCACGTTGGGCTGGCCGGTCCATCCGGTCCCGCACCACGTCCGGGTGCCCTCCTGGTCGCTCGACTCCGAGCACATCCCTCCGGAGGTCGGGAAGCGCCACAGGACCTCGGGGTCCGAGGGGACGGGGCCCTGGCCGTAGTAGGTGCGCGTGGCGTTGCCGCGGAACGTGGTCAGGCCCTCGGTGCCCTCGTTGATCGGGCCGGGGGTCGGGGAGGGGGTGGGACCGGGGGTGGCTTCGGGACGGACCGGAGGTGTCGTCGTGGGGATCAGGGGATTGGGCCGTTCCGTCGCCGTGGGGGTGCGGCCGTCGCCCAGGAGGCCGGCCCGCCAGGCCCCGGCCGCCCCGGAGGCGAGCGCCAGCACCAGGACGAGGACGGTGAAGTTCAGTCGTCGACGTCGTCGGGAGGCGGCCAGGCGCTCGGCGCGGCCCATCACCAGGGAGCCATCGTACGACGGTGAACCACGGCAGGGCCGTCCCTGCCGGGGGACCCGTCAGGAGCGGCCGGCCTCGAGGAGCCGCTCCGCGGTGCGCTCCCAGGTCCACTCGGCGACCACGTGGGCCCGGACGGCCGCCTGGAGCTCGGCCCGCTCCCCCTCGGGCAGCGACAGCAGGGCCCGGAGCCGCTCGGCCAGCCGCCGGGTGGAGCCCGGCCCCGGCTCGAAGGAGAACAGCCCGGGGCGGCCCGCCGCCCCCTCGAGGGCGTCGGCCACCTCGGCCAGGGCAGAGTGGCGGGCCACCAGGGGCAGCGCCCCCGCGGCGGCTCCCTCGGCGACCACCATCCCGAAGGCCTCCTCGAGCGTGGACGGGACGACCAGCACGTCCATGGCCGCCACCGCCTCCGGGGCGAAGCGGTGGTCGAGGCGACCGGTGAACGTCACCCGAGCGGCCAGCCCCGCCGCGGCCTCGACCTCCCCGGCCGCGAGCTCCAGGTGCATGGGGGAGCTCTCCCCCAGCCAGGCCGCCGCGCCGGGGTCGCCCCGGTCGAGGGTCGCGACCACGGCCACCAGCCACTCGCGGAACAGCCCGAAGCCAACCACGAGCGCCGCCACGTCGCGTCCGGCGACCGCCACGGCCTCCAGGAGGCGTTCCACCCCCTTCTCGGGGATGAGCTTGCCCAGGTAACCCACCAGGGGGTCTCCCCGGACGGCCAGCGACCGGAGCCGGGCGGCGGCGCCCGGGTCCGGGACCGACTGGTCGTAGGTCCGGGCCAGGGCGCCCAGGCCCTCCGCGTCCCGGGCCGCCAGGAGGTCGACGACCCGGGCGTCCAGGTGCTGCGGCCGCCCCCGGGCCGTGCCCGGGTCCGCATCGAGCAGCGAGGCCGCCGCCCCCAGGGCCTCGGCCCTCGTCCGTGGCCGCCACCGCTCGAGCTCCACCCCCGGCGGCACCACGCGGGTGCGGCCGGCCGCCTCGGGGACCAGCTCCACCGTTCGAGCCAGCACGTCCCGACTGGCCCCCACCACCCGGCGAGCCGCGGCCAGCCCCTCGGCCGCCAGGGTCCGGTACCGCGGCTGCTCCCGCACCGCGTACTCGAGGTCGCTCCCGTGGATCTTGGCCACGAACGGGGCACCGGCCAGCGCCCGCTTGGCGACGGCGGCCCCCGGGACCGCGTGACCGGTGACGACGACGTCCGGCCGGTGCCACGCTACGGCCGACTCCAGCGCCGCCACGTTGCGGTCCAGGTAGCCCTCCAGATCCGCGTCGCCCAGGTCCACGAACCGCCGGACCTCGAACCCCTCGTACTCGTCGAGCACGAAGACCGGCAGGAGCCGGCCGATGCTCGGGCGCAGCAGCACCACCCGACCCGGCCCCGGGACCGATCCCGTCCCGGTGAGCTCGGACACGCCGTCCGGTCCCACGGTCCCGTACGCGTCGACGAAGTCGAACCCGTCGGCACCGGGCTGCTGGCACAGCAGCGCGACGTCATGGCCCAGCCGCCGCCACACCTCGGCCACCCTGGCCGTGTAGACGTTCGAACCGCTCCCCTCGAGGAGCCATCCGTGCCACACTAGGACCCGCACCGAACGAGTCTATCCGTGGAGCGAGCCGCCGGACGGCGAGCCGGCAGCGAAGGATTCGTGCGTATCAAGGGCGAACATCTATGTGACGATTCCATCTGCGGAGCCCTCTCACGATGACCGCACGCCCATCCACATCTCCCGGACTCGAGGACCAGGCCCCGCCTCAGGCGGCCCCTTCCCGCAGCGCCTGGCCGAGGGCGGATGCCGAACCGGCTCCGGCCCGGCTGGCCCAACCCGACACGCTCCAGGACTTCCAGCGATCGGAGCGCTCGATGGTGATCGGCCGCTGGGCCGGGGTGGTGTTCGCGGTGGCCCAGGTCCTGGCCTACCGGGAGCTTCCGTACCCGCCCGCGGTCCGGGAGGCCGCGCTCGGCCTGGCGGGGTTCCTGGCCGTGGCCAACTCGGCGATCTGGATCCTCTACCCGAGGGTGAGGACGGTCACCCGGGCCCGGATCCTGGCCGTGGCAGCCTTCGCCGTGGACATCGCCGTGTCCTCGGGGTTCGTGTGGCTGTACGCGTTCGATCCCGGGTCGGCGCTGTGGGCCCTGCTGTTCATCATGCCGCTGGAGGGCGCCATCCGATTCGGCCTCACCGGGGCCATCGCCTCGTGGGGCGTCGTCACCGTGCTGTACATCGGCCGGGAGCTCTACCGCGTCCACACCTATCCGGACTCGGTCACCGGACCGGGAGGATTCGGGTTCCAGCCCGAGAGCATCTCGTTCCGGATGGGCATCGGGTTCCTGATCGCGCTGGTGGCCGGGCTCATGGCACGCAACCTGCTGCGCGAGCGGACCCGGCTGGCCACGGCCCTGGGCGAGCTGTCCCGCACCGACGCGCTGCGCTCACGGCTGGTGGCCACGCTGGCCCACGACGTCCGCAACCCGCTCACCACGATCCGGGGCACGCTGAAGACCCTGGCCCGCCACCTGGACCGCCTGGATCCCGAGGTCCGGCGCGAGCTGATCCACACCGCGGATCGCCAGGCCGACCGTCTGGAGCGCCTGGCCAGCGAGCTGCTCGACCTGGCTCGGATCGAGGAGGGCCGGCTGGACCTCTCGGTGGAGGAGCTTCCGCTGGCGGAGGCGGTCCGCCGGGGCTTGTCGTTCACCGACCACGAGGATCGGTTCGATGTGCAGATTCCCTCCGACCTCGTGGTCCGGGCCGACCCGGCCAGGCTCGAGCAGATCGTGGTGAACCTGGCCAGCAACGCCCTGCGGTACGGCGAGGCGCCGTTCGTGGTGGAGGCGCGTGACGGGAACGGGGGCATGGTGGACATGTCCTTCCGCGACCACGGCCCCGGCGTTCCCGAGGACGAGTGGGACTCCATGTTCGAGCCGTTCCGCACCGAGTCCGACGGTAGCTCCGTGGGATTGGGCCTGGCGATCGTCAAGGCCCTGGTCGAGGCCCAGGGCGGCGAGGTGCGCTACGAGCCCAACCTGCCCCGGGGGGCGTGCTTCCGGGTGCTGCTCCTGGCCGGCGGTTCCTGAGGCAGCCCGTCCAGGAACCCGCGAACCAGCTCGATCGTGGTCTCCGGCACCTCGAACTGGGGTACGTGCCCCACGTCGGGCAGCATGGCCAGCTCCGCCGCCGGCATCGCCGAGGCCAGCAGCTCGCCCAGGCGCACCGGGACCAGCCGGTCCCTGTCTCCCCACAGGATCAGCGCGGGGGCCTCGATCGTCCGGACCTTCTCCCAGAACGCCGCGGCCCGGTCGGCCATCAGCCCCCGCAGCGAGGACAGCAGGGCCACCCGGGCCCTCCCGGAGCGGTAGACGCGGATGAACTCGTCCGCCCCCGCCAGGTACGCGTTTCGCGGGAGCCGGTCGGGGTGGGCGAAGAGCTGGCGGATCCCCCTCAGCACCAGCCGGCGGCGCATCGGCATCGGGATCGCCCCCATCTCCGTGGGAAGCAACCGGAGGAACCGAGCGTAGTAGGGGAAGGGCAGCCCGGCCACGGCGGGGCCCAGGAGGACCACGGAGGACACGCGGACCGGGGCCCGGGCGGCCACCTCCAGGGCGATCCGTCCGCCCATCGAGTTTCCCACCAGCGCCGCCCTCCGCTCGCCGGTGGCATCGAGCAGCCGGCGAACCACGCCGGCGTAGAACGCGGGCGTGTAGGAGACCCGTGGCTTGGCCGACTCCCCGTGGCCGGGGAGGTCGGGGACGATGACCCGGTACCGCTCGGCCAGCGGCCCCAGGAGCGGCAGCCACGACAGCTTGGTGGCGGCCAGCCCGTGCAGGAGGACCACGGGAGGTCCCTCCCCCAGGACGAACGCGGACAGGCGGTGGCGGCCGGCCTCGAGGTCCACATGCTCCAGGTCCCGGGGCGTCCGTTCCCGGCCGGAGGGCCGGAACAGCGACTGGAGCCGAACGGCCTGGTCCACGTGGCCCCGGACCGCCACCCGGCCGGCCAGGAAGGCCTCGATGCTCGACGTGGTCCCGTCGTCCAGGGCCAGCCAGGTCTCGGGGTCCGTGACGATCCGGGCGGTGGGGAACGCCGGGAAGACCTCCTCGACGGTGCACCGGCCCTCACCCACGGAAACGCGAAACCCGTCCTGGCCGATCCGCAGGCCATACTCGGCGGCGAACCCGTCCACCGCATCCGCTCGGAACCGCTGAGGGAGGGTGTGCATCCGCTCCCGGACGAGCGCTCCGTCCCGGTCGCGACGCTGGGACTGCTGGGCGAGCCCCACGGGGGTAATGTACCCGACGAAGACCCCCGGAGGAGGCAGATGCCCGAGCGACTCTCGACCATGGATGCCTCGTTCCTCTACCTGGAGCGCCCCAACGTTCACATGCACGTGGCCGGGCTGGTCATCCTCGATCCGGCCACGAGGCCGGGCGGGCGCCTGGCGTACGAGGACCTGGCCCGGCTCATCACCGAGCGCATCCACCTGGTCCCCCGGTTCCGCCAGCGGGCGGTGTTCCCACCGTTCGGCGCGGGCCGGCCGGTGTGGGTCGACGACGCCGACTTCGACGTGTCGTTCCACCTCCGCCGGGCGGCACTCCCGGCCCCGGGAGGCCGGCGGGAGCTGGCCGACTACGTGCAGCGCGTGCACTCGCGGCCCCTGGACCGCACCAAGCCCCTGTGGGAGATGTACCTGATCGAGGGGCTGGAGGACGGCTACGTGGCCATTTTGTCGAAGTCCCACCACGCCATGATCGACGGCATCAGCGGGATGGACATCGCCACCGTGATGTTCGACTTCTCCCCGGAGCCGGCCCGGCTGACGGCGAAGCCGTGGGCGCCGCAACCGGAGCCGTCGGCCTGGGAGCTCCTGACGGGCGCGGTGAGCGATCAGCTCACCCACCCCGTGCAGGCCGCGGTGGGCGGGGTCACCCGGGTCCTCCGGGCTCCCCGGGAGGTGCTGGAGCAGGCCGGACGGGTCCTGGGCGGGATGGGCTCCCTGCTGGCCAAGGGCATGGCTCCCCCGGGCCCGTTCAACGCGCCCGTTGGGGCGGCCCGCCGGTTCGCCATGGCCGAGGTCCCCGTGGCCGATGCCAAGGCGGTGAAGAACGCCCTCGGGGGGACGGTGAACGACGTGGTGCTTGCGGGGGTGACCGGGGCCCTGCGGCGCCTGCTGCGCCACCGCAAGGAGCGGGTCTCCGGAGTGAGCCTGCGGGCCATGGTCCCGGTGTCCACCCGTGACACGTCGCAGACCATGGCCCTGGGCAACCAGGTGTCGATGTTCTTCGTGGACCTGCCGGTGGGGGTCTCCGACCCGGTCCGGCGGCTGCGGAAGATCACCGCGGGCACCGGGGCGCTGAAGTCCTCTCACCAGGCCGTGGCCGCCACCGCCCTGATGAGCACCGCCCAGTGGGCTCCGCCGACCCTCCACGGGCTGGCGGCTCGGCTGGTGGCCCGCCAGCGGGTAGCCAACCTCATCGTGTCGAACGTCCCCGGCCCCCAGGTGCCCCTGTACCTCGACGGCGCCCAGCTCGTGGTGGCCTTCCCGGTCATGCCCCTCGGCGAGAACCTGGGGCTGTCGGTGGCGCTGACCAGCCTGTCCGGGGTCATGGGCTTCGGCTTCACCACCGACTGGGACGCCGCTCCGGACATCGACGTGCTGCCGGCCGGCCTGCTGGAGTCGTTCGACGAGCTGAAGAAGGCCGCCGGCGCCTAGCCGGAGCCGGCGGCGACGTCCGGAGCTGGGGCGGAGGCCGCCGATCCCAGGGCGGCGCGGCCGGGGCCGTCGAGCCACTCCCAGATCGCCCCCGCCGTCGCATCGGGGTCCTCGAGGTGGGCGATGTGGCCCACCCCGGGGAGCGGCTTCAGGGTCCAGTCGGGGCGCTGGCGGCCCAGCAGAACCACCGAGGCCAGGCTCACCAGGCGGTCGTCCATGCCCTGCACCAGCAGGGTCGGGGCCTCAACCGACCGGAGCAGCCGGTGGTAGCGGCGGCGGCGCAGCATCAGCGGGATCATCGACCGGGAGGCCTGGAGCACAGCCGCGTCCGTCCACGGCTGGCCGGTCCGCCACCGGACCATGTCCACGTGGGCGTCCACGACCTCCTCGGGGATCCGGCTGGGGTCCGTGCAGCACACCTGGAAGCTCTCGCGGATGATCCCCTCCGGGCCGAGCCGGGCCAGGCGGCGGCGGAGGAACGACTCGCCGAGGCCGGGCACCATCTGGGCGGCGAAGGACATCGTCACCTGACGCTCCCGTGGCACCCCGGGAGCGATGGGGATCGCCGGCGACAGCAGGATCAGTCCGGCCACCCGGTCCGGCCCGGGCGGCGGCTTCGAGGATCGAGATCATGCCGCCCATCGAGTTCCCCACCAGGATCGCCGGGGCCCCGGTCACCACCTCCAGGAACCGGTCCAGCAACCGCTGGTTCGCCCACACCGAGGTCGATCGCGCCGCGGGCGGGGTCCGGCCGAACCCGGCCATGTCGGGGGCGTACACGCGGGCCCGCTCGGCCAGCCGAGGCCCCAGCCGCATCCAGTTCAGGTGGGAGCCGCCCAGGCCGTGCATCAGCACCATCACCGGACCCCGGCCACCGAAGTCGGCCACGTGGAGGGGCCCGCCGAGGTCGATCGTCTCGGTGTGCACGGGGCCATCCTACCCGGGCCCGCAGCGGGAACCGGAAGCCCGTGCCCGGCTAGACTCCGGCTCGTGCGACAGCAGCTGGTGTTCGGCGACGGGTGGACCTGGGCCGACGTGCCGGACGACACCGCCATCGTGGCCCCCGGGGTGACGCTGCCGCTCCCGCCCGCGGGGGACCTGGGGGCCGTCTACCGGGAGGCCGTGGACCGGCCGCTCGACGGCCAGCCGCTGGCCGACGTGGTCGCCGCGGGTTCGAAGGTCACCGTGGCGTTCGACGACCCCACCGTCCCGTGCTACGCGCCCGCGTGGGCCGCGGGGATGGGGGCGATCCTGGACGCCCTGGCCCGGGGCGGCGTGCGGGAGGAGGATGTCACGCTCCTGTGCGCCAACGCCCTGCACCGCAAGTTCACCCACGACGAGCTGGCCGGCATCCTGGGCCCCGACCTGGTCCGCCGGCTCGGGGACCGCCTGGTGTGCCACGACGCCGAGGACCCGAGCGGCACAGTCAACCTGGGGGCCACCGCGGACGGCCACCACGTCGAGGTGAGCCGCCTGGTGACCGAGTCCGACCTCACCGTGTACCTGAACTGCTCCACGACCCGGGGCTTCTCGGGAGGGTGGAAGTCGGTGTGCGTGGGGCTGTCCACGTACCGGTCGATCGCGGCCCACCACGACCCCGACACGATGAGCATGTCGCTCCACCGGAACCGGATGCACGAGATCCTCGACGCCATGGGCGAGGTGGTGGTGGACCGGCTGGGTGAGCGGAGGATCTTCAAGGTCGAGACCATGCTGTCGAACCCGCTCCAGGTCCACAGAGCCTTCGGGGGGACCGTGGACACCACCCGGGCCGCGGTCCTCGACCTCCTGCGGGCCCACCAGCCGCCCCGCCGCGACCTGGTGGACGACCCCGTGGACGTGGTGCTGTACGGGGTCCCGGACTGGAGTCCCTACGCGGCCTACTCGTTCACGAACCCGATCCTCACGCTGATCTCGACCGGCCTGGGGTACCTGGGCGGGGTGATCGAGGCCGTGGGCAAGCCCGGCTGCACGGTGATCCTGGCCACGCCGTGCCCGGACCGGTGGGACGACCGGCACCACCCTTCCTACCGCGAGGTGTGGGAGCGGGTGCTGCCGGAGACCCGCGACCCCTACGAGGCCCGCCGCCGCTTCGAGCCCGAGCTGGCTGTGAGGGAGGAGTATGTGAAGAGGTACCGGACCGGGTTCGCCTTCCACCCCACGCACGCGATCATGGCCCTGTACCCGCTGAAGCGCCTCCGGCACGCCGGGCGGGTGATCGTGGCAGGGGCGGAGGATCCCGGCGTGGTCCGCCACGCGGGGTTCGAGCCGGCCGCCTCGGTGGACGACGCCCTGGCCGCCGCCCGGGAGCACCATGGCGAGTCCATGCGTGTTGCAGTGGTCCCCTACCCGCCCGCCGCCTCGAGATCGTGACGCGCACGGAGGCTGTCGGAAGCGGCTGCTAGCATCCCGGTAATGGCCGGATCCTCCCCCGGGAAGGAACCGAGATGGATCTGCTGAACACGGTGGTGAGCGCCGCCGTCGTGGCGGTCGTCGGCCTGCTCCTCTCTCTCCAGCTCCGCGGGGAGGGACGAGCCCGCCGCCGCGAAGTGGATCTGCTCCGGGGGGAGATGGGTCAGCTCCGGGGGGATCTGCGGGAGCTCCGCGCGGAGGTGGCGGCCCTGCGGACGGACCTCACCCGGGTGGCCCTGGCAGTAGGAACCCGCCCGGCCACGGGCACGGAACCGGGATAGCCAAGGTCACCCGCAGCAGGACCGGCCACCACTATCCGGGCGCGGCCCAATGGGCAGTAATCTTCACCGGGCCGCCATGGAACCTCCTCCACGGCCCGACGCGACCGCCCAACCCGGAGCGGCCCCGCTCGGCGCCTTCCTCATCGCCGACATCCACGGATACACCGCGTTCTCCCAAGAGCCAGGGGACGAGGAGGCGGCCAGGCTCACCGCAGCGTCCGGAGATCGACGTCCTCGTCGGCCAGCGCGGCGGGGTCGGGGCGGGCCCGGGCGGCGATCAGCGGGATGGCCCGCCGGACGTCCCGGCCGCGGTCGAGGGCGAACGCGGCCACCAGGACGCCCCCCGACAGGAAGAAGGCCGCGAACGACCGCTCCTCTACCGGGCCCCGGTACACCACCTGGTCGGCGCCGTCCGGAAGCCCGGCCATCTGGAGGGTGTGCTCGTACTGGTCCGACCAGAACCAGTGCGGGTCGGCGTAGGGCTCGGGGATGCCCAGGATGCTGCGGGCCGCGGCCGTCCCCTGCTTGATGGCGTTGTCGAAGTGCTCGACGCGCACGTGGCGACCGAACACCGGGTGAAGGTGGTTGGCCACGTCTCCCGCGGCGAACACCCCGGGCGCGGAGGTCCTGCACCGCTCGTCGACCACGACCCCGTTCGACACGTCCAGCCCGGCATCCTCGGCGAGCTCCACGTTCGGCCGGATGGCCACCCCGATCACGGCCGCGTCTCCCTCGACGATCCCGCCGGAGGCGGTACGCACCACCACCCCGCCGGGCGTCCCCTCGACCGCCTCCACCGCGTCGCCCATCCGCAGCTCCACCCCCTGGTCTCGGTGCACGTCCGCCATCACCGCGCCGAGGTCCCCACCCAGGGCTCGCTGGAGCGGCACCTCGAACATGTCGAGCAGGACCACCTCCATCCCCACGGTTCGGGCCGAGGCGGCCACCTCGCTGCCGATGAACCCGGCCCCCACGACCACCAGCCGCCCACCGGGACGGAGGTGGCGGCGGATCCGGTCGGCGTCCTCGATCGTCCGCAGCAGCAGGGTCCGGTCCGATCCCGTCCCGGGAAGCGACAGGGGCCGGCCCCCCGTGGCCAGGAGGACGGCGTCCCACCCCAGCATCGTTCCGTCGTGCAGCTCCAGGGACCGCTCCGCCGTGTCGAGCCGGGTGGCCCGGACACCCAGGAGCGCCTCGACGCCCCGCTCCCGGTACCAGTCCTCGGGGTGGACGAACAGCGTCGCCTCCTCGTCACGCAGGTACTCCTTCGACAGCGGGGGCCGCTCGTACGGCAGGTGAGGCTCGTCGCCGACCAGCACCAGGCGTCCATCGAACCCTCCCTCCCGGAGCGCCTGGACCGCGGCGGCCCCGCACATCCCGCCGCCGACGACCACCACGGTGTCCATCGGTGACAACAGGCCTTCATCGTAGGCCCGGTGAGATAACGTGTCCGCCGTGGCACCGCCGGGGACCGTGACGATCGACGGGGGCCCCCTCTCCCCCGAGGACGTTGTGGCCGTGGCCCGCCACGACGCCGAGGTCCGGATCGCGCCACAGGCCATCGAGTCCATGCGCCGCGCCCGCGGCCTGGTGGAGTCACACCTGGACGATGAGCGACCCGTCTACGGGCTGACCACCGGGTTCGGGGCCCTGGCCGACGTTCGGATCTCCCCCGAGGACCTGGATCGGTTGCAGCGCAACCTGATCCGCAGTCACTCCGCGGGCGCCGGCGAGCTCCTGGACGCCGAAGTGGTCCGGGCCATGATGCTGCTGCGAGGCAGGACGCTGTCGGCCGGGTATTCCGGCGTGCGCCCCGAGGTGGCCGGGGCCCTGGTGGACCTGCTCAACCACCGCATCACCCCCGCCGTGCCCAGCCGCGGCTCGGTCGGGGCCAGCGGCGACCTGGCCCAGCTGGCCCACGTCGCCCTGTGCCTGATGGGCGAGGGCCGGGTCCTCTCGGCCGGGGGCACCACCGGCACGGCCGAGGCGCTCCGGACCGCTGGGCTCGAGCCCCTGCGGCTGGAGGCGAAGGAGGGCCTGGCCATGGTCAACGGGACGGAGGGCATGGCGGCCCTGGGCACCCTGGCGCACCACGACGCGTCCCTGCTGCTGCGGACGGCCGACGTCGGGGCGGCCATGACGGTCGAGGGCGCCCTGGGTACCGACCGCCCCTTCGCCGAGGACCTGCACCGCCTCCGGCCCCACCCGGGCCAGGTGGCCTCGGCGGCCAACCTCCGCGCGCTGCTCCACGGCAGCACGATCATCGCCTCGCACCGGGACAGCGAGCACGCCGTGCAGGACCCGTACTCGATGCGGTGCGCCCCCCAGGTCCACGGCGCGGCCCGGGACGCGCACGCCTGGGCGGGCGACGTGCTCGAGCGCGAGCGGGGATCGGTGGTGGACAACCCGGTGATCCTCCCGGACGGCCGCGTCGAGAGCACCGGCAACTTCCACGGCGAGCCGCTGGCCTACGCCCTCGACCTGCTGGCGATCGGGCTGGCCGGGCTGGCCAACATCGCCGAGCGGCGGACCTACTGGCTGCTGGGGCCGGGCCAGGGGCGGGGCCTGCCGCCGTTCCTCTCGCCGGAGGCGGGCCTCGGCTCCGGGTACATGCTGGCCCAGTACACCCAGGCCTCGCTGGTCTCCGAGTGCAAGCTCCTGGCCTCACCGGCCGGCCTCGACTCGATCCCCACCTCCGGGACCCAGGAGGACCACGTGAGCATGGGGTGGCTGGCGGGGCTGAAGGCCCGCCAGGTCGTGGAACGGGTGCGCACGGTCGTGGCCATCGAGGTCCTGTGCGCCGCCCAGGCGCTCGATCTTCGCCGCCCCCTGGAGCCGGCGGGGGGCACCGGGGCCGCCGTCACGGCCCTGCGAGAGCGGATCCCCTTCCTCCAGCAGGACCGCGACCTCTCCGAGGACATCCGCCGGGCGGAGGAGCTGGTCCGGGGGGGTGCCCCGGTGCTCGCGGCCGAGGCCGCGGTCGGATCGCTCCGCTGACGACGTCTCCTCCGTTTGGCCCCGCTCCGCGCCGGGTATCGGGCGGACGAACCGCCGAAGAAGGACGAGGCATGGCTGAGGATCGGTGGAAGGACCGGGTCGTGGTGGTGACCGGGGGCACGGCGGGGGTGGGCCGGGCCACGGTCCGGGCGTTCGCCCGGTACCCATCGCCGGGTGACCGCCAACGAGGCCGGGCGACCTACAATGGCGCCCCGGAGGTGGGTCCCCACGACCGAGGACGTTCGAGCCCCGCGAGGTAGCGACATCTCCTGCAAGGGATGGCCGCAGGAGGCGGCGCTCCGCATGCTGATGAACAACCTCGACCCGGAGGTGGCCGAGCGCCCCCAGGAGCTCATCGTGTACGGAGGGACCGGCCGGGCCGCCCGCGGCTGGGACGCCTACCGGGCCATCGTCCGGACGCTCCGAGGCCTCGACGGCGACGAGACGCTGCTGGTGCAGTCCGGGAAGCCCGTGGGGGTGTTCCGCACCCACGAGCACGCTCCCCGGGTGCTGATCTCCAACGCCATGCTGGTTCCCCGGTGGGCGACCTGGGAGACGTTCCGGAAGCTCGAGCACGCGGGCCTGACGATGTACGGGCAGATGACCGCGGGCTCGTGGATCTACATCGGGACCCAGGGGATCCTCCAGGGCACCTACGAGACCCTGGCGGAGTGCGGGGCCCAGAGATTCGGCGGGACCCTGCGGGGGCGGGTGGTGCTGACCGCGGGACTGGGCGGCATGGGGGGTGCCCAGCCCCTGGCGGTGACGATGAACGAGGGCGTGGCCCTGGTGGTGGAGGTGGATCCGGCCCGCATCGAACGCAGGATGAAGACGCGGTACCTGGATCGCTCGACGGACGACCTCGACGAGGCGGTGCGATGGGTGGACGAGGCTCGGGACGCCGGCGAGGCGGTCTCGGTGGGGCTCGTGGGCAACGCCGCCGAGACCCATCCCGAGCTCCTGCGGCGGGGCCTCCGGCCGGACGTGGTCACGGACCAGACCTCGGCCCACGATCCACTGGACGGCTACGTGCCCGGTGGCCTGTCCCTCGAGGAGGCGGCCAGCCTGCGGGCCGGCGATCCCGCCGAGTACACCAAGCGCGCCTTCGAGTCCATGGCCCGGCAGGTGGAGGCGATGGTGGGGTTCCTGGACGAGGGCGCCGTGGCCTTCGACTACGGCAACAACCTGCGGGCCGGGGCCCGCGAAGGCGGGTTCGAACGGGCGGAGGCGTACCCCGGGTTCGTCCAGGCCTTCGTCCGCCCGATGTTCTGCGAAGGGAAGGGGCCGTTCCGGTGGGTGGCGCTGTCCGGCGATCCCGCCGACATCCTGGCCACCGACCGGGCCGTGGCCGAGCTGTTCCCGGGGGACGAGCGGCTCCACCGGTGGCTCCGGATGGCCGAGGACCGGGTGGCGTTCCAGGGGCTTCCCGCCCGGATCTGCTGGCTGGGATACGGAGAGCGCCACCGGGCCGGGTTGCGGTTCAACGAGCTGGTGGCCTCCGGGGAGGTGTCGGCGCCGATCGTGATCGGCCGCGACCACCTCGACGCCGGCAGCGTGGCCTCCCCGCCTCGGGAGACCGAGGGCATGCGGGACGGCTCCGACGCCATCGCTGACTGGCCGATCCTCAATGCCCTGTTGAACACGGCCGCGGGGGCCCACTGGGTGTCGGTGCATCACGGAGGCGGCGTGGGCATCGGCAACTCGATCCATGCCGGCATGGTGGTGGTGGCCGACGGGACCGAGGACGCCGCGGCCCGGCTCGAGCGGGTGCTGACTTGCGACCCCGGGACCGGGGTGATCCGTCACGCGGACGCCGGGTACGACCGGGCCCTCGAGGTGGCCGGCGAGCGGGGCGTCCGCCTCCCCTGGCGCGAGGGCTGATGCCCACCGACCCCAACTGGCCCACGGCCGCCGAGTGGCTGGCCGGACGGGCCCGCGAAGGAGACGCGGTCCGGCGCCTGGCGGTCCTGGGGGCGCCGGTGCGGCTGGGGTCGCTCTCCGGCGGGCGCTTCGACCTGGCCCCGGAGGCCGTTCGCCGGGGGCTCCACCGCCTCAGCACGTACGACGTGGAGACCGGGTACGACGTGCGGCGGGTGGCGGTCCGGGACGACGGCGACCTCGACCTGGCGGACGCCCGTCCCGAGGAGGCCCTCCCCCCGCTGGCCGAAGCGGTGGGCGCCTCGGTGGACCGTGCCGACGCGCTGGTCATCCTCGGTGGCGACAACAGCATCACCCGCCCGGGGGTCAGGGGCCTG
The DNA here is from genome assembly GCA_050692985.1 of Actinomycetota bacterium. Classification (GTDB taxonomy): domain Bacteria; phylum Actinomycetota; class UBA4738; order UBA4738; family CALAEC01; genus JBOGVZ01. The sequence goes on from JBOGVZ010000085.1 coordinate 143,918, forward strand.
GGCGGGGACCTCAGAGGGGTGGGGTTGCTCACCCTCGACGCGCACCTCGACCTGCGTGACACCGCCGGCGGGCTGTCCAACGGCAACCCCATCCGGGCCCTGCTGGAGGACGGCCTGCCTGGGGAGAACGTGTTCCAGGTGGGCATCCAGGCCTTCGCCAACTCCGGCGCGTACGCCCGGGATGCCACCGCGGCCGGGATCACTGTGATCACCGCGGAGACCGCCCGGGCCCGGGGGGTCGAGGCCGTGGTGGCCGGGGCGCTGGAGCACCTGGCCGAGCGGCTCGACCGCATCTACGTCGACCTGGACCTCGACGTGCTCGACCGGGCCTTCGCCCCCGCGAGCCCCGGGTCCCGGCCGGGCGGGCTGGCGCCCGCGGACCTCCAGGCGGCGGCCCGGCGGTGCGGCGGGCATCCGAAGGTCCGGGCCCTGGACCTCGTCGAGGTGGATCCCGAGCGCGACGTGGCCGACGTCACCGTCCTGACGGCGGCCTCGGCCGTGGTCGCGTTCGCGTCGGGCTTGGTGGCCCGGGGGTGAGGGCCTCGGCCCAGGCGAGCTAGAACTGCGGCAGGATGAACTTGGCGATGAAGTACAGGATCACGATCGTGATGATCAGGATGAACCCGTACTTCACGATCGCATAGCCGGTCAGGCCCGAGGCGGGCTCGCGAACGGGCTCGTGGCCGTGCCCGGCCGGTTCGTGTGTATGTGCGTCGTGATGGGTCATGGCTTCCTCCCGTCTCCGGTGTTCCCGCCTGGCGGGAGGGCCAAACCTGCTCCCGGGGTCCGCCCGCCTGCCCCGGGGGGCGGCTCGCTCACATCTCTCCCACGGCCTCCCGAAGAACCACCAGCGTCCGGGACAGCAGGCGGGACACGTGCATCTGGGAGATGCCCAGCTCCTCGGCGATCTGGGTCTGGGTCAGACCCCGGAAGAACCGCAGGTACAGGATGCGGCGTTCCCGGGCGGGGAGCTCGCGGAGCGCGGGAGCCACGCTGGTCCACGACTCCAGGAGCTCGAAGCTGGGGTCCTCCGCTCCCAGCTTCTGGAGCGAGGTGGCTCCCTCGTCGTCGGTGGGAGCGTCCAGCGACGCGGCCGTGTAGGCGTTCACGGTCTCCATGGCCTCCACGACCTCTTCCTCCGAAAGCCCGGTGGTGTCGGCGATCTCGCGGATGGTGGGAGCGCGGCCCAGCTGCTGGGACAGGTCGGTGACGGCCCGGCCCACCTTGAGGCCGGACTCCTGGAGGCGGCGGGGGACGCGCAGGGCCCATCCCTTGTCGCGGAAGTGGCGCTTCAGCTCGCCCACGATCGTGGCGGTTGCGTAGGTCGAGAACTTCACCTCTCTGCCGGGGTCGAAGCGGTCGATGGCCTTCAGCAGGCCGATGCTCGCCACCTGGACCAGGTCGTCGAGCGGCTCGCCCCGCCCGTAGAAGCGGCGTGCCAGGTACTCGGCCAGCGGCCGGTACAGCTCGACCAGCTCCTCCCGAGCCTCCGGGTCGTCGGGGAGGCGGGCGAACAGCTCCACCGAGCGCTCCTCCTGGGTGGCGTCCTGCGGAGCGTCGATCGCCTCGTCGTCCTCGGTGGCCTCGTCCGTGTCCGGGGGTCGGTCCATCATCGGACTCCCACCGGCTCGATGCGCTTGGAGACCCGGACGGCGGGGCGGCCGTCCCACCGGACGAACGTGGCCTCGTCCGTCAGCCCGGCGAGGACCCGCCAGGCCAGCCCCTGTTCGGCCCGCGGGGCGGGCCAGTCGTCGGGTTCGGCCTCCAGGCACGCGGTGAGCTCCACGGAGTCCTTCTCCAGGGAGGCCCGCAGGAACAGGACCGGGCCGGCCGAGGGCAGCCGGAGGAGGAGCCCGCAGGCCTCGTCGACCACGATCCGGAGCTCGTCGATGGCGTCGTACCCGAGGTCCAGGCGCGAAGCCACGCTGGCAACGACCGTTCGCAGGACGTGGACGAACTCCGGTCTCGCCGGGACGGTGACGGTGATATCGGCTGGCACGGCCGCCGCTATACTAGCGAGGTCGCACCCAGCTGCTCACCGAACGTGAGGACAGGACGTGGACACGAACCTCTTGGTGGAGTCACGGGAGAGCGGGGACTGGAGCGTCGTGGAGGTCAAGGGGGAAGTGGACCTGTACACGGCCCCCCAACTCCGCGAGGAGCTGACGGGCCTGGCCGAGGGCGGCCGGACCCGCATCGTCGTGGACCTGGCGGGGGTCGACTTCCTCGATTCCACGGGCCTGGGCGTGCTGATCGTCGGCCTCAAGCGGTGCCGCGAGCAGGACGGAGCCCTGGCGCTGGTGGGTCCCACGGAACCCGTGCAGAAGGTCCTGTCGATCACCGGCCTGGACAAGGTGTTCCCCATCCACGGGTCGGTCGAGCAGGCCACCGGGTCCTGACCGTGGGGTGAACGAACCGATGCTCGCGGAGACCCGCCGCGGAGCGTCCCTGGAGCTTCCGGCCGATGCCGCCTTCATGGCCACCGCCCGCATCTTCAGTTCGTCGCTGGCCCGACACTTCGCCGCGAACGAGGACCGGGTGGAGGACGTGAAGCTGGCGATCTCCGAGGCGTGCGCCGCCTTCATCCGAACCGGCACGGAGGCGACGATCCGCGTGGAGGTGGAGCCCGGCGACGGCTGCCTCCGGTTCGAGGTGTCCGGCCCGCCCCTTCCCCCGATCCCCCACGACGACGACACCCCCGCGACCCCCAGCGACTTCGCCGCCCGGACGGGATCGGAGCTGATCAGGGCCCTGTTCGAAGGGAGTGAGATCGTCACGGATGGCCAGCGGTCGACGGTTCGGTTCGCGGTTCCCCTCGGCGCGGCCGAGGGATAGCGGGGCCGTGGCGCACCGGTCGGACGGTCTTCGATCCGGGCCACGGCTCGGTCCCCACGGGGATGGGCCCACCGCCCGGCCATGAACAGGGAGACCGCCGTCAGTCGGAGCTTCCCCGCACACCCCTCCGCGCTGTCCGAGATCCGGAACTGGCTCCGCACGCGGGCGGGCGAGTCCTCGCTGTCCTCGGAGACCACGGAGGAGCTTGCCCTGGCCGCCAACGAGGCCGCGGCCAACGCCCTCCTCCACAGCGGCAGCCGGACGATCGAGGTCCGGTGGCGGGTGGGCTTGGAGGCGGTGAAGGTCGAGGTCGTCGACGAGGGGACCTTCCGCCGCCGGGTCCGCCTGTCGGAGGTGGAGGGGCCAGGAGGCTACGGGATCCCGCTGATGATGTCGCTGGTGGACGAGGTCGACATCCGTGAGGGCAACGACAGCCAGCCCGGGACCTCCGTTCGCCTGGTCAAGAAGCTTCGCTCCTAGGGCGAAGGCAGGCGGCTGCCCACGGCCGGCCCGGGGCCACGAATACCCCTCGCGCAGACGGGAAAGGTTAATTCGTGGCAGGGACCGATACATCGCGGAGGACCGAGGTGAGGACCTCGACGCATTCATCGCGTGGGCGGGGGGGAGAGAACGTCCTGGGTGAGGCCTCCCTCCAGGCGCGGCTCGCCCCGGACCCACACGCACCGGCGGAGGCCCGGGAGCTCCTGCAGGCGTTCGGTTCGCACATCGAACCCCACCTGCTCAACTCGATCCGGCTGCTGGTCAGCGAGCTCGTCTCGAACAGCGTGCGCCATGCCGGCCTCAGCCGCGGTGAGCACATCGTCGTCTCCGTCGCGCTACAGCCGAAGGCGGTACGCGTGGCGGTGAGCGATCCCGGGAACGGCTTCGCCGAGCGCCCGCCGCCGACCGACCCCGTCCCGGACACCGGATGGGGCCTCCACCTCGTCGACCGGATCGCCGACCGCTGGGGCATCCGCGGGAGCGAGAAGACGGAGGTGTGGGTCGAGCTGGACCGGTGAGCGGCTAGGCCACCAGCCCCTCGACGAAGTACCACACGAACACCGCGGACACCAGGTACATCAGCCAGTGGACCTCGCGCCACCGCCCTCTTAGCACGGCGATCACCGTGTAGGCCAGGAATCCGGCGGCCACCCCGTTCGTGATGCTGAACGTGAACGGCATCAGGGCCATCGTCAGCAGCGCGGGGATCCCGATCCCCGGATCCGCCCACTCGATCTCCCTGACCAGCGTCATCATGAAGTAGCCCACGATGATCAGGACCGGCGCCGTCGCCTCCGGCGGGATCACTCCCGCCCACGGTGAGAAGAAGAGCGCCAGGAAGAACAGCGCGGCCACCACCACGGAGGTCAGCCCGGTCCGCCCGCCCTCCGACACCCCCGCGGCGCTCTCGATGTACGTGGTGTTCGAGGAGGCCGAGGCCGCCCCGCCCGCCGCCGCTGCCAGGGAGTCGACCAGGAGCACCCGCTTGATCCCCGGGAGCCTCCCCTCGCGGTCCAGGAGGCGGGCCTGGCCGCCCACCCCGATGACCGTTCCCATGGTGTCGAAGAAGTCGGCCAGCATCACCGACAGGATGGCCGCCAGGGCGGTGGCCACCGGGAGGGCCCGGAATAGGTTGACCACATCGAACTGGCCCACCAGGCCGAAGTCCGGGAGGGACAGGTACCGCTCCGGCAGGCGGCCGATCCCCACGTCGCCCCACAGCCGGCCGCCGCCCCACACCTCGTTGATCACCACGGACACCACGGTGGTCATCAGGATCCCGATGAGGAGGGCCCCCCGGGTGCGCCGGGCAACGAGCGCCGTGGTGATCACCATCCCCACCACGAAGGTGAGGATCCGCAGCGTGGTGAGGTCGGGGTTGATGGTCACGATGGGCTCACCGGCCTCCGGGTGGATGACGATCCCGGCCTGCACCAGCCCGATGAACGCGATGAACAGCCCGATCCCGATGCCGATGGCGCGCTTCAGGTCCATGGGGATGGCGTTCAGCACCGCCTCCCGGAACCCGGTGAGGACCAGGACCGTGATGAGCAGCCCCTCGATGACGATGATCCCCATGGCCTCCGGCCACGCCAGGCCGAGGGTCCCCACCAGGGTGAAGGCCACGAACGCGTTCAGGCCCAGGCCCGCCGCCAGCGCGAACGGGTAGTTGGCCACCGTTCCCATGAGCAGGGTCATCACCCCCGCCACCAGCGCCGTCACCGTGAGGACCTGGGCGAAGTCCAGGGTCAGCCCGTCCCGGTCTGGCAGGGCGGTGAGGATCTGGGGGTTGACGAACAGGATGTAGGCCATCGTCAGCCAGGTGGCCACCCCGGCGATGAGCTCGGTGCGAGGGGTGGAGCCGCGTTCGGAGATCCGGAAGTAGCGGTCCAGCGTGCCGGTCACGCCGGTGCCGGAAGGGGAAGCCGAGGACGTCCTGGACGCCATGCATCCTCCTTTCGAGGTGCCGTCGGGCCCGTATCCCCCGTGGGGGCCGGCCGGACGAAAGCATAGGAAGCGCGGCGCCCCGATGCAAAGCGCCCCGTCAGGAGAGCAGCCGGGCCGTCACGGCCCCGGCGGCCAGGAGAGCGATCGCGGCGGACAGGAAGCGGAGGGCCCCCTCGGGGACGGCCCGCAGGGTGAACGGGTCCAGGGGGACGGCGGTCCCGTCGTCGAGGGTCACTTGCCCTGCGGCGTCCCGGGCCCGCCGCCTGAGCAGGCGGACCGGCGTGGACAGGTGCCGCTGGGCCGCCGCCAGAGCCGTGCAACCGCCGGCCACCAGCACACCGGCCGGCTCGATCGCTCCCGTCTGAGCGAAGGCGGCGGTGAGGGCCGGGAAGCCGCCCCAGGCCACCGCGAACCACAGCCCGGAGTGGAAGCGGCCGCCCAGCAGCTCCAGGTTGTAGGCCACCACGATGAACGCCCCGAACGCCACGAACGCCAGCAGCCACCAGGACACGCGGGCCGCCCCCACGATCCCCAGCGCCACGGCACCGGCCAGGGCCACCACCGCCAGGGTCCACAGCACCGCGGCCGGGATCCGGGTCCGCAGCGGGCGGCCGTTCAGCTCGTCGAGCGCGTGCGCGGTCACGCCGACCCCCAGGAAGAACGCCACCAGGCTGGCCGCCAGGTGCCGCCAGTCGAAGGCGGTCGCCGCGGCCGCCCCCAGCGCCACGTTCGACAGGTGCCACACGGTGTACGGGGGATGGAGCAGCGTCCAGTAGTCGCGCCAGCCCCCCGAGGACAGGGCGTAGAAGGCCGGGCGCGGCTCGGCGCTCAGGGCTTCACTCCCCAGATGACCACACCCGCACCGAGCGATAACCTCCGGGCCCGCACCTCGGTGAGCCCGGCCCCCCGCCACATCCTGGCCTGCTCGGCCAGCGGGTGGCGGCGAGCGAACCCGGAGATGCTGGGGCCCAGGAACCGGCCGGCCTCGAACCACTCCCGAGAGGCCAGGCGCCCCAGCAGCGGAAGGCCCACCCTCGTGTGGAGAAACCAACCGCTTCGCCACACCGGGTGCCGGGGAACGTGGAACTCGAGCATGGCCATCACGCCGCCGGGACGCAGGACCCGGGCCATCTCCCTCAGGGTGGCCTCCGGATCGTCCACGTACCGCAGCAGGTACGTGAACGTCAGGGCGTCGAAGGAACCGGCGGGGAACGGGAGACGCTCGGCCCGCCCCAGCACCAGTGAGATGCGGCCGTCGCACCCGGCGGCGCGGGCCCGCTCCAAGCCCGAGCGGAGCATCGGCTCGCTCTGGTCGAGGCCGACCACGCGGGCACCGGTCCGCCGCGCCAGGTCGATGGCCACCGCGGCGGTCCCGGTGGCCACGTCCAGCACCCGCGAAGCCGGGCCGGCCGCCACCCGGGACACCAGGAACCGCCGCCACCGGCGGTTCTGCCCGAACGACAGGACCTCACCCATGGCGTCGTAGCCGGAGGCGATGCCGGCGAACAGGCGGCGGGCGTGGCGGACCCGGGGCGAGGGCGGGCGCGCTTCCGTGACCCTCACCTCGTCGCGCGCCGGAAGAAGGCCTGCTGGGCGGGCAGGATCCACCGGAACCGCCTGGGGATAGCCGGCCGGACCACGCGGAGCGCCCCCAGGCTGGCCCGCAGGGCCGCCTCCCTCCCAGCACCCCACCGCACGCCGTACAGCTCGCGGATCGGCGGCGGGAGCGTGCCGAACGCCCACCACGACACGGCCCGCAGCACCGGCCGCCACTCGGCATCGCGGGGCGGATCACGGAACAGACGGGCCACCCGCCGGGCCGCATCGGTGACCCGGAGGATCCCCCCGGAGGCCACCTCCTCGATGTACGCCCGCAGCGCCGCCGTGGTCGGCGGCACGCGCTCACGCGCCAGCCCCAGCAGCTCCGCCGCCTCCAGCTGCTCGAGGTGGAACCGCTCCCGCTCGGCCGGCTCCAGGCGACCGACGGTCAGCCCCTCGAACAACAGGGCGCTCTCGACGAGGCAGGCGTGGACCCACAGCAGGAGCTCGGGATCGAAGGCGTCGTACGCGAGGCCCGTCACGGGGTCGGTTCCCCGGACGAAGCGGTGGACCTCGTTGATGCGCCCCGCGGCCGCCAGGGCCTCCTCGCGGGTCCCGAACGTGAGCGCGTAGGTGAGGATCAGGGTTCGCTCGAGCCGCTTCCAGGGATCCCGCTCGTAGAAGCCGGTCTCCCGGGCCCCGGCGATGACCAGAGGGTGAGCGGCATGCATCAGCAGGGCCCGGGCGCCGCCGAACAGCACGGTGGTCTCCCGGTGGACGCGCCACGACACGCTCTCCGGACCGAAGAGACCGAGGTCCTGGCTGCCGGAGGCCCCGTGGTGCCGGTCCCCGTGATCGCGACTCGCCGGTTGGGCCACCTCGGAGGCATCGTAGCGCGACGGCCGACCGGGGCCTCACCCTTCCCCGGCCGGGGGGCGCCGCGATCCGGGCGAGGCTAGAGCACCCTCCGCCGGGTTCCCCACCCGGCCCGGGCCACGATCCACACCAGGAGCACGGCCACCAGGATCGAGGCGATCCAGTCGACCCCCCGGGTGTCCTCGAACACCGCGCCGGCCAGCCAGCCGCCGATCACCGCACCGAGGATGCCGACCACGACCGTCACGACCCAGCCGAGGCCTCCGGTGCCGGGAACGATGAGCCGGGCGATGACGCCGATGACGGCGCCGATCAGCACGTAGAACAGGATCGTGCTGAGCTTGAACCTCCCCCCATCGGCCTGGGCAACGACCGGGAGCAGGACGAATGCCATCGGGATGGATCGTTCCGTCATGATGTCCTCCCTCGTCCGGCGGGCCGCCTCCCACATACCCGCCGCCTCAGCAGACCAAACGCGGGTCAGCCCTCGGCGCGGTAGTCGCCGCTCTTCCCTCCGCGCTTCTCCAGCAACCGGATGCCGGTGACCTGGGCCGTCCGCTCGTACCCCTTCACGGTGTCGTAGATCGACAGGGCGGCCACCGCCGCCGCGGTGAGGGCCTCCATCTCCACGCCCGTGCGGTCCGTGGCCCGTACGGTGGACCGGATGCGGACCGCCCGAGCCTCGGGGTCCGCCCGGACCTCCACCTCGGCGCCGGTGACGGCCACCGGGTGGCAGAACGGCAGCAGGTCCGGGGTGCGCTTCACGGCCATGATGCCGGCGATGCGGGCGGCCTCCAGGGGGTTGCCCTTGGGCGTGCCGGCCAGGAGCCGGCGGCAGGCCTCGGAGCTCATCTCCACCGTGGCTTCGGCCACCGCCTCGCGGGCGGTGGCCTCCTTGCCGCCGACCTCCACGATCCGAGCCGCGTCCTGGCCCGCCGGGTCCGGTGGGTCGCTCACGGCTCACCCGGATCGCGGAACAGCAGGACCTCGCAGGAGTCGCCGGGAGCGAGGGCCTCGATGCCGGCGGGGACCACCGCCAGGCCGTTGGCCCGCGACGCCGTCGACAGGAGGTTGGACTGGCGAGGCCCGGTGGACGCCGCCGCCCACCCACCGCCGTCACGCTTGACCCGGACCCGGGCGAACATGGCCTTCTCCCTGGGCCCCCGGAGCTCCGTCTCCAGCCGGGCCAGGACCCGGGGGCGGTCCTCCCGGCGGCCCATCATCCGCATCAGCGCCGGGCGCACGAACACCTCGAACGACACGAACACCGACACGGGATTGCCGGGGAGGCCGAACAGCGGACGACCGCCGAACGACCCGAAGGCCTGGGGCTTGCCCGGCTGCATGGCGACCTCCAGGAACTCCACCTCACCGCGGCCGGCGAAGGCCAGCTTGACCGGGTCCCGCTCGCCGGCCGACACGCCCCCGGAGGTCACGAACGCGTCGGCGCCATCCGCGTGCTCCTCCAGGGCGCGGACCAGTGCCTGGGGATCGTCGGGGACGATGCCGGCAGGCACGGGCACCGCCCCGGCCTCCCGGACCGCGCCCTCCAGCGTGAAGGCGTTGGCGTCGTGGAGCCGCCCGGCCTCGAGGGGCGTTCCCGGACCGACGAGCTCGTCCCCGGTGGACAGGATCACGACCCGGGCGGGGGGGCGCACCGCCACGGAGTCCAGCCCGGCGGAGGCCAGGAGCCCGAGGTCGGGCCCCAGGAGCCGCCGCCCGGCCGGCACCAGCGCGTCGCCGGCGCGGAGGTCCTCCCCCGCCGGGCGAACGTGGCGGCCCGGCGGCTCGGGGCGGAGCACCAGGACACGGTCGTCCTCGACCACGCAGTGCTCGACGGGGATCACGCACTGGGCGCCCTGGGGAACGGCACCGCCGGTCGGGATGGCCACCGCCTCGCCGGGACCAACGGTGGCCTCGGGCGGCCGCCCCATCCGCACCTCGCCGACGATCCGCAGGCCCACCGGACGGTCGGCGGTGGCCGGGGCCACGTCGGCGGCCCGGACCGCGAACCCGTCCATGGCCGAGGACGTGAACGGCGGCAGGTCGCGGGGCGAGGACACGTCGGACGCCACCGCGCACCCGAACGCTCGGTGGAGCGGGCGCTCCTGCGCGGGGAGCGGCTCGATCAGCCGCAGCATCCGGTCCCGCGCCTCCTCGACCGGGATGAGCGCGCGGCCCGTGTCGCGGTCGTGCCGCCGCCCATCCGCGTGGGCGGTCACGGCTCCAGCCCCACCCATCGCGCCACCCCCGGTCCGGCCTCCTTCTTCCAGATGGGGGCCCAGCGCTTGACCTCGTCGATCACGTACCGGCACGCCTCGAACGCCTCACCCCGGTGGGCCGAGGAGCACGCCACCACCACGGTCACGTCCCCGACCCGGAGGTCGCCGACCCCATGGAGGACGGCCACCCCCGCCAGCGGCCACTTCCGCGCCGCCTCGTCGGCGATCTCCCGGAAGACCCGGCCGGCCATCTCCCGGTAGGCCGAGTACTCCAGCCGTTCCACCGCGCCCGCGTCCGAGTGGTCGCGGACCGTGCCCACGAACACCGCGGTCCCCCCGGCATCCGCAGCCTGCACCGCCGCCAGGGCCTCCTCCACCGAGGGCCGCTCCCGCAAACCCACCAGCACCTTCGCCCCGCCCGCCACCGGGGGCAGCAGGGCCACCTCGTCGCCGGCGGCCACCCGCCGCTGCAACGGGACGACCTCGAGGTTCACCGCCACCGAGATGCGCTCCAGGATGGCCGCGACGTCCGGGTGCCGCTCTCCGACCACCCGCAGGACCTCCGCCGCCGTGGCCTCCTCGGGCAGGTCGAGCTCCTCCCGATCGCGCCCGGTGCGCTCGGCCAGGGCCCCGAACATCCGGACCCTGATCTTCATGGCCCGTCCCGAGCGTCGAGCCAGGCGCCGGGGCGCCCGGCCCGGGCGGCCACCAGGCCGGCCAGGATCGACAGGGCGATCTCCTGGGGCGTGCGGGCACCGATGTCCAGCCCCACCGGTGTGCGGATCCCGGCCACCTCCTCCTGAGGGACTCCCATCTCTCGGAGGCGGTCGAGGTGTGGCCCGGCGTGGCGGCGGCTGCCCATGACGCCGACGAACCGCGCGCCCGAGCGGAGCAGCGCGGCCACGTGCTCCGCCACCGCGGGAGCGTCGTGATCGGTGTGCACCGCTTCGGTCTCGGGTCCGGGGGAGAGCTCCTCGGGGGAGGCGACCACGCGGCCGGCCGCCTCCTTGTGCTCGGCGGTGACCCGCTCGGTGCGCGGCTCGACCAGGGCCGTGTCGTAGCCCAGGCCGGTCCCCCACCGCAGCAGCCACAGGGCCACCGGCGTCGCTCCCAGCACCACCAGGCCGGGTCGGCGGCGGTGGGGCTCCAGGTACACCTCCACCGAGCCGAGGTCGTGCTCGTAGGTTCGCAGGGCCGGCTCCCCGGCGGCCAGGACGCCGGGCCCGTCGGCGGCCGCCCCGGCGTCGAACTCCGCGCACCCCAGGGTCCCCGACAGCGGCCCCTGCGGTCCCAGCAGCAGCTTCTGGCCGGGGCGGCACGGCGGATCGCCGTGGACCCGCACCGCGGTGGCCAGCACGGCCGCCTCGCCGGCCCCCATGCGGCGAGCCAGCTCCGCCATCGGATCCGCCCCGGGCGGGGCGGCGTCGTGCGGGCCGTGGACGGTGTGGCCCTCGAGCAGCTCGAGGGCGTGCGGCAGCACCGGAAGGACCGCCTCCAGGCTCTCCACGGCGCCCCGGGGGCTCCCGGGCAGGTTCAGCACCAGCGAGCCGGCGAGGATGCCCGCCACGCCGCGTGACAGGTCGGCCATGGGAGTGCCACGGCGGCCGGAGGCCCGCATGGCCTCCGCCAGGCCCGGGGCCTCGCGCTCGATCACGGTCCGAGTGGCCTCGGGGGTCACGTCCCTGGGACCGAATCCGGTGCCCCCCGTGGTGACCACCAGGACGGCCTCGGCGGCCAGGGAGCGGAGGGCCGCCTCGATCTCGGAGCGCTCGTCGGGCACCACGGCGGTGCGGGCCACCTCGTAGCCGGACGCGGCCAGGGCCTCCGACACCGCGCGACCGGACGCGTCGTCGCGTGCGCCCCGGGCCACCCCGTCGCTCACCGTCAGGACGGCGGCGGAGCGTCGCCCGTGCCCGTGCTCGCCCACGGGTCGATGATAGGCCGGGATGCGGCTCAGGCGCGGTCCGGCTCGGGCGCCGGCGGGGGCAGCATCCCGGTGGCGACGTCGAGGGCCTCGGCGGCGGCCCGGTCGGCATCGCCTCCCTGGCGGAGCCGCTCGGCCACGAACTTCCCGGCCAGGAAGGTGGACACCGGGGCGAACTTCCGCTCGGTCCGGTGGGCCACCTCCCGGGCCAGCCGGAGCATCGTCCCCAGCTCGTCGCTCGACAGGGAGAGCGCCCGTCCGGAGGCGGCCGACAGGGCCTCGGCGTACTCGTCCAGCCACGTCATGGCCGCGCCAGGCTACCCTGCGCTCGTGTCCCGAGACAGCGGCCCGGTGCCCGGCGTGGCCGGCCTGCTGCTCACCGGCGGGTCCAGCCGCCGGATGGGTGTGGACAAGGCCACGCTGACCGTGGATGGGGTGACCCTGGCCGAGCGGGGGGCCCGCCTGCTCCAGGCCGCGTGCCGTCCGGTCCTGGAGGTCGGGCCCGGTCATGCCCCTCTCCAGGCGGTGGTGGAGGATCCGGCCGGGAGCGGCCCCCTGGCGGCGATGGCCTCGGGCGGCGCGGCCCTGCGGGAGCGGGGCCACCCCGGACCGGCCCTGGTGATGGCCGTGGACCTGCCCCGGGTGAGCGAGCCGCTCCTCCGGTTCCTGGCGACGTTCCCCGGCGACTCGACGGTCGTCCCGTTCGTCGGCGGTGAGGCCCAGCCGCTGCTGGCCCGATACTCCGCCGCCGCCCTGGCCCGGGCCGGGGAGCTCGTCGGGCCGGGCGAGCGCTCGATGCGGGCCCTGCTCACCGCCCTCGACGACCTCCAGTGGGCGGGGCCACGGATGTGGAGCGGGGTGGCGGCCTTCGGGGACTTCGAGGACGCCGACACGGTGGCCGACGCCCGGCGCCTGGGCCTCGGCTTCCCGGGCGGCGGGTTGGTGGAAGAATAGGTCGATGCTCGGGGCTCCCTCCTCTCCGCGCCGGACCATCACCGGGGCCCGGGTGATGGCCGTGCGCGACGGGCGCCGTTCGGAGCGGCCCGACCGCCTGGCCACCGAGGAGCCGATGGAGATCCGCGCCGGGGGTCCCGGCCAGGAGCCGGTCCCCGTGGCCGTCACGATGCGCACGCCGGGCCACGACTTCGAGCTGGCCGCGGGGTTCCTCCACACCGAGGGCCTGATCGACGGCGGGGGCCAGGTCGCCTCGATCACCTACTGCGAGCTCCCGGCGGAGGAGCAGCACTACAACGTGGTCACGGTGCGGCTGACCAGGGGGCTCCGGCCCGGCGCCCTCCACCGCAACTTCTACGCCACCTCGAGCTGCGGGATCTGCGGCAAGGCCTCGCTCGAGCACGTCGAGGTGCGGTGCGCCGAGCTTCCCCCGGGGCCGGAGGTGGGCGGGTCCACGATCCTGGGGCTCCCCGGCGCCCTTCGCCGGAGGCAGCGGATCTTCGAGCAGACCGGCGGGCTGCACGCCACCGGCCTGTTCGGCACCGGAGGCGAGCTGAAGACCCTGCGCGAGGACGTCGGCCGCCACAACGCCGTGGACAAGGTGGTGGGCCACGCGCTGCTGGCCGGCGACCTGCCGCTGCACGACGCGATCCTCCAGGTGTCGGGCCGGCTGTCGTTCGAGATCGTCCAGAAGGCCGCGGTGGCCGGCATCCCGATCGTGTGCGCGGTGTCGGCGCCGTCCAGCCTGGCGGTGGAGGCGGCCCGGCGATTCGGCATGACCCTGGTGGGGTTCGTGCGCGGCCCGGGGTTCAACGTGTACGCCCATCCCGAGCGGATCGACCTGGATGCCTGATGGCCCGGACGGGCGCGGTCGACGTCCATCCGGTGACGCCCGATCGGTGGGCGGACCTGGAGCGGCTGGCCGGCCCCAGGGGCGCGTACGCGGGATGTTGGTGCATGTGGTTCCGCCTCTCCGGCCGGGAGTTCGAACAGCGCGCCGGGAAGGGCAACCGGCGGGCCCTGAAGGGCCTGGTGGACGAGGGCCGGACCCCGGGCCTGCTGGCCTACCTCGACGGCGAGCCGGTGGGATGGGTGTCGGTGGCCCCGCGGGAGGAGTTCGGCCGCATCGAGCGCTCGCCCAAGCTGGCCCGGGTCGACGACGCCCCGGTGTGGTCGGTGGTGTGCTTCTACATGGCCAGGGGACGTCGGGGGCAGGGCATCGGGGCCGCGCTCCTGGAGGCGGCCGTGGACCACGCCGCGGGCCGGGGCGCCACGATCGTGGAGGGGTACCCCCTCGATCCCGAGGTGCGGAAGATCACGAACTCCGAGGCCTACCACGGGCTGGTGCCGATGTTCGAGAAGGCCGGCTTCACGGAGGTGGCCCGCCGCGGCGGACGGCCGATCATGCGCCGGCGCGTCCGCAGGCGTTCACGATGACGAGGGAGCGATGAGCGAGGCCGCCGTGCTGACCGACCGCTTCGGACGGGTGGCGACCGACCTGCGGGTCTCGGTGATCGACCGGTGCAACTTCCGGTGCACGTACTGCATGCCCGCCGAGGGCCTGCCGTGGCTTCCGCGGGACGAAGTGCTGACGGTGGAGGAGATCGAGCGGCTGGTCCGGGTCATGGCGGGCCTGGGGGTCCGGGCCGTGAAGCTCACCGGCGGCGAGCCCACCGTCCGGCCGGACCTCCCCGACATCGTGGCGCGGCTGCGGGCTGTCGACCCCCGGCTGGAGCTGTCGCTGACCACGAACGGGTACCTCCTGGACCGGTTGGCCGGCCGCCTCAGGGAAGCGGGGCTCGACCGGGCCACGGTGTCCTGCGACTCCCTGATCCGGCACCGCTTCGCCGACATGACCCGGCGCGACGCGCTCGACCGGGTGCTGGCGGGCCTGCGGGCCGCCCGGGAGGCCGGCCTGAGCCCGGTGAAGGTGAACTGCGTGGTGATCGCCGGGACGAACGACGACGAGTCCGTGGCCTTCGCCGAGCTTGCCCGGGACTCCGGCTGCGAGATCCGGTTCATCGAGTACATGCCCCTCGACGCGGACCGGGCCTGGGAGCGGTCGAAGGTGGTGCCCTCCCGCGACCTGCGGGCCCGGATCGAGGCCGTCTATCCGCTGGCACCGGCCAAGGGGCAGGTCCAGCCGGCCACGATGTTCCGCTTCGCCGACGGCGCGCCCGGTGGGGTGGGGTTCATCTCCTCGGTGACCGAGCCCTTCTGTGACACCTGCGACCGCATCCGCCTGACGGCCGACGGCCAGCTGCGGGCGTGCCTGTTCTCGTTGGAAGAGACGGATCTCCGCGGGCCGCTGCGGGATGGCGCCACCGACGAGGAGGTGGGGAGGCTGATCCGGGGCGGGGTGTCTCGCAAGTGGGCGGGGCACCGCATCAACCACCCGGACTTCGTCCGGCCGGGCCGCAGCATGTCGATGATCGGGGGCTGAACGGCCTCCGCGACGGCGGCTCGGTTCAGGGTCGGCCTGGGGGAGGCCACCGGGGCGGTGGCCGACCTGGGGGTGCTGGTCCCCCTGGCCGCCGCCCTGATCCTGGTGAACGGCCTGGGTGCCGGTGCCGTGCTGCTGGGCGCCGGCCTCCTGGTCCTGGCCTCGGGAGTGGCGTTTCGGGTCCCGTTCCCGGTCCAGCCGCTCAAGGCGCTGACCGCCGTGGCCGTGGCCGAACGGCTGGCCCCGGAGGTGATCCACGCGGCGGGGCTGGAGATCGGGGCCTTCCTGCTGCTGCTGTCGATCCGGGGAGTGGCCGATGCCATCGCCCGCGTGTTCACCCTCCCCGTGGTCCGGGCCCTGCAGTTCGGCGTCGGCGTCCTCCTGGTGATCGCCGCCGTCCGCCTGGTCGCAGACCCGCCGGTGGTGTTCGCCGGGACGCCGCCCTCACCCTGGCCGGTCGTGCTGGCGGTGGCCGCGTTCGTGGCGGTGTCCTGGGAGGCCCGGCGCCGGCGCTACGGCCTGGCCCTGGCGGTCCTGGCCGCGGGCGTGGCGGCCGCCTGGGTGGTGGCAGGCCCAACGCTGCACGGCCCTTCTCTGGAGGTCCCGGCCCTGACGTTCCCGCCGGCAGCGGCGTTCGGCTCGGCGTTCGTCCTCTTGGTGATCCCCCAGCTGCCGCTGACGTTCGGCAACGCGGTGGTGGCGGTCGACGACCTGGCCCACCGGTATTTCGGCCCGGTGGGCCGTCGGGTCTCCCCGTCACGCGTGTGCGTGTCCTGTGGCCTGGGGAACGTGGTGGCCGGGGTGATCGGGGGGATGCCCATGTGCCACGGAGCGGGCGGGCTCACCGCACACGTCAGGCTGGGGGCCAGGACCGCGGGCATGAACCTCGTGCTGGGCTCGGCCTTCGTCGTCCTGGGGCTGTTCTTCGCTCCCCAGGTCCCTGTGATCCTGGGCCTGCTGCCGGTGTGGGCCCTGGCCGCGTTCCTGGCCTACGCCGGGCTCCGCCACGCGCTGCTGGTGGCCGACCTCCGAGGGGGAGCCCTGGCCCTGGCGGTGGCTGCCGGCATCGCCGGTGCGGCGATCGGCAACCTGGCGGTCACGGCGGGGGCGGCCCTCCTCGTCGAGCACGGCGGCCGGTGGCTGGGGCGGCGGCGAGCCTACCGCTCCGGGAACGGCCCCCGGGGACCGGCCTCGTACTCGGAGAGCTCGAACAGCCCCTCGTAGGCCACCACCACGTCACCGGCCGCCCAGAACGTGGCGGTCCATCCGGAGGACACCGCCGTGTATCCCCACCGCCGTGCGGTGAACCGGCCGACCGGCGTCTCCACGTCCTCCTCTGGGCCCTGCTCGTAGCGCTGCCGGTCGAGCACCGGCCGGCAGGTGAACGGCTCCAGGTACACCACGTCGAACTCAGCGCTCCCGGCCAGCCGGTTGGCGGTCACCGCGTTGAACGCCGGAGAGAGATAGTCGAGCTCGGTGTGGGGACCGAAGGCCAGGTCGACCGGGTCCTCATCGCGCCGGCCGACCAGGCGGTCTCCCTCGGTCACGAGGTGGAGCTGGTGGGAACCGGTGTCGATCCGGAGTCGCACCGGTCGCCAGTCGCCGTCCACCACCAGGTCGACCACCTCCCGGTGCGGCTCGGGGACCACCGTCTCGATCGTGGAGAAGTACCGCCACCCGGCCGGGCCCGGGGCGCACCGGAACTCCTCGGCGCCCACGGGGTGCCCGGCTCCGTCCATGACCGTGTACCGCCCGACCGGCACGGCCCTACCCTCGAGCCGCCACGGGCCGGCGGGCCAGGAACAGCACCGAGAACCCGGCCAGGGCGATCCCCGACGCCGCCAGGAACGTGCTCCCGTACCCGGCGGCCTCGGCCACGAACCCCAGCAGGGCGGGGCCGGCCCCGAACCCGATGTCCACGAAGGCCGTGAACGTCCCCAACACCGCCCCTCGCTCCAGGGGGGACGTTCCCCGCACCGCCAGCACCATCAGCGCCGGAAACGCCAGCGAGGACCCCACGGCGAACACGGCGGTGCCCAGCACCAGGCCCACCGGATGCTGCCACCCGCCCGCGATGGCCAGGCCGGTGGCGGAGAACAGCAACGACATCCGCGAGGTCCGCGCCGGCCCCAGGCGGTCGGGGATGCGGGCCCCCAGCGATCGGATCACCACCACGATCGCCGAGTACATGAGGAACACGAAGCGCGAGCCCCCCAGGCCGATCTGGAGCGCGTACAGGGGTAGGAAGGCGAAGAACCCAGACATCCCCATCACGCTCGCCAGCAGGACCACGCCCGGGAGGAGCGCGGCCGGGTGGACCAGCCGGGTCGACACCGGCTCCTCGCCCCGCTCCGGCCGGGTCTCCGGGACCCGCACCGCCAGCACGGCGGCCACCAGCGCGCACCCTCCCGCCACCGCCCACGTGACCCCGAACCCGGGGCCCTGGATCAGGGCCTCGCCGATCAGCGGGCCGATGCCGATCCCGACGTACAGGGCCAGGGAGAAGAAGCTCACCGCCTCGCCACGGCGCTCGTCGGGCGCCAGGTCGTTGATCGCGCTGGCCGCCCCGGTGAAGAAGAACGCCTCTCCGACGCCGGTCACCAGGCGCAGGACCACGAGGACGGCCACCGAGGCGGCCGCCGCATACGCCACCACCGACACCCCCACCAGCGTCGCCCCGAACACCATCAGCAGCCGGCGGCCCCGGCGGTCGCCCAGGCGGCCGGCCCACGGGCGGAGGGCGAGCGCGGTCACGCTGAACGCTCCCACGGAGATGCCCACCGCCACGTCGCTGCCCCGGAGCGGCCCCTCCACGTACAGCGGCACCGCGGGGATCATCACCCCGTCGGCGATGAAGTACGCCAGGCTGGCCACGGCCACGAGCACGAACGTCGCGGTGACCAGACGTGGCCGCTCGCGCGTCGGACGGCGGAACCGCGTGCGCACGGAGCGCGAGTCTATCCGAGCGAGCGATCTCCCAGGCACCACGAACACCCCCGGCCATCCGGTGGGAGGTGTGTCTGTCCCGGTCGTCGGGCGCGGATCAGGAGGCGGGGAAGGGCCACTGCCACCACCACGGTGCAGAGGACAGCTCGATCGAGTCCACCCACTTCACCCACCAGAACCCCCGGCGGCCGGGGGCCACGATCCGGGCGGGGAACCCATGGCCCGCGTCGAGCGGCCGCCCGCCGGCGCGGGTCGCCACCAGGATGCGGCCGAGATCGCGGACGGGGAACCGCCGCGGATACCCCGTCACGGAGCGGACCAGCACGCTGCGGGCCTCGCCCGGGTCCGGCACCAGCCGGGACAGCCACGCGCCCTCCCAGTCCTGCACGGCGAACCACCCTCCGGTGCAGTCGAGCGTGGCCCGGACGCGGTCATCGAACGCGGACAGCTCCTCGTAGGTCCACGCCCGCTCACCGCCGCCGCCCCGAACCGCCAGCCGCCACTCGGCGACGTCGACGTCGGGCACGGGATCGTTCAGCCACTGGGTCACCGGCATGGCTTCCGGCCGGAACGACCCCTCCTCATGGGAGCCGGTGAAGCGCCGCCGTGAGCCCGGCAGCCCCCCGAGCCGGACGACCCCTTCGACCGCGGCGTAGGCGAGACCGGCGCCCCCGAGCAGCGCCCCCGTCCGCAGGAACGCCCGCCTCGACAGGTCGGTCCGTGCCAGCCGGACCCGGCGGGCCCGGACGTGCCACACGGCCAGGGGGATCGACACCAGGGCCGCTCCCACGTGGATCTGCATCGACGTCACCGGACCAAGGTGGACCGCCACGCCGGTGGCGTGCAGCACCCCGAACACCACCGCCACCGCGATCAGCGCCGTGAACGCGACCGACGCCCCCCATCCGGGGCGTCGCCGGCGCAGGCCCCGGCGAGCGATCACGGACTTCCACGGGGCCAGGAGGACGATGGCGATCCCGCCTGCGCCGTGGGCCACCACGACCCAGCGCCCCCAGCCGGTGCCGATGGCGTAGGCCAGGAAGCCCGTCGCCAGGGCCACGGCCAGGAGGCCGAACAGGGCCAGGTTCGTCCGTCGCCCGGCCATGTTCCTCAGGGTACCGTCGTCCCGACGCTGCCGTATGCTGGCCCGGTGGCGGAGCCACCGCGCGATCCGAATGACGTGTGGGACCTGATCCGGCGGGCCGACGACCTCCTGAAGTACGCGCCGAACCGGGACCCGCGGACGGCCCGGCTCCAGGCCCGCGAGCAGCTCAAGGTTGCCGCCGAGGCCGCCGCCAAGCTCCCGGACCGGAGCGCGGGCGAGGCCCTGGCCGCCCAGGTCCGGACCAGGCTCGAGGACCTGGACCGGCTGGATCGGGAGGAGGGGTGATGCTGCGGAACCGACCGAAGGGCGACCAGGCATCGCGCATCCCTCCCGGCCAGCACCTGACCCGGGGGTGGCCGGTCCTCCACTCGGAGGGCATCCCCCGCTTCGACCCCCAGACGTGGCGGTTCCGGGCCTCCGGCCTGGTCGAGGGGGAGACCGAGTGGACCTGGGAGGAGCTCCGGGCGCTGCCCTCGGTGACGGTGACGTCCGACTTCCACTGCGTGACCGGCTGGTCGAAGCTCGACAACGAATGGGAGGGGGTCCGGTTCCGGGAGATCGCCGACCGGGTCAAGCCGCTCCCAGAGGCGGCCCACGTCGTCGTGTCGGCGCCTTCCGGCTACACGGCCAACGTGCCGCTCGAGGTCCTGCTCGACGAGGACGTGCTGTTCGCCTGGTCCCACGGCGGCGAGCCGCTCGAGGCGAAGCACGGCGGTCCCATGCGGCTGGTGGTGCCCAAGCGGTACGGGTGGAAGAGCGTGAAGTGGGCCACCGGCGTGCGCTTCGTGGACCGCGACATCCGGGGATTCTGGGAGGAACGCGGCTACCACAACAACGCCGAGCCCTGGGCCGAGGAACGGTACTCCTGGCAGGAGGGCCGCTGATCGAGATCCTGGCGGCCACGGACGACGGGCTCCGCGGGGTCGGCCGGGAGGAGCCCCTCTTGGAGGGGCCGGTCACCGCGCTGGCCGCCGGTCCAGACGGCCTGTGGGCCATCGTCTCCGACGACGCGGTGTGGCGGTCGGCCGGTGAGCAGTGGCGCCCGGTCGCCGAGGTGCGGAACCACCGGGCCCGGTGCGTGCTCCCCGTGGAAGAGGGCGCGCTGGTGGGGACCTCAGAGGCGCACCTGTTCCTGGTGCGCGACGGCACCATCGGGCCGGTCGCGGCCTTCGACGAGGCCCCCGGCCGCGACGACTGGTACACACCGTGGGGCGGCCCGCCCGACACCCGCTCGCTGGCACGGGGAGGGGACGGAGCGCTGTACGCGAACGTCCACGTGGGAGGGATCCTCCGGTCCTCGGACGGCGGGGACGGGTGGGAGGCCACGATCGACATCGATGCCGACGTCCACCAGGTCGTCACCCACCCGGATCACCCCCGGGTGGTCCTGGCCGCCTGCGCCCGAGGGCTGGCCGGCAGCGAGGACGGTGGAGCCACATGGGTCGTCGAGACCCAGGGCCTCCACGCCACCTACTGCCGGGCGGTGGCGGTGGCCGGGGAGAGCGTGCTGGTCACCGCCTCGACGGGTCCGTTCACGGATCGGGCGGCCGTGTACCGCGTCCCGTTCGCGGGACTGCCGGGGTTCGAGCGATGCACGAACGGCCTGCCCGAGTGGTTCGGCTCGAACATCGACTCCCACTGCCTAGCCGCCGCCGGGGGGCTGGCCGCGCTCGGCACCGAGGATGGCTCGGTGTTCCGGTCGGACGACGAGGGCCGCACCTGGGAGATGGCCGCGGAGGGCCTGCCGCCCGTGCGGGCCGTGGCCGTCGTCCCCTGACGGCTAGTCCCTGCGCCGGCCGACCAGGGGCTCGGTGTGGCACGAGCAGGACCGATCGGAACACCCCTCGTCCCAGGCCCGCCCCGGTTCCCACACGATGGCCGGGTCGTCGGCGGCGTGGTGCTGCCTGCATCCGCACCGGGGGCACGACGCCGGCACCAGGTCGTGCCAGTCGCTCTCTTCGTCCCGCCGTCGCTCCGGCAGGTCCGGGCCGCTCACGGGCGGAACGCTACCACCCCGGCCCCGGCGCCTCAGGGGGTGGCCGACGACGACAGGAGTCCCCGCTTTCCGTCGCTACCCGGTGGCCAGGCGGGCCACCAGGTCGCGTTCCTCGGGACCGAGCCAGGGCGGGTCCCCCGCCGCGGCGTTCTCGGCCATGTGCTCGGCGCTGGAGGTGGCCGGGATGGCCACGTGGCACCGCCGCTCCGACAGGATCCACTTGAGCAGGGCCTGGGTCCACGTCCGGACGCCGAAGGGCTCGAGCGGCGCGAGATCCCGGGAGCCGGGTGGGCGGCGCAGGAGGCCCCGTTCGGCGAACGGACGCATGACGACCACACCGATGCCCAGGTCCTCCGCCAGGGGCAGGATCCGGTCCTCCACCGTCCGCTCCACGGGGTTGTAGGGGACCTGGATCGCCTGGATCCGCCCCGTGCGCATGACCTCGGCCAGCTCATCGAAGGCCGAGGCGCTGTAGTGGGTGGCGCCGACGGCCGTCACCGGGCCCTCGTGGCGGAGGCCCTCCAGCATCGGCAGGTGCTCCCGCCAGGCCACCAGGTTGTGGACCTGGTACAGCTCAACCCGGCCGCCGAACAGGCCCATGGCCCGCTCGACCTGGGCCCGGCCCTCCTCGGCTCCGCGAGCCCACACCTTGGTGGCCACGGTGACCTCGTCCCGCCGGGCGACGATGGCCGCGCCCAGGACCCGCTCGGCCTCCCCGTACATGGGCGAGGAGTCCACGAATGTGGCCCCCCCATCGAGGGCCCGGGCGGCCACGTCGTGGGCCGTGGTCTCCCGGGCGCCCCGCACGTCGAACGTGTTCCACGTGCCCATCCCCACCACCGGAACGTCGAGCCCGGAGCGTCCCATCGCTCGGATCTCCATGGCCCCATTGTGGCCCGGAGGACGCCGGTAGACTGCCGCTGTGGCCGCCGAGACCGTGGTCGTGGTCGTGGAGATCCCCGCCGGCTCACGCAACAAGTACGAGTGGGACCCGCAAACGGGCCACATGTTCCTCGACCGAACGTTGTTCACGTCGACGCGCTACCCGGCCGACTACGGCTTCATCGAGGGCACGCTGGGCGAGGACGGCGACCCCCTGGACGCGCTGGTGTTCGTGCACGAGCCCACGTTCTCGGGGTGCCGGATCCGGGCACGCCCCGTCGGGCTGTTCCGGATGTGGGACGAGAAGGGCGCCGACGAGAAGATCCTGTGCGTCCCGCTCCAGGACCCGGTGTGGTCCCAAGTCAAGGAGCTGGGCGACCTCCAGCCGAACCTGCGGAACGAGATCGAGCACTTCTTCGCCGTGTACAAGGACCTGGAGGGGAAGCCGACCGGGACCGAAGGGTTCGAGGACCTGGCCTCGGCCCTGGAGGTCATCGAGGCGGCCCGGGCCCGGGCCACCCGGGCGTAGGAGCGCTCGCTAGCCTTCGGGTGGAGCCTCGCCCAGGAGCACCTGCCGCCGCTCGGCGAACTCCTTCCGGGAGATCTCGCCGCGAGCGTACCGCTCCTCGAGGACCCGCAGCGCGGAGGGCGAACGCCCCCCTCCGCCGACCGGCCGGCTCCGGACGAAGCTGGCGATGATCACCACCACCAGGACCCAGAAGGCCACCGACAGGAGCCCGGCCACCACCCCCCACCCCGGGCCGAACCAGAACCCCTCATGGGCGATCACGGAGCACCTCCCAGGTCGCCACGGATGCGCTCCAGCTCCTCGGCGTTGATCTCACCCCGGGCGAAGCGCTCCTCGGCGATCCGGATCGCCGGCGTCGTGCCCGGGCCCGTCGGGAGCACGATCCACAGGATCACGTAGGCCAGGATCCCCCACCCCATCAGGATGGCGACGACCCACGCGACCCGGATGAGGGTGGGGTCGATCCCCAGGTACTGGGCCATCCCTCCGGCCACCCCGGCGACGACCCGGTCGTTCTCGGATCTGGTGAGCTGTCCGGTCGGCATGTCTCTTCCCCTCCACCCTACCGCCGCCGGCATCCGGAACGGGCCTGGCGTACCGCCGTGGCCATGCGCTCCCTGCGACCTGAACGGGGCCCCTCCGCCGGATATCATCGGCTCAACATCTGTCGGGAGGAGCCGAAGATGGCGCGAGCCAAGCAGGTCATCTCCATCCTCGTCGGGCTGCTATTCGGCGTGCTCGGCGGGATCGCCCTGGCCCGGACCGGCGTGGGGGACCTTCGCAACCACGCCACCGCGCTGGGCCTGGACCACACCACGCTGCTGGCCTACATCGAGATCGGCTACGGCGTGCTGATGCTGCTGGTGGGAGGGCTCTATCCCACCGAGCGGACCGGCGTGATCCTCCTGGGCACGCTGGCACTTGGGTTCGGGATCGTGGTCGTGGCGGCGCACCAGCAGCTGCACGACTTCCTGGGCGTCCACCAGGCCAACGGCGTGCTGTACATCGTGGCCGGCGCGGTGGCCCTCCTGGCAGCGCTGATCCCCACGGGAGAGCCGACGGCGTCCCCGGCCGGGACCGAGCCCCCAGGGTTGTAGCGGCTACACGTAGCCGCGGAGCCGGGCCGCAGTGGTCACCCGCTCCACAGCGATGGCGAACGCCGCCAGCCGGAGCGAGATGCCGTCCACGGTGGCCCGGGAGTGCACGTTCTTCCAGGCCCGGGACATCTTCTTCCGCAGCTCGGCGTTGACCTGGTCCTCCTCCCACCGGAACTGCTGGATGTTCTGGACCCACTCGAAGTACGACACCGTGACGCCGCCGGCGTTCACCAGGATGTCCGGGAGGACCACCGCCCCCCGATCCTGGAGGATCGCGTCCGCGGCCGGGGTCACCGGGTGGTTGGCGGCCTCGACCACCGTGCGGGCCTCGATCCGCTCCGCGTTGCCCTCGTTGATCACCCGGTCCAGGGCCGCGGGGATCAGGACGTCCACGTCGAGCTCCAGGAGGTCCTCGTTCCCGATCGGCTCGGTCCCCGGAGCTCCCACCACCGACCCCGTCTCCGCGGTGTGGTCCACCAGCGACTGGACGGCCAGGCCGTCTCCCCGGTGGACCCCACCGCGGACGTCGGAGACGGCCACCACCCGGCAGCCGGTCTCCCCGATCAGCCGGGCCGCCCAGGACCCCACGTTGCCGAATCCCTGGACGGCCACGGTGGCGCCATCGAGGTCGAGGCGCAGATCGCCCGAGGCCTCTTGCAGGCAATACACCACCCCGCGGCCGGTGGCGGCGTCCCGCCCATAGGACCCCCCGAGGTCGACGGGCTTGCCGGTGACGATGGCCGGCGTGTACCCGTACCGGGCCGAGTAGGCGTCCATCATCCAGGCCATCGTCTGGGCGTCGGTGCCCATGTCGGGGGCGGGAACGTCCCGGTTCACGCCGAGCACGTAGGAGATCATCCCCGTGTATCGCCGGGTCAGGCGCTCCTTCTCGCCCGGGCTCATCACGGAGGGATCGCAGGCGACGCCGCCCTTGGCCCCGCCGTAGGGCACGTCCAGGACGGCGTTCTTCCACGTCATCAGGGCCGCCAGCGCCCGCACCTCGTCGAGCTCGGCATCGGGATGGAACCGGATCCCGCCCTTGTACGGCCCCCGCGCTCCGTTGTGCTGGATCCGGTACCCCGTGAACACCTCGAGCCTGCCGTCGTCCATGCGGACGGGGACCTGGACCCGCAGCTCCCGGTACGAGGTCCGGAGGACGTCCCGCATCTCCTCAGACAGTCCCACGTGGTCGGCCGCCCGGTCGAAGAACAGGTTGACGGCCTGGTGGGGGTTCATGTCCCGGTCGGCGGGGGTCGCCGGGGCGGTGGTGGCACCCGGCACCACCCTGGTCCGCTGCTTCGCCACGGGGATGGCCTCCCTGGTAGGGGCCTCAGCCTACCGTGGGGAGCGGGCCACGCGCACCCGCCGGGCCAGCGCCCGGACAGCCACGAACGCCCCGACGGCGATGGCGGCGCCCACGATCGCGGCGGCCAGGCCGATCCACCCGTTCCGTGACGCGAACTCGAACGGATGGCCCACCCTCTCCTCGACGAACCTGATGGCCCACAGCACGACCCGGACCGGCAGCAGCACCACCGTGCCGAGCGGGCTCACCACGAACGACCGGTGGACGGTGAACGGGGTGTGTCCCCACAGGGCGGCGTAGCCGACCAGGCCCCACAACGCGCCGGCCACGGACACGGCCACGACCGGCCGCCTCGCTGCCCACTCCGCGGTTGCGCTCCGGGCCACCGACCCGGTGTAGCACAGCTCACGTGGCCGGCGACACCCCGCCCGGCTACGCGGGGAGGAGGCGGACCGCCAACAGGGCCATGTCGTCCCTGGGCGGCTCGGTGGTGAAGGCCTCGACGGCGCGTTCGATCCGCTGGACCATGGACTCCGCGTCGAGTGACACGCAGCGCTGGATCACCCGGGCCAGCCGCTCCTCTCCGAAGAGCTTCCCGTCGGCCCGCTGGTCCGTCACGCCGTCGGTGTACAGGACCAGGGCATCGCCGGGCTTCAGGGTGACCGACCGGGGCGGCGTGTCCATGGATGGCAGGACTCCGACCAGCGTCCCGGGGGCGCCCGCGCGATCGAGGCCTCCGCCCGCCCGCAGGACGAACGGAGGGGGGTGGCCGCCGCACACCAATGTGAGGTTCCCGCTGCCCCGGCGAACCTTCAGCGTGCCGACGACGGCCGTGCAGAACCCGGCGTCCGACCGGTCCCGGCGGATGACCTCGTTCAGCGTCGCCAGGACGTCGGCCGGTCCCAGGCCTCGCATGGCCGTAGCCCGGATCGTGTGCCGGGCCAGGCCGGTCAGGGCGGCGGCGGTCACCCCCTTGCCGCATACATCCCCGATGACCAGCGTCCATTCGTCCTCGGCCGTCTGGAACACGTCGTAGAAGTCGCCCCCGATGTCGTCCCCGGCCGCCGCCGGACGGTAGCTGGCGGCCAGCTCCACCCCGGGTAGCTCCGGGAGGTCCGGGGGCAGGAGGCTCTGCTGGAGGGTGCGGGCCACCGTGGCCCGCTCCTCGTACAGCCGGGCGTTGTCCACCGCCACGGCGGCCCGGCCCGCCACCTCCTCGGCCAACCGCAGGTCCTGTCGCCCGAAGGTGCGCCCGGACTCGGCCGACACCAGGGTCATCGCACCCAGGACCCGGCCACGGGCGGCCAGCGGAACGATCATCACCGAGCCCAGCCGGAGCTCCCGGAGCAGGGACAGGTGCTCCTCGTCCCGGGCGGTCGCCTCCAGGATCTCGGGGGCGATCTGCGAGTAGAGCTCCGACCGGCCGGTCCGGAGCACGTGGGCCACGCCTCCGGGACCGTCGGGATCGGGGGGATAGCGGCGGCGCAGCCGCCGAGCCAACCGCACCTTGCTGGGGTCGCTATGGGCCACCGCCACCAGCTCGATCGCCCCGTCCTCGTCGACGATGTCCACGGCGCACCAGTCGGCCAGGCGTGGAACCGTGAGGCGGGCCATCTTCCCCAGGGTGCGGCGGTAGTTCAGTGAGGAGGACAGGGACCGGCTGACCTCCGCCAGGTACGCCAGGCGCTCGTTGGCCCGCTCCGCCCGCCGGTACAGCCGCGCGTTGTCCACGGCGACCGCCGCTCGGGCCGCGACCTCCTCGGCCAGCGCCAGGTCCGCGCGACCGAACCGCCGTCCGGATTCCGCGGACACGAACGAGATGGCCCCGAACGTCCGTCCCCGGGCCGTGAGCGGCACGCACATCCACGAACGGATCCCCAGGGGCTCCAGGAACCGGGCCTGGGCCTCCGGGTCCACGACGTCCGCGGACATCAACGCCGCGTCCGCCTCGGTCCGCAGCTCGGACCTCCCGGTTCGCAGGACCTTGGGGACCCCCTCGGGGGCATCGGGGTTCATGGGGAACCGTTCCCGCAGCCGCCGGGCCAGCCGCCGGCGGATGGCCCGGGTCTGGCGGACGGCCACCCGCCGGATCGAGCCGTCGTCGTCCTGGACGTACACCAGGCACACGTCGGCCAGCCGAGGGATGGCCTGCGCCGCCAGCTCGCCCAGGGTCCGCTCGTAGTCGAGCGACCGGTTGATCACGTCGCCCACCCGGACCAGGAACGCCCGGTCTTCCTCGGCCTGCTGCCGGCCGATGAGCTGGCCGACCTGGGCGCCGACCGCGGCGGTCATGTCCAGGATGTCCTGGTCCGGCTCCCGCACCTCGGTGGAGAAGAACTCCATGATCCCCACGACCTCCCCACCGCGAACGATCGGGAACCCGAACGCTCCATGCAGGCCGTCCTCGGCGGCCGCCGGGGCGCGCGGGAAGTTCGGGTCCGTCTGCACGTCGCGGATCCAGGCGGGGCGGCAGCTCTGCCATACCCGCCCGGGGAGGCCGATGCCCGGCCGGAACTCGAAGGCCCTGCTGACCTCCAGGAAGTGACCGGCCCGGACCCCCGGGTCCTGCCACGACTCCACGAAGCGGAGGAGCCCCGCCGTCTCGTCAGCCCGCCACAGGATGCCCACGTCCCAGTCAAGGCTCCGGGACACCGCCCGCATGATCGCCGGGCCCGCCTCGGGGAGCGAGGACGCCTCCGCCAGCACCCTGGAGACCTCGAACTGGGCCCGCAGCCGGAGCTCGGCCCGCTTCTGCTCGGTGACGTCGCGGAAGATGTTGACGGCGAAGGCGACCTCCCCCTGCGAGCCGGGGATCGGGAAGGCCGTGGTCGATCGCCACAGCTCCTCGCCACCACGGGTGTCGCGCACCCGGAGGAGGAGCTCGCCCGGTTCCTCCCCCCGGAGGGCCCGCCTGCCGGGCAGCTGCTCCAGCGAGACAGCCTCCCCGAACGCATCGCGGAACTCGAAGCGGTGGACGACGTCCTCCAGGGGGACGGCCATCAGCTCCCGGGGCGAGTCGAACCCCAGCAGCTCCGCGGCGGCTGGGTTCGCGTAGACGAGATCGCCGGCCGGATCCTGGATCGTGATCGCATCGGGAACTCCCCCGAGGATCACATCCGGATCGAAGCCCAGGACAGCGGACAGGTCCGCCGAGTTGCGGGTGTCCATCTCCCTCCCCTGGCGATTGAGGATCGCCCGCCTCAGCATATCGAGGTCGCCCATCGTCCGCGGAGCCGGGCGCTCGGGGCGAGCCTGCCGAGGCTGGCCTCTGTCGGAACGTCACACAGGCGGGCCGGTGGCCTACCGGCGCAGGCGGATCACGCCCTGCCGAGCTCGACCGCCCCCTCCTCCGCGAGCCTGGCCAACAGGCGGCTCACGGTCTCTCGCGAGACGTGGAGAACTCCGGCGAGCTGGGTGTGGGTGATCCTGATCCGCGCCAGCCCGTCCTCGGGGTCCCGGTCCCCGGCCAGCTCCTCGAGGAGCTGGCGAAGCGCCACCTCGGCGGGGGCCTGGGTGAGGATGGCGGCCCGGCGCATCGTGCGGATCAGGCAGCTCCCCGAGCACCGGGCGATCCCCACCACGAGATGGGGATCGGACTCCGTGAGCCGGTCGATGGTCCGGCGGGTGATCTGGAGCAGGCGGGTGGGCTCCACGGCCCGGGCACCGAGCTGGTAGCGACGCTCCCCGAGGACCGCCTCGTCCCCGGCCGTGCACCCCTCGCCCACGACCTCGATGGTCCGGTACAGCCGCCTCCCGGGAGGCTTGGCTCACAGCTCCATGCTTCCCTCGACCACCAGGAACAGCGAGTCGGCCTCCTCACCCTGCCGAAACAGCGTGGCCCACGGACGGCGGCTCACGGTCTTGCACTCCCCCTCGAGCTCGCGGAGCTGCTCGTCGGTCAGGAACCGCGACAGCTGGGTCCGTCGCAGGAGGGGGAAGCGGCCGTCGTCGTCCCCGGACATCGTGCCCACCGTGCGCGTCCGCTCAGGGCTCTGCGACGGAGCGGTCGTCCTCATCGGCCGTCCCCCCCGGCGCTTCGTCCTCGATGCGAACGGCCGCTTCCTCCGCCGTCATCCCCTGGGTGTCGTCCCCGGCCCGGTCGGCCACCTCGTCCTTCTCCTCGTCGGTGAGCCCCCGCCCGTCCTCCACCAGGCGTCCGGCCTCCTCCCGGCCCCCCGGCTCCGCGTCGGGCTGCTCCTCGTCGAGGCGCTGGTCGAGCGATTCTCCCTCCCGTTGCTCGGACGCGGTGGTTCCGCGGGAGGCGGCCCCCCGGGCGCGGTCTCAGCGAGGCATCATCAGCCCCTCCTGCGCGTCCCGGGTGGCTTCCTTCTCCGGGAGATGAGGGTCGAGGTCGGGGACCCCTTCGTCCTCGGGTCGATCGCGATCCCCTGGGGTCGAGCCGTTCCTCGTCCACGCTTGCCTTTCTTCCCCGCGCCGGTACGGCCAAACGGTCGACTCAGTCGCCGCCCCGGTCGTCGCCGGAGGGCTCCTCCCCGTCCGTGGGTTCCGTCTCCTGCCCCGCCGCTTCGTCGACGCGCTCGCGCTGGAGCCGGAGGTGGCCCCGGATGCGCCGGAGGGCCTCGCTCTTGTCCGCCCCCGGGCCGGGCGAGGGCTCCTCGCCCGAGGTCTGCTCGTCGAACAGCGGCGGGTGCTCCTCGGAGGGTGGTCGTTCCATCACGCCTACCGGAAGTTGGGGAGGACGTCCTGCTGGCAGAACCTCAGGAAGCCCTCCTGGTCGGGACCGATCTGGTGCAGGTACACGTGGTCGTACCCGGCGTCGAGGTATCCCTGGATGGCCGAGGTGTACGGCTGGGGATCGAGGCCGATGGGGATGGCCTCGGCCGCCCGCCGCTTGGACATGCCCTTCTTCTTCAGCCCCTCGTACTGCTCCTCGTTCTTGACGCTGGGTCGCTTGTTGGGCACGGCAACCACCCTTCGTTCCGTGATTTCTTCCCCACAATGGGGCCGTGGACACGTTGTCGAACGGCGACCTGGCGGAGCTGCTGGCCCGGGCGGCCGAGGACGAGGAGGGGCACAGGCAGCGGGCCTTCCGTCGAGCGGCGCGGGCGGCCCTGCTGTGGCCGGAGGAGATCGCGGACCTGCTGGCCACGGGCCGTTCGCCCACCGAGCTGCCCGCGGTGGGGCCGTGGGTGGCCCGGCGGATCCGGGGGTGGGTCGAGGATCCGCCCGAGCGGCCCGAACCGCCGGAGCTGCGGCGAGGATTCCTGACCATGGCCTGGGCCCGGCAGGTCCTGGCCGAGCGGCCCGAATTGCGAACGGAGCTCCGGGGCGACCTCCAGATGCACACCACGTGGAGCGACGGCAAGGCGGAGCTCGACGAGATGGTGGCGGCAGCTCAGGCCCTGGGCTACCGGTACGTGGCCGTGACCGACCACTCGAAGGGCCTGCCGATCGCCAGGGGGATGCCGGAGGAGAAGCTGCTCGAGCAGGGGCGGGTGATCGAAGCGCTGAACGAACGGCTGACGGCCGACGGAACGCCGTTCACGGTCCTCCGCTCGCTGGAGATGAACCTGTCGCCCCGGGGCGAGGGCGACATGGACCCGGGGGTGCTGGCCGGCCTCGACCTCGTGTTGGGCGCGTTCCACTCGAAGCTGCGGGTCACCGAGGACCAGACCGACCGCTACCTGGCGGCCCTGCGCAACCCCACCATCGACGTGCTGGCCCACCCGCGAGGGAGGCGGTGGGGCGCCCGGGCCGGCCTGCGCGCGGACTGGCCACGGGTGTTCGAGGCCGCCGCCCGGGCCGACGTGGCCCTGGAGATCGATACGTTCCTGGACCGCCAGGACCTGGACGTGGAGCGGGCCCGGATCGCCGCCCGGGCCGGGGCTCGCATCTCGATCGGCACGGACGCCCACCGCGTCGCCGAGCTGGGGTCGATCGACCTGGGCCTGGCCACCGCGGTCCTGGCCGGCATCCCTCGGGAGCGGATCCTGAACTTCATGGAGCCCCAGGACCTGGCCGCCTGGGTCCGCTCCCGGCGCTGACCGGGGCCAGCCGGCACCGGGTCGTCCGACAACCCTGCACGGAACCTGCACGTCCGACGCACCCGACCTTCACCACTGCGACCTACACTGGCGCCGTGGCCGACCGGACGATCCTCGTGGTGGAGGACGAGGCCACCATCGCCGGCTCGGTGGCCGCCCGTCTCCGGAAGGAAGGCTTCGACGTGGAGATCGCGGGCGACGGACCCTCGGCGGTCGGTCGGGCCCGGGACCTCGGACCCGACCTCGTCATCCTCGACGTGATGCTCCCCGGGTTGGACGGGCTCGAGGTCTGTCGGCAGATCCAGCGAGACCGACCGGTGCCCGTGCTCATGCTGACCGCTCGGGATTCCGAGACCGACGTGCTCGTCGGTCTGGGGATCGGGGCCGACGACTACATGACGAAACGGTTCAGCCCGCGAGAGCTGGTCGCTCGAGTCAAGGACCTGCTCCGCAGGGTCGAGCGCCGACCGGCATCCGGACCAGAGGCGCTTCGGGTCGGTGACATCGAGCTCGACCCATCCCGCCGGCAGGTCCGCCGAGGAGGCCGCCCGGTCGAGCTCACCAAGACGGAGTTCGACCTGTTCCTGGCCCTGGCCACGCGGCCAGGCGTGGTCCTCTCTCGGGAGCGCCTGCTCGCCGAGGTGTGGGGGTGGCGCGATGCCTCGGGAGCTCGCACCGTCGACTCCCACATCCGCGGGCTCCGCCGGAAGCTGGGCCCAGGTGTCGTCCGGACGGTGCACGGCGTCGGCTACTCGGCGGGAGCCGAAGACGGATGAGGCCGCTCGACCGCCTCTCATCGATCAAGATGAAGCTCGGCGTGGTGATCCTCGCCGCGGTCGGCGTCGTCGTCCTGGTGAACATGGCGGGCGTACGGGCCGGCATCCCCCTCCTCCTCGTCGGCGTGGTGGCCGGGGCGCTCGCCCTGGGGATGGTCCAGATCCTGGCCCGGGGGATGACTTCGCCGCTGCGAGACATGGTGGCCGCCACTCGAGCCATGGCTCGAGGCGACTACTCCCGGCGGGTCAGGGCGACCTCCCGCGACGAGGTCGGCGAGCTGGCTCGTGCCTTCAACACCATGGCCGCCGAGCTCGCCGAGACCGAGCGCCTCCGCCGGGATCTCGTGGCCAACGTATCGCACGAGCTTCGGACCCCGATCACCGCGCTGCAGGTGGTGCTCGAGAACCTCGTCGACGATGTCGAGCCTCCCGACCCGGAAACCCTCCGCACGATGCTGGCCCAGACCCAGCGCCTGGGCGCCCTCATCAACCAGCTCCTCGACCTGTCACGCCTGGAGGCGGGAACCGTGCCCCTGGAGCGGAGGTCGTTCGAGGTCGGGCCCGTCCTCCGCCAAGCCGTGGAGGAGTCGCGGCTCCAGGTCGAACGGGCAACGGACCGGCGGGTGCGGCTCAGCGTCTCGATCGACCCGCCCGGCCTGCGGGCGCACGGTGATCCGGAGCGCATCCATCAGGTCGTGGCGAACCTGCTCGAGAATGCCGTCCGGCACTCTCCCGAGGACGGCGAGGTGGTCGTGGCCACGCGGGCCCACCGGGACCTCGTGCGCATCGAGGTGCGCGACCAGGGCCCGGGCATCCCCGAGGAGGAGGCCGAGCGAGTGTTCGAACGGTTCTATCGGGGCGCAACCGGCGAGTCCGTGCGGGGAGGAACCGGACTCGGTCTGGCCATCGCCCGGTGGATCGTCGATCTGCACGGAGGCGACATCCGAGCGGAGCCCAACGTGCCCCACGGGTGCCGCATGGTGGTGGCCCTTCCGAAGGACGGGGCGTGAGCGCCGGGTCGTTCGCCGTGGGGTCTGAGTCCGTGGAACGCGCGGGGGCGTCGGCCCGCATGCTGGCCGCAACCGCCGTGCTCTCCGGGTTCGCTGCCGGGGCGCTGCCGGGCAACCGGCTGGGCCTGGGAGCGGTCCTGGTCGCGGGCGGGGTCACCGCCCTGGTGGCGTGGGCCCGGGCAACCCCCTGGCGACCGGAAACCATCGCCTACGCCGCCCTGGCGCTGGGCCTGGCCTCCATGTTCGCGGTGCGCTCCGCCGGATGGGTCGTGGCCCTGGACGGCCTGGCGGCCGCGGGACTGGCCGCGCTGGCGGTGGCCGGCGGGGGAACCTGGGAGGAAGTGCGACGGGCTCCCCTGGTCGTGGCGTCACGGGCGGCGGAGGCCGTCCCCTACGTGGCCCGCGGAGCGAGCCGGCTGACCGCGGGGCGGCGATTCTCTCCCGCCCTGCGGGGGATGGCCGTGGGGGCGGCGCTGGTGGCGGTGTTCGGCGGTCTGTTCATCTCCGCCGATCGGGCCTTCGCGGAGCTGGCCCGTGACGTCCTGCTGCCGGACATCGACGTGGCTCTGCTGCCGGCCAGGGTGGCGGTCTTCGTCGGCGTGGCGGTCGCCGCGACGGCGCTGGTGATCGCGGGGCCCCGGTTCGCCCACCTCGGCCCTCCGCGTCTCCTGGTCGCCATGCGTGGGGCGATGTTCCAGGAGGGGGAAGGGGGGGAACGTCGCCGGTGGTCCGGGCTGGCGCCGATCGAATGGATGGTGGCGTTGGGGCTCCTCGACCTCCTGTTCGTGGCGTTCGTGGTGGTGCAGGTGGCGGTCCTGTTCGCCGGCCACGACCATGTCCTGCGGACGGCCGGGCTGACGTATGCCGAGTACGCCCGGGAGGGGTTCTTCCAGCTCCTGGTGGCTGCGGCGCTGACGCTCGCGGTGGTGGCCGGCGCATCCCGGTGGGCCGGACCGCGAGGAGATCGCCACCGACGGATCCTCGAGGTGCTGCTCGGCCTGTTGCTCCTGCTGACCCTGGTGGTGCTGGCCTCCGCCCTCAAGCGCCTCCTGCTGTACGAGGAGGCGTTCGGGTTCACCCGCCTGCGCATCTCCGTGCACGCCGTGATCCTGTGGCTGGCCGGGGTGCTGGTCATGGTGATGGCCGCCGGCGCCTTCCGCCGCGGGCGGTGGCTCCCGCGGGCCGTGGTGGGCTTCAGCGCGGCGGCCCTGCTGGTCTTCAACCTGATGAATCCGGATGCCCTGGTGGCCAGCCGGAACGTGGAGCGCTACGAGGAGATCGGCCGGGTCGACCTCCCGTACCTCGCGGGGCTCAGCGCGGACGCCGTGCCGTCGTTGTTGGGCCTTCCCCGCCGGCTCCCAGCATGCGCTTTCCTCCCCCATCGGGAGCTGTTCACCGAGCCGGACCCCTGGCCCGGGTGGAACCTGGCCCGGGCCCGGGCCGTGCAGGAAGAGAGTGGGGACATCCAGTGCTCCAGATAGGGATGCGTTCGGGGCAACGCACCGTGCGGGTCACGCCGGTCCGGCGTCTCGACGCCGTCGACCTCACCGAGGAGCTGCGGATCGCCGTGGACGAGGCCGGGGTCACCGAGGGGTGCGTGGTGGCGTTCTGCGCCCACACCACATGCACGCTCATCCTGAACGAGTTGGAGGACGGCGCGCTGGAGGACCTTCGCCGGTGGCTCGACCGGCTCGTACCCGGTGACGCCTACTACGCCCACGACGACCTCGACCGGCGGCGCCAGAACCTCGAGGAGGAGCACGAGCGGCCCAACGGCCGGGCCCACGTGGCCCAGGTCCTCCTGGGCGGCTCGTCACACGCCATCCCGGTGACCGGCGGCCGGCCCGCCCTGGGCCGGTGGCAGCGCCTGCTCCTGGTCGAGCTCGACGAGCCCAAGGAACGACGGGTCGTTTTCTACGCCTTCGGCGTGTGAGGGTCGGGGTCTCGGGACCTCTCCCTCCGGAACATCCCGGGTCCCTCCGGAACATCCCGGGCCGGACCGCCGTCATAATCGGAGAAGTGAGCAAGAGGGGCCTGCTCGGGTTGGTACTCGTCGCTGTCATCGCGGGACTCGTCGGATGCGCGGGTCGGGCGCGCCAGGAAGGCGCTGTCTTCTTCCCGACGTGGACGGCCGATGCGCGACCGCAGGCGATCGTGACCGGCATCTTCACCGAGCGCAATGGATGTCTCCTGCTGCGCTCGAACGGGGAAGAGGTGCTGGCCCTGTGGGAGGAGGGATACTCCTACGCCGACGGGACGCTGCTGGACTCCTCCGGCCGGTCCGTCGTGGGGGTCGGGGAGGCTCTCCACTGCGGTGGCGGGTACGGCTCGGACTGGCAACACGCGGAATCGCTCATCGCAGAGCCGATCCCCGACCGATGCCGCCGCCAGGGGGCCGAACCGTGGGTACTCATCTACGACGTCCAGGCCGGTCCACCCGCTGATTGATCCCCGGCAGCCTGCTCGTGGCGCTGCGGGCCGAAGCGTGCCCGGGGCCCGACCCCCACAGAGTCCACATCGCCGGCTGAACCTCTGACGGGCGGGGACGGCCGCCTTGCCTCACCTTCAGCTGAGACGGTCTTCAACGAAGGCCACGAGATCGGACGCAAACCGTCCTGGCTCCTCCCAGTGGAGCAGATGTCCAGCGCCCGGATAGATCAGGAGCTGCGAGTCCCCGATCGCCGAGGCGAGCGCGTCTTGCTCGCTTCGCGGATAGCGGCGATCCTGATCTCCCCAAACGATGAGCGTGGGGACCTTGATCTGGTCCAGCTCCCCCGAGAAATCTCCTTCAAGGCGCCAGCGGCTTTGAAACACCGCCTTCCAGACGTGCGCCGGAACCTTCCGGCCCTCCGCCACGGCCATCTCGAGAACGTCTGGCGGCACGGGCTTGGCTAGCAAGCTTTCGGTCATCCCTCGAACCAGGCCGGGGTCCACGGGATCCGTCACTTTCGACACGGTCGAATCCCAGAACTCCCGGGCTGCCTGGGTGCCCGACATGGAGGCTGACGCTCCGACAACAACAAGTCCTAAAGTGCGCTCGGGATGGTCGATCGCAAAGCGCAGAGCGACTGCGCTGCCCATGGAATGGCCGACGATTACGGCGGGCCCGAGGTGCAGGGCGTCCATGAACGCCAGGAGGTCGGCCGCGAAATCGTGGATGCCGTATCCACCCAGCGGGCGGCTGGCTTCCCCGTGCCCCCGCTGCGTCAGGGCGAAGACATGGATGGACTCGGGCAGATGAGGGAGCACCGGTTCGAAAGAACGCCAAGAATCTGCGAAGCCGTGGAGTAGTGCCACAGGAAGCCCCGACGCGTCTCCCTGCTCGACATAGGGAAGCGTCACATGGTTGGGAAGTTCAAGAGTTCTGATGTTAAGCGACATAGCTGTTTCCTCCTTAGCGTCTGGTCAAGCTAGAGCCATCGAGGGCCGGACGCGAAACAGGCTCCACTGTCCCGGAACTCCCTTGAGCGAATGGGGGCTGAGGTCGTCGAACCGGATGCCAGAGCCGGTCTTCGCCTCACGCTTCCCAAGCCCGAGCCGGAGGACGCCCGTGGGGAACAGTGCGTGCCCGGGGTGGGAGTCGAACCCACACGCCCCGAAGGGCATTCGCTCTTAAGGCGAACGCGGCTGCCAATTTCGCCACCCGGGCCCATCGATTGTAGATGGCCTGGAGGCCGCCACGGTCAGCGCTCGCGGATCGTGATCCGCTCGATGTAGATGGTCTCGGTGGGGTGGTTGGTCTGGCCATCGGGATTGGGCGCGACCGGCAGGCCATCGATCCGCTCGAGGACCTTCATCCCCTTCGTCACCCGGCCGAAGATCGTGTACTGCTTCGGCAGGTCGGCCCCCTGGTCCCCGGTGATGATGAAGAACTGGCTCCCGGACGTGTCGGGCCCCGAGTTGGCCATCGCCAGGGTTCCCACCTCGTAGTCCAACTCGTTGTCGAGCTCGTCGGGGAGCGTATACCCGGGCCCTCCGCTGCCGTCCCCGTTGGGGTCGCCGCCCTGGACCACGAACCCCGGCTCCAGGCGGTGGAACGTCAACCCGTTGAAGAACCGTTCGTTCGCCAGGAACACGAAGCTGTTCACGTTCTCCGGGGCCTCGCCCGCGAACAGCTCGGCGGTGACCCTGCCACAGGAGGTGTCGATGACCGCCACGTAGTCCTTGGAGCGGTCGATGCGCATCCTCGGTGGCCGATCGAAGGTCGGCTTGTCCTCCCCGGCGGCCTCCGGCACGTCTCCGCCGCAGGCCACCTCGGCGGGGGGCTCCTCGGTGGGGCCCGGCGTGGGGCTCTCTGAGGCCGTGGGGTCCTCGCCACCTCGCAGCAGGGTCAGCGCGGTGGCCCCGCCGGCTCCCAGCACCAACGCCCCGGCCACGGAGGCCGCGATGACCCTCCGGCGGCGGTGGCGGCGCCGCTCGGCCGCCCGGCGCTCGGCCAGCTTCTGGAGCTGTCGCTTCCGGGTGCTCTTGCTCACGGCCGACCAGCGTAGCCGGGAGCGTTTGGGCTTGTCAGGAGGAGGGTCCCTCCTCGATCGTCACCCGGTCGACCCTGGCGTCCTCGGTGGGCCGGTCACGGTCGTCGGTGGGGAGCCTGCTGATGGTCTCTACGACGTCCATCCCGTCCACCACCCGGCCGAAGATGGTGTGACGGCCGTTGAGGTGCGGGGTCTCGGCCACCGTGATGAAGAACTGGCTGCCGTTCGTGTTGGGACCGGCGTTGGCCATGGCCAGCAACCCGGGGGTGTCGAAGCGGAGGTCGGGGCGGAACTCATCCTCGAACTGGTACCCCGGGCCGCCCGTCCCGGTGCCCCGGGGGTCGCCGCCCTGGATCATGAATCCGTCGATGACCCGGTGGAAAACCAGGCCATCGTGGAACCCCTGGCGGGCCAGGAACACGAAGTTGTTCACGGTGACCGGGGCCTGCTCGGCGAACAGGTCCACCACCACCCGCCCGTGGGTGGTCTCCAGCACGGCTCGGTACGGGGTGCCGGGGTCGATCTCCATCTCGGACGCCTTGTCGAACGTCCGTCGCTCGGCCATGTCGAACCTCCTCTCCACGATCCCTTACCCACCCGTGCCCTGCTGCCCGAGCCGCTCGAGCAGCAGCCCGTCGAGCAGGTCGCGCTCGGACACCACGCACTCCTCGAAGGCCCACCGGCGCACGATCTCCACCAGGATCACCGCACCGGCCACGATCACATCCTCCCGCCCCGGCGCCATCACCGGCATCGCCGCGCGCTCGGCCACGGTCATGCGGGCCAGCTCATCGAGGACCCGCTCGGCCTCGTCGATCCGGAGGACCGAGTGGTGGAGGGCCTCGGGGTCGTAGTGCGGCAGGCCCTTCGAGATGGCCTGCACGGTGGTGGTCGTCCCGGCCACGCCCACCAGCGTGGCGGCTCGCCCGGACGGCACGGTCCGCTCGGCCTCGCCCAGGCCCTCGGCGGCCAGGGCCCGCATGGCCTCAAGGTCGCCGGGCGCGGGCGGATCCGACGGGCCCACCCGCTCGGTGATGCGGACGCTGCCGACGTCCACGGATGCGGCCGCCTCGGGGTCCCCCGATCCGAGGACCAGCTCGGTGCTGCCGCCGCCGATGTCGAACACCAGGAACGGCGGAGAGCGGTCCAGGCCCACGGTGGCGCCCAGGAACGAGAGCCGGGCCTCGTGCTCGCCGGTCAGGACCTCCGGCGGGTCGCCGGTCAGCGCGGCCACGACCAGGTCCAGCAGGCGCCGGTCGGGCGCGTCGCGGACCGCGCTGGTGGCCCCCACCCGGAACCGCCGCGCCCCCAGCGCCCGGGCCCGGGCCACGTAACGCTCCAGGACGTCCATGGTCCGCCGCAGGGCCCCGGGGTCCAGGCGCCCCGTCCGGTCCACGCCCAGGCCGAGCCGGGTGATCACCATGTCCCGGGCCCGGTCCGCCAGGTCGCCCTCCCCCGGCTCGGCCACCAGCAGGCGGATGGAGTTCGTCCCCATGTCCACGGCGGCCACCGGCTCCTCGGACAACCCGTGCACGGGCTCCACCCGCTCCGCGACCCAGGAGCCCACCGGGTCCGGGCCGCCGGCCAGGTGATGGGCGTAGTGGGCGTGCAGGCACTTCACCCCGGCGCGGGTCCCGCCCACACCGCCCCACCCCTGGGCCTCGGGCACCAGGCCGCCGCGCTCCGCGGCGTACGAACGGTGGGCCCGAGCCAGCTCCTCGCCGAACCCCCCCTCGCTGGCGGCTCGCTCATCCAGGCGCTTGATCCACCCCTCGGACTCCAGGCGCGACACCGCCGCGGTGGCCTCGGGGCAGGTGAGCCAGTACAGCGTGGGGAACGGATTCCCCCGGCGGTCCACGGGGTGGTTGCGGATCACCAGCGGGTGCCCGGGCGAGCACCGGGCCACCACCGAGAAGCCGGTGAGGGGCTCGCGGCCGAGCTGCTCGGCCACCGCGGCGAGGTCGGATCCCCGCAGCTCGGGCACGGATGGGGCTAGCGGCGCTTGTGGTCCATGGAGCGCCGGTAGTCCACCTGGCGCTCCTCGCTCTGGCGCATGAACCGCTTCAGCTTCTGCTCGAGGCCCGGGTCCTTCCCCCGCCGCAGGCTGCGGGGGGCCGGGTCCTGGAGGGCCTTGATCGACAGGTCGATCTTGCCGTCCTCCTTGATGGCCACCACCTTGGCCTGGACCTTGTCGTTCTCCCGGAGGTGCTCGCGGACGTCGCGGACGTAGTTCCGATCGATCTCCGAGATATGTACGAGGCCGACGCGACCGTCTTCCAACTGGAGGAATGCACCATATGGGGTGATGCGCTGCACGGTCCCCTCCACGACCGCTCCGACCTCTAGCTCGGCGATCTTCGCTCCTCTCTCCGTCCGGCGGGCAGGGCCCAGAGTGTCCCACCCGGCCGGTCCGGGCGTCAATCCCGGGAGGACTAGAAGGACTCGATCAGTCGGAGGGCCTCGCCCCGGTCGGTGAGCCCGAACCGGCGGCCGTCGCCGGAGGGGGGCAGGTGGCCCAGGACGGGCAGGGCGGCCTGGAGCACGATCCGGGTCGCCTCGACCGAGGCGTGGATCCCGGCCCGGTAGGAGCCGGGGTCCTCGTGGGCGAACGCCCGGGACTCGGTGCGCCGAATGACCTCGCGGAGCACCGACTCCAGGGGCTCGTCCGGGGATCCTGGTGGGTCCATGGCGGTTCACCTCCTCGAGTTCCGAACCACGAGCCTACCCCCGATCTTCGGCCAGCCCGGCCATGCAGCACAAGCCCCAGGCCAGGCGGAACCTCCTCGATTTGACAGCTCTGCTTGATCAGCAGCGGGGGGCGCGGGGCTGGCCGCCCTCGGGGACCGTGACGAACGACACCTCCCCGGGCCTGACCATCCCCAGGCACTTCCGGGCCAGGATCTCCAGGTAGGCGGGGTCCCGGAGCCGCTCGATGCGACCCTCGATGCGGTCGCGCTCCCGCTGGAGCAGCTCGACCTTGGCCTCCAGCTCGGCCACCCGCGAACGCTGCTCCATGTACTGGCGCAGCGGCACGATCAGGGCCACGGCCAGGACCAGCACCACGGCCGCCAACACCGCGGCCCGGCCGGTCAGCCGGGACCGCCGGCCCACCCCGGAGGCCGCACCCGTTCGGACGCTCACCGCCGGTACCTCCGGTAGGGTTCGTCACCGGCGAAGCGGGCGGCCTCGCCCAGCTCCTCCTCGATCCGCAGGAGGCGGTTGTACTTGGCGGTCCGCTCACCTCGGGAGGGGGCCCCGGTCTTGATCTGCCCGGCCCCGGCGGCCACGGCCAGGTCGGCGATCGTGGTGTCCTCGGTCTCACCCGAGCGGTGGGACACGACGCGGCCGAACCCCGCGGCGGTGGCCTCCTGGAGCACCTCCAGGGTCTCGGTGAGCGTGCCGATCTGGTTCACCTTGAGGAGGATCGAGTTGGCGCTCCGCTCTTCGATGCCTCGCCGAAGCCGGTCCAGGTTCGTCACGAACAGGTCGTCGCCCACGACCTGGACCCGGGTCCCCAGCGCCTCGGTCATCGCTCGCCACCCCTCCCAGTCGTCCTCGGCCAGGGGGTCTTCGAGCGACACGATGGGGAACTCGTCCAGCAGCCCGGCGTAGTAGGCCACCATCTCCTCGGGCCCGCGCTCGGACCCCTCGACCCGGTAGCGACCGCCATCCGCGAACTCGCTGGCGGCGGCATCGATGGCGATGGCCATCTCGTCGCCGGGTTCCAGGCCCGCTCGCCGGACGGCCTCCACCAGCAGGCGGCACGCCTCGGCCGAGCCGGCCGAGCCGGGGAGGTCGGGAGCATAGCCGCCCTCGTCGCCGACGCCGGTGGACAGCTCGCGCTCCTCGAGCAGCTCCTTCAGGGCGGCGAAGCACTCCACCCCCCACCGCAGGCCCTCGCCGAACGAGGCGGCCCCGGCCGGGACCAGCATGAACTCCTGGAGGTCGAGGGCGTTGCTGGCGTGGGCGCCCCCGTTGATGACGTTCAGCATCGGCACCGGCAGCAGGTGTGCCCACGGGCCGCCCAGGTACCGGAACAGCGGCACCTCCAACGTCGCCGCGGCCGCCTTGGCGGTGGCCAGCGACACGGCCAGGATCGCGTTCGCTCCCAGCTTCGACTTGTCGACGGTCCCGTCGAGCTCGAGCATCGTCTGGTCGACCAGGCGCTGATCGAGTGCGTCCATCCCCTCCAGGCCCGGGGCGATGGTGTCCTCCACGTTCCGGCACGCGGTCAGCACGCCCTTCCCGCCGTAGCGGTCGGCGTCGCCGTCCCGGAGCTCCAGGGCCTCGTGCTCGCCGGTAGAGGCCCCCGACGGCACGGCGGCCCGGCCCGCGGCCCCGTCGGCCAGCAGGACGTCGACCTCGACGGTGGGGTTGCCGCGGGAATCGAGGATCTCTCGGGCGACGATGGCTTCGATGAGGGACACGGGGTTCGATTCTAGGCCCGCCCCGCGCCCCCCACGTGGATTTCCGG
This sequence comes from Actinomycetota bacterium, assembly GCA_050692985.1. Taxonomy (GTDB): domain Bacteria; phylum Actinomycetota; class UBA4738; order UBA4738; family CALAEC01; genus JBOGVZ01. The sequence continues at coordinate 185,760 of JBOGVZ010000085.1, forward strand.
GCCGCTCGGCCTCGTCGATCAGCACCGCCTCAGCCACCCGCGGTGCGGAAGCGGCGGACCAGCTCCTCCTCTGAGAGGTCCTCCAGCCGGACCCCCTCGCGCTCGGCGGCCGCGGCCATGGCCTCGAAGCGGCTCACGAACTTCCGGATCGTGGAACGAAGGGCCGTCTCGGCGTCGACGCCGAGCTTGCGGGCCAGCGCCGCGGCGGCGAACAGCACGTCGCCGACCTCGTCCTCGAGGGCGTCCTTGGCCGGTCCTTCGCGGTCCGCGCCCTCGTGCGCCCGGGCCGCCTCCTCCAGCTCGGCCAGCTCCTCCCGGACCTTGTCCACGGCACCGGCAACCTCGGCCCAGTCGAACCCCCGGCCCGAGGCCCGCCGCTGGACCTTCTGGGCGGCCAGCAGGGCCGGGAGGGCCGGGGGGATCTCCGCGAAGGTCCTCGCCTCCCCGCCCTTCTCCTCCGCCTTGATCCGCTCCCAGTTCCCGTACACTTGCTCCGGGGTGTCGGCCGCCACGTCGGCGAACACGTGGGGGTGGCGGCGGATCAGCTTCTCCACGGTGACCTGGGAGACGTCGTCGATGTCGAACTCCCCCGCGTCCGCGGCCATCTGGGCGTGGAAGATGGCCTGGAGGAGCACGTCGCCCAGCTCCTCCCGCAGCCTGGCCGGGTCGCCGTCCTCGATGGCATCGAGGAGCTCGTAGGTCGTCCAGGAGGTGTCGGCGGAGGCTGCGGTGGGTCTGGGCCCGGTCCCAGGGGCACCCGTCGGGGGCGCGGAGACGGGCCACCACCCGGACCAGGTCCAGCAGCCGGCCGCCCTCACGGCCGGACGGGACCGGCCCGGTGGGAACGTGGGACAGGGGGTCGGGCGTGCCCCGGATGCCGCCCACGGCCTACGGCACCACCTGCACGGGCGGGGGCGACGGCGTGGTGGCGGTGCGGGGGACCACCACCCCCGCCTGCTCGTCGAAGAGCCCGTACCGGGGATTGACCCGGATCTCCGCCCTGGCGACCTGCTCCAGGAGCCACTCCCGGAACGTCTCCCCCCGCGCCTCCTCGAGGAGCTGGGGGGCGACCTCGTCGAACGAGCGGGTCCTCCGGTCGATCACGTGGATCACGTGGAAGCCGAACTCCGTCTGGACGGGGCCCCCGATCTCCCCGACGGGGATGTCCAGCATGGCCTGGGCGAACGGGCCGACCAGGTCGGCCGGCCGCTGCTCGCCCAGGTCGCCGCCGGCCGCCGCGGAGCCGGTGTCCTGGGAGAACTGGCGAGCCAGGCGCTCGAAGTTTCTCGGCGTGGCCTGCCGGGCGATCCGCTCGGCCTCCGCGGCGTCGGGAACGAGGATGTGGGCCACGTGGACCAGCGTGAAGTCGCCGATCCGCTCCTCGTACATCTGGCGCAGCCGCTCCTCGGTGAGCCGCTCCTCGATCACGGACTCCGCCACCTGCTCCCGAAGGAGCTGCTGGCGGACCAGGTCGAGGACGTCGGCCTCCTCGACCCCGGAGGACCGGACCTGGCGATCGAACGCCTCCCGACCCCCGAGCTGCTCGACGAGCTGGTCGAACCGGGCCTGGAAGTCCTCCTGGGAGATCGTGATGTCGTGGGACTCGGCGTACTCCTGGACGAGCTCCTGGTGGATGAGGAACGTCAGGAACTCCCTGGTGAACTCCTGGCGCCGGCCCTCCCCCTCCTCGCTCGCGAGCTGCTCGGCGAAGGCGGGGTCTGCCAGGAGGAAGTCGAGCTCGTGGACGAACCGGTCCTCGGAGATCGCCCGGCCGTTGACCGTGGCCGCGCCGGCCCGGAACAGGCCGCAGCCGGACAGCAGCAGGGCCGCTGCCACCGCCAGGGTCAGGGATGGGGCGCGCCGAGGCACGGAGAGGATTCTAGTGGGTCGGGGTGGCGGCACCCGCCGCGGCCTCCAGGCGGCCTCGCACCCACAGGGGCAGGGCAGATCCCTGGTTGGCCGGCTCGGGGTTCAGGTTCAGGGTCCGGGTGGCGCGGTGGTAGGAGGCCTCCGGCGGAACGGCGGCCTCGTCCACGTCCACCGGCCGCACCCGAACCTGGCCCCGGAACGTCGCCACCTCCTCCACGCCCCGTTCGCGGCAGGCCACCCGGAGGCGGGCCAGGTCCAGCAGCGTCCGGGCCTCGTCGGGCAACGGGCCGAAGCGGTCCTCGGCCTCGGCGGCCACGGCGTCCAGCTCCTGGTTCGAGCGGGCCCCGGCGATCCGGCGGTACAGGTCGATCCGCAGCGACTCCTGGCCCAGGTACTCGACGGGGAGAAACGCCCGCAGCGGCAGCTCGATGCGGATCTCCTTCTCCTCGGGCACGGGCTCGCCCTTCAGCTCGGCGACCTGCTCGCCCAGGATGCGGGCGTACGTGTCGAAGCCCACCGCGGCCACGTGGCCGGATTGCTCCGCCCCCAGCAGGTTTCCCGCGCCCCGGATCTCCAGGTCGCGCATGGCCACCTGGAACCCGGAGCCGAGGGCGGTCAGCCGGCTGATGGCCGCCAGTCGCTCGTGTGCCTCCTCGGTCATGGCCCGCTCCGGCGGGAAGAACAGGTAGGCGAAGGCCCGCTCGGCCGAGCGGCCCACCCGGCCCCGGAGCTGGTAGAGCTGCGACAGGCCCATGCGGTCTGCCCGGTGCACCACCAGCGTGTTCGCCGTGGGCACGTCGAGGCCCGACTCGATGATCGTGGTGCACACCACCACGTCGGACTCGGCGTTCCAGAAGCCCAGCATCACCTTCTCCAGCCTGGACTCCTCCATCTGCCCGTGGGCCACGGCCACTCGGGCCTCCGGGATCCGCTGGGCGATGCGCCCGGCCACCCGGTCGATGGTGCGGGTGTCGTTGTGCACCCAGAACGCCTGCCCGCCCCGGCGCAGCTCGCGGCGAACCGCACCCAGGGCGACCTCGTCGTCGAACGGCCCCACGTAGGTCAGCACGGGCTGGCGGTCCTCCGGTGGGGTGTCCACCACCGAGAGGTCCCGCACCCCGGCCAGGGCCATCTCCAGCGTCCGAGGGATCGGGGTGGCGGTCATCGTCAGCACGTCCACGCTGACCCGGAGCTGCTTGATGCGCTCCTTGTGGGCCACGCCGAACCGCTGCTCCTCATCGACGACCAGCAGCCCCAGGTCCTTGAACCCGACGTCGCGGGACAGGAGCCGGTGGGTGCCGATCACCACGTCCACCGTTCCCTCGGCCACCTCTCGCAGGACCCGGCGCTGCTCTGCCGGGGACAAGAACCGCGACAGCATCTCGACCCGGACGGGGAACGGGGCGAACCGCTCGGAGAACGTGACGTGGTGCTGTTCGGCCAGCAGCGTGGTGGGCACCAGCACCGCCGCCTGCTTGCCGTCCATGACCGCCTTGAACGCCGCTCGAACCGCGATCTCGGTCTTGCCGTAGCCGACGTCACCGCAGATCAGCCGGTCCATCGGCTTGGGCGCCTCCATGTCCCGCTTGACCTCGGTGGCCGTGGCCAGCTGGTCCGGCGTCTCCTGGTAGGGGAAAGCGTCCTCGAGCTCTCGCTGCCACGGGGCGTCCGGGCCGAAGGCGTGGCCCCGAGCGGCCATCCGGGCCGTGTACAGCCGCACCAGCTCTCCGGCCATGTCGCGGACGGCCTTGCGGACCCTGGCCGTGGCCTTCGGCCAGTCGCTCGATCCCAGGCGGTGCAGGCGGGGCTGGTCTCCCCCGATGTACTTCTCGACCACGTCCACCTGGTCGGCCGGCACGTACAGGCGGTCCCCGGCCGCGTACTCGAGCAGGAGGTAGTCCCGCTCGGAACCGGCCACGGCCCGCCGGGCCATGCCCACGTACCGGCCCACCCCGTGGACCCGGTGCACGGCGAAGTCGCCTGGCGAGAGCTCCTGGGCGAAGGCCCCCGCGGTGCGGCCGGTGACCCGGGGCGCCTCGTGGGCCCGGCGGCGCCGCCCGAACAGGTCGTCCTCGCCGACCACGGCCAGGCGGCCGGTGGGGAACACGAAGCCCTCCAGCAGGCCCGACACGGTGGCCGGCCCATCCGGCGACGGTGGGAGCCCGGCCTTCTCCAGGACCTCCACGGCTCGCTCCAGGCTCCCCCGGGCCGCGGCGGTCACCCCCACCGAGTGGCCGGCGACGGCCAGCGCGGCCGCCCTGGAGGCCACGTCCTCCGGCCGTCCGGCAACGCCGCCCCAGGCCTGGATGTCGAGGTCCACGCCCTCGGCGAACTCGGTGAGGTCCAGCCGGGGCCGGTCCCCGAGCGCCTCGTCCACCGGCACCATGGCGGGAAGGCCCTCCACCACCCCGGCCAGGGCCTCGGCCTCGGCCACCGCCGAGTCGGCCCGGTCCACGCTGCGCCGGGCCTGGGAGATCGCCACCCACCCCTCCTCGGGGAGGTCGGCCAGCACCGGCATGTCGGCCCACAGCAGCGGGGCCACCCGCTCCATGCCCTCGAACACCAGCCCCTCCGACAGCCGCTCCAGGGCGTCGCGGAGGGCCCCCTTGTGCCGGGGCAGCTCGTCGGCCGCTCGCTCACGGACGGCGGCGGTCGGCAGCAGCTCGCGCACCGGGAACACCTCGATCCGGTCCAGGGCCCGGGTGGAGGTCTGAGTGCTCGGCGAGAACTCCCGGAGGCGCTCGACCTCGTCGCCGAAGAAGTCCACGCGCACCGGGCGCGGAGCGGTGCCGGGGAACACATCCACGATCCCGCCGCGCACGGCGAACTCGCCCCGGTGCATCACCAGGTCAGCCCGGGTGTACCCGGCGGCCGCCAGCGACTCGGCCAGCACGTCGGGGGCGACCTCGCGCCCGGTCTGGAGGAGGAGCGGATCGTCCTGTCCCAGGCCGGGGACCAGCCGCTGGAGCGCGGCCACCACCGGGGCCACCAAGACGAAGGGACCGGTGGCCCGGCGGGCCAGGTGCGCGGCCCGGGCCCGTCGCCCGGAGATCTCGGCCGTGGGGCTGATGCCCTCCACCGGCAGCGCCTCCCAGGCTGGGAACAGGACCACCCGGCCGGAGCCGAGGAAGGCCTCCGCGCCGCCGGCCAGCCGCTCCGCCTCCCGGGGGCCGGGGGCCAGCAGCAGGACGGGGGCGTCGGTGGCCCGGGCCAGGCCCGCGGCCACGTAGGCGTGACCGGCCGGGTCGGCCCGCCCCACCCGGGGCCCCGACGCGGCCAGGAGCCCCTGGAAGGGGTCGCTCCTGATCAGCGGTTCGAGCAGCTTCTCCATGTGAACAGCACGAAGAGGCCTCGGTCCCCAGACCAGGCCCCTGACCAGCGGTTTTGGCGTTCCGCGGGCCGCCCGGTGCGACCCGCGAGATCGATTGTACGGGCTCTCCGCCCCTACGGCCTCACGTCCCCGGTCACCAGGCACAGGGTCCCGAACAGCCGGGCCTGCTGGTCCTGGAGCGTTTAGGCGTCTGGCCCCTGGTGGAGGGCGATGCGGGTCAGCTGCTGCTGGTAGTCGACCACCCAGATCGAGTCGTCGGTGACCGCCATGGCGATCGGAGTGGCGCCTTCGGGCAGCTCGACCGAGACGTCGATCTCCCCGGTGTCCGGGACGAAGCGTGACACGGTGAGGTCGCCGTGATCCCTGGCGATGAACCACAGGCCCCCGGCCCCGACCGCCACGTTGGCACCGGAGCCGCTGGAGACGTTCTCACCGATCCCGCCGGACACCGGGTCCTCGCCTGCGGGAACGGGCTCGGCGGCGATGGCAGCCGTGGCGGTGTCGATCCGCACGAACCCATCGTTGGTGAGCGCGTAGATGTCGTCTTCGAAGACCGAGAACTTGGCCGGGCTGCCGCCGAAGTCGATCCGGTCGGTGATCTCGTTCGTGGCCGGGTCGATCCGGGCCAGGACGCTTCCGCCGACAGCCCCGCCCCCGGTGATGCGCTCCTGGACCCAGGCGGCGCCACCTGCAAGGAGCACGTTTCGCGCGTACCGGGTCGCCAGGGGGACGCGGGCCACGACGTCGCGGGTGGCGGGGTCGATCCGGACGAGCTCCGTCACGAGCTCCGTCTCGTTTCCGGCGAACACCGACGCCCAGATCCCTTCCTCGTCGACCTCGACGTCGGCGACATGGTCACCACCGACGGGGATCGTCTCCACGGCCTCGTTGAGGAGGGGGTCGACCCGGACGAGGGAGGCCCGAGGGCCCGTCGGACCCTCGACGGCGCCTCCGATCCAGATGCTGTCGTCGCCCACGGCCAGCCCTTCTCCCCCCGACTCCCAGCCGGGGACGGTCTCGACCGGGATGCGGGCGACCTCTCCACCCGTCTCCGGGTCGAGCCGGAGCAGGGACCCGCCGAACGTCCCATCATTCGCCGACTCCGTCACCCACAGGCTGCCGAACGCCGTGACGGCGGCGTTCGTCCAGCCGGTGGAGATCGACTGGGCCACACGAGGATCCACCGGGGCAGGCGCGGTGGTGGCCGGCCGAGGTGGCGCCTCTCGCCCCCCGAAGGCGCGAACGAGGACGGCGAAGCCTCCGGCGGCCAGGGCCAGGGCCACGGCGGCCGCGACGTAGCGGGCGGCGCGGCTCGGAGGCGGGGCGGCCCGCGGCTCACGGTGGACGATGTCGTCCCACAGGTCGGGCGAGGCGGTGTTCTTCAGCGCGCGGAACCGGTCATCGATCATCGTCATCCTCCAGGAGCGCTCGGAGCCGCCGGCGGCCCCGGGTCAGGTGCACCCGGACCGCGGATGCGGTGGTTCCCAGGATCCGGGCCACCTCCCCCACCGGGTAGTCGGCGGCGTGGTGCAGGACCACCGCGGCCCGCTGCCTGGGCGAGAGCCGGGCCAGGGCCCGGACCAGCTCGAGGGCGGGGTCCTCCATCACGTAGCCGGTATCCGTCGCGGCCCGTCCCGGGCGGGATCGTTCACCGAGCTCGCGGCGGGCCACGATGAACGCCGTCCGCCACACCCACCGCTCCGGCGAGCGGATCGCCTGTCCCCGCCGGAGCGCCTGGGCGAACGCCTCGGCCAGGGCGTCGCTGGCCACCTCGGGATCACCCGAGTACGCCAGCAGGGCCCGCCACATCTTCGGGCCGTGGTCGCGGTAGAGGCGCTCGATCTCCCCGGCGCGGGTCGCGGTCAACACGCCTATAGGACGTCTGGGAGGCACAAAGGCGAACACCCGCAGCGCGGAATGTTCGCGTGTGTCGAGGCCGTTAGGCGCGGCCGGCGCGGTTGTGGCGGTCCTGGGCCCGCTCCAGCCCGTCGGAGACCAGGGTGAGCACGGCGTCGGCGGCCTCCTGGGCCAGCACCTCGGCCTCCTCCCGCTCGGCCTCGAACGGCCGCAGCACGTAGTCGGCGGGTTCCTGGCGACCGGGGGGTCGCCCCACGCCCAGGCGCACGCGGTGGAACTCCCGCGTCCCCAGGGCCTGGACCAGGGAGTCGAGGCCCCGGTGCCCGGCCGTGCTGCCTCCCAGCTTCAGCTTGAGCGACCCGAAGGCCAGGTCGATCTCGTCGTGGCAGGCCACGATCCGCTTCGGCTCGATGCGCCTGCGCCTGGCGAACGAGGCCACCGGCGGCCCGCACACGTTCATGAACGTCATGGGGCGGGCCAGCCACAGCCTGACGTCCCCGGAGCGTGCCTCGGCCGCCTGGACCGGCAGGAACCTGACCTTGCGCAAACGGACGCCCAGGCCCTCGGCCAGGCGTTCCACCACCCGGGCGCCGATGTTGTGGCGGGTGGCCTCGTGCCGCTCCCCGGGGTTGCCCAGCCCGACGACGAGCCAGGGGGTCATGGGCGCGAGGGCCGGCTAGCCCTCGCCGCCGCCACCCTCCTCGGAGGCGGGAGCCTCCTCGGTGGGGGCCTCGCCCTCGGCGCCCTCCGGAGCCTCCACGCCCTCGGGCAGCTCCTCGCCCTCGGGCAGCTCCTCCTCCGGGACCTCCTCCTCTAGCTTGAGGACCGGCGGCGGGACCACCGACACGAGGGTCTCTTCCAGGGGCGTGAGGATCGTGACGTGGCCGGGGACCCGGAGGTCGGACACGTGCAGCGCGTCCCCGATGGCCAGGTTCGTGATGTCGGCCTCCAGGGACTCGGGCACCTGGGTGGGGAGGCACTCGACCCGGAGCTCCCACAGGTGGTGCTCGACCACGCCACCCTCCTTGACGCCCACCGACTCCCCGGTGAGGTGGATGGGCACGTCGACCTGGATGGCCACGTCTCGGCGGATGCGGAGGAAGTCCACGTGCATCAGCGTCCCCCGGACGATGTCGCGCTGGACCTCTCGGGGCATCGTCAGGTAGTTCTCGCTGTCGAGCTGAAGGTTGATGAGGACGTTCGTCCCCGCGTCCGTGTGGAGGGCGTGCCACAGTTCACGTTCGTTGACCGAGAGCCGCTGGGGCTCGAGGTCGGGGCCGTAGAGGACCGCCGGCACACGGCCCACGGCCCGGATCTTGCGAGCGGCTCCCTTCCCGGTCTGGTCCCGCGGGTCTGCCTTCAGCTTGACTTCCATCCGTACCTCCCGATCGGCCCTTCATTGTAGCCACCGCGGCCACCGTCCGACGGGGCCGGCCGGAGGTTCCGTGAGGGCCGGGCCGGATGGCCCTGCCGGCCGGCTCCCGTCCCCGCGACCATCTTGGGGCGACGCTGCCAAGTCGGTGACGGCCACGTTCAACCGCGGGTAGCTGCGACCGAGGTGAGGGGCCGCCCCCCGGGGCGCTCTTCCTAGGGCTGGTTCTCGCCCTGGAAGATCTCGGAGACGGACTCGTCCTCGAACACGGCCTGGATCGCCGAGGCCACGATCGGCGCGATCGACACCACGGTGACCTTGTCGATGCGCTTCTCCTCGGGGAGAGGCAGGGTGTTCGTCACCACGAGCTGCTTGATCGGCGACTCCTCCAGCCGCTGGATGGCCTTGCCGGAAAGCACCGGGTGGGTGGCCGCCGCGTACACCGCCGAGGCCCCTTCGCGCTCCAGGGCCTTGGCCCCCTCGACCATGGTCCCCGCGGTGTCCACGATGTCGTCCACCAGCACGGCGCTGCGGCCGCCCACCTCGCCGACCACCGCGCTGGTCTCGACCTTGTGGGCCTCGTAGCGCGAACGGCGCTTCTCGATGATGGCCAGGTCCGCGTGCAGGTGCTGGGCCAGGCGCTCGGCGGTCTTGACCCGCCCGGCGTCGGGAGACACCACCACGAGCTCGTCGCCCTCCAGTCCGAGCTCGTCGGAGATGAAGTCCGACAGCAGGGGGAGCGCCGTCAGGTGGTCCACGGGGAAGTCGAAGAACCCCTGGATCTGGCCGCTGTGGAGGTCCACCGATACCACCCGGTCGGCCCCGGCCACCGTGAGGATGTCCGCCACCAGCTTGGCGGAGATCGGCTCCCGGGCCAGGGACTTCTTGTCCTGCCGCGAGTAGCCGTAGTACGGGATGACCGCGGTGATCCGCTTGGCCGAAGCCCGCTTGAGCGCGTCGATGACGATGGCCTGCTCCATGATCGACTCGTTGACGGGGTCGGCGTGCGTCTGGATCACGAACACGTCCGCCCCTCGCACGCTCACCTCCGACCGGACGTAGATCTCGCCGCTGGCGAACCGCGAGATGTGGTCCTCGCACAGGTTCACGCCCAGGGCCCCGGCGATCTCCTCGGCCAGATCCGGGTGGGCGGTCCCCGAGAACAGCATCATCCGCTTCTTGGTGACGATCTCCCGCGACTCGACCACGCCCTCCCCTTCAGCCCTTCCGCCGCTTCCGGGCCTTCGCCCGCCGCTCGTCGTACCCCCGCACGACCTTCTGATCCGCCCGCTCGACCCCCAGGGCGCCTTCCGGCACGTCCCGGGTGATCGTCGACCCGGCTCCCGTCCATGCGCGCTTCCCGACCCTGACCGGTGCTACGAGCATCGTATCCGAGCCGACGCGGGCTCCCTGGCCGATCGTCGTCCGGTGCTTGTCGTACCCGTCGTAGTTTACGGTCACCGTCCCGGCTCCGATGTTCGCTTCGTCGCCGATCGAGGCGTCCCCCACGTAGGAGAGGTGGGGCACCTTGGTCCCCCTGCCGATCCGGGACTTCTTGATCTCCACGAACGTGCCGGCCTTGGCCCCCTCCTCCAGGACGGTGCCCGGCCGGATGCTGGCGTACGGCCCGACCGAGACCCGGGGGCCGACGCGCGACTCCCGCACCACCGAGAACTGCACCTCGGCATCCCTGCCGACCGTGGAGTCCACCACCCGGGTCCCGGGGCCCACCCGGGCACCCTCGCCGATCCGGGTGCGGCCCTCCAGGTAGGTCTGGGGAAGCAGGATCGCATCGCGTGCGATCCGCACGTCGACGTCGATGTACGTGGTGTCGGGGTCGATGAACGTCACCCCCTTGGCCATGTGGCCCTCGTTGATCCGGCGGCGCATCACCGCCGCGGCCCGGGCCAGGTCCGCGCGGTTGTTGACGCCGACGGTCCGGCCGTTGTCCACGGTATGGACCACCACCCGCTCGCCCTTGTCGCGCAGGACCGAGAGCACGTCGTGGAGGTAGTACTCCCGCTGACGGTTGTCCCGCGCCACCAGGGGCAGGGCCCGGAACAGGTCCTCCCGGCGGAACACGTAGATGCCCATCGAGACCTCCTCGATGGCCCGCTCCGCCGGCGTGGCGTCGGCCCCCTCCACGATCCGCACGAACTCGTCGCCCTCCCGGACCACATGGCCGAATCGCCCGGGGTCGTCAACGGAGGTGCTCTGCAGGGTCGCCGCGGCACGGCGCCGCCTATGGGTCCCCACCAGGCGGCGAAGGGCGCCGCCGGTGATGAGCGGCTCGTCACCGTTGACCACCAGGACGTCGTCGGCTCCGGCCACGGCGTCTTCGGCGACCATCACCGCGTGCCCGGTCCCCAGGGGCTGGCCCTGGTCGACGAACACGACCGGGAACCGCAGCTTCCACGAGGCCAGGGCCTCCTCCACCTCGCCCCGCCCGTGGTTCACCACCACCACGATGGAATCGGGACGAGCCCCCCTGACCGCGTGCAGGACGTGCCACAGGACGGGCCGGCCGCACAGGGGATGGAGCACCTTGGGCAGCCGTGATTTCAGCCGCTTGCCCTTTCCGGCGGCCATGACGACGGCGACGAGGTTTCGGGGAGTCTTCCTTGGCAACGGCACGCGCCCTGGTCGAGGCGCCACCTTTGTACCCGCCGCGGGCACCGGGCGCAACAGGGGCGAACCGGGAGTCGGGCCGGCGCGTCTGAATCCCGAGATGAGCAGGCACGACCGTAGAGGGTCCCCAGGGAGGCGCGGGGGGCGGTACCCGCGGGCCCCCGGGCTAGAGTGGTGAGGATCGGGCGGCACCTGGCGCCGGCGGAGACGAGAGGGGGCCTGTGCGGGAACCCGAGCCGGAGGTCGTCCGCAGGGCCCGCGCGGGTGACCTGGGGGCGTTCGAGGAGCTGGTCCGGGCCCACCAGGCCGACGTGTACCGCCTGGCCCTGCACCTGGTCCGCGACCGGCCCACGGCCGAGGACGTCACCCAGGAGGCCTTCCTGCTGGCGTTCCGGTCGCTGCCCCGGTTCCGGGGCCAGGCCAAGTTCTCCACGTGGCTCTACCGGATCACCCGCAACTGCGCGGTGGACGCGATCCGGCGCCGGGACCGCAGGCGGCGGCTGGAGCGGGCCGCCACCGAGGAGGCTCTCGTTCCCGATGCCTCCCTCCGGGCGGCCCTGGCCCAGGCCATCGACGGCCTCCCCCCGCAGCTTCGGGAGGCCTTCGTGGTGATCGAGGTGTTCGGGCTGTCGTACGCGGAAGCGGCCAAGGTCCTGGGGGTGCTGGCCGGCACGCTCAAGAGCCGGATGCACCGCACCCGCCGCCTGCTGATGGCGGCCCTAGAGGAGGAGGGCCGTGCCGATGAGGTGTGAGGTCGCCGAGCGGGAGCTGTCGGCGCGCCTGGACGGGGAGGGCGACCGCCGGCCCGGGGCCGCCCTCGAGGAGCACCTGGCCTCATGCGCCCGGTGCCGGGCCTTTGCCGCGGGGACCGAGCGACTGCGGATCCTGGCTCGCTTCGAGGCGGTGGAGCCCGTCCCCGACCTGGTGCCCCGGATCATGGCCGAGGTTCGCCGGGAGGCCGGCCGGGGCACCGTCCGCACCCTGGCCCCCAGGGTGCCGCGGTGGTCGCGGTATGCGGTGGCGTTCGCCGCGGGCCTGGTCGCCGCGGCGGTGCTGGTGGGAGGCCTGCCGGGCATCCGGCCAGGGCCGGCCCCCGCCCTGGCCACCGAGATCCCCGGCCGGATCGCCGCCGCCTCCACCGAGGTCACGGCCTACCAGGCGGAGTTCCGGGTGGTGGAGCGCGGCTACCACCGCCGGGTGCCGGAGCGGTCGTTCACGACCCGGGTGTCGTTCCGGGCCCCGGAGCGGTTCCGGGCGGCGATCACCGATGCCACCGCCTACCCGTCGGTCAGGTGGCCCCGGAACGACGTGGTCCTGGCCGTCGACGCGGATCGGTGGCTCCTGGACGGGCCGGCCACCTGCCCCCGGGAGGCGCTGCCGGCCTGCGCCACCGGCGGGCGGGAGACCCGCCGGGTCACCGGCCGGGAGCCGTTCGACGGCGATGCCCTGCTGCCGACCGACATCGTGCTGCCGGTGCGAACCCTGGTGGGCACCGACCGGGTGCGGGTCATCGGCCAGCGCCGGGTGCTGGGCCGCGACGCCGTGACCGTCGAGCTGGCCTACCGCGACGCCGTCCCCCTGTTCGCCTACCTGCATGCCGGGGGCTCGTGGCGGCCGTTCTTCCCGCAGGACCGCGTGCTGGTCTCGCTCGACGCCGAGAGCTGGTTCCCCCTGCGCTACGAGGTCCTGCCCGCCCCCGGGCTCGAGCGGACCCGGTGGGCCGACCGCAACGGTCTCCCCTCCGAGAGCGCGGACCGGGCGGTGTTCGAGGCCACGGCCACGTCCTTCCGCACCGGGCTCCCGGCGGGGTGGGAGCCCCTGGGCCCGTTCCCCGGCCCGGTCCTCGACGAGGGCTTCCGCGACGAGGCGCTCGAGGGCTTCCCGGGCCCCGGCGGCCCCGTCGTGCCCTCGGACCTCGCCGGCCTGGAGCCGTACCGGGTCGGCAGCTTCGTCGGGGGCGGCCGGCCCGAGGACGAGGTGCTCCTGTCGTTCACCCGCGGGCTGGCCTGGCTGAACGTGCTCCAGACCCGGTCGTGGACCGAGCCCGAGCTGTTCGGAGACGTGGGTGACCTGGCCGCGCGGGTCGAGCTTCCCGGAGGCGGGGTGGGCTACTACGAGCCCGCCACGGCCACGCTGGGCCGGCGCCTGTCGATCCACGCCCGGGACATGGACCTCTACCTGGAGACGAACCTGCCCCGGGCGAACCTGCTGCGGGTGGCGGCCTCGCTCCCGGTGGAGGGCCGCCCGGTTCCCGAGCGGTGGCTGGTCAGGCGGTGGCCCGGCGGGATCGTCCGGGCCCAGGTGACCCTGGACGAGGCCCGGTCCACCCTGCCGCAACTGCTGCTTCCCGCCCGGCTCCCGGACGGGTACCGGCTGTGGACGGTCCACGTGGTCACGGCCAAGGGGCGCTCGGGCGTGGCGGTCTTCTTCCGCCGGCCGGGATCGGAGCTCGACGGGGTGGGGATCCGGCTGTTCCAGGCCGCCGGCCAGGCGCTGGCCCCACCGATGGACCCGGACGTGCTGGCGGTGCGGGTGCGAGGGGTGACCGGGCGCTACTCCCCCACCCGGGGCGAGCTCGAATGGGTCGAGGACGGCGTGTACCGCTCGCTCGGCGGGACCGCCCTCGACCTGGGCGGGCTGCTAGCGGTGGCCCGGTCGCTGGAGGAGCGTCGATGAAGCCGCGGACGGGCCTCGTCGCCGCCGCGCTGGCCGGGGCCCTGGCCGGCGCGGCCATTATGCTCACGCTGCCCGTGCCGGGCGTTCCTCTGGAGCCGGTGTCACCTCCCCAGCCCCCGGCGGGAGCGGTGCGGGGAGCGGCTCCGGTGCCCACCCTGCTGGCCTGGACGCCCGGTGGGCTTCCGGGCGGGTTCGCCGACGCGGTTCGCCGGCTCCCCGGGGTCCGGGCCGCCGCCGAGGTCCGCAGCGGCACCGCGTGGCTGAGCGCCTGGCGGGACCGCTCGGGCCAGACGCAGCGGCCGCCCAAGGGGTTCCAGGTCCCGGTCGAGGTCGCCGCGGTGCAGCCCGCCGGCTACACGGCATTCGTCCCGCCGGCCGACCGGGCCGCCATCGAGGCCCTGGCCGGGGGCGGGGTCCTGCTCGGTGAGACCTCCGCCGGCCTGCGCGGGATGGGGAGCGGAGGCACGCTGCGGTTCGGACCGCGGTCCCTGCGGGTGGAGGGGGTGATCGCCGACGAGCTGGTGGGGGCCCACGAGGTCGTCGTGTCGGCGCGGACCGGGGCCCGGCTCGGGGTCACCAGTCCCCCCTACCTCCTGGTCCTGCCCCGCGAGGGCGCATCGCCCCGGGCCATCGAGCGCGGCGTGCGCCGGTCCGTGCCTCCGGGGACCCGCATCCGGGTCCGGGCCCCTGGGGAGACCCCCGTCTTCCGCCACGGCGACGCGGTGCTACCCCCGGTGCGGCTGAAGGCCCTGTTCGGCGAGTTCCCCGCCCGGCCGGACGGGGACGGGACGATCACGCCCGACCCCGCCTGGGTCCGGGCGAACATCCGCACCGCCCGGGTCCCGATCCTGGGCGAGATCCACTGCCACCGCCGGATCATCCCGCTGTTCCGGGCGGCCCTGGCCGAGCTGGCTCGCCGGGGCCTGGGCAACCTGATCCAGGGGTACGCCGGGTGCTTCTCGCCCAGGTTCGCCAACTTCAACCCGACCTCCGGGCTGTCCCACCATTCGTGGGGGGTCGCCTTCGACATCAACGCCGCCCAGAACCCGCTGGGAGCGGAGCCCACCATGGATCCCCGCATGGTGGAGGTCATGCGCCGGTGGGGGTTCACCTGGGGTGGCCTATGGCTGGTCCCCGACGGCATGCACTTCGAGTTCCAGCGCTTCCCCTCACTGGGCTAGGGATAGCGCTCCGGGGCCTGGACTCGAACCAGGATCTCTCGCTTCAAAGGCGAGCGTCATGACCCTTCGACCACCCCGGACGGGACAAGTATCTCAGCTACCACGAGAGGACGCCTCGACGCTTTCAAGATTTCCCACTACGCCTCGAACCAGCCATCGATCCGTCTGTTCAGATCGATGCTCTTTCGGACCGTTACCGCGAGGCACCCCGATAGTTGGGGCCGACCCGTCCCTTCGCCATTCCGTGACGCCACCAGTGGGCACCGACATCACCGGCGGGTAATTGCGGAGACGGCCAGGCCGCTCACGGCGGCGGCGATCTCCTCGGCGTGCGAGCCGTCTCGGGCCAGGCCGGCCACCGCGGGGCCGCTGCCGGACATGATGGCCCCCAGGGACCCGGCCCGGAGCAGGGTCTGCTTGGCCTCGGCCACCTCCGGACGGCGGCGGGAGACGGGGCCCTCCAGGTCGTTCCACAGCAGGGCCGAGAGGGTCTCCAGGTCGCCCCGGGCCAGGGCCCGGAGGAAGGGGCCGGCGTCCGGGGCCTCGCCGTCCGGATCCTCGTCCCACCACCGGTAGGCCTCGGCCGCCCCGACGCCGAACTCAGGGACCAGCAGGACCCACCAGGTCCGGGCGGCCTCCAGGGCCTCGACCCGCTCCCCCCGCCCCCGGGCGACCACCGGCTCCCCGAGGAGCAGCGCGGGGACGTCGGAGCCCACCCGGGCGGCCACCCCCACCAGGGAGGCCCGGTCCAGCCCGCACCCCCACAGGTCGTTCAGGGCCCGGAGGGCGGCCGCCGCGTCGGCGCTCCCCCCGCCCAGCCCGGCGGAAACGGGGACCCGCTTGACCAGGAGGATCGTGGCCCCGGCCTCGGTGTCACAGGCCTCCCGCAGGGCCCGAGCCGCGGCCATGACCAGGTTGTCGTGGCCCCCCGGCACGGCCCCGGCCCGGTCCCCGGCCACGGCCAGGGAGAGCTCCGCGGCGGGCCGGGCCTGGACCCCGTCGGCCAGGGTGATCGGCTGCACCACGGTCTCGATGTCGTGATAGCCGTCCGCCCGGGCGCCCAGGACCCTCAGGAACGGGTTGAGCTTCGCCGGGGCCGGCTCGGTGATCGGAGACCCGGGCGCCTCACCCACCGATGACCTCGACCACGCGGGCCAGCTCCTCCAGCCCCAGGGCCTCGGCCCGGACCGAGGGATCGAGCCCCGCCCCCACCAGGGCCTCCCGGGCCTCCTCCCGGGCCATCCCCATCCGCACCAGGGCCGCGGCCAGCGTCTTGCGGCGCTGGGCGAACCCCTCCGCCACCAGCCGGAACAGGGCCTCCTCTGGGACCGCGACCGGGGGAGGACGCCTGTCCAGGCGGATGATCACCGACTCGACGTTCGGCTCCGGCCAGAACACCGAGGGCCGGACCCTCCGCACCACCCGTACCCGGGCCCGGTAGACCACCCGCACGCTCACCGCCCCGTAGGGCTCCGTGCCGGCCGCGGCCGCCAGCCGTTCCCCGACCTCCCGCTGGACCATGACCACCAGCGGATCCACCCGCGGGGCGCGCTCCAACAGCTCGACCACCACCGGGACGGCCACGTTGTAGGGCAGGTTGGAGGCCATCCGCCAGGCACCGGCGCCGAGCACGTCCGGCCAGTCCATGGCCAGGGCGTCCCCCCGGAGCACCCGCACCCCGGGGAGCCCGGCCACGAGCTCCTCCAGGGCGGCCACCAGCCGGGGGTCCACCTCCACGGCCAGGACCTCCGCCCCGGCCTCGGCCAGGGCCACGGTCAGGGAGCCGAGCCCCGCTCCGATCTCAAGGACCCGGGTCCCCGGACCGGCCCCGGCCTCCCGGGCGATGGCCCGGGCCAGGTTCGGGTCGGCCAGGAAGTGCTGCCCCAGGGCCTTGCGGGGGCGGATGCCGTGCCGGCCCGCCAGCTCCCGGAGGACGCGCCGCGTGGGGACGGTGCTACCAGGTGATCCGGACCCGGAAGGTCCCCTGGGAGAGCGGCGCGAGCTGGGCGAAGGCGTCGTCGGAGAGGTCGATGATCCGTCCCTCGACGAAGGGGCCACGGTCGTTGATTACCACAGTGACCGACTTCCCATTGGCCAGGTTCGTCACCAGCACCTCCGTGCCGAACGGCAGGGTCTGGTGCGCGGCCACCATGCCGTCGCGCTCGTACCACGAGGCGATCCCCTCCTGGACGCTCCTGGCCCTGGTGCCCCGGACCACGACCCGGTCCTCCGGTTCGCGGACCACATCGCGGTGCAGCAGGGTCCGCTTGGCCTCGGCGCCATCCACGTAGCGGATCCGGAACAGGTTGCGAACCAGCCCCTCCGCGCCCTCCCGCTCGACGCGCTCCTCGTCCGCGTACAGGTCGTCGGAGTAGCGCACCTCGGTGTGGAAGGGAACGGCCTCCTCCTCGACCACCTCCCGGACCCGGATGCGGACGACACGGATGTCCATCCCGGGGCGGATGTGGGCCCGGCGGCCCGGAGACACGCGATCCTTGCCCCGAAGGATCACGCCCACCGAGTCCAGCAGGTAGCCCACGTCCGGGGCGTTCGTGATGACCTCCCGGGTCTCGCCGTCCACGGTCAGCTCCACCACCTTGGCGGCCCGGTACACGATGACCTGGCCGTCTTCCACGGGAGCCTTCGGCTTCGGCCGGACGTAGGCGTGCTCGCCGGCGGGGACGTTGACCTCGTTCAGGACGTCCTCGACGGTCTCGGCCTCGGTGACCCACACGATGCGCTGCTGGCCCTCCAGCACCAGCGTGACCCGCATGGCCAGAAGGACCTCGACCCGCATGCCCTCGGCAAGGAGCGCCTCCGGTGAGGGCTCGACCTCGTCGTAGGGCCCTACCTCGAGCTCGGCCCGCTCCAGCAGGTCCCCGACCGTGACCTCGAACGTCCGCACCTGCTGGGGCCGGCCATCGACGACCAGCATCACCCGCTTCTCCAGGCGGAGGTAGTAGGCGCCGCTGCCCACCACGGAGGCGATGACCGCCGAAACCAGAAGGCGCCCGATGAGCGAGCGGTGGGGTCGCCGACCGGCCCGGCCCGGGAACCTGCCGGGTCGAGAGGGACGGGCTCTGAATCTTGCTCGGTCGCGGCCGGGCAAATCGCGGGCCACCCTAGCAACCCTCAACCTGAGGTGCAAACTCAGGGTCCGAACGTGGGTTCGGCTCCCCGAAGGCTCGGGCTACCCGGGCAGGGAGAAGGCCCGGCGAGCGTTGGCCAGGGTGGCCCAGCCGACCCGTTCCGGCCGCTCGCTCCGGGCGGCCGCCAGGGCGTCCACCACGATCCCCACGTTGGCCGGGGCGTTGTCCCGGCCCCGCAGCGGCTGGGGCGCCAGGAAGGGGCTGTCGGTCTCCACCAGCAGGAGGTCACCGGGGACCGCACGGGCGGCCTCCCGGAGGGCCTCGCTGTTGGGGAAGGTCCGTTCCCGGCGAACGAGCAGAAGTACCCTCGTGAAGCGGCCTCCCGGGCCTCGGCCACCCCACCGGTGAAGCAGTGCAGCACCACACGCTCGACCCGCTCCTCGCCCAGGATCCGGAGGACGTCGGGCCAGGCCTCGCGGGTGTGGACCACGACCGCTTTTCCGCTCTCCCGGGCCAGGCCGCAGTGCGCACGGAAGACCCGCTGCTGGTCCTCGGCGGGAGAGAGGAGGCGGTAGTAGTCGAGCCCGGTCTCCCCCACGGCCACCACCCGGGCGTCACCGGCCAGCTCCTCGATGGCCGCCCCGGCCTCGGCGTCCCACTCCGACGCGGTGTGGGGATGGACCCCGGCGGTGGCGAACACGCCGGCCAACGAGTCGGCCAGGTCGCGGCTGCGCCGGCTGGACTGCGGATCGATGCCCGCGCACACCAGCCCCTCGACCCCGGAGGCCCGTGCGGCCTCCACGGCCTGCCCGGGCTCGCCGTCCATGAGGAACAGGTGGCAGTGGGCGTCGAAGAGACCCTCGACCATCGGTTGAGGTTCTACCCTTCTTCCTCGATCTCCAGGCGAGGGAACAGGGCCTCGCCCCGGCGAACCTTCGTGCCCGGCTCGAGACCGCCCCACCGGGCGGCATCAGGGAGCCGCTGGCCCTGGAGGGGCTCGTCGATCCCCAACTGCTCCCACAGGCGGGCCGCGGCCCCGGGCATGGCCGGTGAGAGGAGGACGGCCAGGATGCGGAGGGCCTCGGCGGCCGTGTACAGGGCCGTGGCGGTCTCGGCCCGCCGCTGGGGGTCCTTCGCGCTCTTCCACGGCTCCACCTCGACCAGGTACCGGTTGGTCCGGGCGACGATCTCCCACACCGCCCCGAGCGCCGGCGACAGCGCCACCTCGTCCATGTGGCGGTCGTAGCGCGCCGCCGCGTCCCGGACGGTCTCGGGGAGGCTGCCGTCGGGGCCGCCGGGCCCCGGCTGGGGCACGACCCCGTCGAAGTACGAACCCACCATGGCCAGCACGCGGCTGGCCAGGTTCCCCAGCCCGTTGGCCAGGTCGGCGTGGTACCGATCGGTCATCGATTCCCAGGAGAAGCTCCCGTCCTGGCCGAACTGGATCTCCCGCAGGAAGTAGTACCGGTACGCATCGGCCCCGAAATGGTCGACCAGCTGGAACGGGTGGATGCCCGTCAGGCGGGTCTTCGACATCTTCTCCCCCCCCACCAGCAGGAACCCGTGGGCCCACACCTGGCGGGGCGGCTCCACCCCCGCCGCCAGCAGCATGGCCGGCCAGTACACCGCGTGGAAGCGCAGGATGTCCTTGCCGATGAAATGGATGTCGGCCGGCCAGGTCGCCGCGAACCGCTCGGGCTCCTCCGCGTACCCGGCCGCCGTGATGTAGTTCGTGAGCGCATCGAACCACACGTAGCACACGTGATCGCGGTCCCACGGCAGCGGGATCCCCCACGCGAACGACGTTCGACTGACCGAGAAGTCCCGCAGCCCCTCCTTGATCAGCGACAGCACCTCGTTGCGCCGGGACTCCGGCTGGACCGCCTCGGGATGCTCCTCGTAGTGCCGGAGCAGGCGGTCCTGGTAGGCCGACAAGCGGAAGAAGTAGTTCTCCTCGGCCATGGCCTCCACGGGGCTGCCGTGGATGGGGCACTTCCCCTCGACCAGCTCGTCCTCCGTGTAGTAGGCCTCGCAGGAGACGCAGTACAGGCCCTCGTAGCGGCCCAGGTAGATGTCGTCCCGGCCGTTCTCGTGCACGGCCGTGAGGAGCCTGGTCACCGCGGCCTCGTGGCGGGGCTCGGTGGTGCGGATGTAGTCGTCGTAGGAGATGTCGAGCCGGTCCCACACCTCCCGCCACCGGGGCTCCATCTGGTCGACGAACGCCTGGGGGTCCATCCCTTGCTCCCGGGCCGCCTGGGGCACCTTCTTCCCGTGCTCGTCGGTGCCGGTGAGGAAGAACACCTTCTCCCCGCGCAGGCGGTGGTACCGGGCCACGAAGTCGGTGGCCACCGTGGTGTAGGCGTGCCCGATGTGCGGCACGTCGTTCGGGTAGTAGATCGGCGTGGTGACGTAGAAGGTGTCCTTCATCGGAAGCGGATTCTCGCACAGGCTAGGTCGAGCGGCCTCGGAGCGAGGCCTCGTAGACCTCTCGTTTGGAGGCGCCCGCTTCCGCCGCCACCCGCGCCGCGGCCTCCCGGCGGGAGAGGCCCGCGGACGTCAGGCGCTGGACCCTCTCCGCCAGCTCCTCCAGGTCCGGTGGCCCGGGCTCGGGAGCGCCCCCCACCACCACCACGACCTCGCCTCGCACCTCGCCGACCCCTTCGGCCAGCTCGCCGAGCGTCCCCCTGGAGACGTCCTGGTGGAGCTTGGTGAGCTCCCTGGCCACCGCCGCGCGGCGGTCCGGCCCCAGCGCCTCGGCCGCGTCTGCCAGCATGGAGCCCAGCCGGCGGGCCGACTCGAACACGACCAGGGTGCGGGTCTCGGTAGCGAGCTGGCGCAGCCGGGCCTTCCGGGCCCCGGGCTTCCGCGGAAGGAACCCCTCGAATGCGAACCGGTCGGTGGGGAGCCCCGACAGGACCAGGGCGGTGACCGCGGCAGAGGGGCCGGGGGCCGCGTCCACGGCGATCCCCTCGGCCGCGCACGCCGCCACCAGCCGGTAACCGGGGTCGGACAGCGCTGGCATGCCCGCGTCCGACACCACGGCCACGTCTCGGCCGGCCCGCAGGTGCTCCAGGAGCTCCTCGGTCCGCCGTTCCTCGTTCCCCTCGAAGAACGAGACCAGCGTCCGCCCCTCGATCCCCAGGTGGGAGAGCAGTGCCCGTGTCCGCCGGGTGTCCTCGCAGGCGATCAGGCCGACGCGGCCGAGCGTCTCCCGGGCCCGCTCCGTCAGGTCGCCGAGGTTCCCGATCGGCGTCCCCACCAGCCACAGCGTCCCTGCCACGGCGTCATTATCGGGCCGCCTCGAGGGCACGGCCCGGGACCCTAGACCCCGGCGCTGCCGAGCGCCGACCTCACGCGATCCCCCAGGAGCCCCAGCCGCTCGACGGGCTCGTTGCTGTACACGAACCTCACGTGGCGCGGGGACACGACCTCGCCCCAGGCGGTCATGGGCGTGGCGGCCACCTTGCGCTCGATCAGGGCGTCGGAGACGTCCGGAGCCCTCACCCCCAGCTCCTCGACATCCATGAGCATCGACCAGCCGCCTCCGGGCCGGACCACCGGGAGGCCCTCGAGCTGCTCCAGCATCGTGTCCCGTCGGGCCTGCCACTCGGCCACCGCGGAGTCGAGGTCGTCGGAGGGCGCCCGGAGCGCGGCCGTGGCGCCGGCTTGAGCGATGCCGCTCGCCGTGAGGCCGTTGTAGATGTGCGCCCTGGTCACGTCGTCGGCCAACGGCTCCGGGGCCACGACCCATCCGATCCGCCACCCGATCATCCGCTGCTCCATCGACACCGACCCCACGGTGATCACGCGATCCCGCATGTCCGGGAGGTATGCTGGGTGGAGGTACGGCCTCCCGTCGAACAGGATGCGCTCCATCCAGGCCAGGTAGATCAGCCACAGGTCCCTCTCCCGGCACATCGAGGCCACCGCCTCCCACTCCTCGGCGGACAGGACGTTGCCGGTGGGCATCCCCGGGTTGGGGACGAACACCGCACGGGTCCGCGGTCCGGCCGCGGCCCGCAGCGCCTCGAGATCCAGGCGCCACTCACCACCCTCCGGCCGCAGCGGGACCAGCCGGGGAACCGCCCCCACGATCCGCACCCGGTTGATCATCCCGGCGTAGGTGGGGTCCGTGAGGATCACCTCGTCGCCGGGGTCGGTGGTGGCGAACAGGGCATCGACCATGCCGTCGCCCTCGCCGCAGGTGATGACGACCTGTGTCAGGGGGTCGTAGGCCACGCCGCTCCGCTCGGCGAGCTGGTCGGCAACCGCCTGCCGCAGGTCATGCTTCCCGCGGAAGGGAAGCCAGCTGTTGGCCTCGTCGGTGCCCACCGCGGCCCGGGTGGCCTCCAGGGCATCGGGGTGCGGCGGGACGTCGGTGTCGAGGTTCTCCAGCCGGAGCACGTCCGGGTCCGCCCCGGCGGCGCGGGCGACCCGATCGATGCCGAACCCGGGGATGTCGGCCAGTCGCTTCGTTCCCATGGCACCCTCCGGTCGGCGGTCCGTTGGTCCAGCCTACCCGCGGAAGCGGAACGTGAGGACGTCGCCGTCGTGGACCGGGTAGTCGCGTCCCTCGGAGCGCACCAGCCCCCGGTCTCGGGCCGCCGCCACGGACCCCGCGTCGGCGAGCCCGTCGGCCTGCACGACGTCGGCCCGCACGAAGCCGCGGGCCATGTCGGTGTGGATCTCCGCCGCCGCTCCCCGGGCGGTGGTGCCGTCGGGGACCAGCCAGGCCCGGCACTCGCTCGACTCGATCGAGTAGAACGTGATCAGCCCCAGCAGGCGGCGAGCCGCCCCGGCGATGCGAGCGGTCCCCCGCCCGTGGGCCCCGTAGGCCGCCAGCAGCTCCCGGGCCTCCTCCTCCGGGACGTCCTCCACCTCCTCTTCGAGCTTGGCGCAGACGGCCACCACCTCGGCCCCGGGCGGCAGCGACGGCCGGAAGCCCTCCTCGACCTCCGCTTCCCGGCCGGCGTCGTCCTCGCCGGTGTTCAGCACGACCAGCACCGGCTTGGCCAGCAGGAGGAAGGCGTCGGCCACCCGGTCCAGATCGTCCTCGGACAGGGCCCCCCGAAGCGGCGTCCCGGCCTCGAGCGCGTCCACCGCCCGGGCCAGGGCCGCGGCTCGCTCGCGCTCGGGCTCCTCCTTGGTGGCCGCGGCCCGCTTGGCCGACCGGGCGGCGGCCTTCACGGCGATCTCCAGGTCGGCCAGGGCCATCTCGGTCAGCAGCACCTCGAGGTCCCGGGCCGGGTCCACGTCCCCCTCGGGGTGCGGGACGGTCCCCGACGGGAAGGCCCTGAGCACCAGGGCGATGGCGTCCATCTCCCTGATGCGGCCCAGGAAGCGGTTCCCCAGGCCCTCGCCGAGGTGGGCACCCCGTACCAGGCCGGCGATGTCCACGAACCGGACGTGGGCCGGGACCACCCGCTCCGGCCCCAGCGCCTCGGCCAGCCGGTCCAGCCGGGGGTCGGGCACCACGGCCTCGCCCACGTTGGGGTCGACCGTGGTGAACGGGTGGGCCGCCACGGGGGCGTGGGCCCGGGCCAGGGCGTTGAACAGCGTCGACTTCCCGGCGTTCGGCAGTCCGGCGATCCCGACCTGGAGCATGGTGTCGAGTCCAGGTTCTATCCTGGGCCCCCGATCATCGCCACCGGAGCGACATGAGATCCAGCCTGGCCAGGGCCGTCCTGCTCATCCTCGCCGTCACGCTCGCCGCCGGCGCCCTCAGGCTGTGGAGCCTGGGCGAGCCGGACCGGAAGGTGTTCGACGAGGTCTACTACGCCAGCGACGGCTGCCTGTCCTCGGGCCGCGACTTCCGGGAGTGCGGACTGGAGGACGACGCCGAGCGCTCGTGGGTGCACCCGCCGCTGGGGAAGGCCCTGATCGCCCTGGGGATCGACGCATTCGGGAACCGGGCCCTCGGCTGGCGGGTGGCCTCGGCCGTGGCGGGCACCGCCACGGTGGCGCTGATCGGGATCCTGGCCTACCTGCTGTTCCGCCGGGCGGTGTGGGCCGGGGTGGCATCGCTGCTGCTTGCCACGGAAAGCCTGCACTTCGTGCAGTCGCGGATCTCGATGCTCGACGTGTTCCTGGCCTTCTTCGTGGTGCTTGGGTTCGTGCTGCTGGTGGCCGACCGGCGGGTGGCCGAGCGGCGCGCCCTGGCGATGCCGCAGCCGCCCCACGGCGAGGGCTGGGACGCCCCCGGACGGTCCCACGGCGAAGATGAGCCGACGCCGGCCGGGCTCGGCGGGGTCCGGCCGGTCCGACTCCTGGCCGGGGCGGCGTTCGGAGGAGCCGTCGCGGTGAAGTGGTCCGGGGTCCTGGCCCTGGCGGGAGCGTTGATCCTGTCGGGCGCCTGGGCGATCTCCGCTCTCCGGGCCGGCCGGCGGGCCGGGGTCGACCCGGACAGGCTGCGCCGGGCCTTCTGGGCCGACACGGCCAGCGTGGCCCTGGGCCTGGTGATCGTCCCCGCCGTCGTCTACCTGGCGGCGTGGCTGCCGTGGCTGTCGGGTCGCGGGTGGAGCCTCCCCCAGTGGTGGCGGCACCATCTCGCCATGGCCGACTACCACCTGAACCTGGACACCGTGAAGGAAGGAGGGGAGCCGATCCACCCGTACATGTCGCCCGCGTGGAAGTGGTTCCTGCTGCTTCGCCCGGTGGCCTATTACTGGCGGGGAGACCCCCGGTGCTGCGCGGAGATCCTGGGCATCGGCAACCCGCTGCTGTTCTGGGGCGCCTTGGTGGTGATCCCGTACCTGGCCGTGGCCTGGCGGCAGCGCCTGGACTGGAGGGCGGGCGCGGCGCTGGTGCCGATCCTGTCCCAGTACCTCCCCTGGCTCGCGGTCACCAGGCCGCTGTTCCTGTTCTACATGACCCCGGTGACACCGTTCCTGGCCCTGGGCATGGCCTACGTCCTCCGCGACCTGGTGGTGGCTCCCGTGAGCCGGCGGCGGGTGGCCGTCCCCGCCGTGGCCGCGGTGGTGCTGGTGAGCGTGGGGCTGTTCGCCTTCTTCTGGCCGGTCCTCACGGGCCACCAGGTGAGCCAGGCCGCGTGGGGCCGTCGCATCTGGCTGGACGGGTGGGTGTGATGGGCGCCCGGCGATTCGAGGAGCTGGCCGCCGAGGCGCTCGAGGGTCTCCCGGACTGGGTCCAGGAGGGGCTCGACAACGTCGAGGTGATCGTCGAGGAGGAGCCGCCACCGGAGGAGCCCCACCTCCTGGGGCTGTACGAGGGCATCCCCCTGACCGGCCGCGGCCTCGACTACGCCGGGGTGCTCCCCGACCGCATCACCCTGTACCGGTCCACGATCGAGGCCGAAGCCGGAGCCGACGAGGACCTGCTCCGGCACGTCGTGCGGGACACCGTGATCCACGAG
Source organism: Actinomycetota bacterium (assembly GCA_050692985.1). GTDB lineage: Bacteria > Actinomycetota > UBA4738 > UBA4738 > CALAEC01 > JBOGVZ01. The sequence continues at coordinate 211,135 of JBOGVZ010000085.1, forward strand.
GTGGCCCACTTCTTCGGGATCTCGGACGAGCGGCTCCACGAGCTGGGCCACGACTGACCCTCGGGCTCAGCCGGCGAAGCGGTCCGGCGAGAAGGGGGCCGGGTCGAACGGGGGATCTTCCCCGGCCACGATCGAGCCCACCAGGGCGCCGGTCCCCCCGCCGAGGATCACCCCCTGGGAGCCGTGGCCGGCGGCCGCCACCAGCCCCGGGCGAAGCGTGCCCACGATCGGGCGGCCATCGCGCGTCATGGGCCGGATCCCCCACCACGCCGATACCACGGAGGCGTGGGCCAGCCCGGGCAGCACGACGATGGCCCGGCGCACGATCTCCCCGGGGACGTGGTGGTCATCGGGCTCCTGCCCCGCCGTCAGCTGCCGGGAGCCCCCGGCCAGCAGGTTGCCATCGGTGGTGGGATGGAGGAGCGTGCCGACCTCCGGCTCCACGGTGGATGCCGACACGGCACCGGCGGTGAGGGGCTCCATGCCCTCCTCGCCCGGAAGGAGGTGCCAGCCGGCCCGCTCCACGATCCGTGCCAGGAGCGGCTCCCGGGGGGCGACCTGGACCAACCAGCCCCGGGCCGGGACCACCGGCAGGTGCAGGCCGACGGGCCGCAGGAGCGCGTTCGACCACGGCCCCGCCGCCAGCACCACGGTGCCGGCGTCGATGCGGCCGTCGTCGGTGAGAACGCCGGTCACCCGGTCGCCGTCGGACACCAGGGCCCGGGCGGCGACGTGGTGGCGGACATGGGCTCCGTCGCGCCGGGCCGCCTCGGCCAGGGCCAGGGTGAGCGCGGCGGGGTCCACCCGGCGGCCGTCGTCCAGGAGCCATCCCTCGGCCAGGTCCGGGGCCAGGGCCGCCTCCAGCGCGCGGAGGCCCTTCCGGTCCACGGCCTCGATCGTGACGCCGCATGCCGCGGCGGCCTCGGCCTCGGTGCGGCCCTCCCGCCGCTCGGCCTCGTCCTCCCCGGCCACGATCAGGTAGCCGATCGGCTCCCGGTCCAGGGCGAAGGGGATCTCGGCCTCCGCCGCCGCCTCGTGGTATGCGGCCAGCGTTGCCCGGGCCATGGAGACCAGGGCCGGCTCCGAGGGCGACAGCAGCAGGCCGTGGTTCCGTCCGGAGGCCCCGGCCGCTAGCTCGGCGCGCTCGACCACGACCACCCGGGCGCCGCGGCGGGCCACCTCCCGGGCGCACGCGCACCCGATGATCCCCCCACCCACCACCACCACGTCCACGGCCTCGGCCACGAGCACAGCCTAAGATGGAGCAGTGCCCCGCATCACGCTGGTCCAGGGCGACATCACCGAGCAGGAGGTAGACGCGATCGTCAACGCCGCCAACTCCTCGCTGATGGGCGGCGGAGGGGTGGACGGGGCCATCCACCGTCGGGGCGGCCCGGCGATCCTGGAGGAGTGCAAGCGGATCCAGGAGGAGCGCTACCCCGACGGCCTTCCTACCGGCCAGGCCGTGGCCACCACCGGAGGGAACCTCCCGGCCCGGTGGGTGATCCACACGGTGGGACCCGTGTACGCGAAGTCCGACGACCGATCCGGCCTCCTAGCCTCCTGCCACACCGAGTCGCTCCGGATCGCCGACGAGCTCGGCGCTGCCACCGTGGCCTTCCCCGCCATCTCCACCGGGGTGTACGGCTACCCCGTGGACGAGGCCGCCCCCGTGGCCATCGCCGCCGTTCGGGGCGCCGGGACGAAGGCCGAGGAGGTGCGGTTCGTGCTGTTCGACCGGGCCACCCACGAGGCGTTCGAGCGGGCCATGGCGGAGGGATAGCGATGCTCGGAGAGATCGAAGCGACGGTGGCGGAGGCTCGGCCCTTCGACCTCCACGGCGTCACCTACCACGACGTGACGCTGGTGTACACGGACGGGTCCACCGAGACCGCCCGGCTGGGGCCCGAGGCGGTGCCCGAGGGACTCTCGGAAGGGGACAGGGTCCTGGCCATGCGGGCCGCCAACATGGTGGTCTCCGTCCGCCGGCCCTAGCCCCGTTTGGCCGGGGTGGCGGCGGGAAGGGTCACAGCGAGCGGAGGAGGAACCGTGGAGGACACCGAGCGGGACGAGCCGGGGGACACCTCCGAGGAGGGGGCTCCCGAGCCGGCCCCCGACGACAAGGTCGAGCGCGCGGAGGAAGAGGGCGACACCGAGGAGAAGGCCAAGGAGCAGATCAACAAGGCCTTCGAGTAGCCCTCCCTCGCCGCCGTGGGCGGTAGCCGCGAGCGGCCCGGCGCCGGTTCTGTGGCACGGGCAGAACGGCCAGCACGTCTTCGACATCTGGCCGGGACTCCGTCCGGCAGACGTCGCCTTCACCGCCGGCACTCGGTGCGCCGACACGTCCGCCATGATCCTCACGGATGGCCGGCGGGACGCCCGCATCGCCCTGCCGCATGCGACCGGCTCCTCTCGGGCGCTGGGATGCCTGGATGACGACACGGGCAGCGGGTTCGCCTGATAGCACGGCCAGGGGGGCCGGTCGACTCCCGAGTCAGTGAGCCGCATGCGCCCGCCAGCGCGAGTGGTACGGTCTCTCGATGACCGGGCACGGCGGCACGCCGGCGAGCCGCGGGACGTGAGCGGGATCCGTGGCCGTGGGGAGCCCCACCACGGCGTCTCGTTCGGAGAAGCGGCCCGGTTCTGGGTGAAGCTCGGGTTCATCAACTTCGGCGGGCCCACCGGGCAGATCGCCATCATGCACGAGCAGCTGGTGGAGCGGCGCCGGTGGATCAGCGACCGCCGGTTCCTCCACGCCCTGAACTACTGCATGCTGCTGCCCGGGCCCGAGGCCCAGCAGCTGGCCACCTACGTGGGGTGGCTGCTGCACAAGGTGCGCGGCGGCCTGGTGGCCGGCATCGCCTTCATCCTCCCGGGGTTCTTCCTGATCATGGGGCTGTCGTGGATGTTCGCGGTCCACAGCGACGTGCCGGCCATCGCCGGCATCTTTTCCGGGCTGCAAGCCGCGGTGGTGGGGATCGTGGCCGCGGCCCTGATCCGGATCGGCAGGAGGACCCTGCGGAACTGGGTCCTGGTGGCGATCGCAGCCGGGGCGTTCCTGGCCATCTTCCTGGCCCACGTGCTGTTCCCGTTCATCATCATCGGCGCGGCGGCCCTGGGGTTCCTGGGGGGACGGCTCCGCCCCGCCTTCTTCGTGCCCCCCGAGCCGGAGGTGAACGGCGGAGACACGGCGATCCGCGACGTGGGACCCGCCGCCGGCCACACCCGACCCACCCTGGGGCGGAGCGCACGGGTCCTGCTCATCGGCGTGACGGTGTGGATCGGGCCGTTGGTGGCCGTGGCGCTGGTGCCTGGTGCCCCTGAGATCCTCGGCCAGCAGGGCCTGTTCTTCTCCCAGGCCGCCCTGGTGACCTTCGGCGGCGCCTACGCGGTGCTGGCGTACATCAACCAGGCGGCGGTCCAGCGGTTCGGCTGGCTCCTGCCGGGCCAGATGGTCACCGGCCTGGGGCTGGCCGAGAGCACGCCGGGGCCGCTGATCATGGTCACGGAGTTCGTGGGGTTCGTCGGCGCCTTCCGCAACCCGGGCGGTATGGACCCCGTGGTCGCGGGGGTGCTGGGGGCCACCGTGGCCACATGGGCCACGTTCGCGCCGTGCTTCCTGTGGATCTTCCTGGGTGGTCCCTACATCGAGCGACTCCGCGACAACCGAGCCCTCACCACGGCGCTGTCCGCGGTCACGGCCGCCGTGGTCGGGGTCATCCTCAACCTGGCGGTCATCTTCGGGATCCAGACGCTGTTCGACCGGGTCCGGGCGGCCGAGGTGCTTGGCGGGCCCGTCCCCGTGCCCTCGATGGGCTCCGTGGTCCCGTTCGCGGCAATCGTGGCGGCGTTGAGCTTCCTGGCCCTGTGGCGCTTCCGGCTGAACATCCTGTGGGTGGTGGGAGCCAGCGCCGTGGCCGGCGCCCTCAGGGTGGCCGTCGGCTGATGGCGCCGCCGGCGTCTCCTGAGCCTACGGCGGCGACGTCCTTCGCCTACTCGTTGTAGTCCTTGTTCGGTTGCTCCAGGTCGCCCCGGTTCTTCTGGATCTCGATGAGCTCCAGCATGTTCTGCTTGGCGGCCTTCACACCGGCGCGCTTGATCGTCTCGGTCTGCCCGGCCTTCTTCAGATCATCCTCGACGATGTTGTCCGGATCGCCGTGGTCTTCATACGGGAGCTTGCAGCCGCACGTGTAGCACATGACGCCTCCTTCCTCCTCCGGGGTAGCGGATTACCCGCCGACCCCTGGATGAAACTGTGCCACGTCATCATGGGGGCGAACCGCATCGCATTGCATGCATCCCGGCGCCCATGGCGGGTGGTTCAAACCAGGATAGAACCCATGTGCGACGGAAGCTCACCAAGAAGGTGCTCGTACGGGATGGCCGACTCGTTGGCCACGAGTACGAGGAGCCGTTCGCCTCGCTCCTCGGTTCACACAAGGCCCAAATGTGGTCTTGAAGGATCGGTGCGCGAACCAGCCGATTCTGGCGACTACCCCCTCGCTGATCCTGGACTAAGGGGTTGGAGGAGGCCTTTGGGAGCTCCCCCACGAGCGGGAGGCTCGGATTGAAGCCCAGCACTCCGAGGGGCGAGGCGGCCCGGAACGGAGCGAAACGGGTGGTCAGCACGGTGGTCAACCCGGTGGTCATCTCCAAGACTTGACCGCCCCAGAGAAGAGCGCGGTGCAGGTCAGAGGCCCCGAAGCCTGGTCAGATGAGCGCCCCGAAGCGTCGTCCCCGTCACGTTCGCTCGGTTCCTGTTCCGGGCACCCTCCCCTTCGGGTCAGAGCACTCCTCCGAGGGCGGAAGCTTCCCGGGAGGCCTCTCAGTCCCGGATCACGGCTGGGCGATTCCACTGTCGGGACACGCGTCGACCAAGAGTTCCCATTCCTCCCTTACGCGAGGCGCACCGATCCTCGCTATCGCCTCTCCCTCCCGGAAGACGAGCGACGTGGGCCAGTGGAGTTGCGTCTCGGGATATTGCGGCTTCCTGAAGTCGTCCGATGGTCTAACCCCCGGCACGCGGCGGAACACCTGCTCTGGGTCCTCGTCCTCGGGCGCTGCCAGCCGGAGACGGAACTGCTCTGAGTCGTCGCAGGCCAGCTCCCAAGGAACATACAGACCCTCCGGATCGACGACGGTCAAGGTGGCCGTCTCCGCCTCTGGCTCGAAGTAGGCAACCCCCGCCCCAGGGAGGCAGGCTACGGTCACCTCACCCGGAGGCAGCGACCAGGTGGACTCGCTCCTGATGTCCCCTCGGAAGCTATCGCCCATCGCTGATCCGTATTCGAAGGATTCGGGGTGAAACTCGAACCCCCACACCTCGCCCGGGTTTTCGAACACCACGTGTATGCCGTCCGGGTGGGCACGGACCACGGGGGTCTCCACGCGGATGGCCCCCGGCAGGCACACCACCCGCGCGACGTCGGCAGGTGCCTGCGATGCCGGCCGGGACTCACGGCCTCCGAAGGCGCGCATCACCAATATCAGGCCGGCGAGGGCCATGGCCAAAGCCAGCACCACCACGACCGGCTTGCGAGCTGGCCCTGGTTCACCGGTCAGCGCTCTCGGCCCCCCGCTGGCGATGTTCTCCCACAGATCTGGCGGCGAGTAGCCCTCGATGTCCCGGAGCCGTCTCCTAAGGTCACTCATGGTGCTCCTCTCCTCAAACCCTGATCCTCCAAGAGGGCCATCAGGCGCCGGCGACCCCTGTGGAGATGGACGCGGGCCGTGGCTGGGGTCACTCCCAGGGCCGCGGCCACCTCCTTGACGGGCCGATCGGCGTAGTAATGAAGGACGATCGCGGCGCGCTGCTTCTCAGGGAGGTGGTGGAGTAGGAAGACGAGTTCGCTGGCCCGCTGCTCGCTCGAGGTGGCCACCTCCGGCAACCGGTGATCAGTCTGCCTCCGTCGCTTGAGCTCTCCTGCTGCAACCCGGAAGGCCACGCGCCAGATCCACGCCATCGGATCAGTCAAAGTGCTGCCCCGCCCTAGGGCCTGGGCAAACGCCTCAGCGACCGCATCGTTCGCCACGTCGGCATCGCCCGAATAGGCGAGGAGCGCCCACCAGAGCCTTCGACCCTCCTGCCTGTAGAGGCGCTCGATCGTACTCAGGATGCTGAGATCCGCGGTCTCCACTTCCGATCTCTCAGGTGGCCGATGAGTCGGAAAGGTTTACTTCTGTGAGGGTACTTTGGGGTCAGCCCCGGTACGCCACTGTCCAGGACACCTTTTTTCTTCCCCGCCATCTCGGACGATCCTAACGAGTCAGTCTCCCCACGGATCTCAGGTGAGTCCCATGCCTCTATCCCCGAACCGCCTGTTCTCGGTCTCGGCAATCGCTTGCATGACCTCCCGCCACGCAGAGTCATCGGGAAGCCAGGCCACCCGGAATACCGCTGGCCAGGGTGGCATCGTGACACTGGGGGCAATAGTGGTCCCGTGGATAAGCTGCATGTAGCGGTTCATCGTTGAAAAGATCAGATCGATTGCCTCGTGTATGTCCCCGAACCTCAGTCCCTGGCTGAAAGTTCCTGTCTTTGGATCATAGTGGGCCACCTCCTTGTCGACCCAGACCTTGATCCGGCGAGTCTCATCCTGAAGGCGCTTCAGTTCCCTTCTAGGAACCTGAGGGTCAATCGCCCTGGCTCCCGGAGACGTGAGCGCGTCGAAGAACTCGTTCCCCATTCTATGGTCGTCCGGATGCAGCTCCGCGAGGTAGCGGTTCCGAGAGAGTATCCCTGGCGCCCTCGCGATTCGATCCAGCAGTCGGCCTAGGGAGACGACGTCGCTCCTGACCTCCACCTGCCGGCGAATCGCCAGCCCCTGCGATCGGATATAGCTCGCGTGGAACCACGAGTGGAAGGTGCCGTACTTCCGCGCCTCTTCCGGCGCCCGCCCCACGATTGCGTTGAACCCCTCCCAGATCTGCCGTGCGGCCATCATGTCCACGACGTCCTTGTAGATGCTTCCTGGTTTCGGCTCTCGACCCAGCCAGTCGGCCCAGCGGTTCCAGGTAGGGTTCAACTTCACGAGCCCTGTCGTCGCCATTCCGTCAGCTTTGGCTCGACCCGGCGCGTTCCGGTGACCCTCAGTTCCTTGACCAACTTCCGGAGGAGAGCCTTCCGCTGCTGCGGAGAGCCCTCCTCTAGCAGCCTTCTGAGCTCCCGGCCCCAACCCCTGATCTCCGCGACCGTGAGCGGCTCTGAGGCATCTTGTGCGCCGTCCTGGACGAGGCCTCTTCGGCCTCCAGGGCATCGATCCGGCCCTTGAGGTGGGCGATGCGGTCTTGGCAATCCGCGGGGGAGAGGCTTCCTTCCTCGAAGGCAGCGAAGTACCGGTCGAGCCCCCGGCGGGCTGCGGCCAGCTCCTGGCGGGTCGCACCCACTCGGCGCTGGATGTCCATCGCTCCCTGTCTCTCGGCGGCGTCAGCCTCCGCGATGGCCTCGGCCACCAGCGAGGTGTTCGAGTAGACTTCCGCGAGCTGCTCGAGCACGGCCTCCTCCAGCTCGTCCCGGGGCAGCCGCTCGGCGTCGCACCATGCCGTCCCGTACCGGTATCGGGTGGAGCAGGTGTAGTAGCGGTACCGCCGGGTCCTCCCGTAGGCCGAGGTCCCCACGAACGCCCGCCGGCACCGCCCGCACCGCAGGAGCCCCGACAGCAGGTACTCGCTCGGGTGCCCGCGCTTGAGGGCCTGGGAGTCGCCGCGCTCTTCCAGGATGCGCTGGGCGCGCTCGAACACGTCGCGGTCGACGATGGCCTCGTGGAGCCCCGGGTACGTCGTCCCTCGGAAGTCGATACGGCCCACGTAGATGGGGTTCGACAGCATGCGGAGGACGCTGCGGGCGCTGAAGGGCACCCCGGTGGAGGGGGCGTGTCCCTCGGCGTTCAAGAGCTTGGAGATCTCCGCCGCCCCTATCTGGTGCTCCGTGTAGGACGTGAAGGCGCGCCTGACCACCTCGGCCTGGGCCGGGAGCCGATGGAGGAGCTTGGTCTTGGCGTCCCGGACGTAGCCGTAGGGCACCCGTCCCACCACCCACCGACCCTGGGAGGCCCCCCGCTCCATCCCCGCGGTAATGCGCTCGACGATCGTGGTCCGCTCAAACTCGGCGAAGACGCCGAGCATCTGGAGCATCATCCTCCCCGCGGCGGAGGAAGTATCGAACGGCTCGGTGGCCGAACGGAGGGAGGCCCCCATCCGGTCGAGGTCCTCAGCGATCTGGGCCAGCTGCCGGACGTTCCGCGACAGTCGGTCCACCCGGTACACGAGCAGCAGCTCGAACACACCGGCTGAGGCCTCCTGGAGAGCCTTCGTGAGTCCAGGCCTACCGAGGGTGGCGCCTGAGGCCTGATCGGTGAACCTGCGAACGATCCGCCACCCGTCCTGCGAGGCGGCGTAGGCCTCCAGGCGCTCCGCCTGGGCTCCGAGGGAGAACGGCTGGCGCTCCTCGTCTGTCGAGATTCTTGTGTATATGGCAACCCTCACTCTGGCTTCTCCTCACTCTCGTGCATCGAGTGACTGCTCATCTCCTACGCCATCTTGGCACCAGGCGCTGACGTCCTGGGTCGGAAACATAGACACCGACACCCATTAAGGACCGATGAAATCGAGCGGACCGGCGCGTGCGACTAACACAAGCGGGTACGCATGTCGGGGAATCGAGACGGCCAGGGTATCGGCCTTCTGGCCTGGGAGTTTCCGCCCCGGACCATGGGCGTGTCATGGGACGCCCAGGGATGCGCCCCCCGATACGGCCACCGATGCGCCCCCCGATGCGCCCAGGGGTTCTGCGTGCGATTGCTGGCGTTCTCACGCCATCCCCTCCTCTGTCGCCGCACACGAGTTCCTCGTTACAGAATCTCGACGGGGAACGATCAAGGAAGGCGGGTCCCTTCCCACCGGGAGCGGGAATTTCCCAGCTTCCCCCACGATCTCATGGTCGGTGGCAGCGACCTTGCCGGGCGCTCTCATGCCGACGTGTCGCACCTGACGTACCGGTCCACTTGTCTGCGCGGCCGGGAGGTTCGGCGGATAGGGAAGAAGGATCGGGGCTCTCCCGAGGATCGTCGGCGGCGTACCGGACCCCTCCCTCATACAGGCTCAGCTGGGGTCTTGGTGGCCGCGGCCTTGCCGTTCGCCCTCCGAGCTAGCGGCATTCCTTCGGAAAGCCGCGGGGAGCCGCCTGCGCCCCATCCGAGTCGCGAGACGGGCACGGGAGAGCTGGCCGCCCTTAGAAGGGCGGCCAGGTGGCTCACGGCCTCTCGGTGTTCCTCGGGCCGCATGGCCACGAGCTCCGGCTCCGCCAACTCGATCCGCTCATCCATCGCTTCATGTCGGGGCCTTTACGGCGCTTCGGCCGGGTTAGATCCCGTCGCCCTACAAATGGGCCGGAAAGGGCCGAGGTGGGACATGGTTTCGGTGTCAGGTGGCTGATTTTCGGTGTCAGGTCCGCCCGGAAGCCCTCACGCCAGGTTGGTGCCAGGTTTCTGCCAGGTTCGCCGGTGACTGGCGGGGACCACCCCCGTCCGCTCAACCACCCCCGTCCGCTCCGGCAGCGAGGAGACGTATCCTCGGGCTAACTGCTGTGGGCCGTAGGGGCCTAGTGCCAGGTTGGTCCAGGTCCAAAGCGCGAAGAATCGGGGGGCTACGAATCCATGAGCATGTCCATGGGATGATTCAGACCAAACGTACAAAGTCCCGGCGCTGGTTCGCGCACCGGGACGTCAAGTGGAGGTGAGGGGAGTTGAACCCCTGACCTCTGCCGTGCGAAGGCAGCGCTCTACCACTGAGCTACACCCCCGAGCCGCTACAGGGTAGCAG
>JBOGVZ010000086.1:0-20911 GCA_050692985.1 Actinomycetota bacterium
CCCCTTCTCGTACCGCCACGTCCCCGCGACCGCGCCGTCGACGAGGAACGTGGGCACCGAGTGGGGTGTCTTCGTGTCGAACACCCGGGGGCGGATGGCCTCCGGGAGAACCTGGGTCCGGCGGGCGGGGGCCAGGAGGATCGCGTCCCACGTCGGGATGAACCGGACCGGCGCGGGCGTGTCGGGATCCGGCAGGGGTGCTCGGGGCAGGTCGAGGAGCTCGCCCCCGGCCTCGTCCCGGAACCGTCGCAGACGAAGCCGCTGGACCGCGGGGCCGGAGCGCGGCCACCGGGAGGCCGGCCCAGTTCGCCGCGTCGCTCAGCGGGGCCGGCCCGAACGCGCCCAGGTACCGGCGGAGGATGTGCTCCCTCCCCTGGGCCTCGGTCACCGCGCGCTCGGCCACGACCAGGGATTGTGCCTCGCCGGTGGGCCCGGTGCCCGCCGAGGCTATCCCAGCGGGGCCAGCAGGTTCTTCCTGCCCTGGAACGCGAACAGGAGAAGGTCGACCATCCTGAAGGTGTTGTTGTTAGGCCCGAGCGTGGGACGCCACGTCGGATCCCGCACGATCGACGCTTCGCTGCCCTCCATCGCTCGGTGGAACGTCTCCGCCACGAGCCGCGCGCCGACCCCCTTCAGACGGCCCCGGTTCAGCTCCGCTTCCCGGAGGATGTAGAACCACAGCGGCGTGTCCCTGAGCAGGGCGTCACGCTGTGGCCCGGTGAGCCCGTCGAGGTCGGCCCCGTCGCGCCCGTTCCGGACCTGGGCCGTGGTGAGCCTGGTCAGCGTCACACCATTGTTCCGGAGGAACGTGGCCATCTGCTGTCCGGTGGCCAGCGTCACCATCTTGGCCCGGCTGAGGTTGCGGAACGCCAGGTTGGACTCGGCTGCCGGGAACCCCGGGAGCCGCTTCAGCGTGGTCACCAGGGTGGTATCGATCCTCATGGCCCGGTTGAACTTGCCCTCGGGCACGACGAGGTTGGGGCGCCCGGCCTCGCCGAAGTCGTACAGGCGTCGGAAGTCCGCGATCCAGTTGCTCGGCAGTCGGGGGCTTCCGCCCAGGTCCCCGCTCCCGGCCGAGAACGCGAACAGGAAGTCGAGGGACCCCGTCCCGTCGTCGAAGATCCGATTCCAGTTGTAGGCCCTGCGGATCATGGAATGGCCCAGCCGGAATGCGGCCACGGAGAACTCCACGGGCATGGTCGGGACGTCGGTCGGGGTGGCCCCCACCTCGAAGGCCTTCCGGCCTCCCGCGAACACGTTGTTGACCACACCCTCGGCGCAGATCCGAGGGAGGAAGTCGGTGCGGAGCATCCACTGGTAGTGCTTGGTGACGATCTCCCGCGCCCTGGAGAAGCGCTGGCCGGGAGGCACCGAGCCGGGAAGGGTGTCCACGACGCGGTTGTGAAAGCGGATGAAGGCCAAGTGTGTCTGGGCGACCGCCAGGTTCTCGTCGTTCCTCGGATCCGGGATCACCGCCTTCCGCTTCGCCGCCGCCGTCGATCCCGCGCCCCGGGGCAGTCGAAGCCGTCCCTCGCCGGGAGTCCCCCGATCGCCACCGTCCGTCCCATCTTCATGTGGAGGCCGTCCGGCTCGTAGAACGTGGCGGACCCCGGTTCCGTCGGTCCCGCCCCGTATAGCGAATCGAGGTCGAGGCTCGGGGAGCGAGCCTGGAGCAGGTCTGCCGGAGAGACGTTCTCCCCGAGCATCACGTTCGTCTTGTCGAAGGTGAGGTCGTGGTCGACGAACTGGCCGAGGTAGGTGAAGCCGGCCGGGATCTGTGACTCACCGCCGCCACCCTCGGCCATGGCGGCTCCGACCTTCTTGCTGATCGAATCGCTCGGCTGGCGCCCCGTCCCTCGGGGCCCGAGCCTCGAGAACCGGAACGGCGGGGCGCCGTCCGCCGTCGTTGCCGCCCGGGCTCGCCGCCCTCCCACGCTCTCGGCAAGGAGCCCTTCACCGATGATGAAGTAGCTCTCCGAACCATGACGATCCACGGCCCCTCCTTCCTACCGCTGCCTGGCCAGCTCCACCAGCCGGTCGAGGAGCGGCCGAGCCGTCTCCGGGACCTCCGCCTCGCCCAGGGTCACCTCGTAGCGGCCGTCCTCCACGGTGACCACCAAGTCGTACTGGAACCGGTCGGGACGTCCCGGACCACGGGGACGCCCCGCCAGGGCCGGCAGGTCGGCTCGTTCCACCAGTTGGGTCAGCTCATCGGCCTCGGGGTCGGGAAGCTCGCCCGTGTCGACAGAGGTCGCGAGCACGTTCCCGGCGTACCCGCCGCTCCGCTGGAACTCGATCTGCACCCGGTCAGTCCCGCGGTCGCCAGCGGAGCCTGATGCCCACCTGGTCCCAGGCATCCCACACGGCCTTGGCCTCGTCGCTCCCCTGCCCGAACAGCCGCTCCGCCGTCCGTCCCGTGGCCCGGGCGAACCCGCGGAACGCCACCGTCGGCTTCACCCTCGGGTCGCGGAGGGTCTCGTACCAGATCCGCCCGGCCCGTTCCCAAGACCGCTCGCCGAGACCCGTGGCCACGAGGTAGAAGGCATGATTGGGGATCCCCGAGTTGATGTGCACGCCCCCGCTGTCCGCGACCGTGTCGACATAGTCACGCATATGCGCCGGCTGGGGGTCGCTGCCGAGCACGTCGTCGTCGTAGGCGGTGCCCGGCGCCTTCATCGAACGGAGAGCTTCGCCGGTGACGTTCGGCCCCAGCAGCTCAGCTCCGATCAGCCAGTCCGCTTGCTCCGCAGTCTCGTCCCGCTTGAACTGCTTGACCATCGAGCCGATGACGTCCGACATCGATTCGTTCAGGGCCCCCGGCTGCTGCCAGTAGATCAGCCCTGCCTCATCCTCCGTCACCCCGTGGCCGAGCTCGTGGCCGATCACGTCGAGCGAGGCAGTGAACCGGTTGAACATGTCGCCGTCCCCGTCGCCAAAGACCATCCGCCGACCGTCCCAGAACGCGTTGTCGTATCGGTCGCCGAAGTGCACCACGCCGTCGAGGCGGAACCCCTCGTCGTCGATCGAGTTCCGGTCGAACACCTCCCACAGGAAGGCGTAGGTGTCCCCCAGGCCGTCGTATGCCTCGTCCGTGGCGGCATCCCCCGCCGCGCTGGCACCCTCGTCCCTGACCACAACGGCTCCCCGGAGGTCCTCGGTGTTCTTGGCGTCGTAGATCTTCCGATTGGGAGCGCCCCCGGGCCCCGTGGCCATCGCGTCGAAGCTCATGGCTCGCTGCATCACGTTCTGGACCCGCGCGGCCCGGAAGGACTGGTCGCGAGCCATGGTGTCGATGGCCCACCCTCGCTGGTCCTCGGTGCCGTTTCGAGCGATCCGCTCCAGGAGAATCGGTGGGACGATGCAGTGGATCGAGTGACGGTGTCCGACCATGACGCCTCCTCCCTCAAGGCGGGCCATGTCCTTCGCCGTCAGGCTAGGGGCGCCCCCAGCCATCCCACAAGAGGGCCATTTGACCGATGGGGGCCGGCCTGACGCCAGCCGGTATCCTCGATTGCCGTGTCGTCCCCCACCGACGACCTGCGGGTCTCCACGCTGGAGCTGTTCTTCGACCTGGTCTTCGTGTTCACCCTGACCCAGCTCACCGGGCTCCTGGCCCACCACCCCACCGCCGAGACGGCTGCCCGGGTCGTCCTGATCTTCGTGGTGCTGTTCTGGATGTACGGCGGGTACGTCTGGCTTACGAACCAGGTGCCGCCGGACCGCCCCGCCCGACGGCTGTTGGTGATCCTGGGAATGGGCGCATTCTTCGTCTGCGCGCTGGCCATCCCCGAGGCGTTCGACGGTGGCGGGGTGGCGTTCGGCCTCGGCTACCTCCTGGTGATCGTGGTCCACTCGGGGCTGTGGCTCCAAGTGTACGGGGCCGGGGTCACGGTCAGGTTCGGAGCCTTCAACGTGGTATCTGCCCTGTGCGTGATCGCCGCCGGCCTCCTGGACCCGCCGGCCGCGTACGGCCTGTGGGTGGCGGCCATCGCCATCCACTTCGTCACGCCCCGCATCGCCGGGCGGGCCGCGCCACGGTTCCCGATCCGCCCCGCGCACTTCGTGGAGCGGCACGGACTGCTGCTGATCGTGGCGCTCGGCGAGTCCGTGGTGGCGATCGGGATCGGGGTGAGCGGGCTCCGCCTGGATGCGGGGATCTTCGGCGCCGCGGTCCTCGGCCTGGCGCTGGCCGCAGCGCTGTGGTGGGCCTACTTCGTGGGCGACGAGGAGGGAGCCGAACGAGCGATGGCTGCCGCGTCCGAGCAGGAGCGGTTCGGACTGGCCATCAACGCCTACTTCTTCGCCTACATCCCCATCCTCCTCGGCGTGATCACCGCGGCCGCGGGGGTGGAGCGGTCGATCGGCGAGGCCACGGAGCGCCTCGATGTCGCCTCCGGGCTGCTGCTTGCCGCCGGCGTGGCGATGTTCCTGGGCGGCGACGTGGCGTTCCGGCGGGTGATGGGAATCCGACCCGTCGGGTACCGGGCGGCCGCGGCCGCGGTGGCGCTGGCCACGATCGCCCTGGGCGTCGCCGCGGCCGCGGTGGGACAGCTCATCGGCCTGGTCGCCATCGTCGTGGCGGCCCTGGCGGCCGAGGCGAGATGGCGCCGGGTGGAGGCGCAACGATGAGGCCGCGGTTCTTCGCCACCCCCGCCCGCTTCCGGACCTGGCTGGAGCGGAACCACGAGACGGCGGCCGAGCTGTGGGTCGGCTTCCACAAGAAGGCGTCGGGGAAGCCCAGCATCACCTGGCCCGAGGCCGTGGACCAGGCGCTGTGCTTCGGCTGGATCGACGGCGTACGGAGGGGCATCGATGACACGAGCTACACCAACCGGTTCACCCCGAGGAAGCCGACCAGCACCTGGAGCGCCAGGAACGTGAAGCGGGCGCGGGAGCTGATCGAGCTGGGACTGTTGGCGGCGGCGGGCCTACGGGCGTTCGAGGGCCGCCGGGAGAGCCGCACGGGGATCTACTCGTACGAGCAGCGTCCGCCGGATCTCCCGGCCAAGTACGCCCGTGCGTTCCGAGCCGACGCCCGGGCGTGGAAGGCGTGGCGGGCTATGCCACCCGGCTACCGGAAGGCCGCCACCTGGTGGGTCATCAGCGCGAAGCGGGAGGAGACCAGGGAGCGGCGGCTGGCCACGCTGATCGAGACCACGGCCCGGGGCGATCGGATCCCGGCTCTGACCCCACCGGACCGCCGGTAGCATCCCTCAGAAGCGCCGGAGGGGACGCAGGAGGTCACGCACGATGCTCCGCCCGTACGCGGGGTCGGGCGCCCACTTGCCGCCCAGATCCTGGACCGTGGGCGATACCCCGTGGATCGAGTCGAAGGCCCGAGGGTCGCCGAGCCGCTTCGCCCGGGCCGTCGAGATCGCTCCGGCGTACAGGGCCAGGTGGGCGCAGTGCGCGCGAGTCCCTCGCTCCCAGTCGGGAAAGCGCGTGTGCGCCTCGGGGTCGTCGTTGTCACCCCCCGTGGCCGTCTTCAGGCCGCACGAATTGTGGAACGAGGCATCGATGACGCCCCCGAACCTCCCGAACCCGGTCTCCTTGGCGGCCTGCGCCACGAAGATCGCGGCATCGATACCGATGTCCGCCGCCTGTTCCCACCCCGCGTCGATGACGTCGTGGAAGACCTCGGCGCATCTCTTCGAGTCCGCCCACCGATGGACCCTCCGTCGGTCGGTCGTAGGCCTGCTCGCGGCGATGGGAACACCTGGCGTGCTCTTCTCCGGCGCCTCGCGCGCCTCCGGGGCGGACACCCCGAGGAAGGCGAGTCGCGCATCGGCGATGGCCGCCCCCACATCCTCGAGGGCATCCTTCCTGCGGATGGCTCGCCGATCGGCGGTCGTGTCCAGGAAGGCCACCTCGATGATCGCCGACGGCATGTCCGTGCCGGTGAGGAAACCGAAGCCCGTGGCCAGGAAGAGCCCCCGGTCGCGGCGGACCGGCAGCCCCAGGACGTTGCCGATCCCGGCGGCGATCGCCCGGCATGCCTTCTTGTTCATGCTCGATGAGCGAGGGTGCACCAGCACCTCCACGCCCGTGCCGCCGCCGGCGTTGAAGTGGACCTCGTCCGCGTACTTCACCCGGAGCTCGTTCGCCCGACGCGCGGAGCCGATGAAGTTGGGATCGTGGCCGGACCCCGAGTGGCTCTCGTCCTCCACCTTCACGCCGGACGTTCGCAGCGCATCGGCGTACGCGTCCACCACGGAGATCGCGAGATCGTGCTCCTCGAGGCCGCCCGAGGTCGCCCCCGGATCGAAGACACCATCGGGCCGCAGGCCGTGACCGACACCGATGTACGCGTCCAACGCCTCCTCCCCTCCGAAGTCGAGCAGAAGCACGCTAGGGCCGCGGAGGCCGAGGGTCAATCCGCCGGATGGGGGATGCCCCGGGCCGTCGCCGGGGCTAGGCTCGGTCCGTGGACGCCATCGTTCCCGGCTTCCTCCCCAGCTCGAACGGGTTCGGGTTCCCGAACCGCTTCCCCCGCGTCCCGGTGCGGCGGATCGGCATCCCCGGGGTCGTGAGCATCCCCATCGGCGACGCCTCGAACGGTCTGTGCGGGGGTATGGCCTTGGCGGCCCGAGACTACCTCGAGGCCGGCCGTCCGCCGCCACAGGACACGGACCCTCCGGCGGAGGGCACGCCGCTGTTCCGCTTCCTGGTCGACCGGTTGTTCGACAGCTTCGACCTTCCGGTCGGGCCGGCACGATACCTGGAGCTCATGAGCCTCGTCATTCCCGACGGAGACGGTGCGCTGAGCAGGCTCGGCATCGGCCCCCGCAGTCGCGCCCGGCGTATGATCACGGAGGAGTGGCCGAGGATCCGTGCCGACATCGACGGGGGGCATCCCTCGCCCCTGGGGCTCGTCCGGGTGAAGTCGTGGAACCCCCTGGACCTGAAGCTCAACCACCAGGTCCTGGCCTATGGGTACCGGGTCGAGGACGGTGAACTGGTGCTCCCAGTTTACGATCCGAACCGACCGGGGGATGATGGGATGACCCTGTCGCTCCGGATCAGCGATCCGCGCCGCCCCAGCCCCGTCCGATCGACCCTGCCGGGACGCCCCGTCTACTCGTTCTTTCGGGTGCCGTACCGCTTCTCGGACCCGCCGGGCTGAGACGACTCAGTCGATTACGGGCGGCGGCGTCGTCGGCGACGTCGTGGGCGTCGGTGTCGGTGTCGGCGTGGGCTCACCACCCGGAAGCAGGATGCCGACCGGATCCGAGTCGTTGTTTGTCTCGTTCAGTTCAGGCACCGAGCACACATCGGGCGGGACCTCCTCGAAGCAGACGTCGGCTGTGGCAACGATGGCGACCTCCCTGCTCACCGGCGTCTGGGAGAAGAACAAGCGCCCCGTGATCGTCACCTCGTTCTCACCCGCCTCGAACGGGAGCTGAAGGACGCGGACGCCGGATCGGTCGAACACCACGACTTCGGTCTCCTCAACGAAGAAGGAAACGAAGTCCTGCAGCGACTCGGAGACGGCTACGTAGAACTCCCCGGCTGCCACGTCGCCCTGGTTGACGATCCGGACGGTCGCCGGGACCGAGATCCGCTTCTCGTCGACCTCCAGGTCACCGACCTCAAGGAACGCCACCAGGTCGGGCAGGGCCGTCCGGCCGGAGATGGGCACCCGGTGTGGGCTGCCGATGGCGTCGCTGCGCACGACGAGCTCGGCCTCGATGTCGCCTCTCGAGGGGTGAACGAAGGTGACCTCGATCCGGCACTCCCCGCCCGGGGGGACCCCGTCCGCCGTGCAGTCCTGGTCGACCTCGAATGCGTCCGTGGGTCCCACCGTGTACCTGAGGCCCACATTCTCCACCTCGAGGGGAGCGCCCCCGTCGTTCGTCACGGTCACCGTCTGGGTCGGCGTGGCTTCGGCCGGCACCGCACCGAAGTCGAGGCTCTCGGGGTCGACTCGGATCGCCGCAACGCCCGGCGGCGGGACGCCGGTCGCCTCGATAGGCACCTCCTCGGGACTGTCGTCGCCGTTGTGCGAGACGATCAGCGCCGCCTCGAGGGGCCCGGAGGTTCGAGGCTCGAACACGACCTCGACCACGCATTCGGTCTCCAGGCGACCCTCGCACCGCCCGGGGTTCCGGAGGCGGAAGTCGGCCAGGGGCGGCTCGATGGATATGTCGGTGATCGTCACGGGATCGCTGGCGGGGCGCAGGGTGACCGTCCGGACCACGGCCGGCCCCTCGATGTCTTGCTCACCGAAACTCACCGGGTCGGGAGCCGCCGTCACACCGCCGCCCGGGAGGGCCAGGAGGACGGCGGCGACGCCCGCCGCCACCACGGCGGAGGCCCCGCCCAGATACCAGGGGGTGGGAGAGACGAGCCGAAGGTTGTGGCGGGTGAGGCGGGCGCCCGCTCGATCCCCCAGGGCCTTCCGGAGGCGCCGGGCTCGTCGGAGGTGATCCCTGGCCGCGCGGCGGTTGCCCTCCCCCAGCGCC
Organism: Actinomycetota bacterium; assembly: GCA_050692985.1. Lineage (GTDB taxonomy): Bacteria > Actinomycetota > UBA4738 > UBA4738 > CALAEC01 > JBOGVZ01. Next base: position 8,463 of record JBOGVZ010000086.1, read on the forward strand.
CTGGTCCCGAGCTCGTGGTGGGCCATGGCCCGGGCCGCCTCGTCGCCCACGGTCTCGGCGGCTTCGAGCGAGCGGTGGAGGACGGACCCCCATGTCCCCCACCGCCGAGCCAACAGCAGGGGCTCCTCGACGAGTCGGGCCAGGCCTAGGTAGTCATGGCGCCGGCCGGCCGCCCCCACCCACTCCATCGCGGCCAGGATGGCGTCGAGCGACCGAAGGAGCATGCCGGTGTCGTCGCGGTTCCGCCCTCCCCATTCGAGGAAGTGCTCCACGACGCGCTCCCTCCACGTCTCGGCCTCGAGGAAGGCCACAGCCTCCGGGCCGATCCCCTCCGCCAGGGTGAAGGCGGGACTGGCCGCCTTGAGCAGACCCCGGCGTCGGAGGCGTTCCAGGACTTCGTCGAGATCGCGCTCTCCGGTGAGTAACTCGAGGTGCTCGGCCCGGATCGGCGCGGTCCCCAGCGCTGCCAGGACCCCCAGCACCCGGCGATCGACCTCGGGAAGCGTGGCGAGCTCCACGGTGCCGATGGCCGCCCCGCGCACATCGGCCGCGTCCGACACCACCTGCTCCAGGGGGATGCCGTCGTCTCGGACCCTGGCCGCGGCCTGGATCAGCTCCTGGGGGTGGCCGCCGAGTGTGTCGGCCAGGGCCTGCGCTTCGACGCGCTCCCCCTCCGTCAGCGGCCGGTCCAGATGGCGCTCGAACAGCATCACGGCGGCCACGGCCGGCAGCCCGCCCAGCCGCACGGTCTCCCCCTGCCCGGCCAGCACCGGACCAGGGCTCGCCACCAGGAACACGGCCGCGGGGGCGCCGTCCATCAGCAGCCCGAGGTCCTCTCCGGACAGCTCCACGTCGTCGAGGGCGAACATGACCCGGACCTCGGCCAGGGCGTCGCGGAGCTCGCCAGGCGTTGGTCGGTAGGACCCCTCGGCGCGGTGCACCCGATCGAACAGGTACTGGAGCAGGTCCTCCACCGTCCGGCCCCGAGCCGAGCCGTGGACCACACCGTCGGGGCCGACGACCCGGTGCACCAGGTGCCGGAGGAGCGTGCTCTTGCCGATCCCCGGGCCCCCGATCACCTCGACGGACCGGCCGGCCTGGAGCGCGGTGATGGCGGCCCGAACCTCGTCCTCGCGGTCGAGCAGATCGGGGAAGTCGCGCGGGAGGGCTCGCACGGGGACGGAGCGGATCGGTCGATCGGTTCGGCGGCGATCGGCCCGAACGCCATGCTCCGTCTGTCGAAGCACGACCTTCCCGGTCACCGCCGCCCCGGCGAGCTCGCCCGGAACGAAGAGCCGGCCATCCGGGAGCCTGCTGAAGAGCACGGGGATGGCCCAGTCCACCTCGGCTCCCTCGTAGAGCTGCAGCCTGGCCTCGTTGAGGGCCACGTCCACGAGCCCTTGGTCGAGCAGGCTCCGGTAGAAGGACACGGTCAGCTCGCGGGCCAGGGACGCGGGAACCGGTGCCTGCATCCCGACCACGGCGGGAGCGCCGGCGCCGACCAGCTTCGGCGCCAGCCCCACCAGCGGATGCGTGGGGTCCTGTCGTGCGCTCTCGCAGGCCGAGAAGAAGAGGAGGTGGGGGCAGAACGGGTCGAGGGCCGCCACGCGATCCGCCAGCCGGTCATCCTCGACCGCCTCCCATCGGCCGTCGTCACGCTCGAGGTACAGGGCCGCGGTCCCCGCCCCGGTCGGGGACTCCCGGCGGAAGTGGCCGTGGCAGAGAACATGCACCACGTCGTGATCGCCGAGCAGGCGGGTGAGGTTCTTCAGGCTCGCCGGCCCGTCCGCCACCGTGTACCCATCCGCCTCCAAGGCCTGACGCAGATCCGCGGCTACCCCGGAATGACCCGGGAGGATCGTGACGGCGATCCGGTCCCGAGAGCTGAGATCGCCCACGGCCGAATGCATGGCCCGGATCTCCTCGTCGACGGCGATCGGCGGAAGTCCCTCTGGGAGCTCGGTCGGGTTCGACACCGCGAAGAGCACCCGGATCGACCGGGTGGCGAGCGTGTCCAGGCCGAAGTCCGTCTCCGTGAACCGGGAGAACGGCGTTCGCTGGGAGATGGCCACCGGGATGGGCCGGCCTCGGTGGAGGTGGTGGAGCCGCTCCCAGGCCACGGCGTGGACCTCGGCGGCAGCGTCGTCGATCCGCAGGCGGACCCGGAGGCGTCCGCGGTCCCGGGACTCGGCGCGGCGAAGCGCGGCCGCGTACGCCTGGCCCACGTCCTCGGCCAGCAGGGACTCCGAGAGCGCCATCCCGTACCGACGGGCGTCGAGCTCCGCGGCCCGAAGCGCCTCCCGGTCCAGTCGGAGGGTTCCGGTGACCTGGTGGCCGTCGTCGGCGAGCGCGTCGAGCCCGTAGGCCCCGGTGGACGGATCCAGCGCTCGGATCCTGACCAGCACGTCCGCCCACCCGGCTCGGCTCACGGCTCACCTTCCCCCAGGTCGACCCTCAACCCGGCCGGGACCGGCTCCGGATAGACCGCCCGGTACCGCCACCGCTCCATGGGCACGGGGTCGTCCCACACCTCGTTCTCCTCGGTCCGGTAGTTGAACAGGAGCTCCCGGCCCTCCCCCGTCTCGCCGAGGAGGATCCGGGCCACCGCCTGCTGATCCGGGTGGTGGTAGTAGGCGCCGTTCGTGGAGAACAGGAACCGGCTCGACCGGATCAGCGCCAGGTGGTCCTCACGAACGTTGCGCCGGCTGCCGTGGTGAGCGACCTTCACCGCGTCGACCGTCAGGACCTCCTCGCCACGCTCCCGCAGGAGACGGTCGATCCCTGCGGTCATGACCGGGGCGACGCCGTCCGCGCCGAGGAGGACGCTCCTCCCCGCGAACTCCGCCAGGAGAAGGATGCTGCTCGCGTTGGCCTCGGACTCGTCGAGGGGATCCTCGGACGCGGCCAGGGTCTCGACGTCGGGTCCGCCCGTCCCGTATTCGGGGATCTGGAGCCGGGGGGTCTTGTACAGGAGGTCCAGCGCCGGGCGTGGCGATCCCGGCACCAGCCCGGCCTCTCGCACCTCCCGCCCCCAGACCAGCTGGAGTGCGGCGAGCTCCGGCACCCCGGGGCCGAGGACGGTCAACCGGAGGCCCCCGTCGAGCTCGGCGGTCGGGAGCGGTGCCTCGTCGTTCGACACGGCCACCGGTTCCCCGTCGAAGGCCCCGTTCCACCGCTGGTCGAGATCCAGCAACAGAGCCGAGAGCATCTCGCCGTGGGTCGGGGCGAACACGTCTCCCGGGAGGTGCTGCCATCCGTTGAACCACACGTCGTCGATCCGCAGGCCCAGCCGGGCGTCCTGGATCAGCCGGATGACACCCTCGATGTGGTCGGCGTCGACGTGCGTGACCACCAGGAGCTCGAGGCGGCGGTCGTCCGGAGGGAGGGCGGCGAATCGCGAACGGAGGACGTCGTAGGTCGGACCGGTCCCGCCGTCCACGATGACCCGGCCGCGGACGTCCCCCTCGCCGTACTCGATCCACAGCGCATCTCCGTGCCCGGCCGGGAGCATGTCCACCGTGAACATCGCGGCTCACCCGGACGCGGGGGCCATCCGCACCGCCGGGTCTCCCAGGAGCACGTAGTTGCGAGCGTCGTTCCGGGCGGTCCAGAGCCCGGACACCTCCAAGGGATCGGGCGTGCCCCCGAAGCGGGCGTCCTCCTTCAGGGCCTCGAGGTCCGTGGTGAGAGCCGCGTACCGATCGCTGAAGTACTCGATGGCGTGACCCACCGGCACGCCGCGCAGGAGCTCGGTGAGGGCGCTGTCGAACACCTGGAGCTGGCTCCCGATGCCCGGCCAGACGAAGGAGTATCCCCACGCCCGCTCCACGTGGCCGACCACGGCGAGGGCGCTCCCTCGGGGATGGCCCAGCAGTCGCCGGGGAAGCCCCGCCACGAACGCCCCCGGCGCGATCTCCGGCGGAGTGCCGAGCGAATCGCCGAAGTCGTCGTGTTGAGGGGTCCCGGCCCCGTAGCACGCGAACAGGAACACCACCGCTCCATCGACCCTGGCATCGTCGGCGACGTCGTCACCCGCCAGGTAGAAGTCCTGCGGGATCGGCTGCCGCCATTGCAGGGGGCCGGGCCACTCCTGACACAGCGGCGCCCCCTGGTGCGGCGCCTGCCGAGGATCGCCCTTCGGGAAGGCCATCCCGTGCGTGGCCGTGAACACGAACGCGGGCGCGGTCTCACGGTGGAAGGCTCCGGCCAGGCTGGCCTTGGTGGCCTGCTCCTCCCCGACCAGGATCTCGAAGGTCCGGTCCTGAAAGCGCGTCGACAGGCCCTTGGCGAGCGGAGCGACGAGATGCTCGGCGCTCAGCGTGGTGGCCCGATCGTCGGCGTTCCGCGTTCCGAGGAAGACGGCGGACGGGGACGGCCGGGCCTCCCGCTCCGAGCGGACCACGGATTCGGCGTACCGGCCGTACTCCTCGGCGGTGTCGAACGAGATCCGTCCGACCGCGAAGCTCACGTCGAGCTGGTACTGGAACCGGAACGGGATCCGGTCGGGACCGCCCACCAGGAGGAGGTAGTACGGCATGCGGTCGGGGTCGGCGGGGTTCCCCGGCGCGATCCCATGGCGCGCCAGGAACGTGGTGCTCCGGTCCTCCGGACGGTGCCCATCCGGGCCCGCGTACTCTCGGTACCGTCCCGGCTCGACCGCGGCGGCCTCGGCCCGGCGGTGGTCCAGCAGGGGCCGAAGTGCTTCGAGCACCTCCGGCTCGATGTCGTGGGGGAAGACCACCCCCCACCCGGACTCCTCGAGCTTGGTTGGATCGACCCCGGCGACCACGCCCAGGTAGGCCTCGGTGGATGCCCTCTGCCTGGCCTTCAGCTCGTCGAGCTCGTCCTTCTCCAGCCGTTCCCCGCCAGCCACGCGGGCCACGACGTCGGGAGGTAGCGGCGGCAAGAGGTACTCGCCGGTGACACCGTCGATCCCGTTGATGTGGAGCTCGCCCGCGTCCGCCATGGGACCCCCGACGGCCCAGTCTCAGCGTGGCAACGACCTCGGTCAAGAGGGAGTTCGGCCCATCGCGGCCATGTCGCCGCGCCCCGACCCGTGGGAGTAGGGTGGTTTCGATGGCCCGGAAGCCGATGAAAGACGTGGTCGTTCTGCTCCCGGGGATCACCGGGAGCGTGCTGTCGAAGGACGGGAAGGATGTCTGGCCATCACCCCCGGCGCCGCGGTCCGCGCCCTGTTCTCGCTGGGCCGAAGCATCACCGAGCTCCGCCTCGCCGAGGATCCGCCCGACGCCGACGACCTCGGTGACGGCGTCACCGCCCCCCGGATCATGCCCGACGTCCACCTGATCCCCGGCCTGTGGAAGATCGACGGGTATTCGAAGATCGCCACGGCGATCCGAGCCGGCTTCGACGTGGAGCCCGGCAGGAACTACTTCGAGTTCCCGTACGACTGGCGTCGCGACAACCGGGTGGCCGCCCGGCGCCTGGCCAGGGAGAGCCACGGCTGGCTCGAGCGATGGAGGGAGACGTCCGGCGCCGATGACGCCAAGCTCGTCCTGATCGGCCACTCGATGGGCGGCGTGGTCTCCCGGTACTTCCTCGAGTGCCTCGACGGGTGGAGGACGACGCGGATGCTCATCACGCTGGGCACCCCGTATCGGGGGTCGCTGAACGCCCTCGGGTTCATCGCCAACGGGTTGAGGAAGGAGATCGGCCCGTTCACGATCGCCGACCTCTCCGGGTTGCTTCGCTCCTTCACCTCCGTGTACCAGCTCCTGCCGATCTACCCGTGCTGCGAGGATGCCGGGAACCTGGTCCGGGTCACAGAACGCCCCATCGCGAACCTCGATCAGGCCCGGGCGCAGCAGGCGCTCGAGTTCCACGCGGAGATCCGCCGCGCGGTCGAGGAGCACGAGTCGGACGAGGCCTACCGGCGGGACCGGTACCTGATCCGTCCCGTGGTGGGCACGTTCCAACCGACCGCGCAGTCGGCGCGGCCCGAGGAGGAGGGCGTGGAGATGCTCCGGGACTACGGGGGGGAGGACCAGGACGGCGACGGGACGGTCCCTCGGGTCTCGGCCACGCCGATCGAGATGGGCAACGACCCGGCCGGCATGTTCGCGGCCGAACGCCACGCGTCGCTCCAGAACTTCGATACCGTCCTCCAGCAGCTCCACGGGATGCTGTCGGGGCTCGACCTCGATCTGTCGATCTACTACGCCGTCAACACCCGAGTGTCCCTCGACGTCGAGGACGCGTTCCTCGCCGGCGAGCCGGTCTCGGCCGCCGTCCGACCCGAGGACCCCGGGATCCAGCTGACCGCGACGCTGACGGGCGAGCACGGAGACGTCGTCGGCCGGCGCGACCTCCCCCCCGGTGACGAGGAGTGGCGCTCGATCGCCTTCGACCCTCAGCCGCCGGGGATCTACCGGCTCACGGTCCGAGGCGAACACGGCGTCGACCCGGTCACCGACGTGGTCGGCGTGTTCGGGCCCGGCGAGGAGTCGGTGGCGTAGCATCTGTCCGTGAGCCGAACTGCAGCCGATGCCGTGGAGGCCGGACGTGAGGCCCTGGAGCGGCACGCCTGGGACGAGGCCTACGAGATCCTCAGTGAGGCCGACCGGCAGGGATCCCTCACCGGGGAGGGCCTGGAGCTGCTGGCCTCGGCGGCGTACTGGTCCGCGCACCCCGACGAGACCGTCGAGTTCCTGGAGCGCTCGTACGCCGCCTACCTGGAGGAGGGGAACCGGCGGGCGGCGGCCATGATGGCGTTCCGGGTCGGCGAGCAGCACGGTATGCGCATGGCCATGCCCCAAGCCCAGGGGTGGGCGGCCAAGGCCGTCCGCCTGGCCGAGGAGGACCCGGGATGGCCGGTCCACGGCTGGCTGGCGTGGATGGGTGGGCTGCTGGCCTGGTTCCAGGGCGACTTCGACGGGGCCATCGCCAGCTATGACCAGGCCTTGGTGCTCGCCGATCGGACCGGGGACCGAGACCTGCACGCGATGAGCCTCCATGACAAGGGACATGCGCTTTGCATCCTGGGAAGGGTCAGCGAGGGCATGGCCCTCCTGGACGAGGCCATGACGTCGGTCGTGGGGGGAGAGCTGGAACCACATGCGGCGGGCTACGTGTACTGCGGGATGATCGGCGTCTGCTCCAGACTCGGGGACTACGGGCGGGCGGCGGAGTGGACCGACGCCACCCTGCGGTGGTGCGAACGCCAGTCCGTCCCCGCGTTCCCCGGGGTCTGCCGGGTCCACCAGGCTGAGCTCATGCGGCTCCGCGGATCGTACGCAAAGGCCGAGGAGCAGGCCCGCCTGGCCTGCGAGGAGCTCCCCCTGTTCAACTTCGTCTCGGGTCTGGGTCCCGCCAACTACGAGATCGGCGAGGTGCGGCGCCGGATGGGCGACCTCGACGCCGCCGAGGACGCGTACGCTCGAGCCCACCAGTTCGGCCTCCACCCGCAGCCCGGGCTGTCGCTCCTCCGACTGGCCCAGGGGAAGCTCGAGGCGGCCGCCGCCGGGGTCCGTCAGGCGCTGGCCGAAGCCGGCGGGAACCGCTGCCAGCAGGTGCGGCTCCGGGCCGCCCAGGTCGAGATCGCCCTGACCGCGGAGGACCCGGAGACCGCGGCCTCGGCCCTGACCGAGCTCGAGTCCATCGTCGCCGAGTACGATTCCGTGACGCTCCACGCCATCGCCGCGGGCGCGCGAGGAGCGGTGAGGGCGGCCGGGGACGACCCGGCGGGCGCGATTCCCGACCTTCGGAGGGCCCAGCAGGCGTGGCAGCAGATCGAGGCACCCCACGAGGTTGCCGAGCTGCGGCTCCAGCTGGCCCACGTGCACCGGGCCCTCGGGGAGGAGGACGCGGCACGGATGGAGGCCCGGGCGGCCCGCGACACGTTCGAGCGGCTCGGGGCCCGGCCCGCCGCCGAGCGAGCAGCGGCGCTCCTCGGCGAGCTCGCACCTGCCCGTGGGCCGGCGGAGCGGGTCGGGCGGACGTTCATGTTCACGGACATCGTTCGGTCCACCGACCTGGTGGGCGTGATCGGGGACGAGGCCTGGGAGGACCTCCTGCGGTGGCACGACGGGACGCTCCGGTCCCTGTTCGCCTCCCACGGCGGCGAGGTCGCCCATCACACCGGCGACGGGTTCTTCGTGGCCTTCGAGGACGCCGGCGCGGCCCTCCGGTCCGCCATCGCCGTTCAGCGGGCCCTGGCCGAACACCGACGCGAGCACGGGTTCGCTCTTCAGGTGCGGATCGGCATCCACGCCGGCGAGGGCACCCGCCGGGGACAGGACTACAGCGGCGGCGAGGTGCACATGGCGGCTCGGATCGCCGCGCTGGCCGAGGGCGGCGAGATCCTGGCCAGCCAGGAGACGCTGGCCCGGGCGGACGGGCTCACCGGGTCCGAGCCCCGCGAGGTCAGTCTGAAGGGCTTCGCGGAGCCCGTCCGGGTGGCCGCGATCGACTGGCGCTAGCCGGTCGGCGAGGAAACCACGCGGTAGAGGCGCCAGCCGCCGGGGATTCCCTTGAGCTCGCGCTCCCCTCGATCCTCGAACTCGAGAGCGGCCCCGGCCACCAGGTCCTTGACCGTCGATGACACCAGGACCTCGGACCGCTCGGCCAGCCCGGCCACCCGGGCACCGATGTGCACGGCGATCCCCCGGATCTCTTGGCCCGCGGACTCCACCTCGCCCGTGTGGAGCCCGGCCCGGATCTCGATGCCCAGGTCGCGAACCGCCACGGTCGCCGCCAGGGCGCACCGGATGGCCCGGATGGGCCCGTCGAACGTGGCCAGGAAGCCGTCGCCGGCCGTGTCCACCTCGCGGCCCCGGTACCGCCCGATCAGGGGGCGGATCCTGGCCCGGTGCGCATCGAGGAGCTCCCGCCACCGGCGGTCCCCCACCTCGGCCACCCGCTCGGTCGACCCCACGATGTCGGTGAACAGGATGGTGGCCAGAACCCGGTCGAGCTCGGCCTCCTGATCGCCGAGCTCCTTGACGAATCGCTCGGCCTCGTCCAGAAGCTCTTCCTGGTTGCCGACCCAGAACAAGTGGTCGCTCCCGGGGAACTCGGCCAACCGGGCGCCCGGGATCCGCTCCGCCAGCATCCGCGTTCCCTCGATCGGGAAGTCGGGGTCCTCGGTCCGTCCCAGGACCAGCGTGGGCGCGTGGATCGCCGGGAGAACGCCGCGAACGTCGATGTCCCGGTTCATCTTCGACAGGGCGATGGCAGCCCCCGGGCTCGCCGCCCGCCGCATGTATGAGGTCAGCCAGGTGATCAGCGGCTCGTCTTCGACCCTGGTCGGCGCGCCCCAGCTCCCCACGATCCACCGGGCGAGCTCGGGCGTGCCCCACGAGCGATCCATCCGGTCCAGGTAGTCGCGCCAGTACTCCTCCGTGCTCCCCCATGGGAAGTCGGGGGCCCATGCGAACCGCGCCGACGTCCCGAACAGGACCAGCCCCAGGGTCCGCTGCGGGTGCGTCGCCGCGAAGAGCATCGAGAGCGGCCCGCCTTCGGACACGCCGAAGACCACGGCCCGCTCGGAGCCGGCCGCGTCCATCACCGCCCCGATGTCGTCCATCCGGGTCTCGAACGTGGGGAAGTCGCTGTCGGAGACGCGGTCGGACAGGCCCACCCCCCGCTTGTCGAAGAGGATCAGACGGCTGAAGGAGGCCAGCCGGGACAGGAATCGGGCCAGGTCCGGCTCCTCCCACATGGCCTCAACGTTCGAGGTCCAGCCCATGACGAACACCAGGTCGAGCGGGCCCTCGCCCACGACCTGGTAGGCGATGTGAGCCCCATCGGCGGTCTTCGCGTACTTCGTCTCCGGCCCCACGGCGCCAGTCTCCCGCCAGAGGTCGGATGGGGCAACACAGGCGCTCCGGATGTCCACGAGCTCGGCCTGGTGGGCTAGGGTGCAACCGACGAGCGAGGGTGACGGGTGGTGACGAGGTGACCACGGAACGGTACCGGGTGGGCATACCGGGCGGCCGGGTGGCGAAGAAGCGGCCGCTCGAGGAGACGGTCATGCTCCGGCGAGTCGAGGAGATCCTCTCGACCCACCCGGGGAACTGGCAGATCCGCAGGCGGGGCGACCCCGAGTGGTCGGGGGCCCGTGCGCAGGCGGCCACGCTCACACGTCTCGGCGAGCTGACCCGGCGGGGAGACGTCGGCGGGGCCTGGCAGTTCCGGCCGGTGGCCACCCCGGCGGCGATGTACGTGGTGCGCAAGATCGAGATGGCCCCGCCGGTGGTCGCGCCGACGGCCGGCACCGAGGCGCTCGCAGAGATCCACGTAGCGTACTTCGAGCGATTCCCCGCCCACGAATCGTGGGGCATCTTCAACTGCCGCCCCATCGCCGGCTCCGCGAGCTGGTCCCAGCACGCCTGGGGCAACGCCGAGGACTTCTCGGACGGCGGCGTCGCCGCCGAGGAGGCTGAACGGTGGTTCAACACGAACAAGACGAAGCTCCCGATCGCCGAGCTGATCGGCCGGGGGAGGATCTGGACGAAAGCCCGGGCCACCGAGGGGTTCCGGGCGCTGTCGGCGAGCGCCCACCAGCACCACGACCACTGGCACGTCTCGGCTGACCCCCTGGGGGCCGGCACGCCCCCCTGCGCCCCCTGACGAGGGCGGGCCCGACGACGGCCAATCCATCCGAGGCGCTGAGCCGTATGTGTTTCGGTGAGGTCGCTCTCCGATGAGTCCCTGCTCGCCGGCCTGGCCTCGAGCGATCCGGACGGCTCGGCGGCGTTCGTGCGGCGATTCCAGGGTCGGGTCTTCGGCCTGGCCATGACCATCGTGGGGGATCCGAACATGGCGGAGGAGGTGGCTCAGGAGTCGTTCATGCGGGCCTGGCGGCACGCGGCCACGTTCGACCCCACACGGGGACGGGTGATCACCTGGCTCCTCGCCATCACCAGGAACGTCGCCGTCGACGCCCTTCGGATGCGCCGCCAGACACCGGTGGATCCGGACCTGCTGATCGGTCTCCGCGCGGACAGCCGATCCGAGCCCGAGGCCCAGGGGGTCCTGGCCGACGAGTCCCAACGTGTCCGGCTGGCTCTTGGCGGTCTCCCGGAGGAGCAGCGACGGGCCGTCCTCATGTCGGCCTTCTACGGACGGACCGCTCGAGAGATCGGGGATATCGAGGGGATCCCCCTCGGCACGGCGAAGACCCGGATCCGGACGGGGTTGCAGAAGCTGCGGGAGGCCTTCGAGGTGACCAATGACCGATAACCCGGCTCATCAGGAGACCCGAGCCCTGGCGGCCGAGCTGGCCATGGACGTGGCCACCGGGGTGGAACGGGGCCGAGCCCTGGCCCATCTGGAGGTGTGCCGGGAGTGCCGCTCGCTCGTCGCCGACATGGCGGAGGCGAAGGACGAGGTCCTGCTGCTGGCGCCCGAGCGAGAGCCCTCCGCAGGGTTCGAGACCAGGACCCTGACCCACCTGGCTCGCCTGTCACGGCCACCCAGGGGTCCCCGGTGGCGTCGGATCCTGTCGCTGTCGGTCGCCGCTTCGGTCGCCGCCGCCGCGGGAGTGGGGGGCGCCTGGCTGGCCACCCGCACCGACCGCCAGGCCGCGGACCTGTTCCGAACCGCGCTGGAACGGGCCGACGGAAAGTACCTGGGGGTCGAGGTCCTCCGGCGTCCGGACGGGACCCGTGTCGGTCACCTGGCGGTGTACCTGGGCCGACCGTCGTGGATCTTCGCGGTCCTCGACGAGGGATCCCCGGTGGGGACGTTCGATGTCGAGATCGTCGGTCCCTCCGGCGATCGCCGGCCCGCGGGGGTGCTCACGATCGAGACGGGCCGACGAGGCGCAGGGCTGGTGCTGCCGCCCGGCCTCGAACGCGTCGCCGCAGTGGTTCTCGTCCCCCGCGCCGGTGGAGACCCCCTGGAGGGCAGGCTCCCCGCTCCCGCGAGCTAGCCGAAAAAGGGCGGCTCGATGCCCCCGCCCGCGCAATCCCTTCGCGTCGCCGGCCAGTAGTACCGGGGACGTCCGGGCTCACCACAGGAGGTGGTCTCCATGGCAAGCATCGCCGTCCCGCTCCGTCCGCTCGTCCTCGCCGGCCTGGTCGGGCTCCTCGTGGCCGGGGGGGCGCAGGTGGCTCAGGCGCACCGGACCGAGCTGCAAGTGCAGATCGACTCCGACCAGTCGTCGATCACTCCCGACGGCCGGTCGATGCGGTTCCACATCACCACCAAGTGCGACAGGAAGTGGACGATCGTCGAGGCCACCGTCAGTGTGACCCAGGCGCAAGCTTCCGGTGAGGGCCCCTTCACCCCGTCGTGCAACCGGCTGACGAACGGTGTGACGGTCACGGTGCCGGCGGTCCAGGGCACGTTCCAGACGGGCCCGGCCCAGGCGCACGTGGTCCTCGTCGTCGGGCAGGGCCCGAACAAGCGGGCCGAGGACTCGGGCAGCCTGAGGGTGCGGCCCAGCGTGTCGGCGTTCCTCGACGATACGGCGACGCTCCAGGGCG